>JAUJOM010000048.1:0-20641 GCA_030447645.1 Longimicrobiaceae bacterium | reverse complement strand
GCGATTGTGGTGTTACGTTTTCGGAACACGTGTTACTTAGAAGTTACAACCGTAGCCCATCCAGATGGCGTGTGCATCTCGGTAACATGCACAACTACAACGGGTTACAGAATTATACATGCGCGGCATGGACCCTGCCTAGATCCCAGGTGGGCACGGGTCGCCCCCGGGCTCACGGCTTAAATCGTAATGCCGCTTCGGCGCCGAGTCGTACATACACTTCTTCAGGGCATAACCGTGTTGAATATAGATCCGCGACAGCATCGTCGAGCCGAAGACCTCGGTTTGTGTGGAGACGGCGCCACCGTCTCGGCCAACATGGACGGCGATCTCTCCAGCATGGCGCTGGGCTGGATGGCGGAGATGGTTCGCGGCGAGTTCAGCTCCGCCCCCGCCTTCGACGGGCAAGCCCCACGCCTGCAGCTGGAGTCGGTCTCGGACGGCGTGGTGTGGCGCCGGGAGTGGAAGCGAAGGTGGCGCCGGCTGCAGCTCGCGGATCAGCTCACAGCGTACTCCGAGGAGTTGGAGCGGGCCCGGACAGCACAGGAGGTATACTCCGCGCTCACGGAGCACGCCATCCGGATTGTGGGTGCGCACACCTGCCTCGTCTTCCTGCGGCAGTCCGAGTCCAGCGCCGTCTGGCCCCTTCCGGACGCCAGGGTCGGCATTGACCTCGACCGCCTTCGCCTGCGGAGCGCACCTCAGTTCGCCGGGCTGATCGGCCCCACGGATTTGGCGTCCGGGCGAGACAGCGCCTTTACCCCACTGGCGCCCCTGTTCTCCGAAGAACGCGCCGTGTGCCTGGCGCATGCCCCCTTCGCGCAGGGCGGGATGGTCGTACTGCTGGAGCGCCGGCAGGAGCGCGTGTGGGAGGCGGAGGACTGGTACCTGCTCCGCGCCCTCACCGTACAGGCCGAAGCCGCGCTGGAGCGGGTCCGCCTGTTTAGCCGCGTGGCTGGGCTCTCCCTCACCGATCCTGTCACCGGCCTGACCAGCGGCGCCCAGAGGGATGCCGTGCTGGAGCACGCCTGGTGCTCCGTCCACCGGGGAGAAGCGCTCAGCGTCATCACGCTCGCGCTGGAAAGCCAGGACAGGGAGGACCTCCGCACCGCCGCCGGAGTGGTGCGGCAGGAAACGCGCGGCCACGGTGTGGCGGTCCGGGACGGCGAGGCTGATTTCATCATCGTGATGCCGCAAGTCGACCGATCCGCCGCGGTCAAAGTGATGGAGCGCGTCCAAGGGCGGCTCGCGCGCAACGTGGGAGTCCGTGCCGGCGTGGCACAGTACGAGCCGAGCATGGAGTCGGCGCAGGTGCTGGTGGCAGCCGCCCGGAGCGCGAATGCGGCGGGGTGCGAGGCGCTCGGCTGAGCCGATTCACACCGCGCTCCCACTGTGGCACCTTTGAACCCCTTCGCCTGTGCCGGCCTGCTCGGCGCCGCGCACCTACCAGCGGAGTCCGAACCCGCGTTGAGCGAGCTGGCACCGCTCTTTGCCGGCCTCAGGGCGGCATCGCTCGCGCACGTACCCTTCGGTAAGCAGGGGGTGCTCTTCCTGGTGGAGCACCGCACGGGCCGTGTTTTTGAGCAGGAAGACTGGCACCTACTCGGCACGCTCGCTGACCAGGCGGGTGCTGCCCTCGAGTGGGCCCGCCTGTATGAGGAGGTGCGTGCCCTGTCACTTACGGACCCGCTTCCCCGCCGCATGGACGTCGTGCTGCAGCACAGCATCGCCGCCGCGCGCCGTGGCGACGGGCTGGTTGTGGCGATGCTGGACCTGGACGGGTTCAAGGCAATCAACGACATGCATGGCCACCCGGAGGGCGATCGCTTCCTTTGCGAGGTTTCCCGCGCGCTGCGTGAAGAAGCTCACGGCTCGGACCTGGTGGTCCGCTATGGTGGGGACGAGTTCCTGCTCGTCCTGTCCGGTGGCGACGCAGCCGGTGCCTGGTCGCTGATCCGCCGCGGGCACCCGGCTGCGCCGCGTTGCCAGCAGGAATCTCCCCCGCAGGCGCAGGCAAGCGACTCGAAGCGAGAGATGCGGCTGTTGTAGTCCCTCTCCCACAGGTGGGAGAGCAACTGTCTCCGGAATCACGCGGAAGCGGCAGCGAGAGCCGGGTTCCAGGGCTGTTGGTGTTTGAGCATGGCGTTAAGGATGCGGAGGAGCTTACGCATGCACGCCACGAGTGCGCGTTTCTTTTCCTTGCCACGGGCGAGCAGCCGGTGATAAAAGGTGCGGATGTGCGGGTTGTGCCGTGCAGCAACCAGAGCGCCCATGTAGAGGGCCTGCCTCACCTCAGCCCGCCCTCCCCAGACGGTGCGGCGGCCGCGGAGCGTGCCGCTATCGCGCGCATGGGGTGCCACACCCACCAGGGAGGCGATCTGCTTGGGGCCGAGGGTGCCCAGTTCGGGCAAGGCGGCCGAGAGGGTGCGCGAGAGGACCGGGCCCACACCGGGGAATTCCATCAGCGGGGGCTGCGGGTTTTGCGGTAACCCGCCTACCTTGATGTACACCGCGGTGGGACGGTCGAGCTGCCGGATGCCATGGCCCGCGAGGATGTTGACCATGCCCGGGGCAAGGCCGCAGTCGGCGATCACGCTCACGCCACGCTGCCGTGCGCGCTGGTGCAATTGCTTCTGCCGGAGAACGATCTCGGTGTTTCCACCCAGATCGCAAAAGTGCGCGCCGGATTCCACCGCCACCACGGCCATTCCCAGGTTCAGGTAGTACGGGAAGGCGCTCATCACCGCCGCCGCGCCCTTCATGACACCGCGCACTGCCGCCCTGTCTTGGGCATCGAGGCGCACCAGTGTCAGGCGCTCGCTCCCCTGGTACGGCTGCAGGAAAGAGGGCAGATGGTCGGGATGGAGATCCGCGAGGACCACCTCGTGATGTGTCTTCGAGAGCAGATCGTACGCACAGGCCGACCCCTGCATTCCCGCACCGAGAACCAGCATCCGCATACCGCGCACCTCCGTTGAAGTGAGTACCCCCGGCCCAGCGCGGCAGCATCCGCAACCCGCTAGCCCCGATGAAATCACCGAGCCGCGGTTCCGGAGACCTGCCCATTATCCTCTTCGAGCAGCCGCAAGCCTGGAAGGCGGCCATCACGTCGCTATCCTATGCTGAGGCCCTTGACGTGGCCTTGTGCTACGGGTGGATAGACAGCCAGAAGAAAAGCTACGATGAAGCCTCGTGGCTGCAAAAGTTCACACGCAGGGGACCCAAGAGCATCTGGTCCAAAATCAATCGTGAAAAGGTGCGGGCTTTGGGCGAAGCCGGCAGGATGAAGCCGAATGGCCTTGTCGCCGTTGAACGCGCCAGGAAGGATGGTCGCTGGGCCGCGGCCTACGATTCACAACGCACCGCCAGCCTGCCTGCCTGCGGACCTTGAGGCGGAACTCGACGCCGGTCCCACGGCCACGGCTTTTTTCTCCACTCTCGATGGCGCCAACAGGTCCTCGATCCTGTTCCGGATTCAGACCGCCAGGAAACCGGAGACCCGCGCGAAGAGAATCGCCGCACTCGTTGCCATGTTGGAAAAGAAGGCAAAGATCCATCCGTGGCGTACGAGTTCCTTCCGCTGGTGCAGATGGCTCGCTATCATGCGAGGAACCGCGGCACCGCTTTTGATCCCCAATTCAGGAGGTGGATTTGCGCGAAGTGATGGATATCATGACGGAACGGCGGATTCTGCATCTGCCCGTTACCCACGGATCGAAGCTGCGCGGCATGATCTCCATTGGTGACCTGGTGAATGCCTTGCGCCAAAGCACGGAGGCAGAGAACCGGCAGCTGCACTCGTACATTGTCGGGGCGCCGATGTAACGGAAAGTTCACGGACCTGCCTGAGACCCCGGTGAAGCTGGACACCCTCCCGCTCAGACGCTATGTCGCGTTTCTGCGCGCAATCAACGTGGGTGGGCACACGGTGAAGATGGATCAGCTCCGCACCCTTTTCGAGGGGCTCGAATTCGCCAACGTCAGCACCTTTATCTCCAGTGGCAACGTCGCCTTCGAGAGCCAGAGGAACGATACCCACGCGATTGAACGTGAGATAGAAGAGCACCTGCAGCAAGCACTCGGGTTCCCCGTCGCTACCTTCATTCGATCTGCGGCCGAGGTCAGAGCCATTGCCGATTACCGGCCGCTGGCGGCGGACCGCGTTGCCGATGAGCACACGCTGATGATCGCCTTCGTGCGGTCTCCGCCCGGTGATCAGGCATGGCAAAAGCTCCAGGGGTACCGAACCGACAAGGACGACTTCCACGTGCATCAGCGGGAAGTCTACTGGCTTTGTCGGGGCAAGATCAGCGAGTCTGCCTTTTCCGGCGCGCTGCTGGAAAAGACGCTCGGCACGGCAGCGACGATGCGCAACTCTACCACCGTGCGAAAGCTCGCATGCAAGTACGCCGCACCCTTGAGAGGAATGCCGCACAACGACAAGGCATGAATGCGCCCGACCTCCTCGTCCGCGAACTCCTGCCACTCGTGCGGCCGTGGTGCATCGGCTCTTATGGAATCGCTCTTGGAGGCTCTTACGCGAAGGGGACCAGCGACGCACTCTCCGATGTCGATGTGTACCTGTTTGCTCATCAGATCGTACCCGGTGCGCAGCGAACCGAACAGGTTCTGAAGACGCTTGGCGCGACCTCCGAACCAGCTTCCTGGGGACGTGAGGATCCCTTTATCCAGGGTGGGACCGACTTCTCGTACAAGGGCCGGCGGGTGGAGTGCTGGCTTCGGAGCACAGAGCAGGTTGGATCGACGCTCGCAGCCTGTATCCAGGGCGAGATTCGGCGCGAGTATGTTGCGTGGACAGCGGTCGGCTTCTTCAACTACGTCGCGCTGGCGGATGTGCACGCGATGCGGATCGTGGAAGATCGACAGGGAGTACTGCGGCTATGGAAGGAGCAGGTCAGCGTCTACCCTGAGGCCCTGCGGCAGGCGATTCTACGCCGGTTCATGCCGGAAGCTGCATTCTGGCCTGATAATTTCCACTACCGTAGCGCCATCGAGCGGGTGGACCTCATCTACACCAGCGCCATCGTACAGCAAGTGCTCCATGCCCTCGTCCAGGTGCTCTTCGCATTGAACCGTGAGTACTTCCCGGGTGAAAAGAAACTGGCCCATGCGCTGAATAAGCTGCCAATGCAGCCCGAAGCATTCACCCCCCGTCTACAAAGCCTCCTGTCTCCAGGAGGCAATCCGGGCGTGGCGCGGGTGCGAGAACAACAACGAGAGCTTGCCGCTCTGGTGGCCGACGTGGAACAGCTAGCCAACGAATCCATCTGAACTCGTCGGCATCCTCGAGTTCCTCCGCCATGCGGAGCAGCTCAAGAACGTAACTCGCAGGAACAGGACCTCCGGTACATCCGCGTGGCAAGACGTTTTCTGAGCACCGGCTCCAGGAGCTAACGCAAAGCAGTTCGGCCCCGGACCTCAGCGGCCCGGCCCATACTTTACCTCTTCACCTCCTTTAGATCTTCCAGATCCGCTCCGCATACTCCCGCACGGAGCGGTCGCTGGAAAATCGCCCGCAGCGTGCCACATTCAGGATCGCGCGGCGGGTCCACTCTCCGTGTCGCGGTAGGCGGCGTCCACCACATCCTGTGCCGCCACGTAGGCGTCGAAGTCGGCCAGGACCATGAAGCGGTCGTAGCTGAGGAGATCATCCACCGTCTGCCGGAACAAGGTGGGCTCTTCAGGCGTGAGCGAGCCGCCCTCTATGAAATCCAGCACACGGCTGAGCCGCGGGCTCGCATTCACCCACGTGCGCGGATCGTAGCCCCGTCGTTTATGCTCCGCCACCTGCTCCGCGGTCATGCCGAAGATGAAGATGTTTTCCGCACCCACGGCTTCCGCGATCTCCACGTTGGCACCGTCGAGCGTGCCAATCGTCAGCGCGCCATTCAGGGCGAACTTCATATTGCCGGTGCCGGACGCCTCATATCCCGCCGTGGAGATCTGCTCGGACAGGTCGCTTCCCGGGAAGATCAGCTCCGCCTGCGACACCCGGAAGTTCGGCAGGAAGGCGACGCGCAGCTTTTCGTTGACGAGCGGGTCTGCATTGATGCGCGCGCCGAGCACGTTGATCAGGTGGATGATCGTCTTCGCCGTCCAGTACGTCGGCGCCGCCTTGCCGCCGAACAGCACCGTCCGCGGCACGATGTCCATGTCCGGATCGTCCCGCAGAGTGAGGTACAGATCCGCGACGCGCAGCCCGTTCAAGAGCTGCCGCTTGTACTCGTGGATCCGCTTCACCTGCACGTCGAACATCGCCGCGGGATCCACCGCAACGCAGGCTTCATCGCGCACCACGGCGGTGAGCCGCTCCTTGTTCGCAGCTTTGATGGTGCGCCAGCTCTCACGGAACGCAGCATCGTCGGCGAAGGGCTCGATCTCCGCAAGACGCTCAAGATCCGTTATCCAGTCGCGGCCAACGGCGTCACACAACAGCTCCGCCAGCCCCGGATTGGCCTTGAGCATAAATCGGCGCTGGGTCACGCCATTGGTCACCGAGGTCAATCGCTCCGGGAAGAGCTCGTGGAAGTTGGCGAAGATGCGCTCTTTCAAGATCTGCGTGTGCAGCTCCGCGACACCATTCACCGCATGGCTACTGACGATCGCCAGGTTCGCCATCCGCACCACTCCGTCGGATACGATGGCCATGCGCTCCACCCGCCCTGGATCTTGTGGAAGGCAGCCGCCACCTGTGCCCGGAACCGGCGATCAATCTCATGGATCAGCCCCAGGTGCCGTGGAAGCAGGCGTCCGAAAAGCCCCTCGTCCCAGGCCTCCAGCGCCTCCGGGAGCACTGTGTGGTTGGTGTAGGCGAATACGCGCTGGCAGATCGCCCACGCATCGTTCCACTCCAGCTCTTCCTCATCCATCAACAATCGCATCAGCTCCGGAACGGCTACCGCGGGATGTGTATCGTTCAGCTGGATCTGCACCTTGTCCGGCAAATCCCAGAAGCTGCGGCCCTCGACTCGGTAGCGGTGCAGGATGTCCTGCAGGGTAGCGGAAACAAAAAAGAACTGCTGTTTCAGCCGCAGCTCTTGCCGTTCCCGGTGTCATCCGGCGGATACAACACCTTGGAGATGGTTTCGCCCTGCGTCTTTGCCTCTACCGCGGCGAGATAGTCACCCCGGATGAAGTCTTCGAGGTCGAACTCTTCGGTCGCCTTGGCTGCCCACAGGCGAAGGGTGTTCACGGTGTGATTTCCATAGCCGGGAATGGGCGTGTCGTACGCCATAGCGAGCACATCGCTGGTTCCGCGCCAGCGGTAGTGTATCCGCCCCTCCTCGTCCACCTCCGTCTCCACGTGCCCACCGAAGTGTATCCGGTAGGTCCGGTCCGGGCGGGCGATCTCCCAGGGATTGTCGTCGCGCAGCCAGTTGTCCGGCATTTCCACTTGCCGCCCCTCCGCGTCGATCCTTTGACGGAAGATGCCGTGCTCGTAACGAATCCCGTATCCGTATCCAGGGATACCCAGCGTGGCCATGGAATCCAGATAGCATGCGGCCAGCCGCCCCAGGCCACCGTTGCCAAGGCCCGCGTCGGGCTCGCGATCTTCTATCTCCTCCAGCCGGTATCCCAGCTCCTCCAGCGCATCGGCCGTAGGGCCTGAAATTCCCAGGTTGATGAGTGCGTTACCCAGCGTCCGGCCTATGAGGAACTCGAGCGACAGGTAGTAGACCCGCTTCACGTCTTCCTGGCGGTAGCGCTGCTGCGTTGCCGCCCACCGCTCCGCGAGCTGGTCCCGCGCACTCCAGGCTGTGCTCATGTACACATCGCGGTCCGTGGCCGTGCCCCGGTCGAGCGCGAGTGTGTAGGTAACGTGATCGGTGATTGCGTCCTTCAGGGCGTCGGCTCGAATAGCCCGGCGCCCGGGGCTCGGTAGGCTGGAGATAGGCATTGTGAGGAGTGACCGGATCAGGTGTTTGCTACACCCGTTTATACGGGCTGCGCTGCAGGAAGATCCCCGCACGGAATCGAGATCGCGAACACGGAGCCGGTACTGTCGAATTCGGCCCAGGCATTGCCCCCCAGTGATTCCACCGTTTCACGGACGATGCTGAGACCGAGACCGGTGCCCTCAACCCCAGTGACTGTCCCGCTATGCGCCCGAAAGAAACGCGTGAAGAGGCCGTCGCGTGCCTCAGGGGGAACACCCAGCCCGTTGTCCCTCACCTCGATGACCAGCTCACACCCCTGCTCGCTTCCCACCGGCCTCCGCGTCATCCCGCGGACTTCCGCCCAGCGTCTGGGCTTTTCGGGATCCGAGTACTTGATGGCGTTGGACATGTAGTTGGAAAGGCATAGCTCCACCGCCGCGGCATTGACTTCCACCCTGGGAAGGTCCGGCGACAGGCGCAGCTCCACATTTCGTGCCGCAGCCATGTCCCGAAGCTGGCGCGCAACCTCGGCGGCGGCCTCGGGGAGGAGCACGTTCCGCTGCTGGCGAACGTCAACGCTCTCGATGCGCGACAATTCCAGCAGGTCCTCGAGCACGTCTTGCATAGCTTCTGCGTTCTCCACGATCATCGCCGCAAACTTGCTCCGTTGCTGCTCGTTGGCTCCGATCACCGGCTCCGCCAGGAGCTGCCCCGCCCCAAGCACCGCCCCGATTCGATTCTTGAGTTCGTGCGACACCATGCGGTTGAAGCCCTGCAGGCGCTGCTCGCGCTCTTCTACCTGCGCGGCCACGGAGCGTAGGTATTGGGTGGTCGTGACCTGCTGAATGACCGATACGGCCCGGAACAAACGCTGGGCGCACACCAGCAATTCGCCTCGCGTGCACGGCTCCTCGATCCCGTCCACCGTTCGGGCCAGGAAGGCGAAGAGCACCCCACCCAGGATCTCGTACTCCTTGAGAATTTCGTGCGCGTCGAACCCCTGCGAAGCGGAGATCACCCAGCTCGATTGCCTTGCCGGTGACCGAAGCATCCGCCGTGATCTCGTCGCCGGGATCTTCCAGATAGTCGGCGATGCCGGTCATCAGCAACGGAACGTGGTCCAGGAGCTCGTCCGTGGGGAAAACGCGGTTGGGGTCCAAGGCGACCCGAGCGGCAATCCGGTCCAGCCAGCGGCGGGTGAGGGTCTTCTCTCTCCGCGCGCATGTGCCGGGCAAGCGCAACGGCCAGCTTGCAGTTGACGGGGAGCAGTTCCATGAAGCAGCCGCCGCGCAGGATGCGGGCCACGTGGGGCTTGCCGGCTCGTCGCTAGCGCATAGCTTGAAAACATGAACCGACTTTTGCTATCGGCACTCGGCCTTCTGCTCGCCACAATTGCCGGATGTGCGCCACGTTCCCGCTCCGGCCCCGCGATGGGGCTGGAACGCGATCTCCAGGCGATCATCCGCCGCCACACGGCCGATACGGCGGAGATCGCCGTGGCTTTCCGGAACCTGGGCACGGGCGATTCCCTGCTGATCAACGCGCACGTGCCCATGCACGCCGCAAGTACCATGAAGGTCCCGGTCATGCTGGAATTATTTCGCCGCGGCGAAACCGGCGGGGCGCTCCCAGTGCACAACTCGTTTGTCAGCATCGCCGACGGGAGCCGCTACAGCCTGTCACCCGGGGACGATAGCGATACCACCCTGTATACCCGCATCGGCCAGCAGGTCCCGGTGCGGGAACTGATCGACCGGATGATCACCCGCTCCAGCAACCTAGCCACCAACCTGCTGATCGCTCGGGCCGACCCGGCCCGCATCGCCGCCACCCTGCAGGGGATCGGCGCCTCGGAGATGCGGGTGCTGCGGGGCGTGGAGGACGGGCCTGCGTACGCCCGGGGCATGAACAACACCACCACCGCCTACGGCCTGATGCGGGTGATGGAAGCGGTTGCGCGCGAGGGAGGCGAAATGGTGGAGATCCTGGCCCGTCAGGAGTTCCGGGAGATGATTCCGGCAGGGGTCCCTCCGGGTACGCGCGTGGCGAGCAAGACGGGCAACATCACCCGCATCAACCACGATGCCGCCATCGTGTACCCACCAGGACGCGCACCCTACGTGCTCGTGGTACTGACCCGAGGGTTCACGGCTCCAAAGACCGCCCACGCGGCGGGGCGCGAGATCAGCGCACGGGTTTACCAGACCGTGACGGGGAAACCATAACCGTGCTTCGTAGCTCCGCGCACGCCAAACGCTTAGCGGCGTCGGCCCAGTTTCTGCAAGGCGCCACCGCCTAACACGGAGGTATTCCTTATGGCTCTTCGCACTTATCGAGATCCGGCGGGGACTGAGTGGCAGGTGTGGGACGTCGCTCCACAGGGGGAGAAGGCGCCCGACCGCCGGAAAGCAGATCGACGCGGCTCATCGCCGCAATCGTATACAGGACTCGAGCGGCGCAGGCTTCCTGACCGCAGGGCAGCCCCTGACCGCCGGACCCGACCGCGGACGGTGCCGATGCCAGGCCTTGAAGAAGGCTGGCTGTGTTTTGAAGCTGGAAGCGAAAAGCGGCGTCTTGCTCCCGTTCCGTCCGGTTGGGACTCCTTTCCGGAAGTAAAGCTCCACCTGCTGTACCGGATGGCGAAGCCGACGCTGAAGCGGGTGCGGTAAGCAGCCGGGATTGTCGCCGCTAGGCAGCGGCGACGACCCTTTCGATCCGCTCCCCCTGCCGAACCCGGGCCCGGCCGCTGTTGCCGCTACGCCGCGCTTCGAGTGAGCCATCGGCGCCGCGCACGTACAGCGTGACCTGCGTGGCCCGCGTCATCGCCGGGTTCCAGGTGGCCACCCGCCCGTCGTGGGACAAGCGCACGGGAACCGCTTCGCTTATATTCTCCTTCGACATTTCGTTTTCAACCAGGGATACCCATGGCCGATATTCAGTGCACCCGCTGTGGCGAAACGCGTGCCGCCCAGCCCTTTGCACCCTTCAACAACCACCTTGGCAAGCGAATTCACGCCGAGATCTGCCAGGTGTGTTGGGGGGAGTGGCTCCGCCGTCAAACGGCGCTGATCAACCACTATGGACTGAACGTGCGCGATCCGGACGCCCGCCAGTTCCTGCTGGAAAACACGGAGAAATTCCTTTTCAGCACGGGCGAGGCGGAGGAAGTGGACACGAGCAAACAGGGAACGATCTCCTGGTAGCATCCCGGGGTACGGTTACGGTGTCTCGGATCGCTCCAGGAGGGCGGGAACGCTGACCGGCTGAACTGGCGGGTCCACCAGTGCGGCGTCGGGCGGAAGCTGGATCTCGGCCGGTGCGTCCCGCACGGTGCGGCGGAACCCCTTCCCCTCCAGCAGTCGGTGGATGTAGATGCGGCGGATGATCACCATGATGGTCGCCAGGGTGGGAACCGCGACCAGCAGGCCGACCACGCCGAGCAGCTCGGCCATCACCAGCACGCTCAAGATCGAGAGAACGGGAGGCATGTGCACCTGCCGCTCCATGATCAGCGGCGCGACGAAGTTGGCTTCGATCAGGTGGACCGCCACCCCGAGCAGCAGCACCAGGAACGCCTGCCACGGGCCGCCTGCCCCAAGCACAAAAGCCGCCGGCAGCAGTGTAGAAACCAGTGTGCCAAAGAATGGCACGATCGCCACGAGGCCCGTGAACACCCCGAATGCCAGTGCGTAGGGCACGCCAAGGAGATGCAGCCCACCCCAGGTGAGCACTCCCAGGATCACCATGGCAATCAGCTGGCCCACGATCCACGCCCGGAGCGTATCCCCAAGATCCGACAGGATGTCGCTGACCAGGTCTTTGTGGACGTACGGCACCAGCGCGATGATCCCGTCCCGGTACACGCCCGGCCGCAGTGCGAGGTACACGCCCATCACCAGCACGCTGAACAGGTGAATGACCGCGTAAAAAGCGCTGTACAGGTAGGTAAACAGCCCCGAAACGTAAGCACCGATGCCGGCGATCACGCCATCAAACGCCCGACCGCCTTCCGCCGGGGGGAGCATCCCGGCAAACACCGGGTAGCGCGCTACCACGGTTCGCAGGTCCGCCTCCCAGGTGGAAAGCAGCGCGGGAAGCGTGTTGAGCAGCGCGTCTGTCTGGTTGAGGACCGGCGGGATCATCAACCACCCGACCGCCACCAGCAATACGGTCGTAAGCAGGAGCGCAGCCAACAGTCCTACCTGGCGGGGAAAGCGGAAGTAGCGCTGCAGAAAGTCCGTGATCGCCGCCAGGTACAGGCCCCACAGTGCGGAGATGAAGAGCAGCAGCAGAATCTCCGCTACACTGTACATGAACAGCAGGAGGAGTACGCCCAGTATCGCCGCGAAAAGCAGGGCGTACCCGGAGCGGGCCTCGGGTGTGGTGCGGGCGGGAACTACGGCGGGCGCTTCCATTCAGGCGCGCCCCTGCTCCTCGTTTTCCAGCGCCTCAAACTCGTCTAGCAGCTCCGCTTCCCGTATGGGCGTTTGTTCGCGGCCGTCACTCAGCGCCCTCTGGCCTGCCTGCCCCTGTCCGAGCTGTCGGCTTTCATAGCTGCTGGTGGGGGAAGAATACCCATCTTCTTGCTTGAGCTCCAGCAGGCGGGTGTCATCGCTTGCGGCAGCGCCCACCTCCAGCTGCTTGAACTGCCGCTCCAGCGGATCTCCGGAAAGATCCTCGGTTACCTCGGCGGAAGCGATGGCGCGACGCTCGGTTTCCTCGATTCGCACGGCCATGCGGTCGAAGGCTTCAAATGCAGAACTATCCGAAAGCCCCGACATGGTTTCGTGAATCCGTTGCTGCGCGCTTCGCCCGCTGCTGCTTGGCGATGAGCAGATTTTTCTTGCGTCGCGCTTCCTCGATTTTGGAGT
Source organism: Longimicrobiaceae bacterium (assembly GCA_030447645.1). GTDB lineage: Bacteria > Gemmatimonadota > Gemmatimonadetes > Longimicrobiales > Longimicrobiaceae > JAUJOM01. The sequence goes on along the minus strand of JAUJOM010000048.1, from coordinate 7,872 downwards.
TCAGCTGCCGGAGCGAATCCTTGAGGCGCTCTGTCTCGGAGGCCTGTCGTTCCCACGTTTCGTGCAGCGACTGGCACGCTCCGCGTGCTCCTGTTGGCGCAGGAGAGCCTGACGCGCCAGATCGTCCCGGTTCTGCTTCACCGCGATCATCGCGCGCTTTTCCCAGTCCTGCGCCTGCCGGGCTTCATCATCCGCCTGCGACTTCAACTTGCGCTCGTCGGCAATCGCCACGGCGACTTCCTGCTTCGCCCTGCTGAGCTGGCCGCGCATGTCGTCGATGATCTGATTCAACATCTTTTCCGGGTCGGCGGCCCGGGCAATCAGGTCGTTCAGGTTGGACCGGATCAGCGTGGAGAGCTTGGTAAAAATTCCCATGGCTTTTTAGCAGGTACGGAAGGGGGCGATGGCTTCCAGGTGCGAAGCGAGCGCCATCTGGAATGAATCCACGGTTGCCTGGAACTCGTTGAAGTCCAGATTTTCCAGCTCCAGGGTATCGGACAGGATCACCGAATCTTCTTCGATCCCGTAGGCGCCGTGGACCAGCTCGGTCGCGTTCATCTCCAGCAGACGGCGGAAGAGCGTCGCGCAGCTGCGCTCGTCCCCAGGCACGTCCAGAACCTTGAGGCCGAAAAACGAGCACCGGCGGAGAATAATGGACGACGATGCGCGCTTCGTCGTCCGAGGTGCCCACCACCCACATTCCCTCCTCCACCTGCTCGTAGTCCAGCTCCATGCGCAGCAGATAGCTTTCCGCGTCCTCACGTGTCAGCATCGCGCGTTTCGGGGTTGGGGAGTGGCGGGCGCCGGTCGCCCTCGGCGAGGAGGCGCGTCATGTAGGACTGCTCTTCGCTCAACCGATTCACCTGCTCGGAAAGGCGATCCACCTCGTCGCGCAAACGCGCCAGCTCGGACTGGACGTGGGGCGGCAGGCGGCCTTCGCGTGGGGTGCCGAACATCCACCATCCCATCATCATCAAGACCATCAACCAGAAGAAGGTCATCATCATTGGCTGATCCCGGCAGGTCTGGATGAAGGCCGAATCTGTACCAGCCGCCGCGCGGATGGGGTCGCCGCCAGGCCGCCCATCGCCGTTTCGCGGTATGCGGAGGGCATGCGCCGACCCACCTCGCCCATCACGTCGATCACCTCGTCCGCCGTAACCGGGAAGTCCAGCCCGGCGAGCGCCATCTCCGCTCCGGCCACGGCCTGCATCGCGGCGCTGGCATTGCGGTAGATGCAGGGAATCTCCACCAGGCCGCCGATCGGATCGCAGATCAGCCCCAGCATCCCCTGGAGGGTGAGGCCACCGCGGTCTCGATCTGCTCGTGCGTGCCTCCCGAAAGCCAGGCCACCGCCGCCGCGCCCATCGCCGCCGCGGTGCCGGTTTCCGCCTGGCACCCTCCTTCGGCGCCGGCGAGCGACGCGCGGTGCGCGATCACGCCGCCCACGCCACCCGCCACCAGCATCGCATCAATCAAGGCGATCTTCGCCTTCTCTGGCGAACTCGTCCATCGAGATCAGGATGGCCGGCAGCACGCCGGCAGCACCCGCGGTGGGCGCGGCGACGATCAACCCCATGGCCGCGTTCACTTCCAGCGTGGCGATCGCTCGGGCAAGCGTGGTGGTAACACGGGGCCCGAGCAAGCGGGGACCATTTTCCGCAAGCTTCCGCGCACGTCCACCCGTGAGTCCCGAAGCGGAGCGCACCTCGCCTTTGAGGCCTTCGTCGATGGCGGCGCGCATGATGGCCAGCGTCCTGCCGATGCGGGCGCGAATCTGCTCCGGAGCGATGCCGCTTTCGGCGGACTCGGTGTCCAGCACGACCTGCGGCACGTCCCGACCGCTTTCGCGTGCCTCGCGGAGCAGGGATTCAAGCGAGCGATGGGATTGTGCTCTCAGCTGATCTTTTCAACCGCCGCGCCCAGCGCAGCCAGGAAAGCCGCGAATTGCGTTCAGCGCCGCGTCCGGGACGGCCTCATCCGCCTCGATGGTCATCAGTGCGTCCTTGTGGCGCGGTCCGATCCACCCGCATGGTGGCCAGGTTCACCCGGTGCCCGGCAAGGATGGTGGCGACCGCCGCGATGGTACCCGGCTCGTCGTGCGCCTGGAGAACCAGTGTATGATAATTCCTCCCAGCCTCACGGCAAAGCCGTCCACCTCCGACACCTCCACCCGTCCGCCCCCAGCGATGCGCCGCGCAGGCTCACCGATTCGGCACCCGCCTCCACCTGAAAGATGGTCGTGTTCGGGTGCGCCTCTTCCCCAGGTCCACCTCCTCGAAGCTCCACTCGATGCCGGCGCTCTTAGCTTCCTCGTACGCGTCGCGAAGCCGCATGTCGTCCGGCGCGATGCCGGCGAGCCCCCCACCAGGGCCCGCTGAGTCGGCGTGCCCTTCGCCCCGTGGCGGCAAAGGAGCCGTGCAGCTGGATGCGGGCCCGCTCCGGCGCGCTACCAAGAATCACCGCGCGCCATCAGGCCGAGGCGGCACGCCCCTGCCGTGTGGGAGGAAGAGGGACCCACCATGGTGGGGCCCAGGATGTCGAAGAGTGATACCATTTGGTTTGGCGTTCGGCGATCAGCCAACAGCGGAAAGCTGGGAGCCGGCACCCGCATTCTCGAATATGGCGGCAAGAAACCGGCCTGTATGGCTGCGGGGATTTTCCGCGACCTGCTCCGGCGTCCCCGCCGCGACCAGTTCTCCTCCCGCCGGCCCGCCCTCGGGACCCAGATCCAGTACCCAGTCAGCCGTTTTGATCACGTCAAGGTTGTGCTCGATCACCAGCACCGTGTTGCCTCGCTCCACCAGCCGGTGAAGTACGTCGAGGAGCATGCGCACATCCTCGAAGTGCAGCCCTGTGGTCGGCTCGTCCAGGATGTAGATCGTCTGCCCTGTAGCGATACGGGACAGCTCGGTGGCGAGTTTCACCCGCTGAGCTTCGCCCCCGGAGAGTGTCGTGGCCGACTGCCCCAGATGGATGTAGCCGAGCCCCACGTTGGAGAGTGTTTTGAGGTGCCGCTTCAAGCGCGGCACAGCCTCGAACAATTCCAGTGCTTCGTCAACCGAGAGCTCCAGCACGTCGGCGATGGTGTGCCCCTTGTAAACACCTCCAGCGTTTCCCGGTGTATCGCCGCCCCCGGCACACCTCGCAGGGAACGTACACATCCGGAAGAAAGTGCATTTCGATCTTGACCAGGCCGTCACCCTGGCACGACTCGCAGCGCCCCCCTTGACGTTGAAGGAAAAGCGCCCGGGCAGGTAGCCGCGCATCTTGCTTTCCGGAAGCTCCGCGAAAAGGTCCCGGATGACCGAGAACAGCCCCGTATAGGTGGCCGGGTTGGAGCGCGGCGTGCGGCCGATGGGGGATTGGTCGATGTCCACCACCTTGTCCACCAGATCCAGTCCGCTGAAGCGGTCGTGCAACCCCGGAACCGCCTTGGCGCGGTAAAAGTGCCGCGCGAGGGCAGTCCACAGGATGTCGTTGACCAGCGTGGACTTCCCGAACGCCGGAAACGCCCGTCACCGCCACAAAGCAGCCGAGCGGGATGCGTACGTCCAGGTTGCGCAGGTTGTGCTCCCGCGCCCGCCGTGGATCACCAGCTCGCGGCCCGGGCAGGGTGCACGGCGCCGCTCGGGACGGGATTTCCCGCTCCCCGCGCAGGTACGCGCCGGTGAGTGACTCCGGGGCGGCGAGTACATCCTCCAGCGTCCCCTCGGCGACGACGTGCCCACCGTGCCGCCCTGCCCTGGGTCCCAGGTCGATCACATGGTCCGCGGCGCGAATGGTGTCCTCGTCGTGCTCCACCACCAGCACCGTGTTCCCCAGGTCCCGAAGCTGTCGCAGGGTGTCGAGCAGCTGCACGTTGTCCCGCTGGTGCAGACCGATGGAGGGCTCGTCGAGAATGTACAGCACCCCACCAGCCGTGGGCGATCTGCGGGCGAGGCGAATGCGCTGCGCTTCACCACCGGAAAGGGTTTCCGCGGAACGTCCCAGGGTGAGGTACTGCAGGCCGACGTTGAGCAGGAAGCGCAACCGCTCCGTCACCTCTTTGAGGATCGGTCCCGCGATGTCTACGGGCATGCCGGGCTGATCGAGCATGCGCTCGAAGAAGCGCATCGCATCGTCCACCGGCATGGCAACGCGTCACCCAGCGAGCGTCCGGCGATCGTCACCGCCAGGCTTTTCAGCTTCAAGCGCGCTCCACCACAGGCGTTGCAGGGCAGCACCGACATGAACTCCTCCAGCCCATCGCGGACGGAGTCGCTGCTACTTGCCTTGTGCCGCTGCGCTACGTCGCGCAGGATACCCGCCCACTTCAGCTTCCCCTTGGGTGCGCCGTGCATGAGGACCTGGCGCACCTCGTCCGGGAGGTCCCGCCAGGGGATGTAGATCGAAGCCAAGCGCATCGGCCAACCCCTGCAGGATCACGCTGCGCAGGTGCCCGCGCGGAACACCCCGGGGAGCACCACCCCCTCCAGAATGGAGATGGATGGATCGCCGAGCACCAGCTCCGCGTTCGGCTCCGACGCGTGCCGAGGCCCACCGCACTCGGGACACGCCCCGTACGGCGAATTGAACGAGAATTGGCGCGGCTCCAGCTCCGGAATGCTGATGCCGCAATTCGGGCAGGCGTAATGCTCGCTGAACAGCTGCGGCACGGGTTCGTCCTCACCCTGCACGTCCACCTCGACCACCCCCTCCGTGAGGGCGCAGCGCGGTCTCGATGGAGTCGGCAAGCCGCGCCCGGTCGTCGCCCCGAACCACGAGCCGATCCACCACCACCGCGATGTCGTGATTCTGGCGGCGCTTGGGCGGAGTTCTGCAGCTCGGATCAGCTCGCCATCCACCCGCCCCCGCACGAACCCCTTGCGGACCATCTCCTCGAACAGCTCCCGGAACTCCCCCTTGCGCCCCCGCACCAGGGAGGCGAGCACCTCGATCCGCGTGCCTTCCGGCAGCGCGAGCACCTGGTCCACGATCTGGCTGGCGCTCTGCCGCCGCGCACTACGCTCGCACTTGGGGCAATGCGGCGTTCCCACCCGTGCGCACAGGAGCCGCAGGTAATCGTAAACCTCGGTAACCGTGCCCACTGTGAAGCGCGGATTGCGCCCGGCGGTCTTTTGCTCGATGGAGATCGCCGGAGACAACCCCTCAATGGCGTCTACATCCGGCTTTTCCATCATCCCGAGAAACTGCCGCGCGTACGCGACAGCGACTCCACGTAGCGCCGCTGCCCCTCGGCATAGATGGTATCGAAGGCGAGCGCGAGGACTTGACCGCTGCCGGATAACCCTCGTGATGACCGCGGGCACCACGTACGACGTCTCTTCTTCCATCGGGATCTGGACGTCGATGTTCTGTGGTGAGTTGTGCTCGCGGGCACCGCGTACGATGAGATACTCTTCTTCCATCCCGAAAAGATCGCCGCAATGCGGTACGAGGTTGTCCAGTACCTCGGCGAGTTCACCCCTCCGGTCTTCGGAGGATCGCCTCCGGCGCCGCTCCCCGGATGAGTTCCTCGGCCAGGCTGGTTTCGACGTGGGCCCCCACAGCTCCTCCCGGGCAACAGCTTCCCGGAACGGAGGACAACCCCACCAGCCACGTACCGCTGCCGTGCATGGCCCTCTACACGCTGGTCTGACGCAGCGCCAGCGCCAGAGGCACTCCCCGCTGCTCGGAGATGCGCTCGTCCGCGAAACGGAAACGTTGGCCCGTGCACTCCAGATCGTCACCAACAATGCGCTGCAGGACCGGCGCTTCCGGGACCTGAACGAGGTGCTGCAAAGCGCGGTGGAGGATCCGGAAACCTTTATGGTCATAGTGTCGGACCGGCAGGGAACCGGCTTGCCGGGGCGGTGGAGAACCTTGACCTTGCTTGCGTCCCCGACGCGCCCCCCCGCGGCTGGGCGGAGTGCGACGCGCATCCGCTGGGTGGTGCTGCCGGTGCGCGCCCCCGCGTCCACGCTCCTGCTCGCGCGACGCGCCACGTTGATGGAGCGCGAGATCGCGGCATCGCGCCGACGTCACCTCCTGCTGACCCTCACGCTCACCGCGGCCGCGGCGCTCGCCATCCTGATCGTCCTCCAGTGGAGCTTGTCCAGACCGCTCGCCGAGATCATGCGCGGCGTCCAGTCGCTCGGGAATTCGAACCGCCGCTCACCCGTCCGGGTCCACGGGTCAGCCGGGGAACTTGCCGACCTCGCCTCCGCGTTCAACAGCATGACGGCGCAGATCGAGGAGCAGCAAAATCTCCTGCGGGAAACCGAGGAAGCGCGTGGCGCTGGAGCAGCGCCTGCGCCGGGCGGAAAAGTTCGCGGTGATCGGGAGACTTTCCGGCGGCCTGGCCCACGAGCTGGGCTCCCCGCTGAGCGTGATCGGCATGCGGGCAGAAACGATCGCCGCGGCACCGACAGCGCCCCCGCTCCCTACGGCGGCAAGCGGAAGAGATCGCGGACGACGTAGAGCGGATCGCCGGGCTGGTGCGCGGCCTGCTTCACGTCGCACGACGTCACGGGGTTGAGCCGAGTCGCTAGGACCTCACTCAGGTGGTGCGGAGGGCGGCAGGCGACATCCAGGGCCCATCCAGGCGGCCGGCGTGGAGCTGCGGGTTGCTTCGCCTGATTGGCCGCTGCTCATCCGCAGGCCAGGCCACCCTGCTCCGGCATGCCCTCTTCCAATCTGCTGCTCTGCGCGGTCCGCTCTTTCGAGCATCCGGGAGCCCGGCGGCTCTCGCTGCGAGTGGAACAGGACGCGGAACAGGTCAGATGATCGTGGAGGATACCGGTCCCGGAATTCCCGCCGATCCCCGCGAGCAGGTCTTCGATCCCTTCTTCACCACCAAGGAGATCGAGCAGGGCACCGGCCTCGGGCTGGCCATCAGCCGTGGTATCGTGGAGGAGCACGGCGGCACGCTGCTCCTGGACCCGGGAGAACGGGGGTGTGCGGGCGACGGTGGTGCTGCCGGTGAACGGCCCTCGCGAACCGAGGAGGCGGCATGACCAGCGACTCAGCGCGAGAAAGGATTCTCCTGGTCGAGGACGATGATTCACCGCCGTGCACTCGCGGAGGGTGCTTGCCGTGTACGAGTACGACGTTTCCCGCTCCCCCGACGTGTACCATGCACTGGAGGCACTGCAAAGCAGGCCGGTGGACCTGGTGATGACGGACGTGGACATGCCGGGGACGAGGGGGGACGCACTGCTGGCGCAGATCCGCGCCACCTTTCCCGAAATTCCGGTGATCGCGATGACCGCGTTCGGCTCTGTCGAGCAGGCGGTGGAGCCTGACCCGCGCGGGCGCGGCGACTACCTGGCCAAGCCCATTCGCACGCAACCGCTGCCGACACGGTTCACCGCGTACTCGACCAAACGCGAGCACGACGTGAGCAGGTGCAGGCCCGCCGGGAGCTCGGCAAGCATCTGGAAGGCGTGATTGGTGTGAGCCGTCCCATGCTCCGTCTCTTCAAGCGGATCGGCCGTGTTGCGGCTTCCCCGCCCCCGTTGCTCATCCGCGGCGAAACCGGCACCGGCAAGGACGTGGTGCCGCGTGCGGTGCACCGTGCCAGCGGCAGAGGTCCTTCGTGCCCTTGAACTGCGCGCGATCCCGGATCACCTGATCGAGTCCGAGATCTTTGGACACAGGGGCGTTCACCGGCGCGGCCCACGACAAGCCCGGCCTCTTCGAAACGGCCCACGGCGGCACCCTGTTCCTGGATGAGATCGCCGAGCTGCCGCTTGCCCTGCAGCCGAAGCTCCTGCGGGTGCTGGAGTCAGGCGAATTTCGCCGGGTGGGCGACACCGCCGTGCAGTGTGGGTGCGGATCATCGCGGCCACCACCGGGATCTGGAAGCCGCGGTGCAGATGGGTAAGTTCC
>JAUJOM010000047.1 GCA_030447645.1 Longimicrobiaceae bacterium | reverse complement strand
TCGACCTGCTCGAGGTGGGCCGCCTCAACGCGGTGGCGGTGGCGCACGCCGACCCTTCGGCCGAGCAGCTGGTGCGCACGATCCGGCGGCGATACCCCGCCGCGTCCGCGCCGGACGATCCCACGCTCGGCCATCATCCCGGTCGATCCGGAGGAAAGCCAGTTCGTGACTGCGGCATCTGCGAAAGCTGGTGCGGAGCGCATCGTCCGCATGGCCGGAACGGGCAGCTACGGGGGCGGTGACGTCGCCGTGAAGGAGGCCCGGTGAGCACCACTTTCACTGCCCCGGCGATCGAAAACGCGAGTCAACTACCACCGGATCTGCGCACGCCGCTGCGCGACCTCATCCTCACGCTCGCCGACAGCAAGCGTGTGCTGGGGCTGCGCTACAGCGACCGGATGCTTGGGGCGCCCACGCTGGAAGCCGCCATCGCGGCCTCGTCGATGGCTCAGGACGAGTGGGGACATGCCCGCCTCACCTATGCGCTGCTGGCGGACCTGGGTGAAGATCCCAAGGCGCTGGAGCACGAGCGCCCGGGCACCGAGTACCGAAGTATGCCGGCGCTCGACCGGCGCTTCGAGTCGTGGAGCGGCATGATCGCCGCGGGGCTGCTGCTGGATACCGCGCTCACCGTCCAGTACGGCGCGCTGCTGGAAAGCCGGTATGCGCCCGTGCACAATCGCGTGCAGAAGATGCTGGATGAGGAGCGCTTCCACTTCCAGTACGCCGCCGGGTGGGCACGCCGTATCGCTGCCGTTCCCGAACTGCGCCCTGACCTGGCGGCGGCACTCGGCCGCTGCTTGCCGGAGGCGCTACACTGGCTCGGGCGCGATGATGCCCCCACCACTCGCCGTCTGGTGGAGGAAGCGATTGTCCGCGAGAAGCCGGCGGCGCTGCGCGCGCGCCTCCTTGCTCGGGTCGGGCCCGTTCTCGACGAAACCGGGCTGGCGGGCGAGCTGGGGATCAACCGGCAGCTGGAGTGGACCGGGTGGGACGAGCCGACCCGGCGCTCCGGCGGCTCGCTTGGCGAGGAGACCGCGTCGCGCGCCCGCGGGGACAAGAATCGAGCCCTGCTGATGGATTGATGGCCATGCTCCACGATCCGGGAACCCTCCCCGATGGTGTACCCTGCCCATTCTGCCAGGAGCACGACACCCGGCTGCTGAGCCCGTTCGGAGGCCAGCTATCGGTGGCTCAATACTGGTGCGATCGCTGCCGCACCGGCTTCGATTACCTCAAGTGGGAGGACGCGGACCCGAGCTGATGCCGAGGCGGATCCTGGTGGTGCGGGTTGACCGAGTGGGTGACCTGGTCACCGCGACGCCACTCCTGCGTGCTCTCAAGACACACATCGCGGATGCGCATATCACCACACTGGTGACGCCGTACGCGGCCCCGGTGCTGGAGCACAGCCCGTTCGTGGATGCCGTGTGGACCGACGATCCGGAAGGTGCGGACCGCGGGCGAGATGCGTTCTGGCGGCAGGTGCGGCGGATCCGGCAGGGAGGGTTCCACACCGCGCTGGTGGTGATGGCGCGTACCCGGTGGGTCTCCATGGTCCGGCTCGGGCGCGTTCCGGTCCGGATCGCCTCCACCTGGCGCCCTGCCAACACGCTCTGGGGATTCCGGAGTGTGCCGCACCACCGCACACGTGACGGTCGCCACGAGTCCGATTACGCGCTCGATCTCGCGCGGGCGATGGGGTTCGAAATCCCTGCGGGGGAGTTCCAGCCCGAGGTTTTCGTTTCTGAGGCGGAGGCCAGTGCTTCCTGCGCGATCCTGCGTGCGGCGGGCATCACACGCCCCCCCGTGGCGGTGCACCCACTGAGCGCCGGCTCCGCCCCGAATCTGCCGCTCGACACGTACCGGGAAATCGCCACCCGGCTTGCAGCCCAAGGGCACCCGGTGGTGGTGACCGGCTCCGCCAAGGAGGCGCCTGCCCTGGCTCCGGTGTTTGAGGGTGTCGATGGAGTGGCGAACCTGGCCGGCCATTCCGATCTGCGGGGCCTCATCGCCCTGCTCCGGGAATGTTCCCTTTTCATCGGCGGGAGCACCGGCCCGATGCACCTGGCGGCGGCGGCGGGAACTCCGGTAGTAGCGGTATTTTGCCGCTACCCGGCGGTGCACCCCCGGCGCTGGGGGCCGCTGGGCGTACGCAGCCGGGTGGTCACCATGCCTACGGGGGAGTGCGCACGTTGCGACGAGCGTACCAGGGCACCTTGCGCACTGCCCGCGCTTGGGGCGGAGCCGGTGGTGGCCGCCGCGCTGGAGCTGCTCTCCCCGGCCAGCTAGCTCCCGTAAACTCCTACCGTCACCGATTCCGGCGCCGGCAGGTCCGCCCGGCTCGCCAGCGCTTCCTCTACCGCCTGGTCGATCTCCGCCGCAACCTCTGCCTCGATCTCCGTCAGCCGGTCACGAGGAATCCCTTCAGTCTCCAACCAGGCCTCGTACATCCCGATCGGATCGCGCTTCCCCCAGGCAGCGAACAGGCCGGCATCAAACGTCACGCGCGCTTCGCGTTCGTCGTGAGTGGCGTGGCCACCCATACGGAAGGTTTCCGCGACCAGCAGGCTCACCCCCTCGCCTGCCCGCGCCCGGTCCACCGCCAGGCGCGTGGCTGCGAACGCGTCCAGCACGTGGTTTCCGTCGAAGTTGCCGTCGGCCACCCCATACATCCGGGGCCAGTGCTCGAACCCACCCGCGGCATGCTGGTCCAGACGCGTGCCCAGAGCGACCTGATTGTTCTGGATGATGAAGATGGCCGGACAGCGCTGCACGCCGGCGAAGTTGATTCCTTCGTGGAACGCGGCCGTCTTGGTGGAGCCATCCCCCACCCAGGTAAGCGCCACCCGATCCTCGCGGCGCTGCTTGAATGCGAGGGCGATGCCGGCGATCACCGGCACCATGTCACCTACATGCGAGATGGGGGCGACCACGCCGCGAGGCAAATCCCCGATGTGACCGTCTCGACCGCCGTTCGGGCTGGCCGAGCTACCCAGATAGCCAGCGAGCATCGTGGCGAGCGGGATTCCCATCTCGTGGCAGGCACCGGCATTCCGAATCATGGGGGCCACGACGTCGTGCTCCGGCCCCGAGCGGCGCAGCGCGTGCACGGCACCAATGGTTGCTGCCTCCTCACCCGTACCAAGCCAGGCCTTGGAAATCACGCCGTTCTTCACCCATCGCTTCAGCGCCATGTCGTGGAGCCGATTGCGCACCAGCCCCGCATACAGGGAGAGCAACGCACGCTCGTCCAGCTCCCGAATCACGCGGGTCCGCTCCGGGGCGGCGTCGATCCGCCGCCGAAACTGGTCCAGCAGCTCCGCATCCGCAGCCCACTGCAGGTACTCCGGCGGGTCGTATGCGGCGAAGCGTTTCACCGCTCTGCTTCCTGCCGGATCGCCTGCCCGATGCGTGTCGCCATTACATCCAGCTCGGAGCGCGAAGGGACAGGCGCGCCGGGATCGGGGAGCTGGAGCGGAAAGGGCTGCCCCTCCGGGACGGGGATCAGGTGCAGATGGAAGTGGAACACGTCCTGTCCCCCGGCGGTGCCGTTGGGGCTGAACAGGTTGACCGCATGGCACCCGGTTGCCTGGCGCAAACCTGGAAGAATACGTCGCGTGGTTGCGAAAGTACGCGCGGCCAGCTCTTCCGGAACGTAGAACAAGTTCTTGTAGTGCGCTTTGGGGGCGACCAACACATGACCGGAAAAGAGTGGCTGCACGTCAAGAAAGGCGATCACCTCCTCGTCCTCGTGAATGATGCTGACCATCTCATCCCCACCGATTATACGGCAAAACACGCAGTTGGCTTCCAAGCTTCGGCTCCCCGTTCAAGTGGCCCCAGTCCTGCAAACAATACCCGCGACTCACCCGATCCGCAAACCTTTGCGCTGATGGCCACGATCACGCCGACCTTTCCGTTGCTGCTGCTTGAGACCATGCGTGACATGGACCATCCCGCCGAGGTTCTCGAGGACGAGGACCTGACCATCAGCATGCCCCGGCGCCTCGGACTCAGCGACGTAGTGCTGATGCAGATCCACCGCTTGCGGGAAGAGGTTCGGCAGCGCCGTCCACAAACCCTGGACGATGTAGAAAGCTTGATCCGGCTCGTCATCCGACGGCCGGATGCGATTCGCATCTTCCGGGAAGCAGGCCGTCGGCAGGCGGTGCTGGCCTGGGAGGCACGCTCACGGACAGCACGCCGCCTGGCCCGCTTGCTTCCGTCTACGCTCGCACTTTATGCTGCACGCTGGGCGAGCCGCAGTGTCTTCGCGGAACTCTTCGGGACCAGATCTTTCCGGATCGCGGCACGCCCACCGGCCGTGCGGGTCGAGGGATCGCTCAGCGCACAGGCCGACCCGCGTGGGGCGGCGTGCACCTTCTATGGAGGGGTGCTAACGGAGATGCTGCAGCACTTCACCCATCAAGATTGGTACGTCGAGCACCCGGAGTGCGAGGCACGCGGGGGGAGCGCCTGCGAGTGGCGGGCGCGCCTTATCCAGTAGAAGCTACGGGGCTTCGGTGGGCAGGGGCGAAAAGGGACTCGGCTCGGCCACAGCGGTGTCGCCTGCCAACCCCGCCGCTTCGAGCAGCTTGCGGCGGATCTGGCGGTCATAAAGCTTCCACTTCATGCTGCGCGTGTCCGGGTCTTCCTCACCGCCCGCCAGAAATCTGATCGGGATCTCGAAGCCGCCGGCCCGGCTGCGTCCGCCGCCATACGGGCGCCCCTGAACGTCGGTACCCAGGGCTTCCTTCAGAAAGGCGTCCACACCCAACGTCGCTTTGTTGGTGCGGAGACTTCCGGAAACCACCTCGCGCCCGTCTTCGCCCGTCAGAATTCCGTAGATCACCACCGTATGGACGTCCTCCTCGGTGAGCAGGAAGTCGGCGGCCTGGGGAATGGCGTCGCGGTCTGCCCAGCGAACGTATCCCGCACCCGCGATCGACAATCCGCCATGCAGCGTGCGCGCACCGAGAGCGCCCTGAATCGCAGCCATGGTCCCATGCGACTTTTCAACGCAAAGTACCCGCTCCAGCAGCTCTCCGTCCACGAAGTGGCTCAGGTAGGCGGCGGCACGGTACTCCGGCTCCGCGGCGTAAACAAAGCCGTCGGTTTCGCTGTGGATGCCGTGCATCAGTGCGGTTGCCATCTGCACATGACGCGGATTAGCCGCGTTCATCTCCACAAACTGGCCACTCTGGAAGTATCCCGCGAATAGGGTCGCCGCCGCAGCAACCGGCCGGATGTCGCGGAAGAGCGGGTCGAGGAGCTCCTGGGTATCGTGGTGGTCGATCACCGCCAGCGTGGCCACGCCCGCTTCGCGGAGACGAGGCGCCAGGTGTGTGGTAGTTCCCTGGTTGTCGACGAACACAGCCGCGTGATACCGGTTCAGCTGCATTCCTTCGGTGAACTGGATCAGGTGAAGATTGAGCAGATTCACCAGCGCCAGATTTTCCGGGTGGCTGATTTGCCCGTCGTACATGATGTCCACCTCGACCCCGAACTGCCGCGCGATCTCGCGGTACGCCAGCCCCGACGAAATCGCATCCGGGTCCGGGAAATCCTGGATGGCGACCACATGGCGCTCCCCGCTGCGGCCGGTGAGGATCCCGGCCAGCTCCTTGGCTTTTTCGACGTCCTGGCCTGCACCGCGCCCACGCCGCCGCTCCACGCCCGTCCAGCTCAGCGTGGCGACGTGTGGCTCGGTCAACGGGGTCCCTGCCCGGCGCGTGCCGGCTTGTGAAAAAGAAAGCCCTGCGTCAGGTGCACACCCAGCCCCTTTACCGTCTCGTACTCGTCCTCCCGCTCCACACCCTCGGCGATCACCTTGATGTCGTGCTCGTTGGCGAAGCTGACCATGGTTTCCACCAGGTTTTGCTTCATGAAGTTGGTGTCGATGTCGGAGATCAGCGAGATGTCCAGCTTGATGAAGTCGGGCTGCAGGTTGGCAATGCTCCCCAGTCCCGCATACCCCGAACCCGCGTCGTCCACCGCGAACCGGAACCCCTGATCGCGGAACTCCTTGAGATAAACCTGAAAGGCGGGATAATCGGTGATGGCAGTGCGCTCCGTAATCTCCAGCACGATCCGCTCCGGGTGCTCGATGCCCAAATCCTCGGCCTTCATGGAGCGAAAGGCCGGGTCGCGAAAGTCGTGGGGATCGATGTTGATGAACAGCAATTGGTGCGCCTGAAGGTGCGTTTCCATCCCTTCCACGGCTCGCTGCCTGCACAGGCGTGACAGCTCCCAGATCAGGTTCGCCTCTTCCGCTACCCCGAACAAGATCTGGGGAGAGCGCATCGCCCGGTGTGAGCCGCGCGCCAGGGCCTCGTACCCGTAGATCTCTTTGGTGGCGGTGATCACGATGGGGTGGTACTCCACGTACACGGCACCCTGCCGGAGCGTTTCCTTCAGGTCCGCCACCTTCCGGCTGCGTTCTCGGTGCTCCACGCTGCGCGCCGCCTGGGCCGCTTCGCGAATACCACGGTAGATCATCCGCTCGGTGCGGATCTTGGGGTTGCGGAAGATGGTGGTGGAGCCGATGTAAATATCGAACAGGCTTGCGATATCCGCGCCGTGATCCTGCTCCAGGCGCTCCCGGATGTACGTTTGCAGCGCTTCCGCAAGTTCGTTGATCCGGCGCTCGGCCTGGTCCACCGGCTCGGGCAGGTCGGTGAAGAAGATGAAGTCGTCATCGCCCGCGTGGGAAACCATCAGCAGGCTTTCCTGGGCGTCACGCTGCTGGTCGTAAAAATCGCGGACAGCCGCCGCAGTGGACTGGAGCACCTCGTCCAGCTTTTGCCAGCCGTAAATCTCCTCCAGCTTGGAGTAGCGGACGAACTCGATGTACAGGAGAGTCAACCGGCCGCTACGCTCCAGCATTTCACGCGCCCGCTCCAGCATGAGCGGAAGCGTGGGAAAGCCGGTAAACCGATCGTACAGCAGTTCCTCGTACTGGAGGTGCTCGGCGACTTCAGCGGCAGCTTGTGGTAGGCTGGAGCGACGAGAGCGCTCCATGGCGCTCTCTAACCGTGCCGCCAGTTCGGCGGGAGTCGTGGATGGCAACGTCCACTCATCCGCACCGGCGGCGGCAGCCCGCAGGGCCTCTTCGGGAGTGGCGCAGGCCACCGCGAGCGCGGCTCCTCGCGCTCGCGTAGCGGTACGCAGCTCCTGCAGATCCGCCAGGGGCCCGGCAGGGACGAACACCAAATCCGGGTGCGAACGCAACCCACCATACAAGGGCGACTCGCTCCCGTTCTTGCCCGGCTCCACTGTTATCAGCTCGGCGCCCAGCTGCAAAGCTGCGGCAGCAAGCCCCTCGGCCGCGGCGCCCGCCGCGGCCTGGGCAAGGATTTTCACCCCTTCTTTCCCCTCGCCGCCAGGTTTCGCTCCACCTTTGTCTTCAGCTCCTTCAGGTCAACCGGCTTGACCACGTAGTCATCGGCTCCGGATCGCATACCCTCAAACTTGTCCTCGAATGCGCCCTTTGCCGTCACCATCACCACGCGTGTATCCGCCAGTGTAGGGTGGTTCTTGATGGTGCGGCATACCTGCCACCCGTCCATGCCCGGCATCATGACGTCGAGCAGCACGAGGTCAGGCCTGGTTTCATCCAGCTTTGCGAGCGCAGTTTGCCCATCCTGCGCCTCGACGACCGTGAATCCCTGCGCCTCTAGAAACATCCGCAGAATCTCTACGTTGTCAAAGTTGTCGTCAACCACAAGGATGGTTTCGCGTTCCGCCACGGACGCCTCGCCAGCTGTAGTGTGGGAAATACCAGCCCGATCCAATGGGCAAGATCTAGACCCTCGTGGTGAGTGGGCCGTAAACATGTGTCGGAAAGCGAAGCCAAGCTTCGCCAGAAGTGAAGGCGCGGTGAGCTTAGTAGGAAGCCACCGGGGGGCGACCCGCCCTGGCTCCGAGGACGGGCGCGGGTCCGGCTGCAGCTTCGCTCTGCTGTGGAATCCGGGCGGGAAGCTGCAGCCGGAAACAGGTTCCATCGGGACCGTCTTGCTCCACGTCCAGTGTGCCACCCGCGCGCGTAACCAGGGTGCGGCACAGCTCGAGGCCGAGGCCCATTCCACTGCTAGACGTGCTACCTTGGGCGCGGTGCGCGGAAAGGCCTGGACCGGAATCCTCTACCCGTACGACAAGACTGCGCGCCATCAACTCCGCGGAAACCCGGACCGGCCCGGGAACCGCATGGCGCACGGCATTATCCGTGAGGATGGCGATCACCTGCCGGAGGACGAGACTATCCACCAGGCGTGGCTGGCCTTCGACCGCGGCGAGATCGGTTTGAAGCACCTTTCCGCGTGCCGCCGCCTCATCCTCAAACGACTCGATCTCCGCCCGCAACTCGTGGTCGATTCGGACGGGATGCTGGGAATGGCCAGTAGGCGTGGTGCTTTCGCGGGGCAGCTCCGCGCGCGCGAGCGACAGGACGATGTCGATCGCTCGCAGACTCCGGCGCAGGCGCGCGCGCACGTCCCCAAGGAGCAATTTGTCGATGGGACGGCCGTCAGCAAGTGCGTCCTCGACGTACTTGAAGCCCTGACTGGCTACCGTCAGAGGCGAGCGCAAATCGTGGGCGAGCAGCGACATCAACAGGCGGTTCAGGTCCTTCTCCGCCAGTGCCGAATCACGGCCCTGGAGTGCCTGTACACGGGTGCGCTGAACAAGCAATGCAACTGCCGTAGTCACCACGATTCCCAGCACTACCATGATGCGGTTGGATAGCCAGAACGGCATGGGCACCTCCGCACCGATGCCGTAGATGGCCGCGACCACGTAGCCCGCCGCAGCGACAACAGCTGTGAGTCCGATCGCGATAGGTCTGTCGTCTTGCATCGCTGACAGGATGATCGGGACGATCAGGAGAATTCCAACCGCGATCCCCGCTGGCGTGATCCAATCAGCCGCCACGATCGCCCCGATGAGGCCGAGGTTGACCAGATGCGGGTAGTGGGGGTGGGTCCTGGCACGGTCGAGCAACGCCCCGACGGGGAGGGCTTGCAGTCCTGCCCGTATTCGGCTCATAGGCAAATACAGCTGCGGATCAAGTTCATGCCAGCGGCTGGCCGGTTTTGCCATCCTCATTATTAGAGGGCGTAGCGACGGCGTTTCTCCCACAGAGTTTTTCGGGAGATCCCCAGATCCGCCGCGATCTCGCCCAAATCACGGGAGTTTTGGCTCAGCACGGCACCCAGGTAGCGCCGCTCCACCTCCTCCAGGGTCAATCCGTATTCCAGCGCGACTCCGGGTGCACCAGGCTGTGTTTCAGGATCGTACTTGGGTGGAAGCACACGCAGGGGCCCGCTACCGGCGAAGATCAGAGCCCTCTCCACGGCGTTGCGCAGCTCGCGAACGTTTCCCGGCCATGGATAGCGCGACAACTCTTCGAACGACTCCGGCGCCAGCTGCGGCGCCGGCCGGTGGAGATCAGCCGCGATCTCGCGCGCAAAGCGCTTCGCCAGGTCAGGGATCACCTCCGGCATCTCGCGCAGCGGCGGCATCTCGACTGAGGCTACGTCGAGCCGGTACAGCAAGTCCTGCCGGAACTCGCGCTCCCGCACACGCCGGCGCAGATCCTCATTGGTGGCGGCGATCACCCGTGTACGGATGCGAATGGGCTGCGTCCCGCCAACCCGGCGTATCTCCCGCGTTTCAAGAAAAAGGAGCAGCTTCGCCTGCAGCTCGAGCGACATCGTGCCGATCTCGTCCAGGAGCAGCGTGCCGGCCTCGGCACACTCAATCAAGCCGCGCTTGAGGTTCTTTGCGTCCGTGAACGCTCCCTTCTCGTGCCCGAACAGCTCGGACTCAAGGAGCTGCGGCGGCAGTGCCGCGCAGTTCACCTCCACAAATCTACCACTTACCCCTGACAAATCATGAATCGCCCGCGCGAGAAGGCTTTTTCCGGTACCTGACTCTCCAGTGATCAACACGCGCGCATCGGGCGCCGTCGCGAGCTGCAACGCAAACTGGCGGATGGCATCCAGCTTGGGATTGGTCCCCAAGAGAATGTTCCCGCCCGAAACGGCCCGCTGCTCCTGTTTCGCGGCGATTTCCTCGCGAAGTGGCCGCTCTTCGACCGCGCGTTCCATCAGCGCGACCAGAGCGGTGATGTTGAGTGGCTTGGGAAGAAACTCGTTGGCGCCCGCCCGAATACCCTCGACGGCACGCTCGATCGTGCCATCAGCAGTCATGATGAGCACGGGGAGGGAGCGGTCAGTTTCGCGAATACGCCGCACCAGCTCGATCCCTCCCATACCCGGCATGGTCAGGTCGGTGAGAACGGCTTGCACAAGATTCACCGCCAGGTAGTCGAGCGCCTGCTCTGCACTTTGCACGACCTCCACACGCAGACGGCCCGGGCGGTCCAGATTGGCCTTGAGCAGGCGCCCATATAAGACGTCGTCGTCAACGATCAGGAGGTTAAGGCCGTTTTGTGGCACTGTGTGTTCCGATCCCGCGCTTCAGGTGATCCAGTACGCCACCATGATATTCCAGTGGCGTGAGTTGACCGTGATTTATCCGTGAATTGCCGCTTCAGGATCACTACCGATGCAGCTATCCCAACCTAGCAAGACCCATCGTCTGCGTATCGTTTATCTCTCGTCTGCCCGGCCGGTGCAGGATACTGACGCCATCCAAGCAGGAAAATTGGGCCAACTACCTAGATTGCGTCAGAACGGATGCGGTACTGCCGGGCAAGAGGCCCCAGAGAAATCTTGTAACGTATGCAGGCGCGGGGCGGGGCGCCAGATCACGCCCCATGTTGCCTATCATCTCTGTTGCAGACGGAATCTGCTCATCACAACGGATACCATATGCGCACAGTGCACGCCTGCACTGGCCGGCGATTAGTGAACCAGTAAAGCCTCTCCGGAACTCATGTACCTGAACGACTGCGCCAAGGGGCCTGACTACGTAGCTGGCTGACTTCGAGAAGCAACTGGTCTATGCCGCATTAGGTCCGCATGCTCCACGGGCCGCGCGGGCAGAGTTGCCTGCCATAGCCGAGACAACCGCAGGTCAGGTAGGCATCGCGTGGCAGGAACTTTCCCAATTCGTCTGTGTTGTGCAGCCGGCCATCGCGCCGGCAGCTCCGTTGTTGGGTGACCGGGACATCTTGGAGCCGAAACCTCCGGCTATAACACGCATTACGACAGTGCAACGCAGACTTGCACAAGCGTGAAACGCCGGACGCGGCGGTCTCGCGTTCCGATGGCGGGAGCAGGGCGGAGTGGGGGGCTCTGAGGGTTTGTGCCGCCGGAAGGCGGGGGTTTGGCGAAGCCCCCGCCTTCCGGAGATTACTCCAGATGGGCCCGACTGCGGCGACTAGGATGCGCGGCGAAGAGGAAAGGCGGGTACGGAGTGTATCGGAGCGCCCAACGGCTGGGGGCCGCCTTCGATGACGCGCAGATCGCGCGTCACGCGTGCATCTAGCAGTTGTGTGGCGACGCGGGCGACATCGGCCATACCGAGCGGCTGCGGGAGTACCCGGATGTTCGGATACTCGCGGAGCAGGCGCTGGCGGGAAGCTTCCTGCGTACCCTTGTCCGACTCGGCAAGGCAGTACACGACGCCCAGCGCGTCGAATGCGCTGTCTTCGCGGAGCGCGCGCAGCACGGATTCGGCGGGCAGCCCGGGGACGTCCGAGTCGAGAAGCAGCAGGCCAGAGCGGCCCGCCTGCACCTCGGCCAGGGTGTCGTCACCCGAAAATGTCATCACCACGGACACATCATCCAGCTGGCGAGCCAGGAAGGAGGCGACGTACGAGGGTAAACCAGCGGAAAGGATGCGGCGCATCATACGGCAACTGCCTTTCTCAGATCGGGAGTGTCGCCACCCCTAGGTGGCAACAGACCCGGTACGTGGCACGCTGGAGCCGCCCCTTGAGCGGCCCGATGTACTGAATTAAAGCATCAAGCGTGCCGAGCAGGCAATCGTTGCGTATTTACTGTTGGCACATAGACTTAGCGCATTTGATGGCAGGCGGTTTTCAGCGCTTAACGTTGCGGATTCGTAACACGTGTTACGAATAGGGAACATTGGCCGCAAAAAGATCTACCTGCGCCAGCCGCAGGAGTGGAATCGTGTCTCGGCGCTGCTGGTGCGGCGAGCATCGGCAGTGCTGCGGACAGTAGGCGGGGTGCTGCACGGATGGCGCACGCACGTGTGGACAGCTTGTGAACCATGTTCAACTCCTCGGTGGCAGCTCCAGCGGCGTGGCACAGCTGGGGAGCCCTGCTGTAGCCTCGGAGCTTCGCGTCCCCAGCTTTCGCCGGGTTTGCCGTTTCATGAGGAAGCCCGGAAGTGCGGGCACCGCCAGCCCAATTCAGATGGTCCGGCGGTCTGCGGCTGCCCGATTCGTGTGCCGAATCAGAAGGGGATTACAACGTGTGTCCTGCATTACTTTTAGCCGAGCGGGGGGTACCTTCATGGATCCGAAAGCGAGACCCCCGCGCGGGCGGGGGTCTCGGTGGTGCGGTTCGTGGTGTTCAGGAAGTTACAGCGGGCGCCGCATATCCCCGTGGATGCCGTAGAACTTCGCCTTCGTGCCGGGGATCGACACCTTAACAGTGTTCCCCGAGACTTCAAACTTGTGCTTGAACGAGCCTGGTGCCACGTATGCCTTCGGCTCGCTGTCGAAGTCCTGAATCTTCAGGTTGCCCTCCACGTCCGCCCAGCTGAAGCCGTTCTGCGTTACGATCGTGATGACCGTATGCGTGCTGGTGCGGGTCATGGTGATGTCACCGGCGTCGTGATGCTGCCCGGCGATAAGGTCTACCTTGCTGGTAGTATATCCGGTGTACATGAACCAGTTGCTGCTCCCGGGATACTTCTTGCCAGCACCAGTCGCGGTTTCGAACGGATTCATGCAGGTGATCACAACCTGCGCCGTGGCAGTCAGGTTGACACCGAAGGTACCCTCAGAGCCCGTGAGCGTGGCTGTGTTGGGCACGGTGGCCGTGAAGGAGCCGTTGGTGTAGTGGCTGCGGTCGGCCGAGCAGTTGAAGTTCTGTGTGAACTGCACGGGTTGGCTGTCCGAGATCAGCTGCGAATAGCTCCCCTGGCTCGGATCGGCCAGAGTGACCGACTCGGTCCCGATCACCTTCGCGCTGTAGCTGACGGGAGCTGTGGCCTTAACGTCCGCGTTGCCCGGCGCCGAGATTGTCGCCGTGTTGAGCGTTATGCCCGACTTCGCGGCACTATAGGTGCAGTCAACCTTGGCGCCTGCCGCCACGGTGTAGCTCGGGCAGTTCACGCTGACGATTGAGCCGTCACTCAGCACGTCGCTGACGGTGAACGTCTGCGCAATTGCCGCCGGATTGGTGACGGTGATCGTGCCGGCAACCTGATGGTTGTTCTCCACCACGGACTTAGTGGCATTCACGCTCCAGATAGAGGTGCCCGCCAGCTCGCCGATCACGCCTGTGTGGCTCGCAACATTGAGTGTGCCGAGTATGTGGAACGCGTGCTAAACTGCGTAAGTTGCGCTCTCTACGCTACTTAACCTTTTAGCCGAACCGTACATGGTCCAAACCGGCATTCCGATTTGGGA
>JAUJOM010000006.1:105539-162690 GCA_030447645.1 Longimicrobiaceae bacterium | reverse complement strand
GTCTCCACGTCGCCGTTCACTCGCACGCGGCCGATCAGCTTGAACGGGCTTTTGCTCGATGTAGCATCAGCCGCTCTGGATCTGGCCTCCAGCAGCTTCAGGTACCCTTCGCTAACCAGCGCAAATCCCTCCCGGCTGCCGCGCGGCCGAATCACTACGTCTTCGGTGCCGGACTGGGATACTTGTTCCATCAACTGAAACAACTCCGCCCTGGCTCTGGATGCGGTGACGATTTTCATTGAGGCGTTTTGGCGAATTGTACAGGTGACTGGTACAGTTTAGCAGGGGCCGGGGCGGGGTGGCAAGGCGCGGAACCGGAGTCGCTTGCATTTCGCTACTGGGCTATTACCTTCCGGGCCTTCAGCCTGTCGGTGCCCAGCGCGCTCCGCGATCTTCCCCATGCGATACTTTCTGATTGCCCTGCTTGTGTTCGGTGTCGCCGTTGCTCTGGTCCCTGACCTTCATGAGCGAGTGATCTTCACCGTCCAGCAAGGTAAATTCGCAAAGAGGGGAAGCGGCGAATATCCGCATCGGCGAGATCGTCGCGCTAGCCGGAAAAGCAAAGAGGGCCGCAGCCTTGCTTCAAGGCGTTCGTCGACAGGGGCCTGCCAAACCAGCGAAGCGCCGGGACGAATCCTGGGAGCACTCCGTACTACCTCAGGCGAGACAAATTCAATTTCCGGGTAGGCTCGGCCCGGACCCGACAGGTGGTGGGAACGGAGGATGATATCGTATCCAAAACGCTCTCCACTCCCGGACAATCGTTACCGGGGCAGACGGAGATCATAGGAGGTTCACTGCCGCCCAGAGCTCCAGCCCCGAAGCAGCGGCGAGTTCGGCTCCGGCAAGCCAGAGGATGAGTGAATCCTCACCGCCGCGGGTGCCGCTGCACGAGCGCTATCAAGCGCCTGTCTCGCCAGGTGCGGCTGGCCAAAGAGGTACCTCAATCGAGCCAGGTGATACCACTCCTGGTAGAGCGGGCTGCCGATTTCGCTTGCATGCTCGCTGCCGCCACCAGTGGCAGAATCGAGCGACTTCAATCCGTCGTGGGTGAGTGCGAAGTTATGCGCGAAGGTAAGCCGGTGATAACTGGGTGTCAGCTCCCCCTGTCACCAGTACATCCAGTGCGTCAAGTACCGCCCGGACTGCAAAGTAGCACTTCACTGAGAGTAAGATAAGGGAGACCCGCGCCGGTAAATTCCTGGATGGCTCGACGGATGAGCGCTTCTGCTTTTCCCGCCTGTCCAGCCGTGATCAGAGTTCTTGCCAACTCCATGGTGAGCGGGTAAAACCCTCACCCGTCAGCTCAACCGCCTGCTCGAACAGCGGGACGGCTTCGGCGTGCCTACCCTGGTCAACCATCGCATCGAGCCCGCCAGCCACGGGGTACGATACGGGGTCGAGATGCTCCCAGATCGCGCGCGAGCCATCGCGGAGTTGGACTCCCATACGGGAGTTCGGTGCGCCACGCGCCGAGACCAGAAGCGCAATGCCAGAACGCCAACGGCGAGTGCACGCTCGCGCGGTGCGCGCCAGGAAAGCCACGCCGCGACTGCCGGGACGAGCAATGCGACCGCTACGGAGGTAGATACAGGGTCCTCTCCGCGAGCAAGACTCCACGGGAACAGCAGATGCGACACCGGAAGGATGATGAAACCAGTAATCGCCAGTGACGCACAGAGGCGACATAGGTGAGCACAGCCAGACCCTGTACCGGCCGCCGGGGATGCGACCATGTCGCGGGGTTGATGACTGCGGGCCCCACTCGGCGGCGAGGATCCTGCGACCAGAAAGTAATCCGGGCGAACTCCGCCGAGGCCGTCGCAAGCCGTTCCAGCGACAACCCGCTGAGGTACACTCCTGCTCCGGTTGCTTCACCGATGGCGTGGATCCGAGCGCCATGGCCACCACAGAGCGGCCGTCGGCGAGGAAAGCAATAGAAGGTTTTTCCGCACCAGACTGAACATCCAGCCGTCCATCAGGATCCCGAAAGGCGTCAAGGAGCAAAAGGACCGCCGGCAGTGTCACGGCGATCTCCTGCTCCCAGGGCCAAAGGTAGCAGACCGTGATTTCCCGCAACCCGAGCCAGTCGGCCAAGACTACGGTGAGGCACGCGAGCAGGAAGAGCGCCGCCAGCATTTCCGCACGGCCGACGATGTTCGCTACGGCCTCGACGTGTACCAGGCACCGCGAAGAGCAGGGCTCCCGCCAGGGCCCCCACCCACGCGGCTCCCAACCGGGTCAGCAGCAGGTACACGACGCAGTGACGAGCGCGTGCAGGATGACGTTGACGGCGTGGAAAACGGCTGGGTTGTCGCCGAACAGCGTCCACTCGGTGCCAAACGATAACAGGACCAAAGGCCGATAAAGCCGCCAGATTGGGCCAGTAGGGGCCAAGCAGAAGGTCCCGCAAGTGCGAAAATCCACGGATACGCCAGTTGGTTTTGCACGATTGGGCCGTCGTCCATGGCGTACCCATTCTGGGCGTTCCAGGGTAAGCAGCAACCGACGAGACGGGATATTGCGCTACTGCTGCCAGTGGAAATGACGAGCGGTTTTGGCACGGCTACGTGTAAGTGAGAAGTACCGTCCAGCCAGCCGGACGCGAGATTATGGCAAAATGTAGCCAGGCCAGCACGAGGTGCAAATCGGATGGTGTCCGCTCACCGGGGGTTTCCGGCTGGCAGGGACCGCTATGCAGGTTGCAGGAAACATTGCATCGCGCACGACGCCGTTGCGCAAAACGGGTCCTGCAGCAGGACGCCAGTTCTGGGGTCTGCCAGGTGCAGGTTTACAAATCAACTTCTCGGCAGGCACAGCGGTTGCCTGGTCACCCCGTGCGCGCTGTATGCAGAGATAACTGTTACCTCCGCATTCGCTCTCCAGGAGAAGACTATGAAGACAGTCCGTTCCCTGGGCTTCACCTGATCGATGATCGCAGTGGTGATCACTGCATTCTAGCCGCCATCGCGATCCGCGGTTCTCAGGCGTCAGCCGGAGCGCCAAGCAGTCCGAGGCGCACTCGATCTTGAAGCAGGTTTACACCCTGCAGGAAGCGTATTGCAGAGAGAAACAATGTGTACATGGCGACCAACCTCACGCGGCCAGCCAACGCAAGTTATCTCGTTGGCTGGGAGCAGCCGACGGCGAAGTACTTTACGTCCATCACCACCGGGCGGCGGCGGGATCACCTACTGCGCCGTAGCGGAAACCAACGCAGGGCAAGGATTGCAAACGTGCAATCAACCAGACACGTACTTTTTATGACGCAACCTGCGGCACGGTAATTGAGCCGTAAATCCATCAGGGCAGATGTTTGTACGCCGGGAGCTGTTTGTTCTTCGGCTCCCGGCGTTTTCAATGGGAGGTTATGGGCGCACGATTGGCGGACGAAGGCATACAAAATGAGCGGCCGAGCACGCGTGTACTCACGCCAGAACCACACTGGTCGAGCTGATGATCGTGGTGATCATCGGCATTCTGGCCGCCATCGCCGTCCCGCGCTACCGGGCGTCGGCAAGACCGCCAAACAGTCGAGCGCGACGATCCTCGGCAGATTTTCCTGCACCAGCGGGCGTATTACCAACGGCTGACCAGTTCACCGGCAATGTTACAGCCGCAGCCGATTACAGCTACTGGCTGGTTGGGAAGGTCCGGACATGAAATGCTTGTCTTCACCTACCGTCGTGGTGACCAACGCCCTCTCCGCCAATGCCTGTGTATCGGGTATACGCCGAATGCTGGGACCCCTGCTTGAACCCCGCGGTATCGACCCGGATCACCAGGTTTCTTTCGCACGGTCAACTGCAACCCTCCGGAACGGATCCAGCGGGCCGTACTGAGCCCCTGCGGGGCAGCGCCTTTCCGGCAGTAGCGACGCTGACGCTGACGCGGCATCATCGTCCAACACGCGTTCCAGCGCCGCGGTCACTCGTGGTTGCTGGGCTGGAAGCAGAAGGCGTCGGCCATAGCTGCCGGCTGTTCGCTCACCCGCTCGGTTTTCTTGGCTGCCGGCATCGGGTCGCGTTCAGGCTCCTGCAATACGCCGCCAACCGATCACTGTGGCTCGACGAAGCACTCGTCGCGCCGGTAATCGCCAATCCTCCTTTCGGGAGCTCCTTCACCCCAGGGCGTGGGGCCGCTGCCGCCGGGATACCTTCTGCTCTCCAGAGCTCGCGGTGGCGCTGTTCGGCAACAACGAGTACGCTCTCCGGCTGATCCCAGTGGCGGCAGGCGTCGCGTCGGTCTTCTTGTTCTGGCCGTCTCGCGCCAGTATCTCACGCCTGGAGCTGTACCCGCGCGCTGGCGCTCTTTGCCGTTTCCCTTTCTTATCTACTACGCTTCGAAAGTAAACAGTACTCCACCGACGTAGCGATGACGCTGCTCCTGCTGCCTGACGGTGCACCGCGTGCGGCAGCCGGAGCTGGGCGCGGCGGAGCACTGATCTGGTGGCTGGTCGGCACGGTTGCGGTGGTAATCTCACAGGCGGCGGTGTTCATCGTTGGAGAAGTGACGCTGGCGTGGCTTGGCCTCAGTATTCGTCGGCGGGACTGGAGCACCGCAATCTGCTGCTCGCCTGCGCGGCGTGGGCGTTGCTCTTTGGGGTTCCCTACGTGGTGATGCGTGGCGCAGGTCGGAGAAAGTGCTTACGCTCGGGCATTCTGGCGCGATACGGCTACATGCCCATGCCGCCCCGATCCCTGGAGGACTGGGCGTGGTTTTCAGGAAACGTTCCAGCGCGTTTTCCGGGGATCCCTTGGCCTCTGGACGACCAGCAGACGGAACGCGGCTTTTATCAGGCCGCAGCCGGAATGCTCGCCTTCAACCTGGCTGCGTCTGGATGAAGGACCGGCGGAACGACGTCTTCTGGTTGCTGATCGCCCCGGTACTTGCTTACCCTGCTGGCGTCGGCATTGAGACGCTACCCCTTTGGCGGAGACTGGGCGAGTGGCGGGCGGGTCATCCTGTTTCGTGCCCTTCCTCCTATTCATGGCCGAGAGGCCGAGCAGTTGCGCCGCAGGCTCAGAGGGAGCCTGCGCACCGCGTTCGCGGTGACTGCCTTTTGCTCGTGGTTCAGGCGCTGATCGCAATTCCCTACGGCCGCGCCGAGATCAAGCCGCTCCTTGGGCATATGCGGGAACACTGGAGGCCGGGCGACCGACTGTACGTGCACTATGATTCGCGCTTACCCGTTCGCCTACGCTCCACGCTACGGGATTGAGCCCGGAGAGTATGTGGCCGGACCCTGCTCGCGCTTTCGCCCGGAGGCGTACCCTGCACGCGCTGAACGCGGCGCAAAGTGCACCGCGGGTGTGGATCCTTTCGGGGGTGGAGCAGGGGCGGCGGGTTCAACGAGCAGGCGTTCATGCTGGACTTCCTGGATCACTTCGGCACTCGCCTGGACGATCGCGTTGCGCGGGGAGCGTCGATCTTCCTGGCACGATCTGCATACTCCCGCTCCCAATACCCGCGCGTATGCCCCCGGATTCGCGGATCGCCGGGTCGATCGAGGATGAGTGCCCGCGCTGGGGGGGGTGACCGGCAAGTATAATCCTCCGGCCAATCGCAGAGCGCTATGGACGAGCGTACAAGCGGTACTGGCTCGGTGGTGATGCCCGTCTACAACGAGGCGGTAGTTGCAGTGGCGGTGGCCTGCGTGCGAGCCGTGCCGATCGATCTGGAGCTGATCGTAGTGGATGATGCCTCCACCGATGGCACCCGGACCATTCTGCACGCGCTGCGCGCGGAAGGCGCCACGATACGCGGTCACTCACCCGGCAAACCGTGGCAAGGGCGCGCGCACGGGCATTCAACAGGCGACAGGCGACCTGATCGTCATCCAGGATGAAACCTGGAATATGACCCGCACGAGTTTCCCCGGCTCATGGAGCCGATCCTGGATGGGCGCGCCGACGCCGTGTTCGGGAGTACGCTTCTGAGCAGCCCGCGCCGCGTGATGTACTTCTGGCACCGCGTCGAAACGGTGCGCTCACGCTCCTCTCCAACATGTTCACCAATGTGAACCTGAGTGACATGGAGACGTGTTACAAGATGGCGTAAGACGGATCTGATGAAGAGCTTGCCGTTGCGGACGGACCGTTTCGGCATCGAGCCCGAGCTCACCACGGCTCGCTCAGGCGAGCCTGGCTACGAGGTGCCGATCAGCTACAGCGGGCCGAGGAGGGAAAGAAGATCGGGTGGAGGGACGGCGTGGCCGCTCTCTGGCACATCGTACGCGCAAACGTTTTCGCACCTGCCGTTCGCGGTTCGACGGAGCTTCCCACGTACGGAGGCGTGCGATTACGGGGCCGCCTTCGCAGGCGGACCGGGGATCGGCACAATTTCACTCCTGACACCCGGCTGCCGCCGATGTGGGCTTGCTGCTCGGCCGCGGCCAGGTGCATTCATGGTTCAGAGAATCGATGCCCGTGGTACTCCGCCAGCGGCAGTGCTTCGCCCTGACTTTGATGCTACGTAAGTGGTCAAAGTTCTGTTACTTTTGCCGCGTGCTTCCGGCGGGCCCCCGGCCCCCAATGCTGGGGGGAGCACAACAACCCCACCCCCAGATCGGGGGATTCGAGGGGGCAAGTTCTCGAGCCCCGCGGCAGAGGCGGGGTGGGGCCTCCCCGAGCGCTCGGCGGCACTTCTGGTCTACTTAGCTGGGCCGTTGGGCACTTCCCCGACTGAGCGAGGGCTACGGACTGCGCTGGTTGTACTCTGGTGCGGAATCGGTGTCGCTGAACGATCCACAGCCTGACCGGCCCGCTGGGCTGGTACTCGGTTTCGACGCTGGACTCGCAGCGGATGGTGTCGCTGCCGTACGCAGACGCGAGCGGGATGACCCCGGTTGCGGAGATGTGAGCCAACCCGATTCCAAGCGGACTTGGCGTTTTGCATGTGACCGCAGCGTGCTGGCGGGATTCACGATGCTTCTGCTGCTTGGAATCTTGAGCCTCGGCGTTCTCGGCATCGCGAGCACGACGATGCTGGTCTGGCTACTTACGCCGTAACAGGCGTGGCTGTACTGGCGATCCTTGGTACGGCGATCTGCATCGCCGGATGGCGACTCTCGCTGTTCTACTGCGCCCTCGCTGCCGTGCTCGCCATTCAGTTCCGCAGGCAGGCACCAACGCCCAGGATCTCGATCCGACTGCCGCAGGACCGCGTCGCCGGTGCAATACCCTGTTGGCATTCGGCTTGTTGCTCGTACTCGCCGCGGCGGCAACGCGGATCGACTCTGGTCCGACGGCCGCTTCATGGGCGTTCAAGGCGCACGTGCTCTTTCTGAGAGGTTCCCTGCCCCGGTGGCTCCTGGACCCACAGAAATTTCCCACGCCCGACTACCCGCTCGCGGTACCGCTGGTGGACTGGTACGGATCTTTCGCCACGCGGTCGAGCAGCCGGTTCGCTTGCGCTCGTTGCCGGGGCGGTTTAGCTGATCCTGCTTGCGGTTTTACCTGGGGAGCCCTGCAGCGCAGGGTTGACGAGCAGGCCGCTGCCGCGGGAACCTGGGCGTAGCGGCGTTTTGGCCGCTGGGACACTGCGTGACCGGAGGGACCGCCAAACATCGTTATCGCTCTCGCGCTGCTGGGGACGATCGTGGAACTGGAGCGGGCATTCGTTGCGGGGCGGCAGGGAGCAGTTTCCCGTGGGAGTGTTTCTTACGCTTGGAGCACTAAGTAAGAATGAGGGCATCGCGCTCGCGGCGTCGCCGCCGTGGTGGGCGCGCTGTGCTTCCGGCAGGCCGGCGCGCGCTTCAGCTCTGCCGCTGATGATTCCCCTGCTGGCGACTCCCTGGTTCTTCTTTACCAGATCATTCGGGAGTTGAGTCGTCCGCCGAAAAAACCCAACCGGCACTGTACTCATCCGGATACCGTTCTTCCTCGATGCCGTGGGGCGTCAGCTCGTGGATGCCGTGAACGGCAGCACTTGGCCGTTTATGGAGCGCTGGATGATGTACCGGAGGAGCCTGGCGCTGGCAGCCGTCTGGGCGATCCTGCTGGGATACGCCGCCGCAGTCGCTGCAACCTACCTGCAAGCTCCGGCCGATTTCACCTGGCTCCTCCACACGTCGTTGCCGCGTGTGTTGGCGAGCGATGGTCCCCGCGACCATATATCTTTCGCTCATCGCGATTTGCGCCAGAGCCATCATGCTTCGGTGGTGGAAGAGCGCAAAGCCCCGAGCGCGCATGACCGCGGCACTGAGTGATGCTAACGCTGCCGCATGAATCGGCGCCGCGTGTGGCGGCAGGCAGTCTGCCGAGGTGTCAGTCGTGATCCCCGCCGCAATGAGGCGGCGACTGTCGGGTGGCTGTGTTCGGGATGCCTCGCCGCACTGGAGCGTTGCGGCTACACGGGCGAAGTGATCGTGTGCGACAATCAATCCGAGGACGACTCTGCACAAAGAGCGGCGGAGGCGGGGGCCGTCGTGATCACACAGCCGATCCGCTGACTGGCGCGCTGCATCGCCGGGTTGAATGCCGCGCGCGGCGAGTTGCACGTGCTGGTGGATGGCGACGGCGTATGACCTGTCCCTCCTCCACCGCTTTGTGGAGCCGTTGCGCGCCGGGTATGACATGGTACTCCGAACCCGGCGCAACGGTGAAATTTTGCCGGGTGCAATGCGGCGGCGTCATCGGCATGCTGGAACCGATCCAAACGTACCTGATGCAGCTCTCGCTTCCGGCTACCAGGCTTCCGACGTTCGTTGCGGCATACGCTCGTTCACGCGCGACGGCCTTCAGCAACTCCGCCTCGGTTCGACAGGAATGGAGTTCGCCAGCGAGATGCTGATCGAGGCAGCACGGGCTGGTCTCGACGTAGTGGAGGTTCCCGTCGGTTTCACCCGCGCCGGAGCGGCTGCCCGCGCGTCGGGACGCGGTGAGCGGTTGGCGTGTGGCACGCCAGCTCCTGGTGCTCAGCCCCACGGGGCTTTACCTGGTGCCAGGTGCCATACTTGGCTCTGGGACTCGCCCTGGAGCTTGTGCTCCTCCCCGGGCCGTTGCGGATCGGCGGGTTCAATCTCGACTTCCACTTCATGTTCGTCGGGAGCGCCCCGGCTATTCTGGGCCTGCAACAGCTGCTGGGAATCTGTCTCCCAGACATACGCACTGGTTCACCGGCTCTTCGATAGATGGATCGCGCTTTCACCACACGCTGGAGCGGGCATCGGGCTCGGAGGGCTCCTGTTCCGAGTCGGTGTCGCCGTTAACGTATGGATCCTGGCGAGCTGGCTCGCTGCCGGTCAAGGCGTCTATTCGCGGTGCGACCGGCAGTACTCGCTCACGCTGATGGTACTGGGAGCGGAGATCATCTTCGCCTCCTTCTTCCTCAGCCTTCTGCGAGGATCAGGTTCTCAGCCATGACGGCGTCTGTCCGCAGCATCTCGGTGGTGATTCCCGCGGAACGGGGAGCCGCATTTGTGCCCTTTGCCGCCACCTGGCACTGCTCCGCAGGCGCTTCGCGCTGGATGTGCTGGTGATCGACTCGACTCAGACGGAACAGCGGAGCACGCGGAGCGAGCAGACCGCGCGTGCACTCCATCAACCCGGCGGAATTTGGCCACGGCCGCACCCACACAACTTGGGCGTGCGGATGACCACGGGTGAGATCATCTGCTTCCTTACTCAAGACATACTCCTGCACCCCTGACTGGCCGATTCGGCGGAGGCACTTTCCGACTCCACGGTTGCAGGCGTCTACGGTCGGCAGGTGCCGAGGGATGCAACCACCATGGAGATGTTCTTTGTATCTTTAAACTTCTACCCCGCTACGCTTCGATCCGCAGCCGGAGAACATCACCCCGCCCAGGGCGCGTGCTGTTTTCCAATGCGTTTAGTGCAGTTCGCCGGGAGATCGCGCTCCAAGTTCCTTCGTCGATGCCGTGCCCGTTAGTGAAGACCAGGTTTGCGCACCAAGGTGCTGCAGCCGGCTGCTCCGTGGCATACGAGCCCGGGCAGAAGCGCTGCACGCACACCGGTACTCGCTTAACGGTCTCTTCCGTCACGGCGTTGGTGGGGTCAGGCGCTTCGCATGGTCGGCTCGCAGGGGGCGACATTGCCGGAGTCGGTACGCTTCCTCGCCACCGAAATCCAGTACTTTGTGCAGCAGGGACACACACATCGGCTGCCGCAGCTGCTGGCGTATGAGCTCACCCGCTGGGCAGGATTCCAGGCGGGCGGCGGTACCCCGACCGCGAGCGTGATCGCTTCGATGATGTCCACGGTTCCCGCATCGCCCGCCGGGTGCCCCCACACTGATCTTGAACATGGCCGCTAATTCGCTGGCCGTGTTTTCCTCGAGCGTTACGTCCGGGTGATGGCGCTTTCACCGCATTTCTCTTGCTTTCCCGTGCCCTTGGCCCGTCTGGACTCGGGACCTTCGCGCCTGGTAATAGCGACCGTCGGAGACGTCCGGCAGCTAGCGGAAATGGGGCTTGGACCCGCGACGGTGCGACGCCTGTCGGCGAGTGATCCGGAGGACTGGCCGCCGATCATTACGGGAGGGCTGGCCCTTCGGTTGGCAGGGGCTACGCTCGGCTTTTCCGAATTCTGCTCACCTCGCGCCTCAGCTGGCACCAAACGCGACCTTCGTAATCGGCGGCATCGTCCTATTCACTGGGTCACGCAGCTCTAATTGCACCCTTCCAGAGCTGCGCTCCAGATGCGGCATCTTTTCCGAGTTCATTTGGTAGCAAGCGTGCTTTACCTCGGTCTCGTTGCATGGGAATCTGCGCAGGGCCATGGCTGGGTTCCTATGGGCCTACGTGGTGCAGGAAACGGCCGTTCTAGGCGGCTGCACGATATTCACCTCGCGCTATTACCTGACGCTCAAATCGTCATTCGCCGCGATCCGGCCGCATCGCTCCGAAGCAATTTCACTAGGCATCCTTGCGGCTTCGTAGTTATGCTGTACTTCCGCATCGATGTCTTCATGCTCGACGCCCTGATCGGCAGAGAGGTAGTCGGTCAGTACGCACTTGCATTTCGCTTCTCTGAAGCCTTCCTTCTCGCCGGAACAGCCATATCGGCATCCACATTCCCGCGCTTCGTGCTTCTTCAAGACTTCGCGGACAGAGGCTCAGCAACTGCTTTCCGTGCTTTATGGGAGCCGTCATTATGGGGGCGATTATCGGCAACAGTATTTCCTGGCCCACCGATCATTCGCGCTGTTTCCTCATTACCGCCAGGCAGGATTGCTGCTCGCCTTCCTTATTTAGTCGGTGTGCTTCGTATTTGCCAACCAGCAGACGGTTGACGTCCTAATTGGCATGGGACGCGTGCGCGCCGACCGTGATTGCGACTGTGAATCTTGGGGTAAATGTCCTCAACATTGCTGCTCATTCCGCTGCACGGAGCACTCGAAGCCGTGGTCGCCACAGTATTCACGGAAGCTGTCAACACAGCCCCTCCAAGGCTGGTGTACGTTTTCCACACAGACCAACATCCGGGTCCTCTGAAATTTGGCTGTTCAGGACACCCATGATGGCCGCTGCGGTGTCCACGTTTCGGGTGGCTGGCTCCCATTTGTGGTTGGGCTCGTCGCACTGGCCGTACTCATGCTTCGGTTCGCGGTATTGCCGAAAGTGGAGCTTCGGGGCGGAATCTGCTTCCTCCGTGTCATTTTACGTCGTGTGCATCCCGCCACCCCCTGTCACGCTCACCATGATATCCACACGACTGACTGATCCGGTTCATACGGCGGCGAGCCATTGCGATTTGGTCCGTGTGACCGATAGCTTGCCCGGCGCTTCGTGCGTCGAGGCCGGATTCCGATCCCTGGGCTATGGGCAGTACAAAGGGGATCGAGCTTTCTCGTGTAACCGCAGATCCCGACCTGCTGGAGCAATTTCGATATGCCGAGCTTCCACAGGCTATGGGTTGGGCGACGAACGCATCGTTGAGTACCCCTGGGCGCTCGTGCGAATTCCTCCGGGTCGCGCAACCCTTCTCGATGCCGGCTCAACCTCAATTACGAGTGGATTTGCTCAGCTCCCAGTGATCAGCAACAAACTCGTTGTCGTTCAGACGCTCGCGCCGGAAGGAACCCTTGAGAGATCGAACTATTCTACGTATACGGAGATCTCGACGGACGATCTTCCGCGATGAGGTGTTCGACACGATTGTGTGCTTATCCACGCTTGAACATGTAGACTGGACAACACCCGGTTTTATACTTCGGATACGGCTTACCGCGAGGCGGAGACGGACGCATTTTCTCGACGTGATCCGCGAATTCAGTCGATATGAGACCTGGTGGCCGCCTTCTATTTTCTGTGCCATTTGGACGATACCAGAATCTCGGATGGCTCCAGCAGTTCGATGCGGACCGACTACGACGAGCTATCGAGATCTTCGCCGGAATTGTGCGGAGGCCACTTACTATCGTTTACGGTCCAGAGGGATGGCAACGCGACAACGACACGGCGTGTCGGGATGCGGAGTACCAGTTTCGGCAGGGATTCCGGAGTCGGCGGGATCGCAACTGCGACTGCGGTTGCCTGCATCCATCTGGAGCGAACGTCCTGGGTTAACCTTGAGATTGCACGGCCCTGAGGAGAGAGAATGAAATTGCCAGTTTCGGGATAATAGTTTACTTCGCCGCGCGTCCTACGGAGAAAAGGGATTGAAAGATTTTGGCGTTTCGTCCGCAACACTATCGGCACCACCGCGCGACTTCGCTCGACCCTCGGCCTTGAAAAGCGGGTTGGAAAGTAATTGAAGCGCGGTGACGCGGCAGGTGTCGTTTTGCCTGTGCATCGATGCTGGACCAACGGAGAACACTCACCGGATCCGCGGCATCGGCGCGTGCACAAGTCATCTTAACCGGCACACCAAGCGCATGCTAGCATCACCCGGCACTACGCATCTCGTTCCTCGGCCGTCGCATGATCGGCAGCGAGCGGTTGCTTGCGGGCGCGGTTGTCGCTACCCGCCAGCGGTGGACCGCTAAGTGGGCTGGGTTGAGAGAGACTGCTCCTTGCAGAACAAAGAGGTTAGAGACAGCAGTCTTTCTGGCGTACGACGTGAAATCTTCTGGCGCAAACGTGTTCCTCGCCACTGATCCGCAGGCGGTCGCCCTCTCACCGGCTTTTCGACGGTCGCGGTGCCCTTTACGACCTTTATCGCTGATCTACCCGAGACACTGCATTCGCGTGGCGAACCCGCTAGCACACGCGGCATACGCGGCTTAGGCGGGTTCGGCGAGCGGATCACGTCATATCGATCTCGGAGGCGACAAAACGCGACGCCGTGCGGCTGCTTGAATTGATCCGCTTGATCAGCGTTGCTCCCCTCACCGTGGACCCGCATCGTTTCCATCCAGTTCCATCTGAGGAGGCTCGCATGCAGGTCGCGGAGCGAACATCTTTAATCAGCCATTCTTCTTCTACGCCGGCGCATTCGATCATCGCAAAAACGTGCGGATGCTGCTCGCCACACTCGAACAGCTGCCTGGCGACGTAGAGCTTGTCATTGCCGGACCATGCGACCGGGTGCGCAACGCCCGGCAGGAGGCGGACCGGGAGTGCCATCCGGGACCGTGTCGAGTGGCTAGGCTTCGTCGCAGACGAGGAGCCCCTACCTGTACGCGGCCTCGCAAGCGCTGGTTTTTCCACGAGTTTATACGAAGGTTTTGGTCTCCCGGTTCTGGAGGCGATGCGCTCGGGTGCTCCGGTCATCACCTCGCGCCGCTCGTCGTTGCCTGAGGTCGCAGGAGACGCGGGCGCTACGTTGACCCCACATCAGCGGAAGAGATTGCCGCTACCATGGCCCGCCTCCTCAGCAGTCCTGAACAGCGGGCGGAACTGCAGGAGCGTGGACTGTTGCTAAGCAAGAAGTTTTCCTGGGAGCGAACGGCGAGCGTGTGCTCGATGTCTGCCGCGCTGTCGGCGAGGGGGCGATCGCCAGATTGAAAGCTCTGCGAACGGGAAGTACTGCCCGAAGGAGTTTACGAGACGGATGTCTCGCGTGGGCATTATCTCCGCTCTGCGACATAATCACGAGCGCACGGCCGTTTACCTTTACAATCTCACGCGCCACGCTGCTCCGCCATGCTGACGGTCCCACGATGCTCCTTTGCTTGGGGCACGTGGCTCGCCCGCCGCTGTCTTGCTGCTGGAGGAGCTGAGCAGTCTCGGCGGGCGCATTGTCCAAGAGGCCGGCACCGTGGCGTTGGTCGCCCGATGGCGGATGGTGGCTCCCCGTGCAGCCCGGTCTTCGCGACATACTATCCACACTGGACGTATTTCACGTTGGGGAATTTTCCCACTTTCGCCCGACTTCGCCCATACGTCGCGACAGTGTACGACGTTACCACGGAGCTATTCCCTCAGGTTCACATCCGCTGGAACCGCTGGCTTCACCGTCGGCGTTTAGGTGGATTACTCACCATGCCGATCAGGTGATCGCGATTTCCGAGGCTACGCGTCAGGGACCTGCTTCGATTTGCTCCAAAGCGTCGGAACGAATTGACTGCATCCACCTTGCGCATAACGCATCTGCCATCCCGCAATTAGATGTGGGCGCTACTGCGGGCGCATGCGTTGGCGCAGCACGGGTTAGCAGACGATCGTTATGTGTTCTCCGTAGGCACGCTGGGCCGCGGAAGAATCATCGGCGGCTGATCGAGGCCTTTGAGTCGCTGCCGAGTCCCTTCGCGACGTTCAACTGGTGTTCGCTGGCGGGCGAGGATGGAAGGACGCAGCCGTTCGCGACGCCCTTTCCCGCTCCTCGGCTGCGGCACAGTCCATGCACTCGGCTTCGTGTCGCCGGGCGATCTGCAGGCGCTCTACAGTGGTGCAGCGGTGTTCGCCTTTCCTTCGCTGTACGAGGGTTCGGATTGCCGATCCTGGAGGCCATGGTTGCCGGTGCGCCGGTGCTGACCTCGAATATCTCGTCCATACCCGGAAGTGGCAGGTGAGGCCGCCGTCCTCGTCGATCCGACTTCCGTGGATTCCATCCGCTTCGGCCTGGAGCATTTGCTCACGGATACGGAGCCTGGGCGCGCAGCTCTCCGTGCGGGCAGAGCGCGCGCGAGTCAGTTCACCTGGCAACGCACCGCTGAATTGACGCTCGTCTTGCAGCTGTAGTGCTATCGCGACGCGAGCCACCCAGGCCGCGTCAACAGCGTGACGCCGAGGTCTCTGCGGTTAGCGGTCTTTCATGACCTTCCTCCGGAGGCGCAAAGCGGGCCTTGCGAGAGCAGGTGAAGGGGTTGGTCTCGTTGGGGCACGAAGTCTCGGTGTATGTACCGTCCACCGCCGAGGAGCACTTCCTTCCTCGCCGCGGATGCTTCCAATGTGCAGGTGTTTCCTCGCACGCCACAGCCGGACCGAGGAGCGCCCTGGAGCGCGGCCCCTCCCCTGCCGTCGCTCTGCGCTGGCTGCACTATCTCGCGGGGTGCGCCGGTCTGACCGAGATTGCTGCCGCAATTGACGCCGGCGGCATAACGTCGTGCTGGTGGCTGCCAGCCAGTTCACCAAGCGCCCTGGCTCCTGCGGTAAGCTTCCGCACGCCGGCCGTGTACTGCGCCAGAGCCGCTTCGAGCGGCGCACGAGCCGCTGAATCGCACCGCCGCTCACCCGCTTTCTGATACGCCACACACTTGACGGCTGGATCACGTGAACGCACGTACCGCGACGGTGCTAGCGGTAAACTCCCGGTTTTCAGCGAGCCGAATCGAAGCCGCATATGGCCGTTCCGTTCGAGTAAACTACCTGGGCGTGGACCACGCTTTGCGCCCGTTGCCAGTGGGCCGTGGCAACTTTGTACTGATCGTAGCTGCACTTCACCCGCTGAAGGGCCTGGACTTTCTGGATGCCCTCGGCGGGATGGCTGCAGAGCAGCGCCCTCCTCTACTCGTGGTGTGACCGCTCCCGGCTTGCAGAACGGCAGCGGCTGGAGAGCCAGCGCAGCTCGGAACCGAGCGCAGCTCGAATTCCGGTTCCGGAGTCTCGATGAAGAGCTGGTTCGGCTTACAATCAGGCTCGCATTGTTGTCTGCGCGGCGCGGCGGGCCGTTCGGCTTCGTGCCGCTGGAAGCGATAGCGTGCGCACGCCCGGTGCTCGCCGTCCGCGAGGGTGGCATCCTGAAACGGTGATCGAGGAGACGGGTTTTTGGCAGAGCGGGACCCGCATCACTTCGCGGCCCGGCTCACGGAGCTACTCGCCAGGCCGGAGCGAGGTGAACGGGTCGCCGAGCAAGCTGCCGGAATTGTGCGGGAGCGGTGGAGCTGGCAGCGCCCGTGTCGGAGTTGGCTGACCTTCTTCGGCAGGCAGCCGGTACAGCCGAGGTTCTGCATTCGCATTAACCTGGAGAAGCGATCGTGCAGCGATGGCTGATCGGGCTCCTGGTGCTGGCGCTGATCGTCTACGCAGGCAGGGCCGCCGTAGTGGCTTCGAGAACTGGGTGCGGACAACGACCGCGCACAGGCTGGTAATGAGCACCTGGGTAAGCAGGCGCGGCAACGCACACCATCGAAGCGGGCCAGGCAGCCCGTGCGGAGCGAATGCAGCGAGCCGCCGAGGAAGCACGGCACTAGCCTCGGCCGTACACGATGTTTGCCAGGGACTCCATTGCCGCTATCCTCTTCCTGGAGCATCATCCTTCTCGTAAGATGCCTGGGGCCAGTTTCCATGAGCTCGCACGTTTTAATGGAAAGTGAATCACCGCAGGCACCGGAGTGTAGAAATGAACCTGATGGAGGGTATCACTGTGAACCGGCTGCAGTGCGGCGGCCGCCCCTGAGTTCGTGTATGCGCATCCGCGTCACGGACGTGTCGACCTGCTTGCCTCGGGCTTGACACGGGAGCAGGTGCTGGACGAGTTGCCGGATCTCGAGCGCAGATATCGATGCGTGCTTGCGCTTTGCCTCCCGCGTCTGGATCATCCAGTCGTCGTTGCGTGATCCTGTGGCTGGACGCCCACCTCTGCCAGCTATGGCGCCATGTGGCTCCGCATGCGGTTCGCGCTTGACGCGATTCCCATTCCGGGATCTGGATCTACGGGAGGCGGAGGATGCCATGCCGACGGTGCTGGAGATGCTCCGCTCTGGAGAAGCGCTGGTGGAGATTGGGGATGCATGGTAGCTCGCCCTGCCTGATGAGCAGAGCCGAAGTTGCTCGAGCAGAACCCGCCAGCCGACGACGCAGGGCACATAGCGCCCAGCACTTTATGAGTAACGTGGGATTCACCTGCTCGGTACCGAGCTGGACGCCCTCGCCGAGGTGCGGAACTACTACGCCTGGAGTTCTCCACCACTTCCTGCCCCACATCGGCAAGAAGGTAGTCGAGGTCGGCGCAGGGATCGGTACCTTTTCGCGCTTTGTTCTCCGGGTACGGATGCACGGGAGATGGTGCTGATTGAACCTGCCGTCAATAACTTCCCGATTCTGGAGGAGCGCTTCGCCGGGGAATCGCGAGTACGCCTCGTCCACGGCTATCTCGAGGGCGTATCCCAGCCGCTCAGCGCCGACTCGTTGATCGCCGTAACGCGCTGGACGTACCGGACGACGAGCGCTTTCGCTGGCTGCCCACCCACCTGACACCGGGGGCAAGATTCTGCTCTTCGTGCCCGCCATGCGCGCTTTTCGGCACGCTGGACAGCATTCGGGCGCTTCCGACGCTACCAGGCCGACAACTTCACGCCAAGCCCGGCTTCCAGGACGAAATGCTCTCGGTGTGCTCAGCTGGTGGGTGGCGGGCGAGTACTCCGGCGGCGGACGTTGGCCCCCGGTAGCGTTCGCGCCTATGACCGCTGGCTGATTCCAGTGATCCGGAGGATGGAATCCCGCCCGGGAGCCGCCGTTCGGACAAAACCTGCTCGCCATCGCCACACGGGCAACATCCGCGGTGTAGCGGCACCTCTGGGGCTTGCTGCGCGTGGTGCTGGTGCGCCGGTACGCTCTTTGCAAGACGCCAGGTGTTCCCTGCGGCCAGACGCCGGTCGCACCCTGCTGCTGCACTTACGTCGTAGGTGTATGGATGCAGTGAAGATCCTGCTCGCCGAAGACCATACGGACGCCGTGAAGCGATGAGCACTCTGCTCCGCTTTTGGCTATGACGTGTGGATAGCGACCAATGGCCGCGAGGCGCAGGACATAGCGCTGGCGGAGCAGCCGGACCTGATCCTCATGGACGTCATGATGCCGATCATGGACGGGCTCACCGCCACCCGGACGCTGCGCGCCGATCCGGGCTTTCGGCAGGTGCCGATCCTGGCTGTCACCGCGATGGCCGGTGCCGAAGACCACGTGTTCACGGCGAGGGCTGCGACGCCTGGATTCGCAAGCCGGTGAACATGCGCTCCCTGGTGGATACGATCCGCAACCTGGTGGAAGCGCCAGAACGCGGCGTAGCGCAGCGTAATTCGGGGTTTGAGTTCGCCAGCAGAAGCAAAAGGCCCGACCATTTTGGTCGGGCCCTTTATGCTGGAGGCAGGTGGCTGTCCGATTCCCTACAAGTTCGGGTTTCCGATCTTTTCAGCCAGCGGGATTACGAAGCAGGTCGCATCCTGGTACTCGCCGAAGAGTGGGTTCGGGGGGCTCCTCCGGGAATTGGTGCAGCGGATCGTTAATGCCCTGTGCCAGGTAGCGGCGCAGGTCCCCGGGAGCCGGTGACCATCCACTCTCGAGAATCCACAGGCGCGCTGCTCGCGTAATGCCGCCATGATCTCTGCGAGGCGAAGCCGTGGCCGGAAGTGCAGCCTGCGTACCCACTGCTGCACGTCGCTCGTTGACGAACGCCAGTGTAGCGGGGTCGGGCCTGGGCCTCCGCCACGACATTGCGCCTCCCAGCGGAGGAGAAGCGAACGTCGGTAGTCCGTTCAAAGCCGACCGGAGCGGCCGGAGTCCACCCTTCCAGGCCATTCGGGCTGGAAAGGCTTGAGAGAATGGTGGAGCGGTTGTGCCCTAGTACTCCCTCGCCTCATGCCGGATGCGTGGATCGTTCAGGTTCGAAGCGTCCACCCCAAGGTTGTGGTTCGAGCCGGTGGTAGCTCCGTGAAACGGGTTGTACTGGCGCGCGGCATTGTCCGAGAGCGCCACCGTGCTACCAAATCCCGCCGGAACTTGCGAGGCGTACTGAATCGCTTTCGCCTTGCCGCCCAACTGCCAACGGCACGGGCGGCCCCAACACGGGCCAGGTTTGTGATCGGTCTACACGAGGCGCTCGCCCCGGCCTTTGCCGCCGTCGCCACCTGGATCGCCTCCTCGAAGCGCGCGAGTCCCCGCGCAGCAGCTCATCCGGTTGAAGCGCCGGTCCCGGCTTACCATTCCATCCACCGGAGCGGAACGATACTCCCCAGCAGCACATAGGTGTATCTGCCGTAGGCGAGCGTTTGGGGAGCCTGACGTCACGACGCGTTCGGAATCAACGTCCGCAGCCGGCTGAGATGCTATCTGCGGCGAAGCGCGCCGCCTGCAACGGCTGGTAAATGTCGGCGTTCAAAGTTCGTTCGCATCGTCCATGATGCGCGGGTCGATCTGGATAATGGTCTCGAAGTTGTGGCCGGTGACCGCTTCGTCGGTGAGGACGGCTATACGCCAGATCGGTGTGTCGCCTGGAAGTCGCCGGTTACGGAGTTCACCAGGAGCGGAACCAGACTCGACGCGTTCCAAGTCCTCATCCCCGATCGCGCCGGTTTTCTACCGAGAGCAGATCGTCGCAGGCGCCGAGCGCTCCAGCCATTTGAGCGCCCGGAGCGCCCGCCGCCGAATTAGTTTATGCATCATGTTGGTCATGTCATTCAATGTGGGCGGTTTGTTCTGCTACGAGCTCAGAACGATAAATTCACCGAAGCCACGATCTTGCGGATCATCGGCACCGAGGCGTAATCCGCCCGGGCGAAGGTCGCATCGTTGCTGAAGTTGAGCTCCGGGTCGCGCCGCCGTAGTCGTCCAGATCGCCAGGTTCCGGCCCGCCAGCCTGAAGGTGGCTGATCGAGCCGAACCTCCGGATCAGGCTAGAGGAGCAGGCTGTAGCTCACCGACACCTCCCGGAGCTTGACGAAGTCCGCCTTCTGGATGTACGGAAGGGTATAGTTCAACGTCTTGCGGGCCGCGACGTCCAGCGGGTCCGCGTCTGGATTGTTGATCTCAAAGGTGTTCTGGTCTGTCCGGTTCCGCACGTACTGCAGGGCGTTCCACATGTAGTAGCCCATCTTGTAGTCCGTCAGGACGGCCACAGGCTCACGTTCCTCAGGAGCGTCACCGTGTTAGGTTGCAACCTCGAGTCGGCGTGGATAACCCTACGTAGAAAAGTGAGTCCTTAAGCGCCGCCTGGCCCGGCGCGTTCAAGGAGGGGACGCCCGCTCGTCCCGAACAACGTCACGCGCCCAGTACCCGGCCAGCGGGGTATCCCTGAATGTGACGCTGCACGATCGCGGAAAGAGCCGAAGTTGATCGGTTCGTCCCGGCCGCCGAAGGAGACCAGCTCGTTCTGGTTGGTCGACGCGGTGAGACGTACGTCCCAGGAAATT
The DNA here is from genome assembly GCA_030447645.1 of Longimicrobiaceae bacterium. Taxonomy (GTDB): domain Bacteria; phylum Gemmatimonadota; class Gemmatimonadetes; order Longimicrobiales; family Longimicrobiaceae; genus JAUJOM01. The sequence goes on along the minus strand of JAUJOM010000006.1, from coordinate 142,215 downwards.
GGGCGGGTGCTCACCGAGGTGCCAAGAGGGACAACCTGAAGCCCCGGTTGGCGATGGTGCCCAGGTTCTCCAAGCGATTGCGGTTGTTGGGTCCACCGAAACCGGTGGACGGCGCGATCGATCGGAACCAGGGCATCGTTCATCCGCTTGTTGTAGTACGTCGCCTCCACGCCGAGGCGCCCCAGGAAGCGCGGCATCGAAGCCGAGCTCGAGCTCCTGTCCCGTCTCCGCCTGCAGAGTTCGGGTTTCCCAAAGGCATCGGTCTGATCGCGGACGCGGTGGATCCATCCGCCAGCGTCACCGGTAGCCCTTGAACGTCTGGTCCGCGAAAAAGGCTCGGGGAGTGCCGGCCTGCCCCCACGGCGCGCAGCTTGAGCTGATCCACGCTGGAAACGTTGAAGAACGGCCCTCAGATCGTCAAGGCAACAGCGAGCTTCGGGTCACACCACTACCGAGAAGTCCTGACCGAAGGCGGAGTTGTCCGTCCCGCGGAGCAGGTTCCTCCACCGAGCTGCTCCTGCACGAAGAAGCCCACGGAGTTCTTAACCGAGAAGCTGAATGCGCGCGTCTCCGCAGCGCTGGAAATCAGTCGGGTCCGGTTGGTGGTCAGCCCCACTCCCCTCACCCTGGAAGCGATTCGAAGCGACGGGCGTTGTTGCATCCCGAACGAGAAGTCGGAGGACAGCTCACGCGGAAGATCGTTGGTGACGGTTCCGGCATAGTCCAGGGTCCAGACCGCGTCTTCGGCGCGAACTGGTAAATCGCCCCGCATCGGCGCCGAACGGCTGTGCGCCAGTTCGCCAATGGTGAAGAAGAGCGTATTCAGCTTCGGTCGTTCATGTCCAGACCAGCGTGAGCCGGTTCCGGAACCAGGAGAAAGGCCGGTAGTTCACGGTCGAGCCCAGATGGGCGCTCGCGAGTCTGGTTGTTGTACTGATTGATGAAGCTCAGCCGAGTCCATGTACCTCCTCGAAGGGGAAGCTGGCCCCCGGCTGGCCACGGTATGCATTGCGGAGCAGGCCGTTGGACGAGTTGTCGCTGTCGACCTGCGCCTGCGCGCGTGTAACTGGTGTTGATGTTGAAGTCCAGCTTCCAGCGGGTTCACGGAAAAGTTGGCGCCTTGGACGTACGGCCAAAGAAGTTGTTGTAGAAGACGCCATCCTCATCCTCAGTGGTCGCCGGAGACGTAGAAGGTACGTTCCGCGCGCCGAGGTGTGTAGCGCAGGTCGCCCGTGCGCAGTGCCGTCGGATCACGCTCCAGCGGATTGTCCTGAGCAACGTCCCCGGCGCTTCGTTGGCACATCCCGGCCAGCGCCGGACTGTCCTTCACCTTCACCGCGTCGCAGAGGAACTGTTGTTCTGGGTGGTCGGGGATGCCAGTCGGACCGCCCCACCTCGGCCTTGACGCGTTCACTGATCCCCTCTGCTGTCCCTCCTTTGATGATGACTACGCCGTGGCTGCGTCCGCACCTGCCAGGTGGTTGTTGCCATAGGCCCTTGATCACCTCGATTGACTCGATATCCTCGGGTTGATGGCGTCCAGCGCCGAAGTCGGCTGCACTGTGCCGCCGGTACCGAAGCCGCCTTGTCGAGGTGGGTGATGCGGACCCCATCCACGTAGAAGACCGGCTGGTTTCCGCGTTCAACGAGCTCGCTTCGATTCGAATGTTCGCCGCAGTGCCCACCGTGCCCGAACAGACGGGCAAAACGGTGTTCGGCAGTCCGCCTCGAGGAGCTGCGTGACCGTGGTGATTGGTGCTTTCTCCACCACTTCCGCCCTGCACAGTGGTCACCGCGTTGATCGACGTTTTTGGGTGGCACCGGTGCCGGTCAGCGCCAATCGCGTCCAGCGACACGGCCGACCCGTGCGCCAGCCGAAACTCGACTGTGACCGTCTGACCAGCAGCAACGGTAGACGGTGCGCTCACACCCGAATACCCGATCAACTCTGCACGAACGCGTGTCGCACCGGCAGGTACGCCAGCGAGTGGTTGTCCGGACGCGTCTGTCAGCGCGTCGCGTCGTGCCGGGCACGATGATTTGCACTCCGCTCAGCGCGCTGACTACCCGCCTCTACCGCCGTTCCTCGGATAGTGCCAGTCGCTTGCGCATCCAGTCGAGTACCGGCTGCCGTGAGCGCACACGCCAGCGCCGCCAGAGTAAGCGTGGCGCTTCTTCCAACGAAGAATCTCGTTCCTTTTGCCTCCGGGGAGTCGTCCGGACGTGCCTACGACGGCCGGTGCAACACCTGTGATGGGAAAGTTAAGTGGTAAAGATAGACTGAACAGGACTCAGCGTCAAGAACCAAGCAGTCTCCAATGTGTTGTGATGAATTGACTTGAGATAATTCGCTGCCCTGCGGCGCCGGTCATCTGTCGCATGGTTTTGGAGACAGCCCAGAGGGACTGCCATCTCGCTACCGGTCGGCGTGCGACTCCTGCAGCGATCGAGTGATAGCGCCGGGTTGGCCGTCGGCTATCTCGGCACGCCACCCGCACTATGGGCATCACATCCGTAGTAGTGCCCGTCAGGAAGATTTCCTCCGCACCTGGCAAGCTCTTCCGCGAGGACCGGCGTTTCACTGGCGGGAATCCCCAACTCCGCCGCGAGCGCCAGTACGATGCCGCGGGTGATGCCCGGAGGATGTAGTTGCAGCGCGGATAGGTGCGCAGCTCGCCTTCGACAACCGCGAATACGTTGCTGTGGAGCCCTCGGTCACCACACCGTCGCGGATCAGGATTGCCTCCGTGGCCCCGGCGGCGACCGCGTGCTGCTTGGCGAGCACATTGGGAGCAGGTTGACCGTTTTCCAGGTCAGCGGGACCAGCGAATGTCCGATGCGTGATGGCGCGGCCCCTCCCTGGTGCAATTCGGCCGCGGGTGCGACGCCGACAGGTAGACCGTGGGGCGCGTGCTCGCGGGCGGGAACTGGTGTGTGCAGGGGGCCGCCCTGCGGGTCACCTGGAGTAAACCGAGGCGTGGCCCTGCAGCAGATCGTTTTCCCGCAGGAGGCGCTCCGAGGTTTCCAGCAGCCCGTCACCGTCGATGCCCTCCCGGGTGCCCATCTCCAATCCCCGCAGGCCGCGCTCCAGACGCTCCAGGTGCGCCTCCGCTTCGTACAGGCGACCATCCAGCGCCCGCGTCACCTCGTACACTCCGTCACCGAACACGAACCCGCGGTCATCCACGGAGATGCGGGCTTCGGCGCGCGGGAGGTATTCGCCATTCAGGTAAACGATGTTGCTCATTCTTTTCGGATGCGTAAGGTGTTAGCGGACTCCGGCGAGTGTCAGCACGTAGAGCAGCGCCCACTGCGTTCCCAGATGGCTGTTGCGCGTGTCGAAGCTTTCGTCCAGGGAGTGGCCTCCCTCCCCGCCGCCGCCATCGATGGTAACCGCGGGAATGGACAGGCTGATGGGAATGTTGGCGTCGGTGCTGGACGCGTTGGTTTCGGGACGAATGCCGAGCGCGGCGCCAGCGCGCAACCCGGCCTGCACGATCGGCGCGCTCTGGGGCTGGCTCCCGGCGGGGCGGATTCCGATGGTGTCCACCTCCAGTGTCAGGCGGACCGGGCTCTGCCAGCGGTTGTTCTCCTCTTCGAGCGCTGCACGGATTGCTTTCTGGAACTCGGCGTCCAGACGCGCCAGCGCTGCCGGGTCCGGGGAGCGCATGTCCACGTCCATGCTGGCCGCGAATGCGATGGAGTTCACCGACGTGCCGCCTTCGATGACGCCCACGTTGAAGGTGACCCTGGGCTCCCGGGGAACCTGGAACTCGCTGACTTTGGCGATCGCGCGGCCAAGGGCATGCACCGGGTTGGGCATGCCGAAGGCGCCGTAGCTGTGGCCGCCCGGGCCCTTGTAGCGTACCCGGTACCGGTTGCTCCCCACCGCATCTTTGGTGAGATCCAGCCCGGTGCCATCCACCGAGATGAAGTAGTCGACGCGGTCCTTGAGGCTGTTCGCGAACAGGTGGCGAACACCCCTCAGGTTCCCCGGCCCCTCTTCACCGACGGTGCCCACGAACAGGATGGTGCCGCGGGTCGCCACGCTGGCCGCGTTCAGGCTGCGGGCGACGGCGAGCACCACCGCCAGGCCACGGCAATCATCGCCGATCCCGGGGCCCTTGAGAAGCGTCCCCTCCCGCTTCACGGATACGTCGGTGCCTTCCGGGAACACCGTGTCCAGGTGCCCCGAGATCAGCACCGTCGGCTCCCCGGGAAGGCCGGGCCGCTCCGCGATCACGTTGCCTTCCGCATCGATACGAACATTGCGCAAGCCGAGCGTCTCCAGCCGCCGCCGGAAATCCGCCGCCCGTGCCGCTTCCTTGAAGGGCGGCGCGGGGATCTGGCAGATCGCGATCTGCTCCTCGATGGTTTGTGGCTCGGAGCGGAGCGCGTGTTGCAGAGCCTGGCGGACGCGGGGGTGCTTGTCAGGGACGGTTTGAGCCGCCGAGACTACGGGTAGCCCGAGGAGGAGGGCGAGAGCGATACGCTTCATCCGGCGCCGTTTCGTTCGTGTCGTTGGAGAGCGGCGAGCACGTCCTCACCGTAAAAGATGGCCACGTATTTGGCCTGGATCTCCGTCACGCGGCGAACCGCCCACACCAGCTCCACGTGGTTGGGCTCCGCCGGAGCGTGCTGGAGCCGCAGGCCACACTCCTCCGGAAGGTGGTTCGCCTTGCGGTTGTTGCAGTGGCTGCAGGCGGTGACCACGTTCTCCCAGGTGTTTTCACCGCCGCGCGAAATGGGCAGGACGTGATCCCGCGTGAGGAACTCGCGCCCGCGCAACGCATTTCGGTGGCGCCCGCAGTACTGGCAGCGGTAGCCGTCGCGCGCGAAAAGAAAGGTGTTCGTCACCTGCCGGCGGAAGCGGCGCGGCACATGAACGAAGCGGGCAAGGCGGATGACCACCGGGCAGGGGATCTCCTGGCGCTCGGAGCGAAACGTCCGCAGCGTGTCGACCTCGAGCACCTCCGCCTTGCGGTCGATGACCAGGCGAAGCGCGCGCTCGATCGGCAGGATGGTCAGCGGCTCAAACGACGCATTCAGCGCCAGGCACCCCATGCGAAAAGATCCTTTCGGAGCAGGTTCGGGTCATTGTACGCGCATCCACATGTTTTTGTTCGTGGAGTCACAATAATGCCACGGGATCGCGGTCCACCGCCAGCCGGAGGTCGTGCTTGCCGCGAGGCAGCTCGAAGCGTGTCGCGAAGAAGCGGGCTACCTCTCCCAGCAGTGCCGAGCGCCGGGAGCGGAGAAGGAAATGCCAGCGCCAGCGCTGCCGAATGCGATCCACCGGGCAGGGAGCGGGGCCGAGCACCGCGACCTCATCAATGTGGCGCTCGCGCAGCAGACCGTCCAGCCATCGCACCGCCCGATCCGCCGCTTCCTGGGTGGCAATCTCGTCCAGCCCGCTCACCACCACGTTGACCAGCCGGGCGAATGGCGGGTAGCTCGGCTCGGCCCGGGCTTCCAGCTCCCGCTCCGCGAAGCGCAGGAAGTCGTGCCCGGTGGCGCAGGTCACCGCGTAGTGGCCCGGGAGCGCCGTCTGGATGAACACCTCTCCGCCCCTGGCGCCCCGTCCGGCGCGGCCGGCCACCTGGGTCAGGAGCTGAAAGGTGCGCTCGGTGGCGCGAAAGTCTGGAAGGTTGATGCCGACATCGGCGTTCACCACCCCCACCAGCGTCACGTTGGGGAAGTCCAGCCCCTTGGCGATCATCTGGGTACCCAGCAGGATGTCCACCTCGCCCCGCTCCACCCGCTGCAGGATGCGATGGTGGCCCCACTTGCCGGAGGTGGTGTCCACGTCCATGCGGGCGATGCGCGCCGAAGGAAACTGCTCGCCAACCACCCGCTCCACCTGCTCGGTGCCGATACCGCGGAAGCCCAGGTCGCTTCCGCCGCATGCGTTGCAGCGCTCGGGCGCCGCTTCCTCATGGAAGCAGTAGTGGCACACCAGGCGGGAGCGCCGGCGGTGATAGGTGAGCGACACGTTGCAGTGCGGGCAGTGCCACACGCCGCCGCAATCCCTGCACTGCACGAAGGTGGCGTAGCCGCGCCGGTTCAGCAGCAGGATGGTTTGCTCGTTGCGGCGCAGGCGCGCGCCCACGGCGTCCATCAGTGCCGGGCTCAGGATGGAGGATGGGCTGACGCCACGCTCCGCCCGCAGGTCCACCACCTGGATCGGTGGGAGCGGGCGCCCGCCCACGCGCTCCGGCAGCTCCAGCAGCGTGTACTTGCCCGCCGACGCCGCTGCCCAGCTTTCCAGCGAAGGCGTGGCCGAGCCGAGCACGCACACCGCACCCTCCATGTGTGCCCGCACGACCGCGACCTCGCGGGCATGGTAGCGCGGCGCCTCCCCCTGCTTGTAGGAGCTTTCGTGCTCCTCGTCCACCACGATGGCGCCGAGGTCCGCGAGCGGGGCGAAGACCGCCGAGCGCGCTCCCACCACGATCCGCTTGTCACCCGACCGGAGACTGCGCCACTCGTCCAGCCGCTCGCCGTCCGACAGCGCGGAGTGCAGCACCGCCACCTGGTCTCCGAACACGGCCCTGAAGCGACCCACCGTCTGCGGTGTCAACGCAATCTCGGGCACCAGCACGATGGCGGTCCGGCCCTGTCGCTCCACCACCTCGCGCAGCAGCTCGATGTACACAAGCGTCTTGCCCGAGCCGGTCACCCCGCGCAGCAGAAAGGTCCCGGGATCGGGTTGGCGCGCAGCCTTGACGAGCGCGCCGATCACCTGCGCCTGGTGCGGCGTCGGCGAGTGGGCCGGATCCGCGGGCACGTCTATACCCGCAAAGGGATCGCGCGGCACTTGTTCCTCCACGAACTCCGCCACACCCTTGCTCACCAGCCCGTGCAGCACGTGCGGCGAAAAACCCAGCGCGGAGGCCAGGTGCCGCGTGTCCAGCGCTCCCCCGGAGGCTTCGAGCGTTTCGTAGCACTCCCGCTGGCGCGTGGCCCGGCCAAAGGTTGCGTCCCGCTCGATCAGGCTGGAAAGCTCCCGTGTCAGGCGAAGCACACGGCGGGTGCGGGACGGTGGGTCCGCGCGCGGCGCCTGTACCGAAACGTGGAGCACACCCGCGTCCTGCAAGCGCCGGATCGCGGGCCACCACACCCGGTCGCCGCACTCCCGCCGGAGCCGGGCTACGGGCTGGGGGCCGCTCCGCTCCCGCAGCCATCCGAGAAGCTGCTCCTCCACCGAGCTGTTGGATGTCGCGGCCGGGTCCATCAGCTCCACAAAGTCGGTGGAGTGGTCCGCCAGCCCGGAGGGAAGCGCGGTGCGGAGCACCTGCCCGAGCGGAGCGATGTAGTACTCCGCGATCCAGCGGCACAGGCGGAGCATCGCCGGCGTGGCGGTCGGCGCCAGGTCCAGCACGCCGTGGATGGGCAGGATGCGGCTTGCACCCGCGGGATCTCCCTCCCCGGAGCTGGTGCTGTCGATCCACCCGATCCGCTCCCGGCGCCCAAAGGGCACCAGCACCCGCGCGCCGGGTTGAGCGGCTTCCTGCATGGCGGGCGGAATGTGGTAGGTCCAGGTACGCGGGATGGGGAGCGGAAGAGCGACCTCAGCCTGCATCAGCAACTCACCCCGAGGCCCGGCTCCGTGTTGAAGCGGATGCTGCCGTCCGGCTCCAGGCCGGGACCCGTGAAGGGGTCGTTGGCGAGCAGCGCGGCGCCGTCCAGGTCCACGTAGTCGACCAGGGGCGCGAGCTGCAGTGCTGCCGCGATGCCCAGCGTGGATTCCACCATGCACCCCAGCATCACCTGAAGACCATGCGCCCGAGCGACGTGCACGATGCGCAGCGCTTCCCTCAGGCTGCCACACTTGGCCAGCTTGATGTTCACCCCGTCCACGGCGCCGGCGAGGCGGTGTACGTCCGCGGCCACTTCGCACGACTCGTCCGCGATCACCGGGATGCGAGAAGCGCGGCGCACGCGCGCCATCCCCTCCAGATCGCCCTTGGCGACCGGCTGCTCCACCAGCTCCACCCCGTAGGCCTCCAGCATCGGCAGGGCACGAATCGCCTGGCTGGCGCTCCACCCGGTATTGGCGTCCACGCGGATGGTCTTCCCGGGGCCCGCGTCGCGGATCATCTGCAGGATCTCCTCGTCACGGCCGGACCCGACCTTGATCTTGAGCACCGGGTACGGCTCCGCCTCCCGCAGCTTGGCGCGCATCACCTCGGGAGTGTCGATGCCCAGGGTGAACGACGACACCGGGGCCCGGGGCTCCAGTCCCCAGAGCTTCCATACCGGCTGGCCCAGGCGCTTGCCGAGCAGGTCGTGCAGCGCCGCGGACAAAGCAGCCTTGGCGGCCGGGTTGCGGCCGATCTCGCTGGCCAGAGCACGTTCCGTCCGCTCCAGCGCCCAGGGGTCTTCCAGATGAGTGACCAGCCGCGGAAGCACCGCCACTACCGTCTCGGCGATCTCGCCATAGAAGGGGGTGGCGGGCGCCTCCCCCCACCCTTCCAGCCCCTCCACGTCGCGTACGCGCACCCAGACCGTACGCCGCGTGGGGGGAGCCGCCTGCCGCGCGATGTGGAACGCGTGGCGGGTTTGGAGATCAAGAAGTTCCCACTCGACGTGCATGGGCATCAGCGGGGAAGCATCAGGGTGTCACCCGGACAAAGTCATAGGGAGGCCAGGGGCCGGTGAGGTCGAGCGAAAGCAAGGGGTGCAGACCGCCGAGTTCGTCCATCCGGTCCATGAAATCCCTCGAGCGCACGCGCTGCACCAGAAACGCGGCGCTGAAACGACGGGCGTCTTCCACTGGGAGCGGCACGGCGGCGCGTGCCATGCGCCGCAGCTCGGAGTACAGCTTGGTCGCGATGTCGGTGGGTACGATCTGCTCCACGCCGCCCTCGACCATGTCGATGTGCAGCCGAAACTCCCAGTGGTCATCCACCAGGGTGAGCGCCTCGGCCAGCGCCCCCTGCTGGTGCTCGAGGAAGCGCGTCACCTCCGGCGGGCCGGAAAAAACCACTCCCCAGGGCATCGGCACCACGGAAACGTGCCGCATCGCCACATCCAGGGTGTGATGGTGCGCCTGCACCGCCGCGGCGTCGGTTTCCGGCGCCGGCAGGGGGAGGGTAACGGCGCGCACCAGCGCAACCAGGTCGGCGTGCCGGATCAGCTCGGCATCGAGCGCCTCGGGTGATAGCTCGCTGGATTCACCGCGGATCACCCCGAGCAGGTGAAGGCCCGACCGGGCCATGCTACCGGCCAGGCGCTTCCGCCAGGATGGGGAGTACCTCGGTCTGCGGCTCCGGGGTGGTGATCTCCGGGCCGTCCGGTCCCATCCATACGTTGATCTCGGACCGGAAGCCGACATCGCCCGGCAGGTAGATGCCCGGCTCGACGCTGAAGCCGACTCCCGGAATCAGCAGGCGGGTATCCCGTGTCTCCAGATTGTCTAGATTGGGACCGGAGCCGTGCAATTCCCGATCGATGGAGTGACCGGTGCGGTGGATGAACGCATCACCGTATCCACGGGTGGTGATTACCGCGCGTGCGGCATCGTCCAGCTCCCAACCCGCCACGGGCTGGCCCGCCGCCCACCGGGTGCGCGCGTGGTTTACGGCGGCGTCGCGCGCGTCGCGAACCGCCTCCCAGATCTGCTGAATGCGCGTGGGCACGGCGTCGCCCACGAAGCCCATCCAGGTCTGGTCCGCGTACACGGCGGATGGGTTCTCCTTGCCCCACAGGTCGATCAGCACCAGGTCACCGGCGTGGAACTCCGCCGAGTGCTCGGCCGAAGGGGCGTAGTGCGGGTTCGCGGCGTGCGCGTTCACCGCCACGATAGTGTCGCCACCCACGGTCAGGCCCTGCCGGACGAGCTCCGCGCAGATCCATTCGCGGAGATCCCATTCCGTGAGCCGCTCTCCACCCCGCACCGCGTCCGCGATCCGCCGGAACGCGGCGTGCGCCGTTCCCTGCACCGCCGCGCTTGCCCTACGGTGGCTCGCCTCCCCGTCCGGAGTCCAGCGGGCATGGAACGCACTCACCAGATCCACGGACGGCACCACCTCCACACCCGCCGCGCGCACCATTTCCAGCACCCCGGCGGGTACCCGGTCCACATAGGGGACGGCATCGCCCGGCACGTACTCCATGGCCAACCGGCCAGCGCCAGCCAGCATCTCGGCGAGCTGCGCTTCAAGCTCGCGCCAGCTGAGATAAACACGCTGCTCTCCGATCCAGCCGGCCCAGGGATGCTGCTCAATACGGTGGGTGAGGGCTACGGGCTGCCCCTCAGCGGGAAGAAGCACGAGGTAGCGCCGCGTAAGTGCCGGCAGACCGAGCAGCGCGGAGGCGATCGTGTTCAGCCCGTGAAAGTCATAGAGCAACCATCCGCCCAGCCCGTTTGTGCGCAGCTCCGCCTGGATGCGCTGCAGGGTGTCGGCGGAGAAAGATACGGTCTCGGTTACGACGGCCACCTGGTTCCTTTGATCAAAGTGACACCCAGCACGCTGCCGCCGGCCAGCAGGCGCCGTGCTTCACGCTCACGCCGGATCATTCCGGCAAAGCGGCCCCACGCCCGAAGCCTGCGGGTTTGGGGTAGCGCACCCAGGCGTGCGCGAAGAGCCTCGCGTGGAGCGTCTACCGTGACGTCCCGCACGGTGTGCACCGTCAGAGTCCGGACTCCCTCGGTAGTCAGATGACGCTGCCACTCTTCCGGCGAACGGGCCCGCGCACCCAGGGTGTGGCGCACCAGTGCTCGCTTGGCGGGGGATATGTCCGCGGCCCACACCCACTGCATAAGAATCACCGTCCCACCGGTCCGCACCACGCGAACCAGCTCAGAAATCGCCGCAAGTGGGTTAGTGAGCTGCCCAATCGCGACCGCACCTACAGCCGCATCGAAGCTGCCATCGCGGAACGGCAGGTTGTCGAGCGGCGCTTCCTGGAACTGAACCTGCTCCCCGAGGGAACGCTCGCGGGCGTGCTCCTCCGCCTGCTGAACGCGCCGCGGGTCCGCATCCACTCCGGTGCCGGCGATAGCGTACTGAGCAGCCCAGAAGCAGAGCGCCTCTCCGGACCCCGCCCCCACCTCAAGCACGTCGCGTCCGGCGGCGAATTCCCCGACCTCGGCCACCCTCCGCCACAGCGGTTCTCCTCCAGCCCGCAGCATCCAACGAGTATACGCGAATGGTCAGGCGGGCGGAAGGGCAGCGAGTGCGCGCAGATGCTGGACGACGGCTCTCCCCAATGCCGGGGCCGCATAGCCGCCTTCGAGCACGGAGACCAGGCGGCCCTGGCACGCAGCTTCCGCGCATCGCCGCAGGAGCCGGGTGCGCTCGTAAACCGGCTCCGGATCGTCACCGAACTCCGCCGACAAAAAGATCCATTCCGGCTTCGCCACCGCCACGGCCGCGTCCAGCTCCGCTGCCCCAAATAATCCGGAGATCAGATGCACGCTCGCATCGCAGGCGAAGATGCCCCGGCTCCCCAGCGGCGTATCGGCACCCCAGTCGACCACCAGCACCCGCCGGACGTCATGCGCCGCCTGGAGATCGCGCACGGCAATAGCCACATTGTTGAAAAGGGAGAAGTGACCCGGTTGATCGCCCGCCGCGCCGCGCCCCGGCGGGCGGGCCAGGCAAAACGCATTGCGGGCCGCCCTCGACCGCACCGCGTCGGTGGCGGAGAGCACCGTGCCCGCGGCCGCGAGCCCTGCCGCCCACGATGCGCCGGAAACGCGGGTGTCCGCGTCCAGCGACACCGATGCACCCTGGCTCGCGGCTCGCCGCACCGCACCGCGCACCCGGTCCAGGTACTCGGGCGTGTGAACGCGAAGCAGCTCGCCTTCGGTCGCTGCCCGTGCCTCGATCTCCACCAGATGTGCGTGCAGGGTCGGCATATCACGCTCGATGGCGCGTACGACCGCGGGCAATCTGCCCTGGTGGTCCGGGTGCTTCCATCCGGTGTCGTGAAGCGAGCAGTCCGGGTGAACCACCAGCGCGGTAGCCGTTACGCCTCCACCGGAATCGCGGCCCACTCCTGGATCGAGCGCACCTCGCGGAAGCGGCTGCGAAACGCGCTGATCGCGTCCGTCGCCGCGACCGCGGCGGACATGGTGGTGATGTAGGGCACCCCGTGGTCGATGGCGGCACGGCGAATCGAGTAGTCGTCAAACTGCGATTTCTTGCCCAATGGCGTATTGATCAGCAACGCAGCCTCCCCGAGATGATCCGGTCCGCTATGTTGGGTCTGCCCTCGTTCACCTTGAAAATTAGCTCGCAGGGGACCCCTCGTGCGCGCAGGTACCGTGCGGTTCCGGCGGTGGCGAGCACCCGGAATCCCATGTCGTGCAGGCGTCGAATGACCGGGGTGACGGTACGCTTGTCAGGATCGTTCACGGTGACGATCACCGCACCCTCGCTCGGGAGTTCCATACCCGCTGAAATCTGCGCTTTGGCGAACGCCATCCCAAAGGAGGCGTCGATGCCCATCGCTTCGCCGGTGGAGCGCATCTCCGGCCCGAGGAGCGTGTCCACGCCAGGCAGCTTGTTGAAGGGAAACACGGCTTCCTTCACTGCCACACCCTGGGTGGGGATCACCTCCGGCAGGTTGAAGTCGACCAGCTTCGCCCCCGCCATCAGCCGCGCCGCGATCCGGGCAAGCGGAACCCCTGTGGCCTTGGACACGAAGGGCACGGTGCGCGACGCTCGCGGGTTAACCTCCAGCACGTACACCTTTCCCCGAAAGACCGCGTACTGCACGTTGATCAACCCCACGACGCCGAGCTCCAGCGCGAAGCGCCGCGTTGCCTCCTGCATCTCCTCAATCTCCCGGTCGCTGAGGAGGTACGGGGGGAGCACGCACGCCGAATCTCCGGAATGGATGCCGGCTTCTTCGATGTGCTGCATCACACCGCCGATCACCACCGTTTCGCCGTCACAGAGCGCGTCCACATCCGCCTCGAAAGCATCTTCGAGGAAGCGGTCAATCAGCACCGGCCGCTCTTCGGATACGTCCGCCGCGCTTGCAAAGTACTCCCGGAGCGCTGCCTCGTCGTAGACAATGCGCATGCCGCGTCCACCCAGCACGTAGCTGGGCCGAAGCAACACCGGGTACCCGATGCGACTCGCGGCTTCGGCGGCAGCCTCGACTTCGGATGCAAGTCCGTTCGGCGGCTGCTCCACTCCCAGCTCGCGGGCGAGCTGCTCGAAGCGCTCGCGATCTTCCGCACGGTCGATGGCCTCCGGGGAGGTGCCCAGAATCGGCACCCCCAGGGCCGCAAGCGGTCCGGCGAGCTTCAAGGGCGTTTGTCCGCCGAGCTGGACGATGACCCCGTCGGGCTGCTCCAGACGAACGATCTCCAGAACGTCTTCCAGCGTCAGCGGCTCGAAGTACAGCTTGTCGCTGATGTCGAAGTCCGTGGAGACAGTTTCCGGGTTGGAGTTGACCATGATGGTCTCCCACCCCTGCCTCTCGAAGCGCCAGCGCCGCCTGTACGCAGCAGTAGTCGAACTCCACGCCCTGCCCGATGCGATTGGGGCCACTCCCCAGGATCACCGCCTTGCGCCGGTCCGAGCGGTGAGACTCGTTCTCCTCCGCATAGGTGGAGTACAGATAGGGAGTCTGGGCGGGAAATTCACCCGCGCAGGTATCCACGGTGTTGTAAACCGGATGCACTTCGAACCTCGAGCGCCGTTCGCGTACCGCGCCCTCGCTCTCACCCCGTAGCCGCGCGAGCTGCACATCAGAAAAGCCCAGGCGCTTCATTCGACGTAGCTCCGCAGCATGTACCCCCGGCAGCGTGCCGTACCACCGCTCGGCGTCGAGCAGTTGGGCGAGTTGCGACACGAACCAGGGATCGATCCCGCTCAACTCCGTGATCTCCCGGAAAGTGAATCCCGCGAGAAGCGCCCGCTTGATCTGGTACGGCCGCTCCGGAGTGGGACGGCGAAGTGCCGCGCGCAGCGCGTCCAGAGTGTCGTCGTCAAGCCGGTCTTCACTCAAGTTTCGCCCGACGTCCCACCCGGACCGGCCGATCTCGAGCGAGCGAATCGCCTTCTGCCACGCCTGCTTGAATGTGCGCCCGATCGCCATGGACTCGCCTACCGCCTTCATCTGCACCCCCAGGGTAGCGTCGGCGGCGGGGAATTTCTCAAATGCGAAGCGCGGGAACTTCACCACCACGTAGTCCAGCACGGGCTCAAAGGAGGCGGGCGTGGTCCGGGTGATGGCATTCGGCAGCTCGTCCAGCGTGTACCCTACCGCGAGCTTCGCCCCAATACGGGCGATCGGGTACCCGGTGGCCTTGAGGCCAGTGCGGAGGAGCGTGACACCCGCGGGTTCATCTCCACGACCAGCAGTTCGCCGTCCGCGGGATTGACGGCGAATTGCACGTTGCAGCCTCCCGCCTCCACGCCGATCTCCCGGATGATGGCGATAGCGGCGTCACGCATCCGCTGGTACTCCACGTCCGAAAGCGTCTGTATGGGCGCCACGGTGACCGAGTCGCCGGTGTGCACGCCCATCGGATCGAAGTTTTCGATGGAGCAGATGATTACCACGTTGTCCGCGCCGTCCCGCATCACCTCCAGCTCGAACTCCTTCCAGCCAATGACCGAGCGGTCGATCAGGACCTCCGTCACCGGCGACAACTCCAGCCCCCTGCGGACCTGCTCCTCGAACTCGGAACGGTTGTAGGCGATGCCGCCACCCGTGCCACCCAGGGTGAAGGAGGGGCGGATAATCGCGGGATAGCCCGTGTCCCCCACGATGCCGAGCGCTTCATCCAGTGTCTTGCCGAAGCCGCCGTGCGGCACCCGCAGCCCGATACGCTCCATCGCCGCCGCGAACTGGCTGCGGTCCTCAGCCATACGAATCGCGCGCGCGTCCGCGCCGATCAGCTCGATGCCGTACCGCGCCAGCACGCCGCTGTCGTGTAGCTCGAGGGCTACGTTCAGCGCGGTTTGGCCGCCCATGGTGGGCAGAATCGCATCCGGCCGCTCGCGCGCGATCACCCGCTCCACCCACTCCGGGGTGATCGGCTCGATGTAGGTCGCGTCGGCCAGATCGGGGTCCGTCATGATCGTGGCCGGATTCGAGTTCACCAGGATGACCCGGTATCCCTCCTCCCGAAGGGCCCGAACCGCCTGGGTTCCCGAATAATCGAACTCAGCGGCCTGCCCGATCACGATCGGGCCGGAGCCAAGGAGCAGAATGCTCTGCAGGTCAGTACGTTTCGGCATGGTGCGTCAAATCACCGGTGTCCACGCCGGAGCAGGCGCGGTGGGCGCACTGCCAGTCCACTCCACCCGCACGCCCAGCACTTCCGATAGCTGCCAAGTCCGAGGAGCAGCCGCTTTCGCCACCGGAGCGCAGCCGGCGTGGGCGCCCGCTCCGTGCGCCCAGCGCACTGCGGACACCGCCTTCCCACCGTGGTGCGATACCGGGAAGCAGCCGGGTTGGAGGCGGTGTCCGGAAGAAAGGTGAGCACCAGCCGGTGGCATCGCCGGCAGCGGCGCCAGTGGGAAAACCCCGCCGCCATCGCTGACACCCCTTTCAGTCCCGGAGGAGGAACTCTGCGCATCGTTTCGTCGCCACACGCCGGGCAGCTGCGACTGCCGGCGATCCTCATCCCGCAGCACCATTCAGCCCGAGCCGAGGCGCCACCGTGCGCATGGCTTCGATCACAAACTGCATGTGCTCGCGGAGGTCGACGCCCAGCAGCTCCGCACCCTGCTGCACATCCTCCCGGCTCACTCCGGCCGCGAAGGCCCTGTCTTTGAACTTCTTCATCACCGATTTCGCTTCCAGATCCATCACCGAGCGGTTTGGCCGCACCAGCGCCGCCGCCGTGATCAGCCCGGTCACCTCGTCACACGCGAAGAGCGTCCGATCGAGCAGACTTTCCGGCTGCACACCCGTCCGTAGCGGGTTGTGGGCGAGCACCGCGTGCAGGACAGCCTCCGGATACCCACCTTCCCGGAGCATCTCCACACCGGGCAGCGGGTGCTGATCCGGGAAGCGCTCGTAGTCGAAGTCGTGAATCAGCCCGGCAAGGCCAAAGAGATCCTCGTCCTCTCCGAACCGGCGGGCGTATGCCCGGCATGCCGCCTCCACCGAGTACATGTGGCGGCAAAGGCTTTCGCTCTCCACGTACTCGTGCATCAGCGCGAGAGCTTCATCTCGAGACGGCATTCTGCTCAAAACTCGGCGCTTCCGGGGGTACGTGGAAAGGGGATCGCGTCGCGGATGTTGGCCATCCCGGTGGCGTACTGCACGGTACGCTCGAAGCCGAGACCGAACCCGGCGTGTGGGACGGTGCCATACCGGCGCAGGTCGCGGTACCACCAGTACGCACTTCTGTCCAGGCCCTGTGCGTCCATGCGCGCGTCGAGCACATCCAGGCGCTCTTCGCGCTGGGAGCCACCGATGATCTCACCGATCCCCGGCGCAAGCACGTCCATGGCTGCCACCGTGCGATCATCCTCGTTGAGGCGCATGTAAAATGCCTTGATGTCCCTCGGGTAGTTCATCACAACCACAGGCCTGCCCACCAGTTCCTCCGTAAGATAGCGCTCGTGCTCGGACTGCAGGTCAATCCCCCAGCGGACCGGGAACTCGAAGCGCTTGGGTGCTCGCTCCAGCCGCGCGACGGCCTCCGTGTACTCCATGCGCTCGAAGCTCGACTCCACGAACTGCTCCAGGCGGGTGACGGCGCTCCGGTCGATCCGCTCGGCAAAAAACGCCATGTCGTCCGAGCGCTCGTCCAGCAGCGCACGGAAAATGTACTTGAGGAACTCTTCCGCCAGATCAGCGTTGTCCGACAGATCGGCGAAGGCGGTCTCCGGCTCGATCATCCAGAACTCCGCCAGATGGCGGCTCGTGTTGGAGTTTTCGGCCCGGAAGGTGGGTCCGAAGGTGTACACGTTGGAAAGGGCCTGGCAGTACGCTTCCACGTTGAGCTGCCCCGACACCGTAAGGCTGGCTGGCCGGGCGAAGAAGTCCTCCGTCCATTCGATCTCGCCTGCTTCGGTGCGGGGCAGGTTGAGCAGGTCGAGCGTGGAAACGCGGAACATCTCCCCGGCACCCTCGGCATCACTGGTCGTGATGATGGGGGTGTGGATCCACAGATAGCCGCGCTCGTGAAAGAACCGCTGCACCGCATGAGCTAGGGTGTGCCGCACCCGCGCGACGGCCCCAAAGGTGTTGGTGCGGGGACGCAGGTGTGCGACTTCCCGCAGATATTCGAAGGAGTGCTGCTTCGGCTGGATCGGGTACGTTTCGGGATCATCCACCCATCCCACCACTTCGATCTCCGTTGCCCGCAGCTCCAGCGCCTGCCCCTTTGCCGGTGGACGCCACCAGCTCACCGCGCGCGCATGACGGCGCAGCCGCTCGTCAAGCGGAGTACCTCCGATTCGTAATTGGCCATGTCCCGTCCCGCCACCACCTGAATCGGTGCGAAGCAGGACCCATCGTGGACGTGCACGAAGGAAACGCCCGCCTTGGAATCCCGGCGCGTTCGCACCCACCCCTTCACGGTCGCCGTGCTGCCGGGCTCGACCCTGCCCGCCAGCAGATCGGTGATGCGCGACTGGGTCTTCATGCGGCAGCCCGTGCGTAGGAGGGGCAGAGATCGGAGAGCCCGCAGGCGGCGCACAGGGGCTTGCGCGCGTCACACACGCTCCGCCCATGGGCGATCACCCGATCCGTGAATACAATTCGCCCTTCAGGGGCGATCAGCGGCAGGAGGTCGCGCTCGATGCGGTCCGGATCTTCATGGCGGGTGAGCTGGAGACGGCGGGAGATGCGCGTGACGTGCGTGTCCACCACCACGCCCTCCGTGGCGCCGAACACCACGCCGCGCACCAGGTTCGCGGTTTTGCGGCCGACGCCAGGGAGGGCAAGCAGCGCATCCATCTCGCCCGGTACCTGCCCACCGTCGCGCTCCTCCAGCGCCCGGCCGATCCCGATCAGCGAGCGCGCCTTGTTGCGAAAGAAGTTGACTGAGCGGATCGCCTGCTCCATCTCGTCGGGAGTTGCGGCGGCGTCGTCCGCGGCGCTCCGACAGCGCGCAAAGAGCGCGGGAGTCACCTGGTTCACCCGTGCGTCCGTGCACTGGGCGGAAAGCACGGTCGCCACCAGCAGCTCAAGGGGTGTCGTCCAGTCCAGGGAACACCTGGCATCGGCATACATCTCGGCGAGCCGCTCCAGGATCGCCGAGCTACGCGCCTGCCTAGCTGTTTTGCTTTCGGTCGGCAAAATAAGTTTCGACTTCTTCCAGCGTCCACGTGTTCAAGACTTGTCCGGCCTGGAGCCAGCCCTTGCGCGCCATGTTGACTCCGAATGCGACGTTGTCCAGCCCCCGGGTCGAGTGCGCGTCCGGATTGATGGGGATAAGCACGCCGCGCTCGGCCGCATAGCGTACATGCCGCCAGTCCAGATCCAGCCGATGCGGGTCCGCGTTGATCTCGACCGCCACCCGGTGCTCGGCGCAGGCATCGATCACCGCCCGCAGATCGATGGCATACGCATCCCGGGTGAGCAGAAGCCTTCCAGTCGGATGCGCCAGGATCGTCAGCCGCGCGTTGCGCACGGCGCGGATTACCCGATCCGTCATCTCCCGCTCCGACATTCCGAACCCGGAGTGCACCGAGCCCACAACATAATCAAATCGGGCGAGCGTCGCATCGTCGTAATCCAGGCTGCCGTCGGCCAGGATGTCTGACTCGACTCCCTTGAAGATGTGAACTCCCCGATTCGCCCGGTTCCAGGCGTCGATCTCCCGGTGCTGCTTGGCCACGGCTGCCACCGACAGCCCGCCCGCATACCCGGCCGAGCGAGAGTGATCCGCCAGGCCGAGATAGCTCCACCCCCGCGCACGGGCGGCCTCCGCCATTTCCGCAACCGACGCAGTCCCGTCCGAGTAGCTGGTGTGGCAGTGAAAGGTGCCACGGAGGTCTTCCTCTTTCACCAGCCGTGGTAGCGCTCCCGTAGCCGCCACTACCTCGCCGCACCCCTCCCGCAGTTCCGGCGGAACGTATTCCAGCCCCAGCATCTCGTACAGCGTCGATTCGGCCGGCAGGGGCAGCGGCTCAGCGCCCTGGTACACGCCGTCGGCCGTCAGCCGCAGGCCGCAGGCGTCCGCACGCACGGAGAGCTCCTGGAGGTGCACCTCACCACCGGTTTCCCACGCCGTGATCCCGACGAAGCGCTCGACGGGCACGCAGCGAAGCTGAGCAGGGAGTCCATCCTGCAGCATGAACGTCGCACGGTCAACCCGGCGCGTGGGACGTACACCGCCCAGCGCAGCAAAGGCCTCCAGTACCTGTTCCGGCTGGCCACTGGCGGCTACCAGCTCGACTGCGTTCACCACCTCCATGCGCCGCCGAAGCCCGCCCACGATCTCCGCGGCCCCAACCGCCGGATGCCCACGCAGCCACTCCAGGAGCCGCACCGCGGTTGCGAGCGCGTCAGGGTAGCGGCGCCAGCCAAGGGTTGTACGCAGGAAGGCGATCCCTTGCAGGATCTTCTGCTCCGTCTTCGCCCCGAACCCCGAAAGGCCCGCCACCTGCCCCTCCGCGGCCGCGCGCTCGAGGTCGTCCAGCGATTCGATGCCGAGCTGTTCCCGCAGCGTCCGCACCTTCTTGGTCCCGAGTCCGGGCACCCGGAGGACCGCGTACAGCCCGGCAGGGATCTGTGCGCTGAGCTCCGCATGGATGCTTGCGCTGCCCGTGGTGACCATCTCCCGAATGGCTTGGGCGATCCCCGGCCCGATCCCTGGAATGCTGGTGAGATGGTCGGCATGCGCGAGCCTGGCAAGATCCAGGTCGGAGCCTTCCAGCGCGCGTGCGGCCTGGGCGTAGGCGCGTGCCCGGAAGGGGTTCGGATCAACCAGTTCCGCCAGCCTGCCGATCTCCGCCAGTATTCCGGCGACTTCGCTCGCGGTCATTCGGTTGAGCCGGCGAAAACGACGCGGTGAACATCGTCGCCCGTGACGACGTCCTCCGGATGACAGTCGATGTACCACAGGACGCTCACCGCCAGCTTCAATGCCTCGGCGTCGGTGACCACCGAGTACAGGCGCCCCAACTCCCCGCCAGGCAGGATGTTGGCGAAGTCGCGTCCCTGATCGCGGCCGGGCGCTCCCGCCCACCTGGCCGGCGCGCCCGAGGCGACATCGGCGTCCACGGGGATCAGGCTGAAGCCGGCACGGTCGGCACGGAGCCCAAGCACCAGCAGCATGTGGAGGCGAATTCCATCGCCGACAATGAAGAAGCCGTCCAGCGGCTCCGGCGTGGCCTCAGGAGCAACGCGCGCCCAGAACAGATTGCGGGGCAGCTGAACGTAGATGGACGTTTGCGGGAGGTGCATCTCCCAGTTCTGCAGGGCGGGAAACGTCTCGACCAGGTAGCGGACGACCGGGGCGTCTACCAGATAAGTGTGCTGACCGGCACGCCAGAAGTTGAATGCGTGGAAAACCAGCGCGCGGAGCTGCTCCCGTGCCGCGGCGGGAGCATCCTCCGGCAGCATCTCGCGGAGCACGTCCGCCGCCAGCGTAAGAAAGGCGAAGCGAGCCGGAGACCGGGTATCCACCCCATGCTCCGCCGCCTCGAGGGAAAGTGCGGGGAAATGGCGAGCGTCCAACCCGGCATCACCGAACGCGAGCGCGTACGGCGTCAGCCGGGACGGCGCCATCCGCTAGCGTTCGGCGACGACTGCGATTCCACCCGCCTGCTGGCCGACTTCGACGCTCCCCACCCGGCGCAGCGAACGAAGGTCGAGCACGTCGACCCGACCGGGCTCGGAGCCCACACCCTCCACGCTGACCACCGCGAAGCGGCTGTCCAGCGTGACGGCCACCCCGTGCGGAAGCACCGTGCTGGCCGGGATACGACTCACCGTTCGGCCTGCGGCAAGATCGATCACCTCGGTCCCGGGCTCCTTGCGGTTCTTGAGAGTCACCAGCAGATACCTTCCATCCGACGTGGTTGCCAGGTTGTAGGGCGCTTCGCCAGTGGCGAACCGCCGCGATACCGTCCAACTCCGCGCGTCCACCTCAAGTATCTCGGCAGTCTTGTTGCACGCGACGTAAACGCGCGAGCCGTCGGCGCTCGGCTGCGCCCAGGTTGGTGAGCACACCTTCGCAGCCGAACTGGCCGGCATGGAGTGGCTGGTGTGGTGCTGGTGGCCGGCTGCGGCTACCTGCGCCGGGCCTTCCTTGCCGGGTGCCACCGAAAAGCGACGGGCCACGTGTCCGGTGCCGGCATCGATCTCCACCAGCAGATCGTCCATCATGCAGGCCGAGTACTGCAGCGTGCCCTGCGGGTTCACCCGGCTCCCGTGCGGCATCACGCAGGTGGTGGTACGGGCTACCTCCGCCATGGTGGGCAGATGCACCTTGGATACGGAGCTGGGGATCATGTCCCCGTGCAGATTGAAGTTCGAGATGAAGCCGTACTGGCCGTCCGGCGAAATGTCCACCGTTGCCGGAAAGTCACCCAGAGTCACGCGCGAAACCACGGAGTCGTTGCTGGTGGTGATCTTCCACAGCGAGCCGAATGGGGTACCATGACCGATGGTGACGTATACATATCGGCCGTCCGGCGAAGCGGCGACACCATGCGGGCCATCGATCTCTGTTGGACGCGTGCCGACCTCGAAGCTGCGCTCCACCCGAGCGCCATCCGCGCCGAAGCGGATCCGGGCCACCCGGTCCGCGGATTCGCTCACCACGTAGGCGAGGTATCCGCCGGCTGGAGCTGGGCTGCCCGCAGACGGCATCGCGGCGGCTCCCGCGCAGCCTGCGAGCCCCAGGACCGCAAGCGCGGGAAGTCCCCAGCGGCCAATCATGGACTCCCCGCAGCCGCGGCCGGCCGGTTTGGCACCAGGCGGGTCACCCAAAGCCCGGTGTTGAAGTCCACCGCGTAGATCAGGCCCCGGTAGTACTGCGGCGCCATTGTGAATGGATCGTCGGGCGTAAACGCCTGCGCGTCGGTGGTCGGCAGCGCGGCGAGTTCACGCGCGGTGCCGCGCAGCTCACCGCGGGGATCGCCGCTGATGTCCACCGCGCGGAGGCCGCCGTTGTAATACGCGACGAACATGGTGTCATTGGCGACCCAGATGTTGTGCGCACCGGCACTAGCCACTTCGTACTTTGCAACTTCTACCGGCTGCTCCAGGTTGCTCACGTCCACCAGGTGAATGTATCCGCCCGGGACCACGGGGCGGCGCCGTTGAAGCAATCTATCGGCGTCGTCGGGAAAGATCTCGTCGCCTACAATCACGAACTTGTGCCCGGCGCGGTTGGTGTAGGGAAACACCGCGTGGGTTTGGCCGTAGCTCCGTCCGCGCCACTGCGTCTTGTAGCGGTACTGACCCACGAACTTGGGCGCATGTGGCGAGCCACCTTTAATTCCCCGCCCCACGTCCAGGATGATCAGGCCGTCATCCCAGTACGCGAGGTAGGCAAGCCCGCCCTCCACCCACACGTCGTGCAGGTACTTGCTGCCCAGCCCCGCGGGAACCCCCCAGCGCGCCACCTGGCGTGGCTCCCGAACATTGCTCGCGTCGATGATGTGGAGATCGCCGGTCCCGTTGTGGGTGGCGTAGATGAAGCTGCCATCGATCACCGAGTTGTGCACACCACCGGTCAACGTTTCCCAGTACTCGGACGCCACCCTGGGGTGTGCCGGGTCCGCCAGATCCAGAATGACAATGCCGTTGCGGCGGCTGGATGCTCCCTCGCGCGTGACCGACGCAAGCGTGCCCTCACGGTTCACGGTAACGTCGTTTACGATGCGAGCATCGACCATTACGGAGTCGGTAAGCACCGGCTTCTGAGGATTGGTGACGTCGAACACGTACATCCGATCGCCGTAGCACCCCTCGCACGCACCCCAGGTGGACACGTACGCGTAGTCGCGCCCGTTCCGCCCCCGGAACACCGATAGATCCGAGGTGTGTGTCCGTGTAATCGGTCCTCGACCGACGACCTCAAAGCGCATCGGCAGCGAAGCGTCACGCGCGGTGAAGCTTCCGCCGGCTGGCGCAGCGACCGGGGCGCGTGCCGCGCCAGCACACCCCGCAAGGGCTACCATCCCTAGCAGCGCTGACAAGTGCCTTCTTTGCATCAAACTCCTGAATGTGAGTGAAGCGCCTTCAGCCGATGCGTTCGCTCAGGAAGGTGGCAAGCTGGTCCTCCGCCACCCGTACCTGCTCCATCGTGTCGCGGTCACGGACGGTGACCGTGCCGTTTTCCAGCGTTTCCCCGTCCACGGTGATGCCGTACGGCGTGCCTGCCTCGTCCTGCCGCCGGTAACGTCGGCCGATGGCGCCCGCTTCGTCGTAGAAGCTCTGGATGCCGCGACGGCGCAGGTCCTCGTGAATGCGCGCCGCCCGCTCGGGCATTCCGTCCTTTTTTACCAGCGGGAAGACTCCCGTCTTGAGCGGCGCCAGCGAAGGCTTCAACCCGAGCACCACCCGCTCTCCTCCACCTCCTCCTCGCGATACCCATTGGCGAGCACGGCGAGGGTGACACGATCCGCGCCCGCGGAGGTTTCTATGATGTACGGTAGAAAGCGCTTCTGGGTTCCCGGATCGATGTAGTCGAGCCGCTTACCGGAGTACTCCTGGTGGCGTCGCAGGTCGAAGTCGGTGCGGTTGTGAATCCCCGATCTCGCCCCAGCCCTCATCCCCAATGGTCCCACCGAAAAGAACTCGATGTCGCCCGCCGCGCTGGCGTAGTGGGCAAGTTTTTCGTGCGGATGGTAGCGCAGCCGGTCGGCGGACAGGCCCACCCCCCTTCGAGCATCCACCGCATGCGTGCGTCCCTCCAGCGCTCGAACCACTCCGGATCGCTGCCGGGCTCCACAAAGAACTGCATCTCCATCTGCTCGAACTCGCGCGTCCGGAAGGTGAAGTTTCCCGGCGTGATCTCGTTTCGGAACGCTTTTCCGATCTGCGCGATCCCAAAGGGCACCTGCTGCCGCGCCGTGCTCTGCACGTTGAGGAAGTTGACGTAGATGCCCTGCGCGGTTTCCGGGCGGAGGTACACCACGCCCCTTCCCCTTCAACGGGTCCCATGAAGGTGCGGAACATCAGGTTGAACTGCCCTGGCTCGGTCCACTGGCCGGTGACACCGCACGCGGGCAGCGAAGACTCGGCATCTCCACCGTTCCACTCTCAGCCTGGAGCGTGTCTTCACGGAAAGCGCCGGTGCAGTTGCGGCACTCCACCAGCGGATCGGTGAACTCCTCCACGTGCCCCGACGCTTCCCACACTCGGGGGTGCATCAAGATGGCGGCGTCCAGCCCCTCGATGTCATCGCGCTCGTGGACCATGGAGCGCCACCAGGTGTCCTTGACGTTGCGCTTGAGCTCCACGCCGAGGGGGCCGTAGTCCCACACGGAGCCGGTACCGCCGTAGATTTCCGAAGATTGGAAGATGTACCCCCGCCGCTTGGCGAGGGAAACGAGCTTGTCCAGCAGATTACCGTCAGCCATGTGCAGGTTGGGTTTGGGGGGTGCAAGTCGCCGACAGAATACGCCGTCAACACCCCTCACGCCAGCAAACCTCGCGCGTGGCACGGGGAACAACCCCCAGCCGGACAGCCCAGGCGCGGAAGTCCTTTCCGTGACCCACGGACAGACCGGTCGCATGCTGCCACAGGTGGATCATCTCGTGTCGCAGGGTGCGCTCCGACTCCCCCGAAGGGCGTGCGTGCACAGGCGGCTGGCGATGACGATCTGCGGTGGGTCCGCTGCGAAGTGTTGCGCCGGCGCATCCTCCCACTGAGGAAAAGAGGCACGGCCGGCAGGGCGGCGGCGAAAATTCGCGGTTTACCCGTGCAAACTCGGCCCCAGGCGCGCAAGGTGAGGAAGGTGCGCGGGTACGATTCGTCGGGGCCGCCGGGCAACAGGAGTCGGAGCCTCAGCTTGCCGAAAAAACTCGCGCAGCAATCGCCCGGCTCCAGCGCGATTTGCGCGTGTTCGCCCACCCAGGCACACGGCTACGGCGTGCAAAACCTCATCCGGCGCCAGTGCGAACGCCTGGTGAAGCCGCACCGTGCCGCCGCGACCCGCCGAGGCCAGAATCCGCCGATTTCGGGTAAAGACTACCCGGAGATAGGGAGCACCCGCCGCCTGCAGCATCCGCAGGACGGCGAGCTCGCCGCGGGCGTTATCCAGCAGCGGCAGGAGCGACGGGCGTTCGGCTCGGCGATACTCAAGCTCGAAGCCGAGGCTTCGGGGAATCTCCAGCAGCCCCTCAACGTCGAGGTCGATGCGGGCACCGGCCTCTGCGTCACCTCATCCTCGATGGGGAGGTCGAAGTCGTTGGCGCCCCAGCGCAACGCTTCGAACGCGGCGGCGTTCTGGGTCAGAACCGAGGTGCGGAGGTGGACGACGTTGTCCAGAAAATCCGCGAAAGCGCCATGTGGCGCAGGTACTCGCGGGGTCCGATCTCGGGGCCGCCCAGGGGAGTTCCGTACGGCTTGTACGTCCAGCACAAAAACGAGAAGAGCCCCGGAAATCCGTCCGCGAGGCAGCCGTCCTGAAAGTCCCGGTGCGCTGCAGATGCTCCAATCGCTCGTCCAGCGTTTCGTCGAACCCGATCACCATGGTGGCCGTGGTGCGCAGGCCCGCCTCAACGATCGCGCGCTGGGCTTGAAAGTATTGGGCAACCGTGTACTTGAATCTGGAGTGCCGCTGCCGGAAGTGCTCGGTGAGGATCTCCGAGCCCCCACCGGTGACCCAGAAGACGCCTGCTCCCCGGAGTTGCGCGGCCGTTTCGGCGTACGAAAGACCGGCCCGGTCGGCAAGATAAATGAACTCGGCGATAGTCAGGGCGTAGAACTCCACCCGGTCGCCGTAGCGTTCCCGCACCGCCGCAAAAAGGTCGCAGTAGTAGTGGAGGGGGAGCTTGGGATTGAACCCGCCGTTGAACCCCACCAGGTCGCCGCCCAGTTCCAGCAGCTCATCGATCTTGCCGAACACGTCGTCACGGGTGAGTACGTACCCACCCGGCTGGTTGGGGAGGCGATAAAAGGCGCAGTAGTCGCACTGGGCCACGCAAACGTTGGTGTAGTTGATGATGCGCATCACCATGTAGGTGGCCCGGTCCAGGGGATGAAAGCGGGCACGGGCGATTCCGGCCAACTGCTGAAGTTCGCCATCGGAGGCCTGCTGCCAGAGGACCCGAGCGTCATCCGCCGAAATCCTGTGCCCCTGGACGACCTTGCGAGAAATTTCGCGGATGCCTGAGCCGTTCATCGTATAATTGCCCTGGTGTAGCATTCTCCTACCCGAACGAGCTGACAACCGCTCCAAAGCTCGCGGGGGGAGGGACTGAGCGCAAGCGGGATCAGAGCGTCGCCGCGGAGCGATCCGGATTCGCGGGCTCCCTCAGCGGATCGACCACGCACTCACCCACGCCATGCCCCTCAACGGCAGTGACTTCGAAGCGAACGTCTTCATGCTCCACCGCGTCCCCGACGAGGGGTGGCCGGCCCAGGCTGGCGAGGACCAGGCCGCTGACGGTGTCCACCTCATCGTGCTCCAGAACCACGCCAAGGCTGTCCCCCACCTGATCCAGGCGAACGGTGCCGGCCACCCGCAGCCGGCCATCCGGGCCGCGGAAGCTGCGCGGGATCGCCCCGCTCCCCTCCTCCACGTCGCCCACGACCTCCTCGAACAGGTCCTCGATGGTGATCAGTCCCGCGGTCCCGCCATGCTCGTCCATCACGATGGCAAGCTGCGTACGGGATTCCCGCATCGCGGCGAGCACGGTATCCACGGTCGCGCTCTCCGGCACGAACGGGATGGATCGTGCGTCGGCGGCTTCGATCGGAGCGGGATTTTCCAGTCGGCGGAGGAGGTCTTTGATGTGAACGGACCCAACGATCCGATCCAGGTTTTCCTCGTAAACCGGGTAGCGGGTGTAGGAGGACTCACGCATGATTTCCACGACTTCGGCAGCCGTGGCGCCGAGGGGGATTCCCGTCACCCGCACTCGCGGCACCATCACGCTGGCGGCGGTGAGGTCGGCGAGCTCGATGATCTCCTGAAAGACCTGAGCCGACTCCTTGCGGAGCAGTCCGCCCGCCTGGCTGTCCCGGACGACGAATTGAAGCTCCTCCGGCGTATGGTACTGCTCGCCGCTCCCTTCCTGCCGATCGATGCCGAATACACGCAGCACGGCGTTGCCCGTGCCGTTCAGCACCACCACCAGCGGGTAAACTGCAAACTGGATCCACAGCATCGGCGGCGTCACCCACAGCGCGGCACGTTCCGCCTGCTGCAGTGCGAGTGCCTTGGGGACCATCTCGCCAACCACGATGTGGAAGAACGTCAGGATGCCGACCGCGAACACGCTCGCTAGCACGTGCGCAGAAACCCAGCGCAGCTCGCCGAGCAGTGCCAGGTGCTCACGCAGCCCGTCCGCCAGCACGTGCTCCCCGTACATCCCCAGTCCGAGACTCGCCACGGTGATGCCGAGCTGTGCCGTGGCGATGTAGCGGTCCTGCCGGGTGGGGTCCCGCAGGATCCTGGAAACCGTCTGCGCCACGCGGTTTCCCTCCGCGGCACGTCTTTCGACCGAGGCGCGGGGTGCCCCGACAATGGCGAACTCCGCGGCCACGAAGAGCCCGTTCAGCAGAACCAGCAGCGTGATGACCAGGGTCGGGATCATGGAGCGTCCCCCATCTCCGCACCGGCAGCCACGCGAGGCGACGCGAGCACGCTGGCTACGGCCCGGTGGACCACATTCTCCACCTCGACCTCGACGCCATCGATCGTCACCCGCTCGCCCGCCTTCGGAAGGTGGCCAAGCTCCTCCGTGACCCGCCCCCCAACCGTATCCGCCTCACCCTTCCAGAGTACACCGATCCAGCTTTCCACCTCGTCCAGGCGAAGTCCGCCGGGAAGCCGGACCCGCCCGTCCTGGAGCCGCTCGGGCGTGGGTTCGCGCACCTGGAACTCGTCGGCCACGTCACCCATGACTTCGGTGAGCACATCGGTGAGGGTGACCAGCCCGGAAACGCCTCCAAATTCATCGGCAACGATCGCCTGCCGGTTCCCGCGCTCGCGCATCAAGCTGAGCAGCCGATCGGCCGTGACGCTTTCATGCACGATGAGCGCGGGACGCATCACTGATTCAATCGTGGCGCGGTCCCCCTCCTCCAGGTAGCGAAGCACCAGGTCTTTGGTGTGCAGCGTCCCGATGACGTTGTCGATCTCCCCGCGGTACACCGGCAACCGCGTAAAGGGAGTGTCCGCAACCCAGCGTAGCACCTCGCCGGGGCGGCTGTCGATGTCCACGGCGGCCATCTGCCCGCGCGGCACCATCAGGTGGCGGGCGGAGCGCACCCCGAGTTGAAGGGCTCGCCGGAGACGCCGATGCTCGTTCGGCTCCAGCAAACCCCCGTCCCGACTTTCAGCAATGAGCAGGTCGATCTCCTGCGGCGAGTGGATGTGCCGGTGGCCCGCCTGCGGTGCGCCCAGCATGCGCAGGATCAGCAGGGCGAACCCATTGAGGACCTTGATGAAGCCGCTGAAAAGAAACAACGACCAGCGCATCGGCCGCACGGTCCACAGGGCTGTTTGGGTTGGCTTCTGCAGGGCCAGCGACTTGGGGACGAGTTCACTGAGCACCATCTGGAGCGTAGTTAGTGCAATCAGCACAACAGCCGTGGACGTAGACTGCGCGGCCGCCGCCTGGAGCTGCCCCCAGCGCTCAAAGAGTGGGCGGAGTTCGACGGCCAGAGTAGCCTGGCCGAACGCCCCGAGAACGAGCGAGGTAAGGGTGATCCCGACCTGACACCCGGCGATGTAGCGATCCAGCTGCCGGCTGTCGTCCAGCACGGGGAGAAGCCGGATGGCCCTGGCATCGCCCTGTTCGGCCTTTTGCCGAATCTTGTCACGGCGCACACTCACGGCCGCGAACTCCGCGGCTACATACAGCGCCGTAAGGGCGACGAGCACAACAATCACCGCCCATGTGGACAGCAGCATGGCAAAACAGAAGATGCAGGGAACACGCCAGGCTCCCGCCGTTCGTTTCCCGGTACAAGTTCATCCCCCGCTCGATACAGATTCTCCCCGGACTCC
Organism: Longimicrobiaceae bacterium; assembly: GCA_030447645.1. GTDB lineage: Bacteria > Gemmatimonadota > Gemmatimonadetes > Longimicrobiales > Longimicrobiaceae > JAUJOM01. The sequence goes on along the minus strand of JAUJOM010000006.1, from coordinate 113,143 downwards.
CCGGAACCCGTCGATTAGCTTACAGCAATGTCCCGCCTCCTCCACTCTCTCTTGTCGTACTTGTCTATAACTGCTGCGAGGCTTATGCAAATGGAGAACACTTGTGCTGTCGACCTGCGTCTCTATTTACCCGCGGACATCGCCGACCAGGTGGAGGAGGTGCAGCGCACCGATCCGGAAAGCAAAGACAGGAGGGTAGACGCACACAGGCGCGGGGAGCCGATGGACCTTCCCGGTGTCCGGGACACGGGACAACCATTGTACCAGTACGAGGACGGCCCCAATCGGGACCGTCCTCGCTCGTTCCGGCTATGTGATTGCCACACTTGCGGGTACCGGAATGAGGCCTGTCTGGTCCACCGGTTGCACGTGTGCCAGGCGCGGACTAGGGGCCGCCAAGTGCTTACCATCCCGGAGGCCTACGTGAGAAAGTTCCTGCCGGCTCTGCTTATGCTCCTGCTGCCACTCGCCGCCTGCGAGAACATCGGCGGCCCCAGCAATCCCGACGGCAGCTATCGGGCGGTGAGAGTCACGCCCGGCGACGGGAGTGGAACCCGGAGTGTACCCGGGCTAATCTACTCCGGCCCTATGCGGCGTGGATCCGTCCAGTACGAGGTCCGCTATGAGCTTGTGGACGGGCGGATCGACCTTGTGGAGCGGACCGGCAGATATACATACACTGGGGTGTACCGACTGACCGAACGGAACGGCCGCTTCCAGCCGGAGGTGGTCACCAGCACGGAATACGGAATCTACGACGTCTTCAGTGATGAGATCTCCTTCCGTGAAGACCTCAACTCAGATGCTTTCCTGGACGCAAACGGCAGGGTCAGCGGCCGGACCATTGAGGTAGGGGCGTACGATCCCGTCTTCAACGTGCGGGACATCTACGAGTTCCGCCGCTGACACGCACCCGCGTTGAACGGCACCATCTACATCACAATACCCCAAAGTGTCTGCTCCGCCCCTCGATTCCATGAAGGCTCTGGCTGAGCGCCCCTGTCAACATCGCCGGATGCGTCACGCGCGAGTGCGACTGCTTGCACGGTGTTTGCGCGCCTGCTATTTCCCTCTCGAGTCCGAACACGGGAAGCAAAGTGCCCCACGGTGCCTGCCCCGCCGAGTTGGGAGACCTGCCGCGAGGAGACGCTGCTATGAAGTGGCCTCCAGGGGTCTGGTGGGTTTGTGAGGATTCTTCAGCCGCAGCGAAAGCGAGAGGAGAGTGATGGAACGTGGGAACCCCTCTGCACCCCGGGGCTGACGCGCGCGACCTTCCGATGGAGGCGGACCAGCGCTCCCGAACCGACGCCGGGGCGATTCGCGCGGAAGACATCAAGCCCTACGTCACGCTAGAGTACATTGCCCGGATGTTGAAGCTCCTTTCCGTCCTTGTGCTGGTGGGGCTCGTCGTGGAAGTGACCGTAGGCCTATCCACGGAGGGCACCGGCGCACTGGTTGAGGTGGCCGCCCAGGCAGTCTGGTCCCTGATGATCGCGGCAGGGCTCTGGGGTACTGCGGATCTGACCGGCCTTGCCATTGATGTCGGGCACGACATCCGTGCCGATCGCATCCTGCTGGGTCGCCTGGCTGCTCCAGCCGCAACAGAAGGAGATGGAAGAAGTATGCGCGGGCGCTAGGCGAACTGATCCAGGAACTGGAGCACGATCGCGCCGCGCTCCTGGTCCTGTGGGCTGCCGTGCTAGGCGTGTGGTTTGTGGTTCGATCGTTCAGTGCTCAGGTGACCGCCTGAACCGAGCAAAACAAAACCGACGGCCACCCCGTAACTTCTGGAGCAGCCGTCGGTTATCCAAATGGAGCGTATCGGGATCGAACCGATGACCTCTGCCTTGCAAAGGCAGCGCTCTCCCAGCTGAGCTAACGCCCCACAGATCCCAAGAATCAAACAACAAAATAACCCCGTGGCTCGACGGGCGTCAACGGGGGCAATGGGTTGCCCCAGGTCCTTGGCGGAGGCATCTTTGAAATATCCGCACTTTCAAGATACTACCAGTCATCATGATCGCTTCACTGCTTTCCCGGCGCGTCGAAAAGCTGCCCCCGAAATTCGTTTCGAGGGGCGCATCCTGTTCCTGGTCGACGACCCCGAATTGATCCGCCGCCAGCTTGCGGGTAAAGACTTCGAGCTGACGGGTGAGGTTCGGGCGAAGCTCCGTGACAACATTTCCACGGACGAGATTACCCCGGCGTACATCTGCTATTACTACGACGAAACGCTCGGCCTGTACCCATACCTGGGCCTCAAGGCCGGCAGCGAGTTCCCCATCAAGCAGGGGAGTGTAAAGGCGGGAGGATTTGTAGCCTCGGTATCGGGCAGGCGACGCGGCAAGGGAAGCAGTCGGGAGCAGTCCCCATACGCGGAGATGATGGCGGGAATCCGGGTGGTGCTCGCGGAAAACATCGAGCGGATCTACCGCGAAAATTGCCAGAACCTGGGGGTATTCACCTCGACCAACTTCGAGCTGGTGGAACGCATCCGCCGCGGTGAGGCCATCCCCCTTTCGGAGTTCACCGAAGGCGCGGATGAAATCACCCGAGGCATCATCGAGCACGGCGGGTTGTTCAACTACAATGTGGCGCGCTTGCAGGGGCTGGTGAAGACACCGCCTGTCGCGTGCCACCGCGATCAGCCGGGTGAGGTGGCACTGGACGCACACGACGTGCGACATCTGCGCGGAAGTGGCGAGCCGGACACGCCGCAACCACTCACCGGATTGGAGGGGCAGCGAGTCAATTCGCCGCTACTTCGACGTCCAACGTGAAAACGGACGTGCTCGGTGCCCCGGTGGGCAGGCGGTCGGACGGGAGCCCGCCCCATGACCATCGCGGAAAAAATCTTTGCGCGCCGCTGGATTCGTGACCTAGCCCGGGGCGAGATTGGCGTGCCCTGGGTCCAGCCGGGTGACGCGGGGTTCGTGCAGACCGACATCCGCTTCAGCCACGAGTACGTCACCCCCATGTCGGCGATCTTCTTCGAGCAGCTGGTGGGTGAAAACGAGCGGGTGCTGGAGCCGGAGTCGGTGCTCTTCTTCCGTGATCACCTCACCTTCCTCAAGGACGCGATGTCGCCCGCGCGCGTGCAGCTCGGTCTGCTCAACGTTGCGGAGCAGCTGGAGGTGAAGCAGCGTGAGTTCGCGGAGAAGCAGGGGATTCGTTTGTATGGGGAGCTGGGGCATGGCAAGCACGGCTCGGAGGCGATCTGCCACTCCAAGATCCTCGAGAGCTACGCGCTTCCGGGTCAGGTGATCATCGGCTCGGACTCGCACACGCCCCACGCCGGCGCGGTGGGCTGTGTGGCCTTCGGCGTGGGGACGACGGCGATCTTCAATTCGTGGATCACCAAGGACGTACGGGTGGAGGTCCCGAAGTCGTTCAGGGTGATCGTGCACGGTGAAAAGCCGGAGAACGTCACCGCCAAGGACTTCATGCTGGAAATCCTCCGTCACCCGTACATCAAGGACGGGCACGCGATCGGGCAGATCATCGAGTACGCGGGTCCCGGAGTGGAGGCACTCTCCGTCGACGAGCGCGCGACGATGACCAACATGGCGGCAGAGGTGGGGGCGTTCACGGGCATCGTGGCACCGGATCAGAAAGTGGTGGAGTACCTCGTCGAGCAGCGCGGGATGGCGGGTGCTGATGCGGAGGCGCTGCTGGAGGGACTTTGCTCGGACCCGGATGCCGTGTACGTGAAGACGATTGAGATCGACGCGTCGGCACTCCGTCCGATGATCGCGCTTCCCGGCGACCCGGGCAACGGGATGCACGTCGACGAGCTGGAGGAGCCCGTCCGCATCGACATCGCGTATGCGGGAAGCTGCACCGCGGGCAAGAAGGAAGATATGGACATGTACGCGCGGGTGCTGCGGGAAGCCGTTGAGCGTGGCGAGCGCAAGCCGGAGCACGTGCAGCTGTACATCCAGTGCGGCTCCCAGGAAGTGTACCGCTACTGCCAGGAGCAGGATACGACCGCGTGTTCGAGGCGGTGGGCGCCACCTTTATCGAACCCTCCTGCGGCGCGTGCATCAACGCTGGCCCCGGGGTTTCCCGCAAGCCCACCGACGTGACGGTGAGCGCGATCAACCGGAACTTCCCCGGCCGCTCGGGCCCGGGACAGCTTTACCTGGCGTCCCCCTACACAGTGGCCGCATCAGCGCTGGCCGGGCACATCACCGCGTACGAGCCGCAGGGCGAGCTGGCGGGTTCGGGAGCGACGTAGATACAGCGGCGCCGCTCCCCGCATCAGAAGCCGAGAGCCGAAAGCAGGCCCCTTCCATGCACAGTAACCGCCGGGACCACAATGAAGCTGCTGGCGCGCAGGCCAAGCGCTGATCGGTCGTAGTAGAGCCCTAACTCGGGGCTGAAACCGAGCTCCAAGCTCCCGATGCGCACGCCCCCAAACAGGCCGATCGTCGGAGAATCAGATACGGCGCTTCGACTCAGCGGGACTACCTGCATCGCGCGAAGTCCGCCGTATGGCGTGAGCGTTTCACGTTCGCCCGCGGAGCCAATGACAGACAGCTCGAAGTGCGCGTGCTCGCCGAAGTTCACCAGCCCCGCGCCTACCAGAGCCGCTACGGCCGGTGCGCCGTGATCGGCGTTCTGGCTGAGGCGCCGCTTGTAATTGGCGACGATACCGCTGCCACCCGGAACACGAACTCCTACGTCCGACGCGTCATCGATACCAAAGCGGCCTTCCATGTCAATGGAGGTGAAGGTTGCACCTCCGCCAGCCGCACTGTCCGCGAATGCGCTTACACCGTTGGGGATGAAGTAGATGGATGTGCTGGATGCCACCCTCCCGCGCTGCACCGGGTGCGCGGTGGTGCCTACGGTGTACGGGATGCAGCCGGAGGCCAGGAGAGCTGCGGCAGCCAGGCAAACAAGGGTACGGAGGGACATGAGCGATTGATAGTTCGGAGGTGGCATGTCGCCGCATTCGCGCGCGAATTCTCCACCAAGCTATCTCGCATCCGGGCTCATCGGAGAGGCAGATTGACGTAGCCGTCGAGCCCGGGCTACGTAGCCCCCCGATCTCATTCGCCCAGTGAGCCCTCCGCGAACTTCCTTCCCGCCAGCAGATGGAAGTGCAGGTGCGGCACCGTTTGTCCGCCTTCCGCACCCGTATTGATGATGGTGCGAAAGCCGCGTTCGGCCACACCGCCGCGGCGGGCCACCTCGGCCACGGCCAGCAGCAGCTTGCCGGCCAGATCCGCATCATCCAGCTCGGCCAGTGAGCCGATATGCTTTCGCGGCACGACCAGCACGTGGGTTGGGGCCTGGGGATGGACATCCGGGAAGGCGACTACGTGCTCGTCTTGATAAACCAAGGAAGCCGGGATGGCTCCGGAGGCGATTCGGCAGAAGATGCAGTCGGATGCCATGGCTACGCGAAGGTGAGAAGTGCGCTCCACCATTCTTCTTCCACATCGGGCCGCGCGACGCGAAAGCCTACGGTCTCCGCATCGCGCACCTCGGAATGCTCGCTTTGGAGAATACCGGAGATGATCAGCCGAGGCTCTCTTGAGTCCCGCAACGCTTTGTGAAAGGCGGGCAGCAGCGGGCGAATGACCCCGCTGAGGATGTTCGCCAGCACCAGGTCGAAGCTCCCCAATTGGGCGAGTAGCTCGGCGTCCGCCCGGCCCTCGACGATCCGGACGCGCTCCGCCACCCCATTCCGCTCCAGGTTGTCCCGGGCATTCAGGTTGGCATCCGGATCGTACTCAACGGCAACGACCTCGCGCGCGCCCAAACCCGCCGCGGCGATCGCCAGGATCCCGGAGCCGGAGCCCACATCCAGCACTCGGTCGCCCGCCTGGATAGCGGCATCCAGCAGCCGGAGGCAGCCGCGCGTGGTCCAGTGCTCGCCGGTTCCGAACGCCATCTCGGGATCAAGATCGATCACCACCTCGCCTGGCGCCCTGTCCCACTTCGTCCAGGTCGGCTTGACCACGAGTCGCTCTGTCAGCTTGCGCGGTCCGAGACCACGCTTCCATTCGACCGCCCAATCTTGATTCTCCTGCAATCGCCAATCAAGCTCCGCGTCGGGAAGCGCCGCCCGGAGCTGCTCCAGCAGGACGGGCGGGTCGTCGGGCGCTGGCAAGTAGATAACCAGAGCTTCTCCATCCTCCTGAACCGCAGTACCCCCAAGGGCGAGCATCTGCTCGGGGAGCAGCGCCGCAGCTTCAGGCGAGAGCGGACGAGCGGAAACAACCAGCCACCGCTCCGGGGAGGTCACGCCGCGAAAGCGCCCTTGATCCGGTCCCAGAAGCGCTGCCCGGCCGGCTTGTCGTCGGCGGTGGGCATCTGCCCTTCCAGGCCGGCCAGACGCTGAAACAGCTCCTGCTGTTCCGGAGAAAGGCGCGTGGGTGTCCACACCTGCACGCGCAGGTGCTGATCGCCCCGCCCGCCGCCCTCCCCCAGGCGGGGGAGTCCCTTGCCACGAAGGGTAAGTACATCGCCGCTCTGCACGCCCGCAGGCACACGCACCGGTTCGGAGCCATACACCGTCGGCACTTCAAGCTCCACGCCGAGCGCAGCCTGACTGAAGGAAAGCGAAAGCTCATGGATCAGGTCCTCACCATCGCGCAGGAAGCGAGCATCTTCCGCTACATCGAGCACCACAATGATGTCCCCCCGGGGACCACCACGCGGTCCGACGTTGCCCTGACCGCGCAGGGTGAGATAGTTATCGGACGACACACCGGCCGGAATATCCACCTCGATGTTGCGCTCCTGGCGCTTCCTTCCGTCGCCGCGACAGACTGGACACGGGTTCCGGATCACCTTCCCCGCCCCTTCGCACGTCGGGCAGACCGTGGCGGTGACGAACTGGCCGAACACCGAGCGCTGCACGCGCCGCACCTCACCCGCACCCTGGCAGGTTCCGCAGGGGGTCGGACCTCCGGCGACGGCACTACCGGTTCCCACGCAGGTGTCGCACGGTGCGAGAACGCTGGCACGGAGCGTTTTTTGCGCACCCTTGGCAACTTCTCCGAGAGTGAGGGAAAGGCGAACCCGGATGTCCCTGCCGCGCTGAACCTGCGAGCGTTGCCTTCCGCCACCTACATCCTCGAAGCCGAAGCCCCCGAAGTCGCGCATGAAGATGTTGAGCGCATCTTCGAAGCCGAAGCCGGCGTAGCCACCCCGGCCGGCCCCGGCGGCGCCCTTCACGCCCGCATGGCCGAACCGGTCGTAGGCTGCCCGCTTTTCGGCGTCACGCAGCACCTCGTAGGCTTCAGTGGCTTCCTTGAACTTTTCCTCGGCTTCCTTGTCCCCCCCGTTGCGGTCGGGGTGATACTGCAGCGCCAGCTTACGGTAGGCCTTCTTCAGCGCTTCGGCGTCCGTGGTACGGGGAACACCCAGGATTTCGTAGTAATCTCTCATCAGGCAAGGAATTCGGACACAAGCGCGGAGGTACTATCCACCAGCGCAATGACTTTGTCGTAGGGCATCCGGGTCGGGCCGATCACTCCAATTACTCCCCTCAGATCACCCACCCGGTATTCGGATGTCACCACGGTGAACGGCGCGAGCGCGGGGTCACCGTGCTCCTCACCGATCGTGATCTGCAAGCCCTTGGTACC
>JAUJOM010000006.1:104192-105439 GCA_030447645.1 Longimicrobiaceae bacterium | reverse complement strand
ACCAGCCCGAGCACCTGCGCAGCGTGCCGCACCAGCCCTTCCACGGCGGCGCGGTCGCCGCTCGCTTCCAGCTCCTGGCGGAGCGCGACGTGCTCCTGCGTTTGCGGACGGGGCTGAGCGAGGAGGCTATCCACGTACAGCCGGTATGCCCGATCCGTCGGGACACGGCCGGCCGATGTGTGCGGATGGCGAAGGTATCCCTTCTCCTCCAGGTCACTCATGGTGTTCCGCACGGTTGCCGGTGATATCCCCAGCCGAAAACGCCGGGCTACCGTACGGCTGCCGGCAGGCTCGGCCGTATCGACGTAGGTTCGGATCACCGCTCGCAGAACGTGGTGCTCACGCTCGTTCAGCCCGGGACCTTTCATGAGCAACTCGCAAGAACGGGGCGTGCTTCAGCGAACTCGAGCGCCAGGCGGTCGAGCAGGAGCCAGCCTTCGGCGGTGAGCCGAACGGACACACCCTGCACCACCGCCCACCCGCGTCGCTCCCAGTTCGCCACCAGCTCACGCTGCTCCGAAGTGCTTCTGTCCAGCAAGACGCCCTCGGTCGTACGCAAACCCAGCCACACCCGCTCCAGAGCGGCAGAGTCCTGGTCAACGGCTTCTTGATCTTCCACCGGAAGCTCCCCCTGCTGAAGCGCCATTCTGTACGCGCCCCAATCCCGCAGGTTCCAACGCCTCATGGGCAAGTAGAAGGCGTGGGCTCCGGGACCGAGCGCCGCGTACGGCTGGCCTGTCCAGTACACCCCGTTGTGGCGGGAGCGAAATCCGGGGCGCGCGAAGCTGGACACCTCATAGTGGTCGTACCCCGCGGCGACAAGCTGCTGGTGAGCGAGCAGGTATTCGTCCGCGTAGCGGTCCTCGTCCGCGAGTGCTTCACGACCTTCGGTGACCCGCCGTCCCAGCGGCGCGCCGGTTTCGGCCGTCAGTCCATACAGCGAGATGTGCTCCGGCTCAAGCTCCAGCGCGCGCTGGAGGTCTCCAGCCCAGTCGCGCTCCAGTCGCTCGGGCAGTCCGAAGATCAGGTCCAGGCTCAGGTTGTCGAACCCTGCAGCACGGGCGGCCAGCACCGCCCGCGCGGGACCCTCCGGGCCGTGCAATCGGCCCATCCAGCGAAGAGCCGGCGCTGAGAAGGTTTGCACGCCGAGCGACACCCGATTGACGCCAGCCGCGCGCCAGTCGAGCGCCAGCTCCGCAGTGAAGCTTTCCGGGTTCGCCTCACACGTCCATTCTGCGCAGGGAGCG
>JAUJOM010000006.1:99769-104092 GCA_030447645.1 Longimicrobiaceae bacterium | reverse complement strand
CCGCTCACCACCACGTATCCGGCACGCGCCAGCTCGCCCGAAAGTACGGCAGCCGCGCTGCGCCCGTAAGCGGTGGGTTCCCGCGTCCCCACAATGCCGATACCCGGCTGTTGTAGTAGCTCCAGGCGACCGGCGACGAAGATCAAAAAGGGTGGGTCGGCGAGAATGCGGAACCCCGCCGGGTATGCCGGGTCGTCCAGCGTGATGGCGACCGCACCTGTGCGCTCCATCATGCGGGCTGCTGAACGCGCACGCTCGCCTACCGCCGGTCCTGCCGCCGCCTGCAGACGGCGGATTATTTCGGGACCTACCTGGGGCACCCGAGCCAGCTCCCTGGCGGAGGCTGCCAGCACCCGGTCTGGTGTCCCGAAATGGTTGACGAGCGTGGCTAGCCGGCCGGGCCCGATCCCCGCCACAAAGGCCAGCCGGAGCAACGGCTCCAGCGCGAATGGAGCAACAGGCACGGATGTGGCGCTACGGCTGCCAGGGCTCCGGCTCAGCCGGGTTGGTGGCGCGCTCTTCGCTCAACGCGACCGCGGCGTGTGCCCACAGGCCCTCCAGGAGCGGAGGCAGTCCTCGATGCGCAACCGCGGAAATGACAAACTGGCCCCACGCATCCGCTGCTTCGATGCGGGGCGGGTCCCAGTCCGCCGGGAGCAGGTCTGCCTTGGTGAACACCACGCAGTGCGGCTTGGCGGCGAGTTCCTCCGAATAGCTCCGGACCTCGCCACGAAGGCGCTCGTACTCGAGCTGCGGGTCCAGGGCGTCGGCCGGGATCAGGATCGCCAGCGTACGGGTGCGCTCGATGTGCCGCAGAAACTGAAAGCCCAGGCCGCGCCCCTCGTGTGCTCCCTCGATGATCCCGGGGATGTCCGCCATCACGAAGGAGCGTGCATCCGGGAGCTCGACCACGCCCAGGTTGGGAGTGAGTGTGGTGAACGGATAGTCGGCGATCTTCGGGGTTGCGCGCGAAACCGAAGCAAGCAGCGTGGACTTGCCCGCATTCGGCTCGCCGACGAGTCCCACGTCCGCGATCAGCTTCAGCTCGAGTTCGAGCCGGCGCTCCTCGCCCGGTAGGCCCGGGTCCGAGCGCCGAGGAGCCTGGTTGGTGGCGGTGGCGAAGCGGCTGTTTCCCCACCCACCCCTGCCACCCCGCGCCACCACCAGAACGTCATCTGCCTCCACCAACTCGCCGATCAGCTCGCCGGAGTCGGCATCGCGAACGACAGTTCCGGGAGGGAGGCGTAAAATCAAATCGGAGCCACTTCGGCCTGTGCAGTTGGAGCCCTGCCCCTTCTGCCCAGGCTCCGCGCGGTAGTTCTGCCGGTAGCGGTAATCCAGCAGGGTAGCGAGCTGTGGATCACCATGGAGAATCACGTCCCCACCCTTGCCGCCATCCCCACCTGCAGGCCCGCCCTGCGGTACATACGTTTCGCGACGCCACGCAACCGCGCCCGCACCGCCATCACCAGCCTGCACATTGATGGTCGCCTGATCGAGAAACATCAGGCGGCCTCCGCGCGGGAGCGAATGCCCGACCACAGCTCCCGAACCTGGGCCGCTCGATCTGCGTTCAGCAGATCACAGGCAAGCTCCACCGCACTATCCACCTGTCCCACAGTTGCACCTGCATTGAGCGCACCCCGCAAATGCGAGTGAAGCTGCCGTGGTGCACCCCAGGTCACGAGGAGCGCTACGATCCCCAGCTCGCGAGTGGCGAGATCGAGACCGGGGCGACCGAGAACCCGCCCGTACCCGCCTTCCACCATCCAGCGGTCCATCTCCGGGTGCAATGCCGCCACGTTGGCGCGCAGCCGTGGGTAATTGCCGCCGTAGACGCTGGCGCACACCTGCTCTCCGCGCGCTGCCCACTGCCCCGAAGCCTCGCTGAGTGCTGCGGGTGCCGGATGTCCGCTCACCTCTCGCCACGTAGCGAGAGCGCTGATCGCGTCGGGGAAGCCGATGAACAGATGTGATTGCAGCAGCAGCTCCTCAACTGCCCCCGGCTCTGCCTGTCGCGCCGCCTGCATGGCCGCACGGCCCACGGCCGCCGAGTCGCGCGTGCCGAGAGCGGCTGCGAGCCCGAGCAGCGCTCGGGTGCCGGAATCAAGCATCCGCCGCGTGCATCGTGATGCGGGGCCGGAGCTGTCCAACCGGCTGTCCGCGGGTGTTCAACAGATCCGGGTACGCATGCGCGTGAAGAGCACCGAAGTCGTCTTCGGAGATCAGGTCGAGCGTCCGCAGTACGCCCAAGATCGCCGGAGCAACGGCCCGCGCGGAACCATCCTCGATCTTGAGCGCGATGCCCAGCTCGGCGCCCGGCACTCCCACGCAGTACACGCCTTCGGCGCCAACCTTGGCAAAGACTCGCCCTTCGGTAGAACGCATCAGTTCCGTGCAGATTCGCCCGTCACCCGCCACCATCTCCGGGTAGCTGGTCATGGCGGTGACGATCTGGGCAGGCCCCGTGTCCCCCTGACGAGCAGCGGAAGCAAAGCGGGCGTAGGCCAGGGCCATGTTGCGCAGCGGCATGCCGAAACAGGCCACGCCGCAGCCGTCCACCCCAAGGGCTACCGCCTCTTCAAGGATGCCCGTCCAGCGGACCACTTCCGCGAGTGCGCGTCCCTGAACCGGGTGCCAGGCTTCCTGATAATCAGCCTCGCTCCACCCATGGGCCCTGGCGAGTGCCAGCATTCCGGCGTGCTTGCCGGAGCAGTTGTTGTGCAGCCGCCCTGGTTCAAGGCCTTCTTCTACCAGGGACTGTTGAGTAAGGTGATCGAAGGGGGGGTGGGGACCACATACGAGAGCATCGCTGCTCACCCCCGCTTTCTGGAGAATCTGCTCGGCGGCATGAACGTGCCGTGGCGTTCCCGAGTGCGACCCGCAGCACAGAGCCAGCTCTGCATCCGTGAGCTCGAAGAGATCAGCCACTCCGTCCTCGACCAGGGGAAGTGCCTGCAGCGGCTTGGCCGCGCTGCGAAAGAAGGTAACCACATCCGGATCGCCAGCTGCAGCACGGAGCTGCCCACCTGCATCGAGTACGGCGACGTGAACGCGGTGGCGGGACTCCACCACGGAGCCCCGCACCACCTCGACAAAGCTGTCGCTAGGACTCAATCAGCGCCCGACTTCATACGGGCCTGGCGCTGTCGGTCAGCGAGCAGCCGCGGTGCGCCCCTGAGCCTGGCGGAACAAACTTGCCTGGTCCGCCGCGCCGCGCAGCATCCCCACCGCGGCGCGTACGACCGGGCTGTTTTCATTCGCGCGGCGGGCTCCACCCTCCTGGCCGAACTTCCGGCTGGCGATCTCCACCCCAAGGCGCTGATCCACGTAGCGGCGCCCGGCTTCGTATTGCTGCGGAGTGAGCTGCACCCCTGCCGCACGCAATCGGTTGTAGAACTCCCGACGCATCTCCGGAGTGATTGGGAAATCCTGGCGAAGTCCGGGATTCTGGCGAGCGTACTCCAATGTGTAGCGGAAGAGAGCGCTCTCGTGCTTGCTAAAATCCTTGCCGATCGCCTTCATGAACTCCTGCTCCGCGAGCGTAGCCGTATCCGGTTTCAACGTCACGTCCGGCACGATACCACCGCCCCCGTAGACAATCCGCCCGGTGTCTGTCCGGTAAGGCTTCCGCGCTATCGTATCCGCGCCCGCGGAGGGCAGCGGTGTGCCATCCACCGCGATGGGTACATCCTCGGTGCCCGGCAGCGCTGCGTCGTCCCCTTCGGGATGATCCTTCTGGATGCTGCGGCCGACCGGGGTGTACCACTTGCCGGTGGTCATCTTCAGGAAGTTGCCCCCGGAGAGCGGGAAGAGCGTCTGGACGGAGCCTTTGCCAAAGGTGGGTGCGCCCACGACCAGCGCCCGATCATGGTCCTGGAGCGCTCCCGCGACGATCTCCGCCGCACTGGCGGAGTACTCGTTGACGAGCACCACCATCGGGACGCCAGCCAGGGTTTCGCCCCGGGTCGCCCGGAAGGTTTCGTTTTCACGCGGATCCCGCGTCCGGGTTTCCACGATCGACTGGCCGGGCTTCAGGAACATGTCGGAGACGGACACGCCCTGATCCAGCAGACCGCCGGGGTTTTCCCGCAGATCCAGGATCAACTTTTTCATGCCCTTGCGCCGCAGATCCGCCACAGCCTGCTGGATCTCCTCGGTGGAGGTCTGGCTGAACACGTTCAATCGGACCATTCCGACGTCACCGTCCACCATGTAGGCATAAGGGACTGACTTGTTCTGGATCTCAGATCGCACGATGCGGAAGCCGATCGGCTCATCCACTCCGCTGCGCGCCACACGGATGTTCACCGGCTGGCCCTT
>JAUJOM010000006.1:20301-99669 GCA_030447645.1 Longimicrobiaceae bacterium | reverse complement strand
GTGGCGAGGTGGTTGGCGGCCCGAATCTCATCCAGCGGCAGTCCTCGCCCCGCACCCTGGTAGGCGAGGGTCGAAAGCTCGAATCGATCGGCGATCACAACCTGCCCGGCATCCAGCGCGGGGCGCACCACCTGTTCCACGAACGCGGCACGGGCCGCGAGGAGCAGAAAAAGCTCGCTCCGGCTGGGGAGCGCATCCGCCTGGAGCACCCATTCCCGCACCTGTTCACCGAGCGGCGTCGAGCCCGGCTCACGGGCGAGCAGCGGGGGGCGCCCGCACCCGGTCAGGTGTTGGGCCAACCGTTGCACCTGTGTTGTCTTCCCCGCCCCCTCGGTTCCCTCGAAGGCAAGAAAGATCCCCCGGGCGGTCACTGCTGCCCGGATGCCTTGAAGGGGAGGGTGCTCACCGACCGAGTACCGTCATCGATGCCGAAAAGCGCCAAAAGTCTTCCTGGAACGCGGATCCTCCCGCGTCGCGCCATCCCCGCTCGGCGCCGAAATCCACCCGTGCCGCCCCACCACCCAGGCGAGCCCCGAACCCGCCGGTCAATGCCCGCTCGGCGGGGAAGGCACCGCCAGGCGAGGCAAATGGCAGTAGTGAGTAGCGGACGCCCAGCCGGAGCGGGTAGGCTCGCTCGAGACGGCCCTCCAGCTCCTGTTCCAAACCGGTGCTGAGCGCCCACACGTTACGCACGCCTCCCGGCTCGGCAAGGTCATCCGCGGTTCCCGCCCACCCGGTCCAGGTACCGGATGCCGCGACCAGCGTACGGCGTGCGACTCGCCCACTCGCGCCAACGGCCCCACTGAACGGCAACGTGTACGAACGCTCTCCCTCCGGCCCCTCAGCACGCAAACGCCCGCCGCCTGAGACGCTCGCAGCGACATTCAGCGCCTCCGACGGTGTCCACCGTGCGCCTGCCGCGAATCCCACCCCGCCATAACTCCGCTCCGAAAAGGAGAGCGCGGGGGCGAGGAAGAGTCCCGTGGCCGTATCGGGGAATTCACGGACCGAGCTGTCTTGCACCACCCCTGTGAAGATGTCGGCAGCGACACCCACCGCGAAGCGCTCCCCGAAGCTGCGGGCTCCACCCACCCGGAGCCGCGCAACACCTCCACGGGAAGCGAACCGATCCCGCACCAGCGTCGGCTCTCCGCGCAGCCCCGGCAGGGTATCTTCCACCTGCGCGGCCCAGCTCTGGTCGAGAAACCCGCCGTAGCCGACCGAAAAGACCCAGCGCTCGCCCAGCGGTAAAGCGGCATGGATCACGGGAAAGCGCGGGATCCGCCCCTCGGTGGCCCCTGAGCCCGCTTCAGCGTCGGTGCGGTCGAACTGGAAGCCGACGAGAAACGCCGCAGCCGGCGTGCCCGCGACCGCGGCAGGATTCACCAGCGAAAGGTTGATCCCGGAAAGCCCCATCCCAACTCCCCCCAGTGCCCGGGCTCGGGCGTCCAGCGGCTCTACTGAGTAGCCAAGGCCCTGACGCGCAAGCAGCGACTGCGCACTCCCGGGAGAGGTGCATACTGCGAACAGCGCAAGAGCCAAACAGGCGCGCAAGTGAATCATCGTTGAGCAGACGGTACAGGTACGGTATACACCAGGCGGAGCTGTGGTGGCGAGCGGAAGTGTGCCCGGCCAAAGGTACCCGCCTCGGGTTGGCCGATCAGAGCCAGAGTAGTCGCGAGCCCCTGTCGCTCACGCGCGGTCGCATCCCGCGCGGCGATGCCGCGGATGTGCTGGGTTACGCGAACCACTACGCGCTCCGCGCTGCCTGGTGTGTACAGGATCGAGGCGTAGACCGGACCAGACTGGCTGAATGCTACCGGGTCCTGCGCAATGTCGCCGAGCGGGGCACGCGCGCCGAGCTCCGGTTCGGCGACCTGCAAAAGCTGGAGCGGAACGGGCTCGAGTGGTCGCCTACCGCCACCGACGGGCAGGGGCTCCAGGAGAAGCGCCGCCTCGTTGATGGTGACGCTGTCGATGCGCACGGTGCGGGGATCCCCAGGAGCCACGGGTACCCGTTCTGGCAGGGTCACCCGAAACAGCGTTCGGGCGGAGCGTACGCCCCCGGCCACGAGCGCGTTCTCCGGTAAGGACGGCTCGGAGTTGAAGATAAAGGTTTGTGGACCGCCGGTAATGGTTTGCGCGATGGTTGTATCAGCCCGCTGCGAAGGTCGCACGGACGTGCGGAGCGATAAGCGGCGCAGCTGCAGTCGGGCCGGACTGCCCGTTGCGCGCAGCAGAAGTCCTTCGAAGTCCTCCCGAGCGAACAGTCGCACCGCTAGCGAATCCACCGTGAACACCACCGAATCCCGCGTGGCAGCGTCGCCCGGGGTGACTCGCACGGAGGAAAGTAGCCGGGTACCCGTGGTATCTACACCCATCCGCCCGAAGAGCGTGTCCGGACCCGGGGAGCGGGCGAGCGCCCGCAGTTCAAGTGTTACGGGACCCCCCTGAAGCTCGGTAGCCGCAGTGTCGATCGGCACGACCACCTGACCGCCCAGGTACGCGAATACGCTGTCCACCCGTGCCGTCCCGCCGACGTTGACGTTCACGAACGCCGGGAAGCCGCGGAAGCGCGTCAGGGTCGCGGCCTCGAGCGCGCCGTCGAAGCGGTTCGCCACCAGCAAGAAGGCGGCATCCTCCGGACCCGTGTACCCGGTGAAGCGACCGAGCACGTCAAACGCCGCCGCCGCCGACGCGAGTTCAACGGTCACCGCCCGCCCCCCCGGCGGAAAAAGGTCATCGCCCGTGCCGGTAGGCAAACGCTCCCCACAGCCCGCAGCGAGCGCGCAACCGCCTACAACCAGCTTGAGTAAACTGCGAAAACGTGGCATCAACTTGGTATCAGGTAAGATCAGGCGCGTCGTAAACCCGCGGCAGCCGCGGGCCAAGTCCGGTCAATATTTCATAGCTTATGGTGCCACACCGTGCGGCAACTTCATCCAGCCGGATCTCCACGTCTCGATCGCGACCGATCAACGTCGCCACATCTCCAGGCACGACGCCGGGAATGTTAGCAACGTTTACCACCGTTACGTCCATGGAGATCCTTCCGATGATCGGCGCGCGCTGTCCACGGATCAACACCTCGCCGCCGGCAGGACCCAGAGCACGCCGCAATCCATCGCCATACCCGATGGCGAGGGTGGCCCATCGCTCGGGGCGAGCCGCCTGATAGGTTGCGCCGTATCCCACCGTAGCTCCCGCCGGGACCCCCCTGACAAGCACCACGCGCGCCCGGAGCGCTGCTACAGCCCACGGGTGGTATTCCGCGCCGACTTCCCCGCCATATAAGAAAATGCCCGGCCGCACCAGGTTGCGTGCGTACTCCGGGCGCCGCAGAGCGGCGGCACTGTTGGTGGCGTGGACCAGCCGCTGCGATCCGTCACGAGGCGCTGGGAGGTTGCGCAAGGCATACTCGAACCGCTCCCATTGTTCGTCGGTCGGCGCGAGAACGGGCTCATCAGCCGAATGGAAATGGGTGAAACACCCTTCCCAGCGGGATTCCAGGCCGGCTAGCGCGGCCACGGCGGCACCCCACACCGCGGCTTCGCTCCAGCTGAAGCCCGCCCGTCCCATGCCGGTGTCGATCTCGGTATGGAAAGCAACGCGCCGGCCGGCGGATCGGCCTGCCTGGACCCACCCCCGCAGAGCTTCAACATCGGAAAGGCAGAGCGCCAGATTGGCGGCGGCGGCGCGGGCGTACTCCCCCGGAGCGATGGGGGCGAACACCACGGCGGGGCCCCGCCAGCCGCACCCTCGAAGCGCCTCGCCCTCAGCGACGGCGGCTACACCGAAGCCCCAGGGCTGCTCCGGCAGGAGGGCCGCGAGTACGCGCTCCATCCCGAGGCCATACGCATTCGCCTTGAGCATTGGGATCAACTGCGCCTCGGAACCCGCTACCACCCGGACGGTTCGGGCATTCCGCCGGAGCGCCTCCAGGTCCACCTCGACCCAGGCACGCGACCGCGCGGTTGACGGATCAGTCACAAAGCACGTAGTATAGGCGGACTGTGCTGCCACCGCAACCTGAACTCCCCTCTCCGATTGCAGATTTCCCGGGTACGCTCGATCGGGCGCTCGCGGTGGTGCGTTATCTGCGCGCTCACTGCCCGTGGGACGCGGCGCAAACGCACCGCTCGCTCACCGCGTATCTTCTGGAGGAAGCCTACGAAACCGTGGACGCCGTCATCCGCGACGATGACGCCGGGCTGAGGGATGAACTGGGGGACCTGCTGCTCAATGTGGCGTTCCAAGTTGTTCTTGCGGAGGAGCGCGGCGCATTCGATGCGGCCCAGGTGGTCACTGGCCTCGAGCAAAAGATGCGCCGCAGACTCCCCCACCTTTGGGGTGATGGCCCGGCCGAACCCTGGGAAGCCATCAAGCGACGGGAGCGTGCTGACACGCCGAACGGCCTGCTAGCCGACGTCGGTCCCACCGGTGAGCCGTTGCTGCGCGCACAGCGCATGCAGGAGCAGGTGGCGAAGGTCGGCTTCGACTGGCCGGACCCCGGCGGTGCGCTTGCCAAGGTGCGCGAGGAGATCGATGAGGTCGAACAGGAGCTGGGAGCAGCAAGCGGCCAGCGTCTCGCCAGCGAGCTGGGGGACCTGCTCTTCAGTGTGGTCAATCTTGCGCGCCTGCTCGGAACGGACGCCTGCGCGGCGCTGGTGGGTGCCAACGCCAAGTTTGCAGACCGCTTTTCCGCCCTGGAGCGGATCGCCCGCGAGCGTGGCCTGGTGCTAGGGGGGGTGGAGCTGGACGTGCTGGACGAGCTCTGGGAAGAGGCCAAGCGGCAGGAGCGGGTGACCTCATGAACCTTCGTTCGCGAATCGTGCTGTCCCTGGTGGGCAGCGCCGCCCTTTTGGCGGCGCCTGCCGTGTACGGTGCACGCGCGCTCCGCGAGCTGCAGGGGATCGCGCAAACCATTCGGACACGCGATGCGGCTGGCTCGCTTGCTCTTGGGCGCCTTCAGGCCGCGCTCGGCGAGGCGGAGAACGCGCAGCGCGTGCAGCTCGCACTCCGTTCGGAGGAAGCTCGGAGCCGCGCGGACGGAGCCGTGGTCCGGGTTGACCTCGAACTGCGGCGGCTCTCCAATGCAGGATATGCACGTGAGACCGCGCCAGCCGCCCGACAGTGGAACACTCTCCGGGGGGCCCTCGCCATACAGCAGCGCTACATCGTGGGTGGAGAACTGGACCGGGCCGATTCCGTGCAGGCGCAGATTGTGGCGCCCGGGTTCGCGGCGATGGATCAGCTGCTGGAGCCCATCGCGCAGGCGATCAACCGAGGGGGTGAGGAGAGCGGGCGTCGCGCGGAGGTAGTCGCCACCCGCGCGTCGGCCACGGCCCTGGCCGCTCTTGCCTTTGGCCTTGCCGCGGCGGTCCTCCTGGGTGTCTTCCTCACACGCAGTCTGCTGGGCCCGATTCAGGAATTGCGGGGCGGAATGGCCCGTGTGGCGGGCGGCGACTTCGACCCCACGCTGCAAATGCCCCCCGATCGGTCCGACGAGTTCGGCGACCTGGCGCGTTCCTTTGGAACGATGACTACGCGACTCGCCGAGCTCGACCGTTTGAAGGCTGAGTTCATGTCGGTGGCGTCGCACGAAATCAAGACGCCGCTGAACGTGATCAAGGGATACGCGTCGCTTCTGCACGACGGGATTTACGGTTCCGTGTCGGACGAGCAACAAAAGGCGCTTGCGTCGGTCATCGGCCAGACGGACCACCTGACCCGACTCGTAAAACGGCTGCTGGATATCAGCCGGCTCGAGGCCGGCAGCGGAGGTCTGGACTTCCGCACCGTCGACTTCCCACACTGGGTGTCCGAGCTGGCGGCGGGCTTCGAGGTGCTCGCGCACCAGAGCAACGCCAACTTCGCCGTGGAAATGGATGGTTCGCTCCCGGAAACCATCGTCGGTGACCCCGACCGCCTCGCCGAGGTGGTTGGCAACCTGATGTCCAACGCGTTCAAGTTCACACCCCCTGAAGGATCGATTCGTTTGCGGGTGTCTGCCCGCTCCGGGGAAGTTCTGCTGGAGGTCATCGATTCCGGCGTGGGCATCCCGGCGGACAAGCTCCCCCGAATCTTTGAAAAGTTTTTTCAGGTAGATAACGAGGCACAGCCAAGGTCAGCGGGGAGTGGCCTGGGACTCGCCATCGCCCGCGAAATCGTGGAGGGGCACGGGGGCACGATCAGTGCGTCCAGTGAACCCGGGCGCGGAACCACCTTCCAAGTGGTTCTGCCGGAGCAGCCGCCCGAGGCACCTGCTGCTCTCCAACCACGCACCGACGAAGTCACGGCTTGATGACCCGCTTTCGTTCCGTACTTCCAATCATGCTTCTCCCGGCGTGCGCCACACTTCGGCCCGGCAGGAGCGACCATGGGATGGATGAGCTGTGGCGGGCTGCCCACACCGCCTTCGCGCAGGAGCGCTTCGCCGACGCGGAGCGTGGATTCCGGCGTGTCGCGGCTGAGTTCCCAGAACGGCGTGAAGGGCGCGAAGCGCTCTTCTACCTGGGGAGTCTGCAGATGGACCCCCGCAATCCCCGGTGGGAGCCGGACAGCGCGGCGGCATCGCTGCGCCGGTACCTGGAGCGGGATTCGGTAGCATTGCCTCGCACCCTGCGGCGTCCCGAAGCCAAGGTGCTGCTGGAAATCGCCAACCAGCTGAACCTCCCACCCGACGAGCGCGTCCCGGAGTTACAGCCGCGGGTCATCCGTAACCCGCCCGGACGCGCGCAATCGGCACCAACAGCGCCTCCACCGCGGGTGGTCTCCGCCGCCGAGTCTCTCGCGGAGATCGAGAGACTGCGTCGGCAAGTTGCGGAGCGTGATCGCCAGATCGCCGCGAAAGACGACGAGATCCGCAGACTGCGCGACGAGATGGAGCGCATTCGCAAGACGCTGGTGCCCCGGCGTCCTTGAGGCGGGCCTTTCAGCCTGCATGAAATAGGCGGGCGCGCTCCCCGTACCGCACGGTGAGCGCGCCCAGAAAGTGCGGATGCTGCGCGAGGTCGGGGTCCTCTTCCACGATGCGCCGCGCTTCCGCCCGGGCCTGCCGTAGCAAGCCCTCATCCCGTTCCAGATCAGCAAAGCGAAAGGCGGGCAGTCCCGACTGGCGCGCTCCGAACAGGTCCCCTTGTCCTCTCAGCCGCATGTCGTGCTCGGCAATGCGGAAGCCGTCTTCCGTAGAGGCAAAGAGCCGGAGGCGCTCGGCGGCCTCCGCTCCACCCTCCAGCAGGATGCAGTAGCTCGCCTCGGATCCCCTGCCCACCCGCCCGCGAAGCTGATGAAGCTGAGACAGTCCGAAGCGCTCCGCGTGCTCGATCACCATGACAGTGGCGTTGGCCACGTCGATCCCCACCTCGATCACCGTGGTGGCAACCAGCACGTCGATCTCGCCGGACGCAAAGGCCCGCATCGCGCGATCCTTTTCTTCGCCCGACATCTGCCCGTGAACCAGACCCAGGCGCAGGTCGCTCAGCACTTCGATGCGTAAGCGCTCGTACTCGTCCACCGCGGACTTGAGGTCCACCTTTTCCGATTCCTCGACCAGCGGATAAACTAGGTACACCTGGCGCCCGGCGCCAACCTGTTCGCGAATGAACTCCAGCACCTTTGGGCGGGCGGACGCATCCCGCAGGACGGTGCGTACCGGCTGGCGGCCCGGCGGCCGCTCGTCCAGCGCGGAAATGTCCAGGTCGCCGTACAGCGTAAGTGCCAGCGAGCGCGGGATTGGGGTGGCGGACATGACGAGCACGTCCGGGTTTGTGCCCCGCTCGGAAAGCGCCAGCCGCTGACGCACGCCGAAGCGATGTTGCTCGTCCACGACAGCAAGCCCCAGCTGTCGGAACACCAATCCTTCCTGGATGAGCGCGTGCGTTCCCACCACGATCGACGCCTCCCCGGACCCGATTCGCGCCTGCGCTTTCCGGCGCTCCGCGGCACCCATGCGCCCCGTAAGGAGCTGCAGGCGCACCGGCAGTTCACCGATGAGGTTGGTGAGGGTGCGGGCATGCTGCTCCGCCAGAATCTCCGTGGGCGCCATCATCGCTGTCTGGTAGCCATTCTCCACCGCACGCAGCATCGCGAAGAGCGCCACCACCGTCTTCCCCGCCCCGACGTCTCCCTGCAGGAGGCGGTTCATGCGTCGCGTGGACGCCATGTCTTCGCCGATCTCGCGGAGCACCCGCCGCTGGGCACCCGTAAGTGCGAAAGGGAGCGACGCATAAAAGGGGCGAACCAGTGTGTCGCGGCGGGCGAACGTGATTCCGGGACGCTCCGCACTGGCATAGTGCCGCGCCCGCGCATGCAGGAGCTGCAGAAAAAATAGCTCTTCCCACGCCAGGCGGCGCCGTCCCGCCTCCGCCGCGGCGATCGATTCCGGTCGATGCAGCGCTTCGAGCGCCTGCGTAAGCGGCGGAACACCGATCCGTTCGAGAAGCACGGCGTCGAACACCTCTTCTTTGGCAGTACCACGAAGCAGGGCGTCCAGATTCTCGGTGATCAGCTTCCGCACCTGCCGGTGGGATAGGCCCTCCGTAGCGGGATAAACGGGGAAGATGGCGCCTCCTTCTTCCACGGCTTCTTCGCCAGCGCGGGCCAGCAGCGTGAATTCTCGTGGCTGCAGCTGCCGGCCGTGCACGAAGCGAACGGTTCCCGAAAGAAGGAGCAGATCCCCCCTGGCGATAAGACGGTCCAAAAAGGGCTGGCCGGGCCAGGAGCACTCGATGAGGGAACTTGCGTCGCGGACAACCGCCTGAAAAATGCGCAGTCCCTTGCGCGTTGGGATCACCCCCTTGGACACCACCCGGCCGATGATGGTGGCTTCCATTCCAGGCTCGAGGGCGGCGATCCGCTGCACCGTGGAAGCGTCCTCGTAGCGATGGGGAATGTGGTAAAGCACGTCGCGGGCGGTAACCAGCCCCAAGCGGGCCAGCAGATCGGCACGGCGGGGGCCAACGCCCTTGAGGAACTTGGCGGGACGGTCCAGTTCCGAGTATACGGGAGGGGAAGACACGAGGCTACGCGGAAAGCACCTCTTCCGCGAAGGTATTGATCTCAAAGGGCACGAGGTCGCCCATCTGTTCGCCGACCCCGACGAACTTCACCGGCAGATCGAACTCCTGCTTCAGTGCGACGATGATCCCGCCTCTGGCGGTGCCATCCAGCTTGGAAAGAATGATCCCGGAGAGGGGCAGCGCCTGACTGAATGTCCGAACCTGGGCCATGGCGTTCTGTCCCACGGTCGCGTCCAGCACGATGAGGGTTTCATGCGGGGCGCCCGGCAGGCGCCGCGCGATCACGCGCTGAACCTTTTCCAGCTCCTTCATCAGGTCGCTCTGAGTGTGAAGCCGGCCCGCCGTGTCGATGATGACCATGTCCACGTCTTTCGACACCGCCTCCTCCAGGGCGTCGAATGCCACCGCGGCCGGATCCCGGCCGGGGTCACCGCCGACGAAGTCGCACCCTACCCGCTCCGCCCAGCGTCGCAGCTGCTCGATGGCGCCGGCCCGGAAGGTGTCCCCCGCGGCCACGAGTACCCGTCTTCCCTGCCGGGTGAGACGATGCGCCAGCTTGCCGATGCTGGTGGTTTTCCCGACCCCGTTCACACCGACCACCAGGATCACGGTCGGCCCACCCTCGAAGTTGAACCGGAGCGCCGTATCCGCCCGCCCGGCCGACAGAATGGATGTAATCTCGTCGCGCACTGCTCCCAGGAACTCCCGCTGGGTCCGCACCCGGCCCCGCTGCGCCAGGGTTTCCGTCATGTCGACGAGACGAAGGGTCGCCGGCACCCCAAAATCCGCGGCGAGCAGAACCTCCTCCAGGCCCTCCAGGGAGCCCGGGTCCACCCCACCCTTGACGAGCACACCGACGTCGGTGAGCGCTACATCGACGATCCGATCCCAGAGGGACTTTCGCCCCTCCTCCGCCCGGCGGAATAAGCGAGCCATGCTACGTGGCTTGCACCGGGCGGGTTCGCGCCAGTGCCTCGCCAAGCTCGATGCGTCCCTCGTACAGCGCCTTGCCCACGATCGCACCGACAGCTCCGCTTTCGGCGGAGGCAACCAGATCGGCGATGTCGCGCACACCACCGGATACGATCACCTCGGCACCGGCGGACCTCGCAAGCTCGGCAGCCAGCTCCAGGTTGGGTCCGGTGAACATGCCGTCTCGCTCGATGTCCGTGAAGATCAGGGTACGTATCCCTGCGTCAACCAGCCTGGAGCCGAGCGCCACCACATCAATGCTGCTCTGCGTCCGCCATCCACGGCTGGCGACCTGCCGTCCACGCGCGTCGATTCCCACCGCGATCCGCTCCGCACCCCAGCGCTGCACCGCCCGGTGTACCAACTCCGGCTGCTCCACCGCGACGGTGCCAAGCACCACACGGGCAACACCCGCGTGGAGCATCTCCTCGACGTCCTTGAGGCTGCGCACTCCGCCCCCGGATTGAACGGCGACCGCGACGCGCTTAACCAGATCCCGAATCAGCGGCCGGTTGGAGCCCTCGCCGAACGCCGCGTCCAGATCGACCACGTGGACCCACTCCGCACCCGCGTCACGAAACCGCTCCATCACCGCGAATGGATCGGTAGCGTAGACGTTTTCGCGCTCGGCTGCTCCCTGTTCCAGCCTCACGCAGCGGCCGCTGCGCAGGTCAACCGCGGGAAAGAGTGCGAATCCGGCCACCCGCGGTTAATCCATCTGCCGGCGAATGAACGTCGGGATGTCCAGGTCGTTCGGGAGCTTGCGCTCCGCGGGCCGACTGGGCGTCCAGCGCTGGATCGGGGTTGCCTCGACGGGCTCGGGCACCGGCCGTGCCACGGGGCGGGCAGCGGCGACGCGCGCGGCACCGAAATCCGCACGGACCAGGCTTTCGGGACGCGGGGAGAAATCGGTGTCCTTTTCGAAACCGGTCGCGATAACCGTCACAC
The DNA here is from genome assembly GCA_030447645.1 of Longimicrobiaceae bacterium. Classification (GTDB taxonomy): domain Bacteria; phylum Gemmatimonadota; class Gemmatimonadetes; order Longimicrobiales; family Longimicrobiaceae; genus JAUJOM01. The sequence continues at coordinate 88,729 of JAUJOM010000006.1, read as the reverse complement.
GCAGCTCTTCCGACATGCTGCCGTCGTGAACCGCACCAAAGATGATCTCCGCCTCGTCCCCGGCCGCATCCTGGATCATCGAGCTGATGGTGTTCACCTCATCGATCGCCAGGTTCATCCCCCCGGTGATGTTGATCAGCACACCCGCCGCGCCGCGGATGTTGAGGTTGTCGAGCAGCGGCGAAGAGATCGCCTCCTGGGCGGCTTCGGTGGCGCGGTTGTCACCCCGCCCGAAGCCGGTGCCCATAAGCGCGGCGCCACGATTGGACATGATGGTGCGCACGTCGGCAAAGTCCACGTTCACCTCGCCAGTGACCCGGATCAGGTCCGAAATGCCCTGCGTGGCGTGGAGCAGCACTTCATCAGCCTTTTTGAGGGCATCCTTGAAGCTGGTGCCCTTGCCAACCACGGACAGCAGGCGCTCGTTCGGTACCACGATCATGGTGTCCACGGCATGCTTCAGCTCGGTCAGTCCCTGCTCCGCCTGCCGCATGCGCTTCTTGCCTTCGAACATGAAGGGTCGGGTGACGATGGCGATGGTGAGTGCCCCCATGCCCCGGGCCATTTCACCGATCAGGGGAGCGGCGCCCGTGCCGGTGCCGCCACCCATCCCGGCGGTGATGAACACCAGGTCCGCACCTTCCAGCGTTTTGCGGATGTCTTCCTGGTTTTTCTTCCAGGGCTCCGCGGCCGATCTCCGGGCGTGCGCCCGCGCCAAGGCCACGGGTCAATTTCTGTCCGATCTGAATGCGGATGCTCGCCTTGGAAAGCTTCAACGCCTGCGCGTCGGTGTTCACCGAGATGAACTCGACGCCCTCCAGATCCTCGTCGATCATCCGGTTCACAGCGTTGCCACCGCCACCGCCTACACCCACCACCTTCATGCGGGCGTTCTGCATCGGCGGTTCCTCGTACTCGAAGATCATGGTTTGCAATTCCTCCTAAAAAAAGTCCGCGAGCCAGCTGCGCATCCACTTGATGACGCCTCCGACTGCGTCGGGTAGCTCCGGTGCCACTCGATGGGCCCCATACATTGCCAGTCCAGTAGCCGTAGCCAGCATCGGCCGGCGAACGGCGTCAGTCAGTCCGGTGATCTCACCTCCCGGCACGCCGCAGCGCACCGAAGTAGCGAAAGTGCGTTCCGCGAGCGGGACGATTCCCGCCAGCGACGCTCCGCCCCCGACCAGAACAATGCCACCGCTCAACCGATCCGCGAATCCGCTACGATCCAGCTGATCCCCCACCAGTCCAAAGATCTCATCCATCCGCTGCTCGATGATGTGGGCGAGCAACTCCCGTGCGATGTGACGCCTTGACCAGGTACTGGACCCGGTACCTCGAAGGTGTCGTGCGGGTCCACATTGTCCGTCCGCGCGGCACCCCACCGCTCCTTGATCCGGGTGGCCTCCGCATACGGCAGTGACAATCCCTTGGCGATGTCGTTGGTCACGGCGGCGCCACCCCACGGCAACGTGGCGAGGTGCCGAATCTTGCGCTCGTGGAAGACCGCCAGGTCAGTTGTCCCGCCGCCCAGCTCCACGACGGCCACTCCGATCTCCCGCTCGTCCTCGGATAGCACGGACAGCGACGACGCGATCGGCTCCAGCACCAGTTCGGCCACCTCGTACCCCGCCCGGCTGACGCTCTTCCGCACGTTTTGCGCGGCGGTCGCGGAACCCGTCACGATGAACACCTCGGCCTCGAGCCGCGTCCCGGCCATCCCGGCGGGGTCGCGGATGCCCCCTGGCCATCCACGATGTACTCCTGCGGGATGGCGTGCAAACGCTCCCGGTCAGCAGCAACAGGAACCGCACGGGCCACCTCCTGCACGCGCTCCACGTCCGCGCGGGTAATCTCGCCGTCCACGGCCACCACTCCGTGCGACGGGCGGGCCTGGATGTGATCCCCGGCTATGCCGGTGTAAACGCGCTCCACTGAGACGCCGGCCATCAGCTCGGCTTCTCCCACCGCCTTGCGCACGGACTCCGTCGTGGCCTCGATGTCCGTCACCAGCTCGCGTCGCATCCCTCCAGTTCGGGCCTGGCCGACACCGAGCACACGGATCTGCGGCAGGTCCGCCGTTGCGCCGGTTACCACCTCGGCGATTACCGCGGCCGTTTTGGTTGAGCCGATGTCCAGCCCGGTAACGAGAGTTTGACGAGGCAAGGCCATCCTAGCGTGTGGACGCCGAAATCACCACCTGATCTTCCCAGCGCAGGTCGACGCGCGCAGGGGCACTGCTGTCCGGACGCGGCTGCCGGGCCAGGTAGTCCAAGGTGCTACGGAGTTGCCGAAGCTGCAAGGCAGTGGCTCCGCGCGGGAGCAGGATCTGAGTATCCGGCCGCCCGGTCCGCAGCATCAAAGCACCCCCGGGTCCTGCGCGTACCTCCGACACCCTTGCCCACAGCCCCTGGTCCAGCTGGCTCAGGTAGCCACTCTCCGCCCACACCGCCCGGGCGGCCGGCCGGGCAAGTCCACGCGTACGAATCAGCGGCAGATCAATCGCTACGCTGGACAGGTCGACCGGCAGGACGGTTCCCTCAACCGAAACCAGTTGGAGCGTGCCCGAATCCACCAGACCCGCGGGGCGACTTTCCCGGATGCGTATCACCAGCGTACCCGGCAATCGGCGCGTGATCCGAGCTTCGTCCACAACCGGATGGCGCGTGAGCGCGGCCTCCCATTCGCGTGGGCGATCCCATACGCTGTGACCCGGCGAGATTCCGGATATCGCCAGCACCTCGTGCGGCGCGAGAATCCGCGTCCCCACCACTTCGACCCGCTCAACGTTGAAGTCATCAAGATATCGAAGTCCGAGCGGGGCCCAGAACGGCGCTGCCGTAGCCGCGACGAGCAGAACCAGCAGGACGATACGCCCAGGGGTCAGCACAGGGTGATCAACGCGATGCGAGAACGCCGCTAAGACGGGCAAGAACTTCCCGCGCGGCACTGTCCAGGTTGCCTGCCCCCATGGTGAGACACAAGTCTCCGGGCCGCAGCTCTTCCAACGCCGCATCCGCCACATCGTCTCGCACGGGAACGTACCGCACATCCGCACCGGCGTCGCGGGCCGCATCGGCGATCAGCGCACCCGTGATCCCCGCGATGGGCTTTTCCCGGGCCGCGTACACATCCGTGACCAGCACCCGATCGGCGGCCGCGAGCGCGCGGCCGAACTCCGGAGCGAAGTCGCGGGAACGCGAGTACAGGTGAGGCTGGAAGATGGCGAGCACCCGACGTTCGGGGTGTGACGCGCGGGCGGCCTGCAGCGTCGCCGCGATCTCCGTGGGATGATGCGCATAGTCGTCGACGAAAAAGACCCCACCCGCTTCCCCCACGGTTTCGAAGCGTCGGTCCACGCCCTGGTAGGAAGCGAGGCCTTCCCGGATCGCCGGCCATTCGGCGCCGAGCTTCCGCGCCACGCAAACGGCCGCCAGAGCATTACGCACATTGTGCAGCCCGGGCGCCGACAGCTGCGCCTCGCCAAGAAGCGCGCCTCGCTCCCGCACCACAAATCGGGTGCCGCTACGATCCGGCTGTATCTGCTCGGCCCTGATCATGGAGCCAGCACTGGTGCCATACGTCACCACCTCCCGTTCAGCGGGAACGCGCGGCAGCAGGCGGGCGACCCCGGAATCGTCGGCGCACCCTGCCACCACTCCGTTCGGCGGGACAGCAGCCAGAAAGTCGGCGAAGGCGTCCTCGATCGCCTGCAGATTTCCGTAGATGTCCAGATGGTCGGCCTCGAGGGTGGTCACGACGGCAATGCGCGGACGGAGTGTGAGAAACGAGCGGTCGTACTCGTCGGCTTCCACAACGTAGGTGTGATCGCCACCCGCACGGAGGTTACCGCCCCAGGCGGACACCCGCGCGCCGACAAACCCCGTGGGATCGAAACCCGCAGCCGCGAGAACCGCGGTGGTCAGGGCGGTGGTCGTGGTCTTGCCGTGCGTACCGGCGATCCCCACCACCAGTCCCCGATTGACGATCCCGCCGAGTGCCTCGGCACGCTTCAAGACCGGAATCCCCAAGTCGCGAGCTGCCCTGATCTCGGAGTGATCGGGCGGGACCGCCGCGGTCACCACCAGTGCCGTGCACCCTTCGATGTGTCCCCGGTCGTGGCCCACCACAATGCTCGCCCCGACTGCCTCCAGACGGCCGATTCCCGGACCCGGGTGCGCATCGCACCCCGTGACCCGCCCTCCGGCACCGAGCAGCAGCTCGGCAAGCGGCGTCATGCCCGCGCCAGCGATCCCCATGAAGTGGACCGGGCCGCGGCGACAAAGCTCCAAGAGGTCGGGGGGGGTCAATATAGTGCTTGGGTATCCGGTCCGGAAGGGATTAGGGCCATGCCTCAGCGGTCCAAGAGCTTGTACAGATCCGCCACGATCCGATCCGCCGCGTCGGGGCGTCCGCGCGTCCGCGCATGGGCCGCAATCTGGGCGCGGTGCTCCGGGGACGCCGCGAGTCGCACCAGTTCGGTCCAGAGCCGGCCGCCACTCAGGGCATCCTCCTGTATCATCACACCTGCCCCGGCAGCGTCCAGCGCCAGCGCGTTGTGGTACTGGTGATTGGCGGCTGCATGGGGAAACGGCACCAGGATCGACGGAATACCCCAGGCGCACAGCTCGGCGAGCGCCATCGCCCCGGCGCGTGACACAGCCAGATCGGCTGCGGCGAGCGCGTCCGGCATACGCTGAATGTAGGGAACGGGGTGGACCCACGGCAGGCCCATTGGGGCGAGCCGCGCCTGGACCTCGTCAAACTGCGTCGGCCCCGTGGCCCAGAGGATCTCCAGCGCTTCCGGCCGCTCGGGTAGCCGGCCGCCCTTTACAGCCTGGAGATCGTCCAGCAGCGCCGCATTGACGCGCCGGGCCCCCTGGCTGCCGCCAACCACCAGCGCAACCGGTCCATTCCCGAGCCCAAAGCTCGCCCGCGCCGCGGCCCGATCAATGGTGGAGTCCGGCGGCTGGATCGGATTGCCGTGCTCGAACACTTCCGTTCGCGCGCCCGGCCGTAGATACCGGCGCGCCTCGGGAAAGGCGAGATGGATCTGCCGTACCCGCCCAGCCACCCAGCGGGTGACCAAGCCCGGAAAGGAATTTTGCTCCTGCACCGCGGCAGGCACTCCGTTCAAGAGCGCCCACGCCACGGCCGGCCCGCTCGCATAGCCACCGGTACCCACCACCAGGTTCGGCCGGAACTCCCGGAAGATGCGGGAAAGCCCCGCCCCTGATCCCCAGACGGCAGGCAGCAAGCGCCAGTTTTGCCAGGGCCGCTCCCGCCGAATGGGCTCGAAGGGTAGCAGCTCGTGCGGAACTCCGCGGTCCGGAAGCACGCGCGCCTCCACACCCCGCCGTGCTCCCACGTAGAACACTTCATTTGCGGGATCGCGACGGCGAAATGCCTCGCCCAGCGCAAGAGCCGGATATAGGTGTCCGCCGGTGCCGCCGCCCGCGAACAACACCCGCGCCGCCCGCGTCATCGCACACCTGCCCGGCTCGCCCGTGCCACGCTGAGCAGCACGCCTACCGCGGCGAACGCGACCAGCAGCGCGGAGCGCCCGTACGACATGAACGGCAGGCTGACACCCGTGGTGGGAAGCAGCGCCAGCGCGACACCCATGTGCAACAGCGCCGAAACGACCAGCAGGTTGGTCATCCCCAGCGCGAGCAGACACCCGAACTGATCCGGAGCACGGTCCGCGATGCGGTATCCCACCCAGGCGAACCCGGCGAAGAGCGCCACGACGACCGCCACTCCCAGCCAGCCCCACTCTTCACCGATCATCGCGAAAAGAAAGTCGTTGTGCGGCTCCGGAAGAAATCCGAACTTTTGCTGACTCTGCCCGAACCCACGGCCATGAAGCCCGCCCGAGCCCACGGCGATCAACGCCTGACGGATCTGATAGCTCACCCCCTCCGGATCAGCCGTGGGATCGAGAAACGCCACGATCCGGTTCCAGCGGTAGCTCGCACCTTGGATCTGCCGCCACACCAGCGGTACGGCGAGCACCCCCAGCAGGATAAAGTGCCCGATCCGGGCACCGCCGGCGAAGAGCACCAGGGCGGCAAGCAGCACAAGCAGCAGCGCGGCGGACATATTCGGCTGCAGAAAAACCAGCAGCGCCAAGCCGAGCCAGACGACCAGGAACGGGAGCAACCCACGCGTAAACGAGTGCAGCCGATCCTGCTTCTTCACCGTAAGCGCGGCCGTCCACACGATCAGCGCGACCTTGGCGAACTCCGAGGGCTGAAAGGCCACACCGAGCCGAATCCAGCGGCGCGCCCCATTCACCCGCGGCGCAATGAACTCCGTGCCGGGAAGGATGACGATCACCAGCATCAATACCACTGCACCGAGCAGCGGCCACGCCCACTGCTGCAGCCGATGGTAGTCCATGCGGGCGAGCGCAGTCGTCAGCACCACTCCAGCCAGGGCGCCGCTCAGCTGGCGCACCGCGTAGAAGTGGCTCGGCAGCCCTTCGCTCTGGGCCATGAACCCGCTGGCGCTGTAGAGCTCCAGCAGCCCGAAGGAGAAGGCGAAGAGCGTCAGCAGAAGCAACGCTCCTCCCTCCCACGCCTCGCGCCCGGCGCGCTCCACGCGGGGCGGGATCGCTGGCCCGGCGCGCGAAGGGCGACGCCGCGGCACCGCCGTGCGGCGGAGAAGGGTGGCCGGGCTCATGCCTGCATCGCGAGTTCGGCGAACCGGCGGCCGCGCTCCTCGTAGTTTGAAAACATGTCGAAGCTGGAGCACGCTGGGGAAAGCAGAATCACATCGCCGCTCCGCGCCAGCTCCCCGGCACAACGCACGGCATCTTCAAATGAGCCTCGCACCTGCTCGACCGGCACGTGTGGGGCAAGATCGCGATCCACCAGCTCGCGTGCCTCCCCGAACGCCACCACCCCGCGCACGCGCGCGCCGCGCAGATCCGGAAGCAGCTCGGTGTAAGACTCCCCTTGTGCTTGCCGCCCAGAAGCAGCACCGTCGGGCGTTGCATGCTGCGCAGCGCCACCGGGTCGAAGCCACGTTGGTCGCTTTGCTGTCGTTGATCCACAGGACGCCGTCCCGCTCCACCACGGGCTCCAGCCGGTGGGGCGGCGCACGAAAGCTTCGCAATCCCTCGGCGATGGCGCTCGGATCCGCACCGGCAAGCCGGGCGACCAGCGACGCGGCCAGCGCGTTGGCGGCGTTGTGCTCCCCGAGAATGCCAAGCTCGTCGGCCCGAACCAGCGGCTCGTCGCCACCGGGTCCGACCCTCAGGGTCAGCCGCCGGTCCGCGGCGATCCACCCACCCCGCTCGCGCTCCCGGAGGGCCGGTCACCCGGAACACCAGGCGAGTACCGGGGGCGTCACCCACCAGCGCGAGCACGGCGTCATCTTCGCCGTTCAAGATCCAGCAGCTGTCGGCTGTCGCATTGCGAAAAAGGCGCCCTTTGTCGGCGTAGTACGAGGCCACGTCCGGGTACCGGTCCAGGTGGTCCGGCGACAGATTGGTGATCACGCCGATCTCCGGCGAAAACGCCCGTGTGTCGGCCAGCTGAAAGGAGCTGGCCTCCACCACCACCCAGGTCGGACAGGGATCACGAAGCGCGATTTCCGACAGCGCGGTGCCGATGTTGCCACCCGCCACCGCATCGATCCCGGCGCCCAGGAGGAGGTGAGCCGCGAGCGCGGTGACGGTGGTCTTCCCATTGGTCCCGGTGATGGCGATGGTGGGCACGCCCAGCAGCCGCCAGGCGAACTCCAGTTCTCCGACCCGCGGCACTGCGGCCACCGCGGGCTCCTGGAGAATGGGAGCGCCGGGCGGAATCCCGGGGCTGAGCACGATCCGCGAGCACCGGGCGAGTCGCGCGACGTCATGCCCCCCCACCTCGGCGTCGCCACCCGCGGCACGAACGCGCTCGGCGGCTGCTCGCTGAGGCCGGCGCGTCGGCGGCATCGCTGGCGTACACCCGCGCGCCGTGCGCCAGCGCCAGCAGCGCGGCCGCTTCGCCGCTGCGGGCGAGGCCCAGCACGCCTATCGTTTCGCCCGCAAGGGTGGGATTCACCGAATCTTGAGTGTCGCGAAGGAGATCAGGGCGAACACGATGCCCAGGATCCAGAAACGGATGATTACCTTGCTCTCGTGCCAGCCGATCTGCTCGAAGTGGTGATGGAGTGGCGCCATGCGGAATACCCGCCTGCCGGCGCCGGTACGACGCTTGGTGTACTTGAAGTACATCGACTGGGCGATTACCGACAACGCTTCCGCCACGAAAACCCCACCTATGATCGCCAGCAGGAACTCCGCTTTCAGCAGCACGGCGACCACCGCCAGCACCCCGCCGATCGCCAGCGATCCGGTATCGCCCATGAACACTTCCGCCGGATACGCGTTGAACCAGAGGAAGCCCATGCAGGCCCCGGAGAGTGCCACGCAGAAAATGGCCAGCTCACCCGCGTCGGGAAGGTAGAAGAGGTTCAGGTAGCCGGAGGTATCCACCCGCCCGAAGAGGTATGCGAAGACCCCGAACGTCGCCGCGGCAACCGCGCTCAAGCCGGCGGCAAGTCCATCCAGGCCGTCCGTCAGGTTCACCGCGTTGGACCCGCCAGCGATCACGATCATCACCCAGGGGACGAACACCCAGGGAAGAAAGTTGATGTGCCAGGACTTGAAGAACGGGATCTGTGTCCAGGTCGCGGGAATGTCCGAGAACGGGACAAGGATCAGCACGATCCCGAGCACCAGCCCCACAAGCCCCTGCCCGACTAGCTTGAAACGCCCGCGCAAGCCCTCGCTCTTCTTCCGCACGATCTTTAGATAGTCGTCGAGAAAGCCGATCCCGCCCATCCACAAGATCACCAGCAGTGCGGTAATGGTGTAGGGGTTGGTCAGCTCAGCCCAGAGCAGCGTCGGTATGACGGTGGCTAGCACGATCAGCACGCCACCCATGGTGGGGGTGCCGGACTTCCCAAGGTGAGTCTGCGGTCCGTCCGTTCGAACCACCTGACCCGCCTTGAGCAGGCGTAAACGCCGGATCACCGGCGGCCCGAGGTAGAACGCCACCAGAAAGGCGGTGACCACCGCCCCGGCGGCCCGAAAGGTTTGGAAGCGAAACAGATTGAAAAGGATGAACTCCTGGCTGAGCGGAGCAAACAAGTGGTAGAGCACCGGGTGTTATGCTTCGGGGGTGGAAGAAGGGACTGCCCAATCGCGCTCGAGCAGGGGAATCCAGCGCTCCAGTGCTTCACCACGCGACGCCTTGAGCAGCAAGGTTTCGTTACCCTGGAGATCCGGCTGCAGGGCTGCATACGCGGCGAGCGGATCAGGCTTGAGCAGCAGACGGTCCCGCAGCTCTGCGGCGTGTCCCGCAAATGCATCGGCGAAGGCACCGGTCGCGACCACCCGGTCGATTCCGTTTCCCACCCGCGAGGCGATTGCGTCCGCGGAGCGGCGGTGGATCTCCTCCGCGGACGAGCCGAGCTCCCGCATCGTTCCCACGACCACCACCTTGGCGCTCTCCGACGGAAGGGATGCGACCAGATCGACCGAGGCCTCGAGGCTGGGGGGATTGGAGTTGTAGCAGTCGGCAAGCACCCGCATCCCCCCAATCCGCAGCCACTCTCCACGCAGCTTCGGCTGCTTCACCTGGCCCAGGCCGCGAGCTGCCACGGCCGGCCCGACTCCCCACTCGACGGCCAGTCCCAGCGCCAGCAGAGCATTGCGAATGTTGTGACGCCCGGGGAGCGGGAGGTGCACCGGAACACCCCTCCAGCTCCACCGGGTGGTGCCGTCCGGCAGGACCTGGACGCCGTCCGCCCCACCGTCGGGGCGCAGCTCCACATCGGCTGCCCATCCTGCGACGCGCACTCGATGGCCTGCGAGCAGTGCTCGAGCCCGCGCCGGCAGCTCCGGTGGCTCTTCGGCGACCAGGGCAATTCCCTCCGGTCCCAAACTCCGCAGGGCGTCCAGCTCCTCCTCCAGTACTCCTTGCAGATCTCGCAGCTTTTCGAGGTGCTCTTCACCGATCGCGGTGATGATGGTAGCGTCCGGCTCCACGATGCGCCCCAGAATGGCGATTTCCCCGGGCTCGTTGGTTCCCATCTCGACTACCACCACCTCGGCATCATCCGGTGCCGCCAGCAGCGTCAGGGGAACCCCGATCTGATTGTTCAGATTTCCAGAGGTGGCGTGCACCCGCAGGCTCCCGCCCAGCGCCGCCTTCAGGAGGTCCTTGGTGGTCGTTTTCCCATTGCTCCCGGCGATGCCGACCACGCGGGCGCTCAGCGCGCGACGACGGTGCTGCCCCAGCCTTCCGAGGGCAGCAAGCGTGTCATCCACCAGCCAGAGCTGCATCCCTGGCGGAAGCTGCTCCGGGCGGCGCGACACCACGGCGCCGACCGCGCCAACGGAAGCAGCCTGGGCCAGGAAGTCGTGAGCGTCGTAACTGACACCCTGCAGCGCCACGAACAGCTGGCCCGGCCCCACCGTCCGCGTGTCGGTGGAGACCCCCGTGTATGTCCCTCCAGCGCCTTCCGGCGAAATCCCCAGCGCGCTCCCTACTTCTTCCTGCGTCCAGCTAAACTCGCTCACGAGGAACCTTGCATTTCGGCGAACAGTGCACGGGCGATCGCCCGCTCATCGAAAGGGAGTTTTTCCGTACCCCAGATTTGATACGCTTCGTGTCCCTTGCCGGCGAGCAGGACTACGTCATCAGGCCCGGCATCCATCACGGCGCGGCGAATCGCCTCCCGCCGGTCGAGGAGGCGCAGGCGCGGTGCATCTCCCATGCCGCTCTCGATCGCGTCGGCGATTGTCTCCGGATCTTCGGTGCGTGGGTTATCGGAGGTGACGATCACCCGGTCGGCACCCGCCGCGGCTATCCGGCCCATCTGCGCCCGCTTGCCGGGGTCGCGATCGCCTCCGGCCCCAAACACGACCACCAGTGTACCGCGTACCAGCGGGCGCAGCGCAGCGAGAGCGCGCTCGAGTGCGTCCGGCGTGTGGGCGTAGTCGAGCAGGACGGTCGGGGCACCCGCCGGCCCGGGCATTCGCTCCAGACGCCCCGGCACCTGCGGCAAGGTACCGAGTCCGGCGCCGATCTCCTCGGCGCTCCAACCAAGCGTCCAGAGCGCTGCCGCGGCGGCGAGTGTGTTGGCGAGATTGTAGCTGCCGAAGAGCGGAATACGCAGCGGAGCGCGACCATCCGGCACCACCAGGGTTCCTTCCATCCCGCCAGCGCCCGCCTGCACGTTCTCGGCGCGCACATCCCCCGCCCTGCCAAAGCGCACTACCCGCTCGGCTCCTACATGCGCCCAGGCGGGATCATCCGCATTGACGACCGCCGCCGCCCCCGGCTTGAGCAGCTTGAGCAGGCGGAGCTTCGCAGCCCGATACGCATCCAGCGTGTGGTGGTAGTCCAGATGGTCACGGCTCAGGTTGGTGAAGATCGCCGCATCGAATCGGGCCGCCGCGACCCTCCCCTGGTGGAGAGCATGGCTGGACACCTCCATGGCTACACCGCGCACGCCGGCATCCGCAAGCCGCCGGAGCCAGCGAGCCGCATCCACCGGACCCGGCGTGGTGAGCGCCTCGGAGCCCGGAATCACCTCGCCGTCGGCTCCGATCACGCCCAGGGTACCGATCGAGGCGGCCGGAGCACGCCGAGCCAGCAGGTGCCGCAGGATCGCCGCCGTGGTGGTCTTGCCGTTGGTGCCGGTGATCCCAACGAGGGAAAGCTCATTCCATGGATCGGCCCAAGCTTCACCCGCAGCGTGTGCTGCGGCGAGGCGGCCGTCGGCGACCGGCACCTGCCACAGCTCCACTTCGGGCGCAGGGCGCTCGACCAGCGCCGCCACCGCACCGCGCGCCTTCACCTCAGGGAGGAAGCGATGACTGTCGGCCGTGGTTCCGGTAGTGGCGCAGAACAGCGTGCCGGGCTCCACCTCGCGCGAATCAGTGGCCACGTTCCGGATCACTTCTTCCCCCGTCGGCAGGTGCTCACCTCGAAGCAGCCCATGTTGGGCGAGCCGCTGCAGAATTTGGGTCAGTGTGGTCACGATCCCGCGACCAGTAGGAGAATGTCGCCGCGGCGAAGCGGGAAGCCCGCAGCCGGAGTGGTCGTCTGCACCGCCCCGCTCCCGCGGAGCCGAACACGCAGGCCGAGCTCGTGGGAGCGTCGTACCGCCTCCCGGAGCGGCAATCCTGCCAGCTCCGGCACGATCAGGGGCTGCGCCACCGGGGTCGCAACCGGCTCCGGTGGCCCCTGCCCCAGCAGGAAAACGTAACGTCCGTCGGAGCCCGAGGATAGCCCGTGCGGCTCCTCCAGTGCCTCTGGAGCCGCACTTGCGAGGCGGCTTGCGAGCAGATGCTGCCCGTCCAGCGTCGGTGAGCCGCGCGCAGCCAGAATCGCCTGGAGGGTTTCGCGTGTAACCGGTGCCGCGGTGATTCCCCCGGTGTACGCCCCCCGCGGGTCGTCCAGCTTGACGAACACCACCAGCTGAGGCTGGCGGGCGGGGAAAAACCCCACGAAGCTGGAAGTGTAGCTGCCCGCCACGTACCGGCCACCAGTCCCCGTGCGCCGGGAGGTGCCCGTCTTGCCCGCAACCACAAAGGTGGTGAGGGATGCACGCGTCGCGGTACCCCCCTCCACCACCGAGACGAGCACTTCGCGGAGATCTTCGGCGACGGCTGTGGGAATGGCGCGGCGTACCTGGCGGGGACGCGTTTGTCGGCGGATCGTACCATCGACTTCGCGCACCTGGCGGACCAGGTGGGGCTCGAAAAGTGTGCCACCGTTCGCCAGAGCACCGTAGGCCATCAGCATTTGTAGCGGCGTGACGCTCACCTCGTACCCATGGCGAGACTTCCGGGCGAGAGCGATGACCAGCGCTGCGGGCGGGCGAGCCTGCCGGCGGCCTCCGCGGGATACTCCACGCCGGTGGGAGCACCGAACCCGAGATCACGTAAAGCGGTGAACTGCTCCCGGGGCTCGAGGCGCGGTGATAGTTTCACCAGCCCGATGTTGCTGGACACCCGGAGTGCATCCCCGACAGAGAGGGCTCCGTGAGGAGTGACGTCGCGGATCAGGCGTCCGCCAGGCGCACGCCATTCGCCATCCTCCGCGTACACGGTCTCCCGAAGTGAAACCTCGCCGCGGGCAAGTAGCGTCGCAACAAAAAAGGGTTTCAATGTGGAGCCCGGCTCGTACGTTTCGTTGAAAGCCGCCAGGCCTCGCGCGCCTCCCGGGCGGCGGGAAACCGCGGCGAGCAGCTCACCCGTGCGGGGGTCGGCGAGCAGCAGGTCCCCACCAGACGCACCGGTGGAGTCGATGGCGTGGCCGAGCGCAACCTCCGCGATCTCCTGCAGATCGAGATCGATGGAAAGGTACACGTCCGCGCCGTCCGTGGGGGGCACGATGGGGAGTGAGCCCGCGGGAAGCGCCTGCCCTCGAGGATCGCGCCGGAGCACAGACCAGCCGGCGCGACCCCGGAGCACGGAGTCCATTTCCTGTTCGATTCCGCCGAGCGGCCGCGCGTCCCGCGATACAAGGCCGAGCACCTCGCGGGCAAGCTCTCCTTGGGGATACACCCGGTCCAGCTTGCGCTCGAAGTGGATGCCGCGCGTTCCCGCGAGTCGCGCCCGCTGCGCCGCGCTGAAGCGGCCGGGCAGTACCACCCAGCGGCGGCGGCGGTTTGTCGCGCGGCGGGCGAGCCTGGGCGGCAGGCCGAGTGCCATTGTCAGCCGTGCGGCCGTGGCACGCGGGTCAGTCAGCTCACGCGGCGCAACCGCGATGCTGAAGCTTTCCGAGGTCAGGGCGAGGGGAACGCCGTCACGGTCGTAGATGGCCCCGCGGCGCGCGGGAAGCGGCCCCCGCGTCTGCTGCTGCTCGGCCGCGTAGCGGGCCCATTTTTCACCTTCGAGCGCCTGTAGCTGAAAGGAGCGCCCGAGAACGAGCAACCCCGCCGCGCCGAGCGCACCCAGCAGGATGCGTCTGCGCCCGCGCCACTGGTGGCTGCTGTCGCGCCGAGCTCGCTTCTTCATGGCGCGGGAGCCGGAGACGCGAGCGGAAGGAGCAGAACCTCGTTGTCACCGGGCGGGTGCATACCGAGTCGGGTACGCGCAAGCTCGATGATGCGCCCGCGCGCCTGGAGTCGCTGTGCGCGCTGCATCCACTCCAGGCGCTCCGCTTCGGCGGACGCGCGCTCCTCCCGAAGCGTGCGAAGCTCGCGCTCGAGTCGAACACCCTGCGTTTGCCGCCAGGGAACCATGGCAAGCGCGCCGAGCAGAATCGCCCACCAGCCGAACGGCAGCGCGCGACGCTTGCGCCTGGTGGGTTTCACGCGTGTCTCCAGGCCCGCAGGCGAGCGCTCCGCGCCCGGGGTTGCGTGCGACCTCCGCCGGTGAAGCCTCCAGCGGCTTGCGGGTGAGCGTTTCGCCCAGCGCCACTCCGCTGCACACGCACACCGGCAGGGCCGGTGGGCAGCTGCACGCGGTGCTCCAGTCTCGGAACGCGTTCTTGACCAGGCGGTCTTCGAGGGAGTGATAAGACAAGATCGCGAGCACTCCACCCGGCGCGAGTGCGTCACGGAGCCGCGGGAGCGCTGCCTGGAGTTCGTCGATCTCGCTGTTCACCGCAATGCGGAGTGCTTGAAAGATCCGGGCGTAGTCCGAAGGCCCGGCCGTGGGCCCGAGCGTTCTTTGGACTGCGGCGACGAGCTGGTCGCTGCTTTGAAAGGGCGTTTCGGCACGCATGGAGACCAGGATGCGCGCGAGCTTTCGGGAGCGACGCTCCTCGCCGAAGTGGAAGAAGATATTTGCAAGCTCGTGTTCTTCCAGTCCGTTGAGCAGCTCCGCTGCCGTGGGATTGCCTTCCGTGCTCCCTGCCATGCGCATGTCCAGCGCGGCCCCGCGCCGAAAGGTAAATCCCCGGCCGTCGTCGTCGATCTGGTGAGAGGAGATGCCCAGATCCAGCAGCGCGCCTGTCAGCGCGCCATCCGTGAGGTCGGCCGCCTCACGCGCGGCGGCAAAGTTCGCCCGTGCGAGCTGAACCCGGTCTCCGAAGCCCTTGAGCCGCTCACCAGCCGCCGCGAGTGCATCCGGATCCCGGTCCACGCCGATCAGCCGGACCTCCGGTCCCGCTTCCAGGACGGCTTCCGCGTGGCCCCCGCCTCCGAGCGTCGCATCGAGGAACCGGCCGCCGCGCTCGGGGCGCAGGTGGGCCAGGACCTCGCCGACCATTACGGGCGCGTGGTACGCGGTCGCGTGCAGCATGGAGGAAGTAAAGGGATACCGAGGTGGGGGTAACTGGCCCGTCCAAAGCTATGCGTACCGGCCCCGGTGTCAAGGCTGCTGGCCGGCAGCAACTTGGCGGGCTTTTTGCGCCTGGCCCATGCCGTCCCGAAGCGTCATCTCAAACGACCATGCGGCCTCCCGTGCAGATTTCTCTGGTCATAAGCCCAAGTGACAGCGCGGCGGTGGATAGCCTGCGGCCGCACGTCCAGCGCCTGCGCGACGCCGGGCACCAGGTGACCGCGTACCTTCCCTTTGAGTCGGTGGATGCGTGCAGATTCGCACATGACGCAGTGCGCGGAGGCGCTGATCTGGTAATCGCCGCAGGTGGCGACGGCACCATCCATCATGTCGTTAACGGACTCCACGCCGCCATGGACGAAGGCGGGGCGGCGCCGCCACTCGGCATCGTACCGCTGGGTACCGGCAATGACCTGGCCGGTGCCCTGGGATTCCCCACCGACGCCGGAGAAGCGATTCGGCTCATCCTGGAGGGTCACCCCACGCCGATCGATGTTGGGCGTCTGAACGGCGGGTGCTTCGTGAACGTTTCAACTGGAGGTGTAGGCGCTGAAGCTACCGAAGAAGCGCCGGACGAGGTAAAGCGGGTCCTGGGCCGGCTCGCTTATCTGGTGACCGGGCTCAAAAAGTTCGTGGCGCTGGACCCGTCTCGGGCTCGGTTCACCGCCCCCGAGGGGGAGTTGTACAACGGCCCGTTCCTGATCTTTGCGGTCGGCAACGGGACGCGAACCGGGGGTGGAAACTTTGTTACACCGGAAGCAGACATGAGGGACGGCATGCTCGACGTGTGCATCGTCAAGGAGATGTCGCGCGTGGAGCTTTTCAAGCTGCTTCCGCACCTGCGGGCAGGCACCCACCTGGAGCACCCCGCGGTCCTGTACCGCAAGGTGCGGGAGATGGTGGTGGAGCCGGAGGCGGAGCTATCCGTGAATGCGGATGGAGAGCCCCAGGAAGGGCCGCGCTACGTGTACGGCGTCAGTCCTCACAAGCTGAGGCTGATGCTTCCGCGGGGAGCCTCCCTCACACCGGGCCCGCCGCCGCCGGGGTAACACGCGCGTCACGAACGCTTACCACGTTGTCGTCGGTGATACGGTCGATCAGCTTGTGAAGCGGGTCGATCCCCGCGCGGGCCGGTCTTTCACCCACCTCAACCCGGATGCGCTGATTTCCGGATCGGACCCGGTGCTTTCGCAGATAAAGCAGTCGTCCTTCCTTTTCGCCACGCCGCGCCGGAGCAAAGACGCCGATGTCCACCAGGTCATTCATCTGGACCGGCGTTTCGTTGCCCAGGCTGTCGGCGCGCATCTTTCTCGCCTGCAGGTTCAGTTCAACGGCGTAGCGCCCTCCCGCGAGCGGCGTGACACTTGCAGCCTGGGTCCGATTGTCCCAAAGCGTGATCGTTTCGAATAAATCCGTCAGCGCGTAGCGGAGCGAGTCCGGCGTCGCCGCCCGAACGTAGCTCAGGAACTCGACCGAGTTGGTGTACGGTGGCTGCTGGAACTTGACGGCCTGAACGTAGCGGGCAAGCGCCTGGTTCAGCCGCTCCTCTCCGATCAAGTCGCGCAGCGCGTACATCGCGAGGGAGCCCTTGTTGTAGTGGATGTATTGCTGGTTCTCCACCAGCATTAGCGGCAGCTCCTTTTTCTGCTCGAACGCCCGGCCCGTCAAGTACTCATCCAGTTCATACTTGAGGAAGCGCTTCATGTTGGCGCGACCGAACTCCTTTTCCATTACCATCAGCGCCGCGTACTGCGACATGGTTTCGGAGAGCATCGTGGAGCCCTGCACGTTGCCGCCGATCACCTGGTGTGCCCACCACTGATGGGCCACCTCGTGCGCGGTCACGTAAAACGGGTAGTCGATCGCGTCGGGACCTTTTACTCGCGCGATGAAGCCGATCGATTCCGAGTACGGGATCGTATTGGGAAAGGACTGGGCGAAGGCCGCGTACCGGGGGAATTCCAGGATGCGGACCTGCCGGTGCTGATAGGGACCGAAGTTGGCCGTGTAGTAGTCCAGCGACTTCTTGGTGGCCCCAATCATTCGCTCCAGGTTGTACTCGTGACCCGGATGGTAGTACACCTCGATGGCGACGTCATTCCAGCGGTCCCGCTTCACCGCGTACCGCGCGGACAGGAACGAGTAAAAGTTCAGGATCGGGGCGTCCATGGCATACGCGAAGTAGCGCCGGCCACCCTGCGTCCACTCACGCTGCAGATACCCCGGAGCGATGGCGATCTGGTCCGGTGAGGTGCTCACCGTCGCCCGGAAGTCGATCCAGTCCGCATCGTTGGAGATGTAGCTGTTTTGGCGGGCGCGCAGGTCGTTCACGGGGGCCATGCGTGGCCGTGGCTTCAAACCGTACTTCTTGCGGGCGTCGTCTTCCTGAAGCTCCTGCCGTGCGTTGTAGCCAACGCTCGGCAGGAAGGCGTTGTTGAAGAAGGTGCCGTTGTTGACGACCTGCGTACCGCCCGTTTCGTTCTCGAAGCCACGGCTCAGGTACGCGAGGTCGAATAGCAGGACGAGCGAGTCACCCGGCTGGAGTGGCTCGTCGAGCGCGAAGATACGGTATCCCAGCTCCTGGTCTTCCAGAACCTGCCGATGCCCTCGGCTGAACGCGAGCCGCCGGATCTCGGTATCCCGGGGAAGCTGAACGTGAACCGAGTCCACGGGGACGCGGGTCTTGTTCTGCAGCCGGTACGTCCCGCGTGCGAGCACGTCGCGCCGTTCGGGGAAGATGTCGACGTGGAGGTCGGCCGCGGTGATCCGTGGCTGGGGCGCATGCTCGTACCGCTTGTACTTTTTCTCATACCCGGCAATCGCCGCTTCCTGCTGCTTGCTCGTACGGTACTCGTTCTGGACGTTCGTGTTGTAAAAGACCCAGCCCCCGAGCCCAAGAAACGAGATTGCCGCCACGGCCGCGATCGTCTGTGGGGTTCGGCCGAAGCGCGCCTGCGCCAGCCGTAGCCTCCGGCCCGCCCCGGTCTCCTGCCCTCGGACCCAGAACAGGTTCGTGGCCACGGCCAGCAGCACGGCGAACGCGCCCCAGTACAGCTTCCACCAGCTCCAGGAGCGGAGAAAGTGACCGTACCCATTCATGTCTGAGTAGACCACTCCGCCGTCCGAGCCGTACTTGTACAGGTTGTGCTCCAGCCCCAACTGGCTCATAAAGCCCGTGAACACGAAGAAGAGCACTACGATCAGGTGCCCGACGTACTTGTGGTTAACGAGCGTGTGCACCGTCAACGCGAGTACGCCCAGCAGCAGGTAGTCCACGAACTGGATGCCGAAAAGCTCCCGGACGTACTGCGCCAGCTCAAAGCGGAAATAGCCCTTGGCGGCCTGGGTGACCACCCCACACATCAGCAAGAGCGCGAGCACCACCAGTACGACGAGCGCGAGTGCCGTCAGCTTCGCCAGGAACGGCACCCAGGTGGGGATCGGCAGTGCGTCGTGGATCTGGTTCGCGCGAAGCTCCCTTTCCCGCCAAACGAGCTCCCCCGCGTAAAAAGTGATGATGATTAATAAAAAGAGCGCGAAGGTGCCGCTGAGCAGCTCCAGCACCTGGTAGGTCACCGGATAGGTCGTGGTCCCGTAGATCTTGCCGAGCTGGGTGGCGCTGAACACCACGAACGCCAGCCCGGCCAGCACAAGGGCGGCGAAGTACACATTGCGGACGATACCCCAGAACTCCCGCCGCACGGTGGAAGTCCACTGCATCCACCAGGCGCGAGCGCCAAAATCGCGCGCGACCATCGGGATCGCCAGAGGGGCAGGCACAGCTCGGACGAGCGGCTCGATGGCGGCGCGAGCCCTCCGGCGCAATGCCGGCGCATGGTGCGCAAAGCGGAAACGTGAGTAAACCAGCCCAAACACCAGCGCCGCCGCTGCCAGCCAGAGCAGCCGGTTTCCCGCTACCAGCCCCTCAAAGAACGGGACGAGCCGCGAGTTCTTTTCGGCCACAGACCAGTACCGGGTGTCCAGCGAGACGGCCCGCACTCCAAACGGGTCCACCAGTGCCGCGACGCGCTTGTTTTCGATGTCTCGCAGCAGTTGCGAAGAGAGCAGGTACCCAACCAGAAGCACCACGCCGCCTACGTAGTTGGAAAGCATCTGCCGCGTCAGTGCGGCGAGCGCGAAGAAGATGGCCCCGGTGAGCAACAGGTTGGGGATCGTAAAGACCAGAAACGGTTGGGCGTAGGCGGCCAGGCGGAAGGGGCCGAAGCGGGTACGCTCCAGGTAGGGCATCATTGAGCCGAGCATGATCCCCAGCGGAACGCCGAGGAAGATGATGAGGTTCACTAGAACCGCACCCGTGAACCTTCCGCCGAGATAGTCCCGCTTGCGTACGGGCGTGGTAAAGAAGAGCGGGTGGATGCCGGTGGCAAAGTCTCGGTGAGCCGCGTTGCCGACTACCGCCGCCGTCACCATTAAACCGAAGACACTGAGCAGCGCGGTCCAGGCGGCGAGTGCGACCGGTGAGTTCGCGAACTCGTTTCCCCCGGTGGTTGGCGCAAAATCCCGGAACGCGCCACCCGCCACATTGATCAGCAGGAACCCGAGACCGAAAAAAATCCCAAAGTACAACCAGGTGGAGATGCGCCGCATACCCTGGCGGATCTCGAACCCGACGATGTGCGCAAACATGGATTTTTCAGGCGGTGGCAACGGCTTCTTCAGTTGGGAGGCGGCCACGCATCACCGTGAAGTATACATCCTCCAGGCTGGCATCCACCGGCTCGAACTCCGGTCCCGGTTGGGCGTCGCTCGCCACATGGATCACCGTACGGCCGGCGAAGAGCCGGGTGGAGATCACGCGGTGTTCCTGCTCAAAGACCGGAAGCGCCTCCCGATCGATCAATCGCTTCCAGACGCGGCCCCGTACCTGCTCGATTGCGGCGAGCGGCTCCGCCTCCAGCAGGATCTCACCCTGATTGATGATCGCCATCCGCGAGCACAGCTCGCTGACGTCCTCCACGATGTGAGTGGACAGGATCACAACGCTGTTCTCGCCCAGCTCCGACAGCAGGTTCAGGAAGCGCACGCGCTCGGCGGGATCCAGCCCCGCGGTTGGTTCGTCCACGATGATCAGCTTCGGGTTGCCAAGCAGCGCCACCGCGATCCCGAAGCGCTGCCGCATCCCACCGGAAAAGCCGCCGAGGTGCTTGCGACGGGCATCGTACAGGTTGGTCTGCTGAAGCAACGCCTGCACGAGTTCGCGGCGCTGCTTGCGATCGATGATGCCCTTGAGCACCGCGAAGTGGTCGAGTAGCTCCTCAGCGGACACCTTGGGATACACTCCGAACTCCTGCGGCAGGTAACCGAGCGTTCGGCGCACTGCGTCCTTGTCACGGAGAACGTCGATGTCCCCGAGCCGGACGGAGCCGGTGTCGGGCTCCTGTAGCGTGGCCAGGGTGCGCATGAGAGTGCTCTTCCCTGCCCCATTGGGCCCGAGCAGCCCGAACATCCCCTGCGGGATGGTCAGCGTCACGTCCTTGAGGGCATGGGTACCGTTTGGATACGTCTTGGATAGATGCTCGATGACGAGTTGCATAGCTCAGTGCTCACGCATGGGGATGCGGATTCCCTGCTCCCGCGCGGTCTCGACGGCGATCCCGTAGCCTGCATCGGCGTGCCTGGCGATGCCGATGCCCGGATCGTTGGTGAGGACTCGCTCCAGGCGCTCGCGCATCTCCGGGGTGCCGTCGGCGACGATCACCTGCCCGGCATGAAGCGAATTGCCGATGCCTACTCCACCCCCGTGATGAAAGGAGACCCAGCTGGCGCCGCTCGCCACGTTCAGCAGCGCGTTCAAGATGGGCCAGTCGCCAATGGCATCGCTGCCGTCCAGCATCCCCTCGGTTTCCCGGAAGGGAGACGCGACCGAGCCCGTGTCCAGGTGGTCACGCCCGATGACGAGGGGAGCCCGCACCTCGCCGCGCGCGACCAGTTCGTTCAGCGCGACGCCGAAGCGTGCGCGCTCCCCCTGCCCCAGCCAGCAGATGCGAGCCGGCAGACCCTGGAAGGCGATCTTTTCGCGTGCCTGCGTGATCCAGCGACGTAAGGCCTGGTCCTCGGGAAAAAGCTCCAGCACCAGCTCGTCAGTGCGGAAGATGTCCTCCGGATCTCCGGAGAGTGCCACCCAGCGAAAGGGCCCTTTGCCCTGGGCGAAGAGTGGCCGGACGTACCCAGGCACGAAGCCGGGAAAATCAAAGGCGTCTTCCACCCCGGCGTCACGCGCCTGCCCGCGAAGGTTGTTGCCGTAATCGAAGGTGACGGCGCCACGCCGCATCAGCGCGAGCATGGCGCGCACGTGCTCCGCCATCGAGGCGCGGGATCGTCGCTCATACTCCGCGGGGCAAGCATCCCGGAGCATCTCGGCCTCCACGAGTGACATCCCGGCCGGGATGTATCCAGCAAGCGCGTCATGGGCGCTGGTCTGGTCGGTAAGCACGTCGGGCGTGATCCCGCGCCGCACCAGCTCCGGGAGCACCTCCGCGCAGTTCCCGAGCAGCCCGATGGAGAGAGCGCGTCTTGCACTTTGCGCCTCGCGGGCCAGGTCCAGGGCCCGGTCCAGCGATCCGGTAGCCTGGTCCAGGTAGCGCGTGTCGATGCGGCGCTGCATGCGTGCCGGATCGATCTCGACAGTGATGGACACGGCACCGTTCATGGACGCGGCGAGGGGCTGTGCCCCGCCCATCCCGCCGAGGCCACCCGTCACCAGCAGCCGCCCCTGAAGGCTCCCGCCGAAGTGCTGTCGCGCCACCGCGGCAAAGGTCTCGTAGGTGCCCTGCAGGATTCCCTGGGTGCCGATGTAGATCCAGGAGCCGGCCGTCATCTGGCCGTACATGGTGAGCCCCTGGCGCTCAAGCTCGCGAAAGGTTTCCCAATCAGCCCAGCGGGGGACAAGATTGCTGTTGGCGATCAGCACCCGGGGCGCACCACGGTAAGTGCGAAAAACCCCCACCGGCTTGCCGGACTGCACCAGCATGGTTTCATCGTCCGCGAGCTCGCGCAGGGTGGCGACCAGCACATCGAATGCTTCCCAGGAGCGTGCCGCCCTCCCGGTGCCCCCGTACACGACCAGCTCCTCCGGGCGCTCCGCGACATCCGGGTCCAGATTGTTCATCAGCATCCGGAGCGCCGCTTCCTGGTGCCAGCCACGGCAGGAAAGCCCGCTTCCACGCGGCGCACGGATTACACGGGCGGAAGGGGCAAGCGTGCTCATGCGAATTCCGGATTTAAAATTAACATTCCACTGCGGACCAGCGCGGTGGCGGCTTCGATGTCGGGCGCGATCACCCGATCTTCTGCCAGCGCCGGTACCCGCTCGCGGAGGAGGCGATACGCTTGATCCACCCGCACGCCCGGACGGAGCGGCTTGAGGAACTCCAGCGCCTGAGCCGCGCACAAGAGTTCAATGCCGAGCACCACCTCCGCATTGCGCAGGACCCGGCGCGCTTTCAGGGCCGCACCCATGCCCATGGCGACATGGTCCTCCCGGTTCGCGCCGGTGGGGATGGAATCCACGCTGGCGGGGTGGGCCAGCGTCTTGTTTTCATTCACCAGGGCAGCCGCGGTGATCTGCGCAAGCATGAGCCCGGAGTGCAGTCCGGGATCGGGCGACAAGAACGCCGGGAGACCGGACAGGTCCGGGTTAACCAGCCGCTCGATGCGCCGCTCAAACACGGACGACAGGTCCGCCAGCGCGATGGCGAGGAGATCCAGCACCTGGGCGATCGGCTGCCCGTGGAAGTTGCCGCCGCTCAGGATCAGATCCTCATCGGCAAAGATCAGCGGGTTGTCGGTAGCGCTGTTTACTTCGATTTCCAGCACGCTCCGCACGTACTCGAACGCGTTCCGGGCAGCCCCATGCACCTGTGGCATGCAGCGGATCGCGTAGGCGTCCTGCACCCGGGGATCGCCCTGCCGGTGCGACTCGCGAATTTCGCTGTCGGCCAGCAGCGCACGCAGGCGCTCGGCGCTCCGGATCTGACCCGGCTGCGGGCGGGCCCGGTGAAGCGCGGGGTGGAAAGCATCCGGAGTACCTCGCAAGCCCTCCAGCGTCATCGCGCCGATCAGGTCGGCGGTATCGACCAGGCGTTCCGAGGCAAGAAGCGCCAGCGTCCCGATCCCCGCCATCGCCTGGGTACCGTTGTTGAGGGCGAGACCTTCCTTGGCCTGCAGGCGAAGCGGCTGGAGTCCGGCACGTGCGAGTGCCTCGCCACCGGGGAGAGTTTCCCCCTGGAACACCGCCTCCCCCTCCCCCACCAGCACCAGCGCCAGGTGGGAGAGCGGCGCCAGGTCCCCCGAGGCGCCGACCGATCCCTGTTCCGGGATCACCGGGGCTATTCCGCGGTTGAGTAGCTCCACAAGCAGCTCGACCACTACCGGGCGGACGCCGGAAAAGCCCTTGGCGAGCATGTTGGCCCGGAGCAGCGTGATTGCACGCGTTTCCATTCGCTCCAGTGGAACTCCGACCCCGCACGCGTGGCTGCGGAGCAGGTTGAGCTGCAACTCCTCCAGCTTGTCATGTGGAATGGCAACGTCCGCCAGCCGGCCGAAGCCCGTCGTCACTCCGTATACCACCCGGCCGCTTTCCAGCGCACGCTCGACCACGGCCCGGGAGCGCCGCATCCGCTCCGATGCATCCGGAGCCAGAGCGACGTTCACACCGGGATCGCGCGCCACGCGCTCTACGTCTTCCAATGTCAGCGTGTCGCCATCGAGGCGAATCTCCACCCGCGGGCTACCGCCGCTGGCCGCCAATATTGGACTCTCGGTACTCCGCCTTCAGGTCCTGATTGTCGATCAGGAACACGTAAAAGTTGAAGGAGGTGTTGCCGGTGATCGTCCGCTGAAAGTCGAAGTTCGCCTGCCAGCGATGCAGGTCCCGCCGTACCCTCACGTAGTGGCTGCCGAACTGCCCGGAGTTCACCTCGTAGCTGGTGCTCCAGTCGACCGCCCAGTTCCGGGTGGGTGAGAAAGACACATTTGCCCGGATGTCCTGGGTGTTCTGGTTGAAGCCGGTGAAGCCAAGGGGTTGCCCAATGATGGGGCGTGCACGATGGAGTGTGTAGTCCAGTCGCACGTTCCAGGGGCCGCGCCCCACCGGCTGCGGATTGTTGTTGAAGCTGCCCGGGCCGCGTGGCGATAGCGGGTCGGTGCTGACATTCGGGCCCGGGACCACGCCGCCCGCATCCGGAGTCGCAATGTTTTCTTCTCGGCGCCCCAGCCCGAGAAAGCGGAAGAGCGCCGAAGTTTCGCCAAACGAGAAGCCCGTATTCACGGACGTGAGGAATGGCGAAAAGCGCCCCGGCTCCCCGGGACGCGTCGTGTTCGTGCGGTCGAACAGGTCATGGCTGACGGAGACATTCAGGCCCCGCAGGTAGTCCGAGGTGATGGTGTTGCTGATGCTCGGGGTGGTGAAACCATTACCCTCTTCCAGCGCACGTACGAAATCGTACTGCACCGAACTGGTGCTGATCGAGAGCAGCACCACCTTTCCCGGATCAGCCGGCGGCTGGGCCCGCGCGCGGGCAGCCGCGCTGGTATCTGCGTTCAGCGTGTCGGTTGCCTGCGGGGTGCGAACCTCGCGAAGCTTGGCTTCGAAGGTATTGGTCATGCCGAACGTCAGCAGGTTCTGCGTGCGCCCGCCCGCACGGCCGAAGACCAGCTCCTGCTCCCGCGTTTGCTGAACCTCGGGGACGTAGCTGTAGCTGAAGGTCGGCTTGAAGTGGTGACGCAGGCGTGAGTAGGGCCCAACACCCGGGAAGAAGCCGTACATATCCGTGTTCACGCTTGCACCGAAGCTTTGCCGTATCGGTGCGCTCACATATCTTCCGAATACCACGGTATCCATCGGTACCGGAGCACCACCCGTGAATCTTCCGCGTAGCTGGTCCGCGACCGAGGCGGAACTGACCGCCCGCCGGCTGAGAGTGTCATCGCGAACGATCTGCTGCGAAAGCTGTGCGAACGGAGCAATGTACGTGGAGCCGATCAGGTTCTGCTGGTAGCTGATCGAGGTCTGCCAGCTCCCTTCCTGCCGGTTCTGGATGCCTCGCGCGGCTGGAGAAAGCGTCGAGTCCACCGTCAGCAGCGCGGCCAGCAGCTGGCGGTTCAGCGAGCCAGAGCTACTCAGCGAAAGCCTTCCGAAGGTGAGCGACTGACTTGCCTGAAGCTGTGTGACATCCCGGTCGCGCAGACGGCTGAGCTGGCTAGGCTCGTCCGGCTCGTCGGTGCTGGTGTGTGAGCCCGACGCGCTGAGTGACAGGGTCGCACCACCGAAGAGCGTGATGGGATTGAATACCAGGCTCCCGCTGGGGAACTGCGTTTCCACCCGACCCGTGGCGACAGATTGCCTTCGGGAGCCCTGCACTGCCAAGCTGCCCCAGTCCAGCCGCCGGCTGAGCGAAAAGGTCGAGGCGAGATCCTGCGTCGGCTCGCGAGGGTCCGTGGAAACGTCCCGGACGAATTGCGACGAGGAAAAGTACTGACCCTGCAGCCCGATTTGCGTGCGCTCGTCGGGCCGCCAGGAGTTGCTGGTGGTGAGGCCCGTCTCGCGACCACCCGTCTCGCGCCAGTACTGGCTGTAGCTCAAGCTGCCGTTGAGCTGCTGACGCCGCCAGTTGTACTGGAGTCCGCCGGTCAATGCCGTGTACGCACGGCTGTCCCACGCAGTGCTCACCTCCGCGCCCAGGTAGTCGCTGATTGCCCAGTAGTACCCCACGTTCTCGATCCGCCGGCCGCGGCCACCCTGCCGCACGATGTCGTTGAAGCCGAAGCGCGGGGTCAGGATCCCGCTCCGCCGGCCGCGCGCGAGATCCTGCACCACGAAAGGTATCCACAGGACCGGGACATTGGCGAAGTACAACCGGGCCGGCCGGGCCACAATGATCCGGTCGCGGATGAACATGATCTTGTCGGACTCGAAGTGGTAATGCGGGACTTCAAGGTCACACGAGGTGAACTTGCCCCCGTTCACGTAGACGTGGCTGGTGCCTTCCGTGGTTGCATTGCTGTCGTAGACGTACCAGGTGGCGCCCTGCGTAAAGGTGGTCCGCGCGCCCTGCACGCTTGCCCGACCGGTGGCAAAGTCGTAGCGCATGGAGTTGCCGGTGATCTCCGGCGCCGACCCCCCGACCACCTTCGGCTGACCGAACGCTCGAGCGCTTCGTACCCCTTCCTGGTAAACGATCGAGTCGGTGGCGGTCAGTCGTTCCCCCTGCCGTACCACTTCCGATGAGCCGCGAAGGCGCAGCACCCGCGTGTCGGCTCGGTACTCAGCGCTGTCGCCCCGGTACTCGATCGGCGTGTACCCGGGCAGCTTCAGCAGCCGCTCGAAGATCGTATCCGTCGCTGCGGCGCGGCGGGCCGTGTCTTGACGCACGGCGGTGTCCCGCGGCGCGGGGCGTCCGGGCAGTCGCCGCTCGACCTGCGCGTTCAGCGGAGCGGCCGCGGCAAGACCGAGAAGCAGGCATAGAAAACCACGCATGTTCACACCTCCACCGGCTGGCCGATCGCTGCACGCCGACGGACCACCATGCGGGATAGCACTATGCTCAGCTCGTACAGCAGGTACAGCGGGACCATCATCATCACGGTCACGGTGATCACGTCACCCGGCGTGATCACGGAGGCCAGAACCGCAATCCCGACAAGAGCGTGCCGACGCTTGGACGCCAGGAACTCCGGCGTCACCAGACCCATGGCCGACAGAATGACGATGACTACCGGCAGCTCGAACACGAATCCGAACGCAAGCAGCAGCCGGGTCACCACCGCCAGGTAGGCGTTGACCACGATCGCCTGCTCCAGGCTTTCCGTCTGAAATCCCATGGTGAATTGTAGCGTGATTGGGAGCACGATGGTGTATGCCATGGCAACCCCACCCGCGAATAGCACCAGACCGAGGTAGAGCGCCGGAATGATCACCCGCCGCTCAGAAGGAAGCAGAGCGGGGGCAAAGAACGACCACACCTGGTAGATCACCACGGGCGCGGCAAGCAGAAGGCCCACCAGGATGCCCAGCTTGAACGTAACGAAAAAGGGATCGGTGGGTGACAGGTACTTGTGTGATCCCGCGTCTTCAAACGCTCCATCACCATGTGCCCAAGGATGCCACTCGGCACTTCCGAAGCGTCCTGCCGGTCGAGGACCCGCTCGATGTCCTCGACCATGCTGTCGATCTCGGTTGGGCTCACCGGGCGCTTGGCACAGGCGATCTGAATGCTCCGCAGCAGCTTGCGCCGGTCGTACGGCTCGGTTTCGCTGTCCCGCTTCACCACCTGGAGCGGCCGCTCCTCAATGTACTCATAGGTGGTGAAACGCCGGTCGCAGCGGAGACACTCCCGGCGCCGACGCACCGCCCGCCCCTCCCGGCTCGCGCGACTGTCCACGACCCGGTCTTCGCTGTGATGGCAGAAGGGGCAGCGCACGGTCGCCTAGGTGCGACCGGCGCGGGCGAGCCGATCCCGAGCCGCGCGGGCGGCCGCCGCACGGGGGTGGTTCGGGTACTGCTCCATCACCCGGCTGTACGATTCGACTGCCCGCGGCACATCCTTGGAGCCTGCATACGCCTCCCCGATGTGGAAATGGGCATCCGGCGCCAGTGCGTGCTGCGGGTACAGCCGCAGGAACTCCTCGAAGCCAACCCGCGCGGTACTGAATGATCCGCGCCTGAGGCTTGCCAGGCTCGCGTCGAACAATTCCTGCGCCGCGGGGGGCGGTGTTTCACGCGCTGGCGAAGCCGCCTGAGGCTGCGCCGCGATCGCCTCCGCACGGGTGTTGATCTGGTCCCTCAGCTCAGCCAGACGCTGTTGCCCCTGGCCGGTCAGCTGCTGGATCTGCACCAGCTGGCGTTCCATCGCCACCAGCTGA
Source organism: Longimicrobiaceae bacterium (assembly GCA_030447645.1). GTDB lineage: Bacteria > Gemmatimonadota > Gemmatimonadetes > Longimicrobiales > Longimicrobiaceae > JAUJOM01. The sequence goes on along the minus strand of JAUJOM010000006.1, from coordinate 60,552 downwards.
TTGGCGATGTCGCCCCGCGTCCGCAGGGAGGCCGAGGCCAGGGAGTCGAGCAGCAGCTGATTTTGCCGTTGCATCGCCTGCATCGACGCCTCCTGCGCGCTTCGCATGGCCGCCATGTCCGTACGCAGATCCCGGATGTCGCGCTTGGTGGCACAAGCCGCACACGCGAGCAGACACCCGGCACTGATGATAACCCGCGCTCGCATTACCGTGCCCCGCCCGCGGTCACCACGAACTCCGCGCGTCGGTTGCGGGACTGTGAGGCTTCGTCACCGCCATCCTCCGCCGGGCGCTCTTCACCGAGGGAGATCACCGCCAGGCGTGCGGCGGGTATCCCATAGTTTACCATAAAGGTTCGAACCGCCTCGGCACGGCGCTGCCCCAGTGCCAGGTTATACTCCGTCGAACCCCGATCGTCCGTGTGCCCCTCGATGCGGACCTGCATCCCCGGATTCGCGCGCATGATCTCGGCCTTGGCGCGGAGCCGATCCTCGGCCTCGGCGCTGAGCGCGTCGCTGTCGTATTCGAAGTAGATCGGCTCCTGCAGCGACTCGGCTGCCCGCGACTCGGTTTCACGTAACGTTCGCTCCCTTGCCCGCGCCGCTTCCGCCCCCCCGATGGAATCCGCCCGTGTCCGTGCTTCGCGCTCTCGCCGCGCCCCCGCCACCGGCGCGGGTTGTGGCCGGGGTGGTTACTGGCGTGCCGGTCCTCCGTCCCCTGGGCGCGGCGGTCGTCGTGCTGGTGCCTGAGCACGCGTCAGCTGGGCGTGACGACGCGTCAGCCACGCAGCAGGGGTCAGGCGTCGTGGAACGTTCCAACGCGTCACCTGACGCGTCCCGGGAGACGGCGCTCGCGGCGTGGGTGGTGACGCTGATGGCGCCGCTCGCTGAGGCGAACCAGCGGCAGCACGAGACGATCGTCAGCCAGGCGGAACGGCTCGAGGCCCAGGCCGAGACGATCGGCCGGCAGGGCGCCGAGCTGGAGCGGGCGACGTCGGCCGTGGTGGCGCTGGGCATCTCCTCGGCCGAGGTTGCTGGCCTGGTTGGGGCAGCGGCCGTTTGCCTTTTCCGACAAGCGCCGAGAGCGAAGACTGCGAGAACAAGGATGGCGAACTGGCGTAGGGTCGCGATGCGCGCAAGGTGTGAAAGGGGTGATCAGTTGCCCGCCGTCCGTCCGAACGACGGCGACCAGTCGGGTAGGCCGAGTCCACGGCCCCTGACGAGCGGGCGGATGCGCCCGCTTACGGTATCCAGCACGAACAGGCCGCCGCCATCGCGGTTGATGACGTTGCCCGCCGTCCGTCGAAGACGAACAGGCCGCCGCCATCGCGGTTTGGCGATGCAAACACGACATGCCGCCCGTCCGGTGCCCAGCTCGGGTCTTCGTTGGTGCCCTGATTGGTGAGCAGCCGCCGCCATTTCCATCAGCACCCACGACCGCGATCTGGTGCGAGCCGCCCGCCCGGGTGTGGTACGCGATCCAGGGCCCGCGGGGGGACCAGGCCGGAGAGGTGCTGTAGCCGGAGCGACCGTAGGTGTATTCGAAACCAGTCGCGGCTCGCCGCCACGTGCCATGACGTAAATCTGCGGCTCCCCAAGCCGATTTGAGACGAATGCAATCCTGGCACCGTCCGGGGAAAAGCTGGGGCTCAGGGAATCGAAACCGCGGCCGCGCGTCAGCGGGTTTACACCCGCCCCGTCCAGGGACACCACTTCGGTGTTGCCGCTCACCGTGGCGGCGAACGCAATGCTTCCGTCCGGCGAGTACGCAGGCGTGATGTTGATTCCGGCGCGGTCGGAAAGCAGGCGGTCCCGCCCGGAGGCCAGGTTCCGCTCCCAGAGCGAAGGGGTCCCGCCACGGTAGGAGGTGTAGGCGAGGGAGCGCCCATCCCGGGACCAGGTGGGTGACAGGGCGATGGAGCCGTCGGAGGTGACACGCTGGACGTTTTCGCTGTCGCTGTCCACCAGGTAAATCTCCTTGCTCCCCCGGCCCGAGACCACGTACGCGATCCGGCTCGCGGCCGCGCCGGGCGTACCCGTGACCCAGCGAACCACCTCGTCCGCGGCAACATGTACGGCCATCCGAAAGCCGGCATCACCCGCGGCGGGGAGCGCAAAGGTTTGATCCGCCTTCACCTGCCGGTAAACCGCGTCGTGGAGAACGAGGCGAAGCGCCAGCCCGCTGCCGCGCGGAGCGATCTCCCCCGTCAGCACCCAGTCCGCGCCCCGCTCCTTCCACAAAGCCAGATTCAGCGGCTCGCCCGCCCGCGCAACACCCTCGCTCACCTTGAAGCGATCGCTGAAGTCCAGATCCTGACGAACGATCCCGGTAGCCAGCGGACCACTCGGCCCGCCGAACGGAAGCACCACCATGCCCGGCTGATACTCGGCCTGGTAGGTCAGCCGGAGCCGAACCCCTTCCGGATCCTGCGCGAAAAGGGCTGCCGGGATCAGCGACAGCAACAAAAGGCCAGTCTTGAGAAAACGCACGTTACTGATCGGGTTGGATTTCGAGGCAGACAGGGAGAAAGTCCGCCGCATACGCAGCCGGCAAGCGCCCGAACTCCCGGTGCACGCCCGCCTGCTCCACCGCTTCCATGACGGCGAGCTTGAAGGCGGCGGAACCGGAAGCACCCGCGATGCGGATGTCCGACGCGGTGCCGTCCCGCTCAATCCGGAAGCACACCTCGGCCCGGTCGGTCCGGGCGGTGTCCGGGCGGCGGAAGTAGCGCTTTACGCGGTACACGATGTTAACCAGGTACGCCTGGTCCACAAAGGTCGCACCTTGCGTGCGAACGTTCAATCCCGCCCCACCCGCGGACGTAGCCACCGGATTTGGACCCGGAACCGGCTTTGCTGTTCCCGTGCTGCCCGGCTTGGCTGCCGGCGGCGCAGGCGTCGGCTTGCTCGCGGCAGGTGCAGCGGCTTGGGGCTTCGGTGATGCACTCTTGGCCGGGGGCGTCGGCGTCTTGGCGGGCGCCGGCATGGACTCAGGGGCCGGTGGCGGAGGACGCGCGGGCTCCGGCTCCGGTGCAGCCTCGGGCTGCGGCGCCGACTCGCCGGGAGTCGGCATGGTTTCGGGAAGCTCGCCGGCCACGTTCGGCGGTGGAGACACGATGTCTACCGCGTAAACCCGCATGGGTGCTGCCGGCGTCGGTGTAGCCAACGCTGATGCCCACGCCAGCACGACCACCAAGCCGTGCACCAGTGCGGAGCCGATTACTCCCACACCCACCCGCCGCTCGCTCCGCCTCACCGTTCCACTTCCGGCTCCGCAATCAGGCCAACCTTGGCCACGTCGGCAGCCTTCATCGCTCCGAGCACCTGCACCACGCGACCGTAGGGCACTGCTTCATCCGCGCGCAGGTACACGCTTTCAACTCCGCTGCGGCGCACTGCGTCCGGGAAGGCGGTGCGGAAATCCTCCCACGGCGCAAGGGCTTCCCCGATAAAGATCCGCCCGTCCCGATCCACTGACACGATCACCCCGTCGGTCGCCGGCACGGACTGGGTCTGCGCACGTGGAATACTCACTTCTACCCCACCCTGCAGCATCGGAGCAGTAATCATGAAGATGACCAGCAGCGTCAGCGCCACGTCCACCAGCGCGGTGACGTTGATCTCCGATGCGGTGTGCATCTCCCCGTTTCGCCTGCGCCGCCGGGTCATTACACCTTGCCTTCGCGCGCGAGCGTACCGATGAACTCGCTGCTGAAGCTTTCCATCTCACTCGCGAAGCGGTTCAGGCGTCCGGCGAAATAGTTGTAGCCCATCAGCGCCGGGATGGCCACGATCAACCCCGCGGCCGTAGCAATCAGCGCCTCCGCGATTCCGGGGGCGACCGCGTTGATGTTGCTGGATCCCGCCGCCGCCACACCCACGAACGAGTTCATCACCCCCAGCACCGTACCCAGCAGCCCCAGCAGCGGCGAAACCGTGGCGATAATCGCCAGCCACTGAATGCCGGATGCAAGCTCGTCCCGCTCCTCTCCCTCCTCCTTTTCCAGCACCATCCGGAGGACCTCCAGCTGCGCGGGCGTCAGTCCGCGCACCGGGCCAGTTTCGCGGAGCGCGCCCGGACGCAGCTCGCTGAAGAAGTTTACGCCCCGCCGAAAAATCCGGGTGAACGGCGATTCCGGAAGCTCCGAGATCGTTCGGTATGCGTCTTCGACGCGCTGCGCGCCCTCCAGCTCGTCGAGGCAACGGTCCGCCTCCTCGTGCATCCGCCGGAACTGCTTCCACTTCCAGAAAAGCACCATCCAGGAAGCGAAGGAAAACACGGCGAGCGTCGCCAGGATCAGCTTGGTCGAGGGTGTCCCATGGACAATCATTCCCCACGCCGCCGCGAACTCGTTGACGTGGGGAGCCTGCGCGAGCACCGGGATCATGACACCGCGGCCGATTTGCGGGTGTTCGCCTCGATCCAGTGGAACGTTTCGGATAGCCCCTCCTGGAGCCCGGTACGCGGCTCCCAGCCCAGCGCCCGGAGCTTCGCCGCGTCCAGACTGGAGTGCTGCAATTCTCCCGGCCGAGGAGGAGCATGGTCCACTTCGACACTTCGCCCCGAGGCGCGCATCAGCACTTCGGCCAGCTGCACCACGCTGGTTTCATGGCCGGTGCCCACGTTGAAGCCGCGGTCGTCGAGCGACTGCGCACCTGGCAACGCTGCATCGGTGAGCAGCAGGTTGGCGGCGACGACGTCGCGAACAAACACGTAGTCGCGTGTTTGCTCCCCTGCGCCGAAAACGGTGAGCGGCTCCCGATCCAGCAACCGGGTGGAAAAGATCGCCACCACCCCTGCCTCTCCGTGCGGATCCTGACGGGGACCGTACACGTTGGAGTAGCGCAGCGCGGCATACTCCATCCCGTATACGCGATGATAGTAGTACAGGTACTGCTCGCCCGTGAGCTTGCTCACACCATAGGGGCTTTCAGGCAGCTTCGGCGCTGTCTCTGGCGTGGGCCGCCGTTCCGGCTCGCCATACACCACTCCTCCGGATGACACGTACAAGAACTTGTGGACCTGCGCCTCCCGCGCGGCTTCGAGGAGATTCAGGAGCCCGTCGATGTTAACGCTCGCGTCGAAGCGAGGGTCGCGTACCGACACCCGCACATCCATCTGGGCTGCATGGTGGTTGATGACATCGAAGCGCCGCTCGCGGATCAGGTCGGCTGTGCCCGGGTCGCGGATGTCGAGCTCCACGAAATCCGCACCGTCGGGCACGTATTCCCTGCGTCCGTGGCAAAGGTTGTCCAGGACCGTCACCTCGTGGCCCCGTGCGAGGTAGGCGTCGGCTACATGAGAGCCGATAAATCCCGCCCCGCCGGTCACCAGCACCCGCTTAGTCATGAGCAAAAGATTCCGAGTCGAGTTCGAAAAGGTAGCGCGCGGTGTCCACCACCGTGGTGCCGCGGCCGTTGCCGGCGGCGTGGCGGAGCCGAACGGTGGGTGCATGCAGCAGCTTGTTGGCGAGCGCGCGGGTCAGCGCGTCGATCGCCTGCTGGTCCTCCGGCCCGAGATGCCCGAGGCGCTTGAGTGCTCGCTCCAGCTCAGCCTGGCGGAGTCGCTCCGTGCGCTCCCGCAGCTCACGAATCGTCGGAACGACCGCCAGGCCCGAATACCAGGCCCAGAACTCCTCCACGCCAGTGGCGATGATCGTTTCCGCTGCGGGGAGACCCGCACGGCGGCGCTCCAGGTTGTGGTCCACGATCTGGCGCAAGTCATCCACGTTGTAGAGGAACACGTTGGGTTCCTCTCCGAGGCTCGCCTCCACGTCACGGGGAATCGCCAGGTCGATGATGCACAGCGGCCGCGGCGTGCCCGCCGGCAGTGCGGCGCGAAACCGCTCCCGAGTAAGCACCAGGTGGGGAGCGGCCGTGGAACACAGCACCAGATCAGCCGACGCGAGTGCTTCGCCAAAGTCGTCCCAGCGAATCGCCCGCGCCCCGAACCGGTCCGCCAGCTCCTCAGCACGTTCCCAGGTCCGGTTGGCCACCACGGCCGAGCGTACGCCTTCGGAGCGGAGACAGTACAAGGTTGCTTCGGCGGTATCGCCCGCGCCGAGCACCAGCGCACGACGGCCACGCAGGCTCCCGAAAATCTTCTTGGCGAGCTCGACGGCAGCCGATGCCACCGACGCGGCGCCGCTGCCCACATCGGTCTCACTGCGTATCCGCCCGCCGACCCCGAGTGCACCCTGAAAAAGGCGGTTGAGCGCCGGGCCGACTACCGGGCCTGTCGGAGCGACGGTCTCGCGCGCCGCGGAGTAGGCTTCCTTCACCTGCCCCTGGATCTGCGGCTCCCCCAGCACCATGGACTCCAGCCCGGCAGTCACCCGGAACAGGTGCTCGGCCGCTCGTCGCTGCCGGTGGCTGTACAACACGCCCCGACATCCCGAGGCATTCCCACGAGCCGGTCGCCCAAAAGCGTCCGAGCCTGCTCCAGCGCGCCTCCCTCATCGTGGCACGCCAGGTAAAGCTCGATGCGGTTGCACGTACCCAGGAGCACGGCCTCGGCTACCGCCTCGCTGCCCACGAGCCTGGCGAGTACCGATGGGACCTCGGTGCGGGCGAATGCCAGCCGCTCCCGAATCTCGATCGGCGCGGTGCGGAAATCAGCTCCGATGACTGCAACAGACATCAGCTGATGATCATAAAAAGGCCGCGCCAGGGGTCTGCACCCGAATCCACAAGTAGGAGGCCACGATTAGGGCGAACCCGAGCACACTGGCCAGAGCGGCCCGGCGTCCCTGCCTTCCGCTCCCTCTGCGGGCGAGAAGCGCCGCGACGAAGATGGCCCAGCTCAGTACCCCCCACAGCACTTTAGGGTTTCGAACCTCAAGGCTGTGCTGGAAGCGTGCGGTCCACGCCCACCCGAGCACCAGCGCCAGGGTCAGCGCCGGAAACCCGACGAGCAACGCCCGCCTTCCCACGCTATCCAGGGTATCCAGCGCCGGAAAGAAGCGGAAGACCGCGCCGAAATGCTTGCTTTGAGCTCGCGAAACTGGAGCAGGTACATCAGTCCAGCCGCAAAGGCGAGAGCAAGAGCGGCGTAGCCCACCAGCGCGAACAGCACATGCAGCGCGAACCAGAGGCCCCGAAAGGCGAGGTGCTCACCCGAAGGCCGAACTCCGCTCCACATGGCTGTGCCGATCAGCACCACAACCAGCGGAAGTAGCACCAATCCAAGCGGGCTGACCGCACGGAGCGTTGCCAGACTGAGGGCGCCAAGAGCGATGATCAGCGCCAGGGTGGAGAGCGACGGCCCCAGTCCGACCAGGGGAGTTCACCCCAGTCGATGCCGTACGCCACCAGCCCCGCGAGATGGGCAGCGAACCCCACCGCAAGCGAAACCGTAGCGCCAGCCGGCAGCTCCCGGCTGCCCCGCACAAAGGACACACCGAGGAGCCCCGCGGCAGCCACGTAGCTGCCGAAAGCGACATAGTGCAGAATATGAATCAGCAACTCAGCTTCACCTCATACATGCAACGACGCCCTCCCGGGTGGAAGGGCGTCGGGACGCACCAACAGCACCCCGCTCAGCCTATTCCCTACGGGCTGGTGACACTGCTCCGCACGGGCAACCCGGCTTCCAGCGCGGGCTGCTGAAGACCCGTGATGCGGACCGATGCGGTCTGCTCCGTCACACGGACCACCTGCAACCGTGCCACCTGGATTTCCGGCCGAATCCCCCACTCGCGCTGCTGCCGTGGCAGGTAGGCCACGAATTCGTCTCCCATCCGCACTCCGGAACCCCGGCCGAGATCCACGAAGGCGATCTCCTGCGTCGTCTGCACCGGATGCGGAGACTGAAAGGCGACGATCCGGCCCCGAAGCTCCACTCCGCCGCTTACGCGTAGTGAGCCCTCTGGCACGCTACCCACACGTTCCAACGGAACCGCAAGGTCTCCGGGTGCAACCTTGTCATACATCCGACCGATTACCACCGTCGCCGTACTCCCCTCCACAGCAGCGACGGTGGCAATGCCGGTGGACCGGTACACCCGCCCGAAAGGCGTAATCTCGCGTTCGCGCCGCAGCAGATGAAGCTGATCCCCGGTACGTACCAGGTTCGGCCCGGCAAGGGCAACGAACACCCGGTCGTACGGGTGGATCTGCTGTCCGGTGGCGATGGGAATCACGCTGGGCGACTCCAATTCCGCTAGCTGTCCCACAGGGCGGATCTCCGCATCCTGAACCAGCAGCGCGGCGCGATAAAAATCTCCGGCCGCCAGCGGCTGCGCGCGCGCTGAGGTTGCCACCTGGGGTGTCGCACCGGTAGCGACGCGGCTTACCCCGGTGGGCAGCCGGAGCCGCACGGAAGGGAGAATACGCGCGGGATCGGCGATGACGTCGGTGTTCAACCGGAAAATTTCCGGCCACAGAAACGGGTCTCCCAGATAGGTGCGGGCAAGCTCCCAAAGGGTATCCCCCTCCCGCACCACGTGCACGCCGCCCTGCTGCTGGGCCGCGGTCGGGCCCGCCGCAAGCACTGCGGCCCCGGCAACAATCAGCCAGCTCCGCACGTAGCTTTGCTCAGAAGGGAAGGTCGTCGTCCTCGTCGCCGTACGCCGGGGGCTGGAAGTCGTCGTAGTCACGTCCGCCGCCCTGGTTCGCAGCCGCCGCCCGAGCCCCTGCACCACCTGGTTTGGCCGCGGCTGGCCGCTCGCGACCACCTCCCGCCTCACCCCCACCGAACCCGCCGCCCTCGCGCCCACCGAGCATCATCAATTCGCGTGCGTTGATCTCGGTGGAGTACTTGGTCACTCCGTCTTTGTCCTCATAGGAGCGATACTGGATCTCCCCTTCCACGTAGACCTGCTGGCCTTTCTTGACATACCGCTCAACCACGTCCGCGAGCTTGGACCACGCAACGACCCGGTGCCACTCGGTTTTTTCCTGCTGCTCTCCGGAGTTGTTCGTCCACTTGCGGCTGGTGGCGATCGAAAATTGCGCAACCTTGGCTCCGTTGCCGGTGGTGCGGATCTCCGGATCCGAGCCGAGATTGCCGATCAAAATCGCCTTGTTCAGGGAGCGGGACACAGTTCCTCCTGGAGTAGTCGACGGATGGGGTGCGGTCGCAAAGCTACGCCGCCGCGCGGAGCATTGTCAAGGCAACTCCCCGAGCCGGAGCCGCATGACCAGCGCGTCCTCCACGGGACGGGAGTAATAGGCACGACGGCGTCCCACAGCCTCGAAGCCGCGCTGCCGATACAGCCGTTGAGCTGCCAGATTGGATTCACGTACCTCCAGGAAGCACGCGCGGACGCCGCGCTGCCGTATGCGGTCGAGCACGGCACGCACCAGGGTGTCTCCCACCCCGAGTCCTCGCGCCTCGGGTGCGACCGCAACATTGCCGAGTTCCGCCTCGTCAAGAATCGTCCAGCAGATTGCGTAGCCGGCCAGCACCCCGTCTCGTTCGGCACCGACCAGATCCGTGTCATTGCGGCGAAGCAGGCTGTCGAAGGTGTTCCGTTGCCAGGGGACTGAGAACGAGGTCCGCTCGATCTCCATAATCCGCGGTAGATCATCCGGACCGAGGGGACGGAGGTGGAGGCGGACTCCGGAATCAATTGTGCTCACGGGCGCACTGCCGCCGCGGCGATTCTTTCCGCGCCCGAAGCGCGCAGGTACTCCGGCTCCCACGTGGCGGGGTTCGCAACCAGGCCCTGTTCCGGCACGGTTCGTAGAAGCCACAGGAGCGCGGAAGCACGCGGCACCCCGGCGAACTCCGGCACAACCGGAGCACCCAGTACCTGCTTGATTTCGTCGTGGTGGAGCACGGCGCCTTCGCCCGCGAATACCGGCGGCACGGTACCACGGAAACGCCCCAGGAGCGCATCCAGTGAGAATGCTTCGGGGGGAAAAACCTCCCGCACTCGCCCATTGTCAAAAGCGTAGCACGCGGCAAAAACGTCACGGCGGCGCGCATCCAGCACGGCGCACACGGCCCGCCCGGCAGCGGCCGAAGCTGCCGCGATTGCCAGAAGCCCGCCGAAGGCAAACATGGGCGCTCCGAGCGCATGCACAATCCCCTTCGCGGTGGCCGCAGCAACACGTACACCGGTGAAAGAGCCAGGTCCGGCGCCAACTACTACCGCCTGCAGGTCAGCTGCCACGAGGCCGGCCGAGCGCATCGCGTAATCGATCGCGGGGAGCAGTGCCGACGAATGCCCGGCGCCGACGCGTAGCACCACCTCAGCCAGCAGCTTGTCCCCTGACCCGACGGCCACCGAGCCGGTCGCCGTTGAGGTATCGAGCGCGAGGGTCGGACCCGTGGGAGGGCTCACTGCAGGGGCGGCAGATCGCTGGGCGTGCCCACACGTACTGCGAGTACGCGCCGGGTGGTGGGCGACTCCACCTCCAGCGTAACATCCCAGCGCTCCGGAGCAAGCAGCGCTTCGGCACGCTCCGGCCACTCGATCAACACCAGATCCGCGTCAGAGCCCAGTTCTTCCCACCCAAGCTCCCACACCTGGTCGGCATGCCGCAGGCGATACAGATCCAGATGATGCACCTGCACGCCACCCGGCGCGTCGTAGCTAAAGCGCAGATTAAAGGTCGGCGACGGCACGGCTCCCTTCACGCCGGCGCCCTGCGCGATTGCCCGGGCGAGCGTGGACTTCCCAGCCCCGAGATCCCCACGCAGAGCCAGCACGAGGGGTGGGCGGACCTCGCGTCCGACACGCTCCCCCCAGGCCTGCAGGGCGGGCTCGCTCAGTGAAGCCTCCACCGTCTAGCGGAAACTCGCCACTCGCCGGGCACCGCCCGCCTTAGTCACTTCTGTCTGCGAGCGGAGCTCGAGCAGCTGGTCACGGAGCAGCGCGGCGCGCTCGAAGTCCAGCTGTGCGGCGGCATCGCGCATCTCGGCCTCCAGCTCCCGCTGCAGCTCGACCGGGTCGCGACCGGTGTTGGCGGCGTAGGTCGCACGGGCTTCCGCCACCTTGCGCGTTTGTTTGACATCGGTCTCGTGCTTGCTCACCCGCGCATCCGCCACGCGCGTGGAGCGCTCGATCTCGGCAACCGACTTGATGATCGTCCGCGGGATGATCCCATGCTCGCGGTTGTACTCCTCCTGAAGCTGCCGGCGCCGCTCGGTTTCCTCCATCATCCGCCGCATGGAGCCCGTGATCCGGTCCGCGTACAGGATGGCCATTCCCTGCTCGTTGCGCGCTGCACGGCCCACGGTCTGGATCAGCGAGCTCGCGGAGGAGAAAGCCTTCCTTGTCGGCGTCCAGAATGGCCACCAGCGACACTTCGGGAAGGTCCAGCCCTTCGTAGCAGATTGATGCCGATCAGCACATCGAACTTGCCGAGTCGGAGGTCGCGCAGGATCTCGACGCGCTCGATAGAATCAATGTCGGAGTGGAGATAGCGCACCCGGACGCCCGTCTGCAGCAGGAAATCGGTAAGATCCTCCGACATGCGCTTGGTTAGGGTGGTGACGAGTACCCGCTCTTCACGTGCCTCGCGCTCCCGGATCTCGGCGAGCAGATCATCCACCTGCCCGCGCACCGGGCGCACCACGATCACCGGTCGAGCAGTCCCGTCGGACGGATGATCTGCTCCACTACCACACCGCCGCTCCGCTCCAGCTCGAACTCCCCTGGCGTCGCCGAGACGTACACAGTGTGGGGAACGAGCGCTTCCCACTCCTGGAACTTGAGCGGACGGTTGTCCAGCGCCGACGGGAGGCGGAAGCCGTGCTCCACCAGGGTGAGCTTGCGCGCACGGTCACCATTGTACATGCCGCCGATCTGCGGGACGGTGACGTGCGACTCGTCCACGATCACCAGGTAATCTTCCGGGAAGTAGTCCAGCAGGCACGCGGGGCGCTCACCCTCGCCCGCCCCGCGATGTGGCGCGAGTAGTTTTCGATGCCCGAGCAGGTCCCCACCTCCAGCATCATCTCAATGTCGAAGTTGGTGCGGGACTCCAGGCGCTGGGCCTCGAGGAGCCTGCCCTCGCCGAGCAGCTCCCGTAGCCGCTCCTCCAGCTCGGAGCGAATCCGGGCCACCGCACGCTCCAGCGTGGGCCGCTGCGTCACGAAGTGTGTCGCGGGGTAGATCGCGGCACGTGGCAGCGTCGCGATGCTCTCACCCGTGAGCGGGTCGAAGCGGGTGATCCGCTCGATCTCGTCGCCCCACAGCTCCACCCGGATCCCCTGTTCCTCGTACGCCGGATACAGCTCCACCGTATCGCCGCGCACCCGGAAGGTACCCCGCTCGAAGGCGACGTCGTTGCGGGTGTACTGGATGTTGACCAGCCCTTCCAGGATCTGCTTGCGACTGATCGTCTGCCCGAGCTCCAGTACGAGCAGCATGGCACGGTACTCCGCCGGATCCCCCAGGCCGTAAATACAGGAAACACTCGACACGATGATCACGTCCGAGCGTTCCATCAGGCTGGAGGTCGCGCGGAGCCGGAGCCGCTCGATGTCCTCGTTGATCGAGGAGTCCTTTTCGATGTAGGTGTCCGTGCTGGGTACGTACGCCTCCGGCTGGTAATAGTCGTAGTACGAGATGAAGTACTCAACTGCGTTCCGCGGGAAAAACTGCTTCAATTCGCCGTAAAGCTGCGCGGCGAGTGTCTTGTTGTGGCTCATCACCAGCGCGGGGCGGCCGTGCTGTGCGATGACGTGCGCCATGGTGAGCGTCTTGCCCGTCCCGGTGGCGCCGAGCAGCGTTTGATGTCGGTCGCCGCGTTTCAGCCCCGCAAACAGCTCCTCGATAGCCCGGGGCTGATCCCCAGCCGGGGCGAAGGGCGAGGTCAGCTCAAACGGCATCGCTCGGCACCTCGGATGGATCACGGCGTTCCACGCTGCGAACACCCTTGATCTTGCGGATTGCTCCGAGCACCCGGTTCAAGTGCGTCAGATTCTCCACTTCCACCACGAACGAGCCTCGCATGCCCATGCTTTCGGAGCGGAGATCAGCGCTCTGGATGTTGGTGTGTGTCGCGGTGATCGTACCCGCGATATCGGCAAAAAGTCCGCGCCGGTCGGTTCCTTCCAGCACGATACGAACCAGGAACTGCCCGCCGGCCTCGCCCTCCCAATCGATGGGAACGCGACGCTCGGGGTGCTCGGACATTTGCAGCACGTTGGGACAGTCGACCCGGTGAATGGTCACCCCGCGCCCCCGGGTGATGTACCCGGTCGCGGTGTCGCCCGGCACCGGCTGGCAGCACTGGGCGTAGCGCACCATCAGGTTGTCCAGGCCGTGGATGCGGACACCCTTGGTCTTGCTTCCCCGCACCCGGGCCACCAGGCGATCGAACGCGGACGGTGGTGGTGGGGAGACCAACTCCGGGTCATCGGGCCACAGCGCGCGGAGCACTGCCGACGGACCCAGGTCACCCCGGCCAAGCGCGGCGAAGAGCCCGTCGCGGTCCGTGTGCCCCAGGGCGGTCGCCGCCGCCGCCAGCTGATCTTCCGTGGGCTTGGGACGGCGCGCCCGGCGGACTTCCCGCTCGAGGAATTCTTTGCCGAGCGTAGCCGAGCTTGAATGTTCCTCCGTCTTGATCCACTGCCGAATCTTGTTCCGGGCACGGGCGGTCTTCACGAAAGCGAGCCAATCGCGCGACGGGCGCTGCCTCGCGTCCGTCAAAACCTCGACGGTGTCACCGTTGCGCAGCTCGCGCGAAAGCGGGGCGATCCGCCCGTTGATACGTGCGCCGGAGCAATGCAGGCCCACCTCAGTGTGTACCGCGAACGCGAAGTCGATCGGTGTGGCTCCCTTGGGGAGCTGCTTTACGTCCCCACGGGGAGTGAAGATGAAAATCTCGTCCTGGAAAAGGTCGATGCGCAGAAACTCGAGGAACTCCTCCGGCTCCCGGGTTTCCTGCTGCCATTCCAGAACCTGCCGGAACCAGGACAGGGTTTCATCGACGTCGTCCTCGCTCCGCCCATCCTGTTTGTACCTCCAGTGCGCCGCGATGCCGTGCTCGGCTGTCCGGTGCATTTCGCGCGTGCGAATCTGGATCTCGTATAGCCTCCCACCCGGTCCGAAGATGGTCGTGTGCAAAGACCGGTACATGTTGGACTTCGGTGTGGCGATGTAGTCGTGGAAGCGCTCCTGCACCGGGGTCCACCGGTTGTGGATCACCCCGAGGGCATGGTAACAGTCCGCGACCGTGTCGGTGATCACCCGCATCGCCATCAGATCGTAGATCTCCTCGTAGGGGAGATCCCGTCGGAGCATCTTGCGGCGGATGGACCACAGGTGCTTGGGCCGGCCCATCACCTCGCAGCGGATCCCGGCTTCCTGCAAATCTCCCTGCAGGGGGGCCCGCATGCGCTCGATCAATTCTTCACGCTCGCGGCGCTTTTCGGCGACGCTGGCCTTCAGCTCCTGGTAGATTTCCGGCTCCAGAAACTTGAAGCAATGGTCTTCCAGCTCCCACTTCATCTCCGCCATCCCCAGGCGGTGCGCCAGGGGAGCATAGATTTCCCGCGTCTCCAGCGCGATTCGGCGGCGCTTTTCGCTGGGAGGTGCTCCAGCGTCCGCATGTTGTGGAGCCGGTCGGCGAGCTTCACCAGGATGACGCGTGCGTCCTGGGCCATGGAAAGGAGCAGCTTGCGGTAGTTTTCTACCTGCTGCTCGGTGTTGGTGCGAAACTGCACCCGCCCGATCTTGGTGAGCCCGTCGACAACAGTCGCTACGGCGGGACCGAAGGCATCCCGCACATCGCCCAGCGTGGCGGGGGTATCTTCCACCACGTCATGGATCAACCCGCAGGCGAGCGTGACCGTGTCGAGCCCCAGCTCGCCGATGATCTCCGCGACTTCGATGCAGTGGTTGACGTACGGCTCACCGGAGAGGCGGGTTTGGCCGGCGTGTGCAACCTTGCTGAACTCGTACGCTCTGGTGATGAGCTCCCAGGTCCAGACGCTCTGCGTATGGCTCCACCCGGCGGAGCAGGCCTGGAGGCAGCACAGCTCGGGCGGTTTCAACCGCATCCGAAGCGAATGAAGGCAGACCGGGGCTCACAACGCCTCCCAGATCCCTTTTTCGACAAAACTCGTGTACCGCCCCTCTCCGATGATCACATGGTCGAGCACATCGATCCCCAGCACCCGGCCGGCGCCGCGCAGCTGCCGGGTCACGTCACAGGTCCTCGGCTGAGGTGTGGGGTCGCCGCTGGGATGATTGTGCACCAGGACCACGGCGGCAGCAGCCTCGGCGATGGCCGGCGGGAACTTCCCTCGGGTGGACGAGGGAGGCGTCCAGCGTGCCCCCCGGAAGTCACCTGCAGGTCGCGCAGGATCTCGTTTTGAGTGTTGAGCAGCAGGACGTGAAACTCCTCGTGCGGCGGATCCCGGAGGGTGAAGCGCATCCGCTCATACACGTCGCGTGGGCTCCACATCCGGTCGCGTTCCGGGCGGGCTTCTTCCGCGGCACGGCGGCCTAGGTCGAGCGCCGCCAGGATCTTGGCTGCCTTGGCGGGACCGATCCCGGGAACCTCGCAAACTTCCTTGACGGATGCGGTCATCAGCGTCGCAGACTGGGTTGTCCGTCTCCCGAATGGAAGGCCCGGAGCGAATCGCCCGCCAGGTCCAGAGCGGAGCGGCGGGGCGCCCCGCCACCGCGGGCAGCCCCGTCTCGATCAGCAGGGCGAGGAGTTCGCGCGGCGCCAGGGCGCGTGGCCCGTACCGCTCAGCCGCTCGCGCGGCCGGTCCTCCGCCGGCCACTCTTTTACAGTGTAGCCGACCCGCTCGGGTTTGCATACGCCTTGCCGTGGCACTGTTTGTACTTCTTACCGCTGCCGCAGGGGCAGGATCATTCCGCCCGACCTCCTTGGCGGCCGAAACCGGGCGGGGCACGCAGGCTTCACCCTGGTTGGTTTGCATCGGCTCCGGCCGTGGAGTCGACCGCACCGCCGCCAGCGGGTTCACTCCGAGTGTCGGCCCTGTGCGCCGCCCTGCGCCATTCTCATCCGGCTGCGGCGTCGGCGGCATGGGTGCGAACAGCTCTGGCGGCGGCATCGCCGGGCGAGCTGCGCCCGCAGCGCCAGCTTGGCCACCGACGTATGGACGTCGGTCATCAGGTCGACGAACATGTCGAATGCTTCCTTCTTGTACTCGACCAGCGGGTCCTTGGCCCCATCCACGGAAACCGATGGACGCTTTCAGGTGATCCAGATCGTACAGGTGGTCTTTCCACTTTTCGTCGATGGTGGACAGGACCACGAAGCGCAGGACCGCATCGGTGTTGGGTCCGAACTCGTCCAGCTTGCTGTGCCAGGCGTCCCGGGCGACTCCAACCAGATACTCGTCCAGCTCGTCGCGGCTCGCAAAGAACGCCGTCCCCTCGTTTTCCTTGGGTAGCCGCTTCGCATCGAGGAACATGTCGACCATCAGGTTGGCACGCAGGCCGGCGAGGTCCCAGTCCTCCGCATGCTCATCTTCCGGCGCGTATTCTTCAGCGCGAAGCGGGATGCCCTTTTCGATCATGTCCCACACTTCGTTCTTCAAGTCTTCCCCACCTCCAGCGCGAACGCGCGCAGATCGTAAATCACCTCGCGCTGCTGGTTCATTACGTCGTCGTAGTCGAGCAGGCGCTTGCGCGCTTCAAAGTTTTGCATCTCGACCCGCTGCTGCGCCGTGCCGATGGAGCTGGTGATCCACCGATGGGTGATGACTTCACCCTCCTCGGCACCCATGCGGTCCATGATCCCGGCGATGCGATCCGAGCCGAACAAGCGCATCAGATCGTCTTCCAGCGACAAAAAGAACTGCGACGCACCCGGTCGCCCTGCCGCCCCGCGCGACCCCGGAGCTGCCGGTCGATGCGGCGGGATTCGTGCCGCTCGGAGCCGATGATGTGCAACCCGCCGGACTCGGCGTTTCCACCCCCGTCCGTCTTTTCTCCGGTGACGCCGGGCCCGAGTTTGATGTCGGTGCCACGCCCGGCCATGTTGGTGGCGATGGTCACGGCTCCGGGTTGCCCCGCCAGACGGACGATCTCGGCTTCCTTGCCGTGGTACTTGGCATTGAGCACCTCGTGCTGAACACCCCTTCGCTTCAGCATCCGGGAGAGCGTTTCCGAAACGTCCACGCTCACGGTTCCCACCAGCACGGGCAGTTCGAGCTTGTGCAAGCGCTCGATCTCGTCGATCATCGCATTGTACTTTTCACGCTTGGTCTTGAAAACCAGATCCTGGCGATCGTCCCGCTGAATCGGGCGGTTGGTGGGGATTACCATCACCTCCAGACCGTAGATCTGGTGGAACTCCCCTTCTTCCGTTTCCGCCGTGCCGGTCATCCCGGCCAGCTTATCATACATGCGGAAGAAGTTCTGGATGGTCACGGTCGCCAGGGTTTGCGTTTCCGCCTTGACGGCGACCGCTTCCTTGGCTTCCACTGCCTGGTGCAGACCATCGGACCAGCGTCGCCCCGGCATCATGCGGCCCGTAAACTCGTCCACGATCATCACCTGGCCGTCCTGCACCACGTACTGCTCGTCCTTGACGAAGAGCGTGTACGCCTTCAGCAGCTGGTGAATAATGTGAATCTTTTCGCTCTTTTCGGCGTACTCGGACTCCAGCTCCGCCTTGCGAACCCGCTTCGCCTCGATGTCCAGCTCGGGGTCCAGCTCCACGCGGTGGATCTCCTCGGAGATGTCCGGCACAACAAAGGCGTCATGGTCCCCCGGCGCGAGCACATCCAGCCCCTGGTCGGTCAGGTGGACATTGTGCCCCTTCTCATCCATGGCAAAAAGCAGCGCCTCATCAAGCTCGTGCAGGCGCTTTTCACGCATGTAGTCGCCTTCGACCTTGGTGAGGTGCTTTTGCAGTCCAGGATCATCCGCGAAAAGCTTGAGCAGGCGCTTGTTGCGCGGCATCCCGCGGCGGGCAAGCAGCAGCTTTTCCCCTGCGGAGTAAACGTCGTTTTCGGCGATCGCCTTTTCCGCGCCCGCGATCAGGTCCGCCACCATGCGAGATTGCCGTCGGAAAAGATCGGCGACGCCTGGATTGTAGCGTGCATACGCGGCGTTGGTTTCCGACCCGACCGCCCCTGAGATGATCAGCGGAGTCCGTGCCTCGTCGATCAGTACGGAATCGACCTCGTCGATGATGGCGTAGTGGTGCACTCGCTGAACCCGCTCTTCGAGTGAGCGCACCATGTTGTCCCGGAGATAGTCGAACCCGAACTCGTTGTTGGTCCCGTAGGTGATGTCCGCGTGGTACGCGTCGCGACGCTCGGGGGTACCCGGCTCGTGCAGGTCGATGCAGCCGACCGTGAGCCCCAGGTACCTGTACAGATGGCCCATCCACTCCGAGTCACGCTGGGCCAGGTAGCCGTTCACCGTCACCAGGTGCGCTCCTCGGCCAGCCAGCGCATTCAAGTACAGCGGCATGGTGGCAACCAGGGTCTTCCCCTCGCCGGTCGCCATTTCCGCTACCTTGCCCTGGTGGAGCACGATCCCGCCAATCAGCTGCACATCATAGGGGACCATGTCCCACGTCAGCGTTTGCCCGGTGACCAGGATTTCAGTGCCCACCAGGCGCCGGCACGCTTCCTTTACCGTCGCGAATGCTTCAGGAAGGATGTCGTCCAGCGCTGCCTCGATGACCGTGGTCAGGCGCTTTTCGGCATCGGTGATCCGCCCGCCGAGTGCTTCACGCTCCGCCCCATCTTCGGTCTGTCGCCGCTCCGAACGGAGCGACTCAAGCTCCGCTCCCACGTCAGCCGTTTCCGCCCGGAGCCGCTCGCGGA
The DNA here is from genome assembly GCA_030447645.1 of Longimicrobiaceae bacterium. Lineage (GTDB taxonomy): Bacteria > Gemmatimonadota > Gemmatimonadetes > Longimicrobiales > Longimicrobiaceae > JAUJOM01. Next base: position 41,835 of record JAUJOM010000006.1, on the reverse strand, counting down.
AGCGGGCCGTTTGTCCGCGCAACTCGTCGTCGGAGAAGCTTTGGATCTGCTCCCACTCCCGGTTGATGTCCTCCACCAACGGGCGGAGGCGCCGCAACTCGCGCTCGTGGCGCGACCCGAACAAACTATGAATAACGCTCTTCAGCATGACTCTTTATGTCACAAGGTAGAATCAGGTGGCAAGGTACATCCGCTCACGGTTGATGATGTTCCGCACCGAGTCCGGAACCAGGTTCCGGATCGGCACACCCCGCTGCACGCGGCGGCGGATCTCGGTGGCCGAGATGTCGATCCGGGTCACCGGAACCGAGAGCGCCGCAAACGAAGAGCCAGGAACTCGGTCACCGCGGCGACTCAGCACGGCGAGCCGGGCAAGCCGGATGATTTCGTCAGGCGCCCGCCAGGTGGGAAGATCCCGCAGAGCGTCCGCGCCGAGCAGGAGGACCAGATCGGCTCCCGGCCATCGGTCGCGCAATTCGCGGAGGGTGTCCACCGTGTAAGAAGGCCCTGGCCTTCGGAGCTCCAGGTTGTTTACCTGGAAGCGCTCATCGCCCGCAACTGCCGCCTCAACCATCTCCATCCGCAGACCCGGACGCGTACGGCTTGCCGCCGGTTTGTGCGGGGGCTCGGAGGCAGGCACCCAGAGCACCCGATCGAGAGCGAGCAGCGCATGGGCATCCCCAGCTGCGATCAGATGCCCGAGATGCGGGGGGTCAAAGGTCCCACCGAAAATCCCGACCCGCAACTAGCCGGCGAGGCCGCGCGCCTCGGGACTCGCTGCGTAGTCGCGGAGCAGGCGCGCTCGCACCTCCGCCGCTTCCTCCGTGTAGCCAATACGCTGGTAGCTTTCGTACATGCGAAGCAGCGCCGTGGGCGCGAAGTGAGTATTGGGGAAGCGCGTTGCCGCATCCTCGAAGTAGACCACTGCAGCATCGTACGCCCGGCGCTTGAAGTAGAACATGCCGTTTTCGTACGCTTTCTGGGCGAGCTTGGCCCGCATCTCCGCCACCCGCTGCGTCGCCAGCCCAGCCTCCGCTGCGCCGGGATAGTCACGTGCGAATGCCTCGCAATGGCCTATCGCCGCGTTCGTGTACTCCGGATCCAGTTGGGGTCGCGGAGACAGCCGGGTGTACGCATCACACATCCCAAAGCGGGCATCCCGCCCGAGCGGGTGCGTGGGAAAGTCCGTGACTACGCGCTGGAAGTCCGCCGCGGCCGCTACGTATTCACGCTTCGAGACTCGTGCACGCCCGAGCGTAAGCCGCGCTTCCGGCACGCGCGCATCTCCAAAGTTATCGCGAGCAAAGGACTCAAGACGCTCAATCGCACGGTCGTAGCGACGGGCGGCATAGGCAGCCATCCCCTCCCGGTAGAGTGTTTCCGGAGTAGGCGGTGCCGGAGGCGGCCTGCGCGGCGCGCAGGCCGCCAGGGACGAGAGACCGAGCGCGAGCACGGCAAGACGTAGTGTATTCATGCCGGCGTCCGTACCCCGAGCCGGGAGGCGTGTTTCACCAGAGTCTCTTCTGCTGTAAATGGCAAACTCAGGAACAAGATAGGTCCTGGTCCCGAGCTGCTGCAAGCGTGATAATTCCGGTGAGGAGCCTACCCAACGGCCAGCAGCGCCCGACAGCTTGGAATTTCCCGGCCACATACCAGTCCTGCAGCAGCAGATGAAACCCTGTTCCGCACCCGAGCCGGGAGTGGCTGCCGCTACGAGATCGAAGCGGCAAGCTCGAGCGTGATCGGGCCGATGGGGTCAGTGGCCGCCTAAGGCAATAGCTTGATGGTAGGTTAAATAGCTTCCTTCTGCCCCGTTCGAAGGAAATGCCCTGAGGACAGGTATAGATGTAGTAGCCCGGAAGATGGGTAACACTTTAGGATCAGGACATGGGTAACACTCATACCACAATCACCTGACGGAGTCAATCACTTGACGATTAAAGGCGGTCAGCTTGCCGCTGGTTGAACAGCAGCGGGTACAAGGATCCTCCCGGGATTTCCTACCACAGTAACCCCGTCCGGTACATTTCGGATGATCACGGCACCAGCCCCGATCACAGTGTCGGCGCCGATCTGTATTCCCTGAATAACGGTAGCTCCGGCTCCGATCCAGCTCCGCTCGCGCACATGCACACCCGACGCCAGCACGGCACGCGGTGAGATGTGCACACCATCTGCTATGATACAATCATGCTCCACAACCGCGGCCGTGTTGACGATTACTGCGGCACCGATCGTGGCATTCGCATTCACCACGGCCATAGGCAAAACCACCGATCCCCGCCCAATGGTGGCGGACGGGCTGATCACAGCAGAGGGATGCAGGAGCGCCGTAAGACAGATCTGTCCAAGCAACTGCGCCAGCTCCTGCCGAACGCGGTTCTGGCCCACAGCCAGTGCCACTCTCTCTGCGCCCGCTGGTAGCGGGCCAGCATTTCTCACGGCGCGCAGCAATACGTCCTGCGTTACGACTACATGTACGCCGCCGGGCTCCACCACTGTTTCCAGCTTGGCAAGATCGGCATCGGCAAAGCCCACAAGTGTATAGCCGCAGGCACGGGCAACATCTGCGACGACCTTCCCGTGTCCTCCGCCACCTAGCACGAGCAGCCGCTCAACCTGGTGAGCCACGGAACCTGTCCCCTGTAGGCTGTCGACGCCGACTGATCCCTTCACGGGCGAACACCTTTCTCAACATCAGGGCAAGAATCTTCAGATTCAGCCAGAACGGGCGGTGGTCCACATACCAGACGTCCAGCCGAAACTTTTCCTCCCAGCTGATCGCCTTCCGCCCATTCACCTGCGCCCGACTGGTGATGCCGGACCGCACGTCGTGGTGTCGCGCCCGCTCCGCAGCGTACAGCGGCAGGTACGGCATCACAAGCCGCCGGGGACCTACCAGGCTCATCTTCCCCGGACGCACGTTGCCGTAGGTCCGTTTCGCAGGTCTCCCGCCGACCCAAGCCGAGTTCCTGCTTCATCTTCCGGCCGTCGATTGCGTAGCGCCAGTCATGACTGGACCGATCTGTAACGAACATTACCAGCGAGGAGTGCGCATACACTGCGGCATCCTCAACCGGCTCATGCAGCAACGAACAGACGGTGTGGACGACCTGCGGATTACTGTTTTGATTCTGCCCGCCGATGATGTACGTTTCGCCGATCTTGCCGCGCTCGAGTACCGTGAGAAGGGCGCATGTGTGGTCGTCCACGAACAGCCAATCGCGGATGTTGTTCCGCTTGCCGATCCGTTCGCCGGCGAGGGCGTTCACGGCCACGACGGGATCACCTTCTCAGGGAATGGGTATGGCCCGTAGTTGTTCGAGCAACTGGTAATCAGGAGTGCCAACCCGCAGGTGTGATGCCAGGCCCGCACCGGATGGACAAACCGGAACCACTGCCGAGCGTCCTCCTCCAGGCCGCGCCAGTACCTGCGCACCGCATGCAGGGTGAACTCCAGATTACCCGCATAGGTCAGCTTGTCTACACTGACCATGTGATCTGCCGTTTGGCCGAGTAGATATCGCACAAGCGCCGAGCCGATAAAGCTAGCTCCTCCTTTGACCACGAGCGTCTCGGTCACTGACCTACCACTATGATAGTCGCAAAATTTTCGTTCTGCTCAGATCGTAGTATTGGCTCCAGATTTTCCACAGCCGAGACGATCCGTTCCACAGAGCATATTCGGGTATGTATGGAAGAAGCGCAACGCCTCCCGGCGGATTATTGGGAGCCTAGGGCGAGGATGCAAGGGCGTTGCGGTAGCTTCCTCTCCTGGAGTTGGCCTGCGGCGTATACAGTGTCGTGGGTCGCGAGGAGCTACGCGTGGCAGAGCAGTGCAAGTCGAGTGAGTCCGCGTGGGTAGGTGAGGAGATTGGCGGGGCGCTGGCGACGTTAGCCTTTCCAGCCGTCCCGGCAAGCCGGGCACTAGGTGGCCGGTGACCCAGAACTACGCTCAGCTAGGAACAGGCGTGTTCACCGGGGCAAGCGAACCAATCCAGTTGCCGCCGCGCGAAGCATCCTGAGCCCCGCTGCCTCCTCAGCTAGGCAAGTCAGCGGGTGACATTCCCAGGGTCTATCTCTCGGCAAAGGTTGCTTTGGTACCACGTTCCCGAAGCGACGAAACACACTCAGGCACCAACGCGCAGATTGCTCGCACCAGGTCGTAGGAGCCTCCCACCGCGACTGCGGCAGCGAGATGGTCCAATGCACCCTCCAGCATCGTTCCATCCGTCTCGTCTGTCTCGACAATACGGATCTTGTCCACTGCTGTGGGGATCGTTGCCTCCAGGTCCGACATCAGCTCTTCGTGCAGCTTTTCACCCGGTCGCATTCCGGAAAACGTGATTGCGACATCCCGATGGGGCTCTAGCCCGGACAGCCGAATCAAATTCTCGGCCAGATCCACAATCCGCACCGGCTCACCCATATCAAGCATGCAGATTCGACCAGCAGCCTCCGGCAGCGCACCGGCCTGGAGAACCAGCTGCACTGCCTCCGGGATCGTCATGAAGTAGCGCGTGACGTCCGGGTGCGTCACCGTGAGCGGGCCGCCGTGCGCCAGCTGCCGCCGGAACAAGGGAATCACGCTTCCATCGGAGCCCAGCACGTTACCGAACCGGACGGCTCGGAAGTCCGTCCCAAATTTCCGAAGCGGAGGCCAGCCGAGGACGATTCGCTCGGCAATCCGTTTCGTAGCTCCCATCACGCTGGACGGGTTTACCGCCTTGTCGGTGGAGATCAGCACGAACTTATCCGCACCGTGCTTGGCCGCGCATTGCGCGACGACTAGGGTGCCGAGGACGTTGTTCCGTACCGCCTCCACGGTATTCGTCTCCATGAGCGGGACGTGCTTGTATGCGGCAGCGTGGAATACGTACTTGGACGATGCGCAGCGAATATCTGCTCAATACGTGCCTGGTCGGTAATATCCGCTACGACCGGCACGACGTCCAACTGGGGATGAAGCCTGGAGATCTCCAGGTGGATGAAGTACAACAGGCTTTCCGCCTGGTCCACCAGAATCAGTCGCCCCGGGCCGAATGCAGTGACTTGTCGCGCCAACTCGGAACCGATGGACCCGGCGCCGCCGGTAATCAGGACGGTTCTGCCGCTTATCCCGCTCCATCCAATCCATATCCATACGGACGGGGCGCGGCCTAAAAGGTCTTCAATTTGTACATCGCGAAGCTGGTTGGAGCCGAGCGCGCCCATCGAGCAATTCCCGGAGCGACGGAACAATCTTGAACTCCACTCCCGTCGCGATACAACGCTCTACAATCCGCTGCATCTCCACGCGACCCACTGACGGGATCGCGATTACCAGAAGCTCGATGCCGTAGCGGGTGACCAAAGTTTCCATGTCTTCGGTGGTCCCCAGTACGGGAACTCCATGCAAGCTCATGCCTCGCTTGGACAAGGCGTCGTCCACGAGCACTACCGGACGGATCTTGTCTTCACCTTCCCGCCGCAACTGCCGGATGAGTCGCTCTGCCGCGCTACCGCACCGACGATCAGCGTGGGCTTGCCCGGGGGCCGCCTCCAGGCGAGCAGACGTCCTTCTCGACTCGTACGCACGACGAACCGAATTCCGCCGAACAGAAGCAGGGCCATGATCCAGTCAAGCGTGATCACTGAGCGCGGAAACCCCGGTAGGTCGCCCGTCATGAACATTGCGCCGAGAAACAGGCCTGAACTCAGGGTGATCGCCTTGCCCAAGGCGAGCAAATCGTCCAGGCTTACGTGACGCCACCAGCCCCGATGGAGTCCAAACAGTGCGAGCGCGGCAAAGCGCAAGACAAGCAGGAACGGCAGCGTGGACCAAAACAGCTCGTGATACGGAAGCGGAATGCTGAAGTCAAACCGCAATCCGAACGCGGCAAAGTAGCCAAGCGGAATCAGGGCCAGGTGGAGGGCGAGGATTACCGCTCGACGATAGCGAATCAGGGACTCTGGTAGCATCGGGATCTAATAGGGACAGAAAACACCTGCAACAGCAACGTACATAGACGAGCGGACGGGCGGATGCGTCACGGCGTTAGAGGTCGTACCGACGTTAAACACGCTATTCCGCTCCCCAGAGCAGGTCCAGATCGCAATCGCCCGTGTGAGGTACCAGGGCCGCGTCTCACGCAGATCCTCCTACGTGGGGAACTGAGCAGTAAACCCAACCGCGAGCTTGCCCAGCTTCGAACCAATCAGCGGGGTGCCGGGACCGACGAAACCCTCTCTGCGAAGCCAGCGCTGGTGCTCTGGACGGCTCGCCATGCACAGCATCAGCGGCACCCCTTGTTCGGCGAAGCACAGGGCGGCAGCATCCAACAGGCGCGGGAATGCCATCGGCTGTTCCAGTCCACGAGATAGTCCACGACGAGCCCGATTCGGTAACCAGGCAATGCCTGAAACTACCAGCTGGAAGCACTCGGAGTATCATGTAGCCCGCGAGGGTATCCCTCCAGCACACACCGCAACACAATGTATCGCCGATTCGAATCCCGCGTATAACGTTGCTGAAGGGTAACAGCGTCCCGAACGGCCAGCGGCGCGAGCACGTCCCGCGCGCGCCCAAAGTTCGTCAAACTCCTACCGAATTGCCAGGACGGCGAGACTCCTCGACGTGAACCGCGGCGAGCGCGGCGACTGGCTTTGAGCCCGACCAGCCGACGGACCGGCCGGAGCAATGCCGGCCAGGGACTTAGGAATAGGGGCACATAGGACCCTCTTGCCAGCCGAGCCGTTGGAACGTCGCCCACGACCCGGCGTCGCTGTTCAAAGACGCGACGATTTCGTGTTGTCGGGTCACCTCCTGTGTAAGGCGTTTACCCAATCCCTTGCGTTGGTGCTGCGATAGGAGAAAAAAGTCCGCTATCCACGCGCCGCGACGGTTCACGGTCCCATCGTACAAGCGGAACGGAACGAACGCGCATAGGCCAGCGCGAGGCTGCGGGCTTGTTCATCCGTCAGCTCAACCAGCAAAATGGGCACTCGGCTCGAAACTCCACCACCAGCGTTCCTCGATCTGCCGGCGAGGGGAATCAGGCCAGAGCTGCCCCACCAGCTCGAGGAGCGCGAGCTTGTCCTCCGGCCGATAGGACCGGATCGTGTACAGGTCTGCGTTTGGAGAGGGGCGCATTTGCTCGACGCTCACGCCGCCGCGCTTGTTTTGATGTTCGCAAAGTGATTCATTGGTACAACATCTACCAGAGCCTGCGAGCGGAGGTGGCTCGCATACACGAGGATGCTCTCCAAGATCTTGAATTGTGTTTCCAGATCGTAGTAAAAGTTGGACGGTGGAACCACAGATGGAACACCCTCTTCCCTTGCCGCTCGTTCCAGGGCGAGCTTGGCTTTTTTCAGCAGCCATGTGGGGATCAGCCGTCGTAACCCCAGGTCCGGCTCGCCAGCAGCATCGAGCTGGGTAACTCCACCAGGCCATTTGCATGCCGGACCGGGTACACGACCGGCGCAGGCAGCGGAAGCAGGTTGTCGAGATTCGCTAGGCGGCCGAAGGTGCGCGGCGCCCGCTGCCGGAGTCGCATCCGCCAGCCAGAATCCATGCTCCATACACTTTGATGCCGTTCTGCGCGAGACGATCCGTATGAGCCACGTAGTTGCGTGGAAAGACAAACGAAGTGAACTCAAGGCCGTGTTCCTCATGTACGCGGCGCGCCTGCGCGATGTCGGCCGCAGCCTCCCCGCTCGTCGCCGAATAGAAGTAGATGTGATCGAAGCTGTGTGACCCAATCTCCTGGCGGGGTAAAGCGTTCTTGATGCGCTCGATCACATCTGGAGCATACCACACATCTTCATCGAATGGGGCGGGATACACATGCTTCCGTTCCAGGAGGCGCCCGACGATCGCCCAGGTCGCAGTGATGTCGTATTTCCCAAACAGAGCCAACAAGCGCTCGATGATCGGACGCCGCTCCAGGGCGGAACAAAGCTCCGCGTAGGTCTCGCTTGGCTGGTCCCAGACTCCCAGGCAAGTTCCAGATCGATGGAAACACAGAACGCTCCTTTACCGGGCTTCATCATCTCAGCTTTCGCGGATCGACAGGTCCACGCGCCGATAGCCGGATCGTGGACAAGGGACCGAATTGAGCTCGGGGTATGTCGCTCATTGGATTGGGGAGATTGATGCCTTGCGCCGGAAACTCAGGAGTGCGGGGACCAAGTTGATAGAGCATTATAACCAGATAATGCTCTATTCCACCAGTTGAACAGGTAAACAGGCCTGCACGGCAACCTTTCCTCAGGATCATCGAGCGCCGCGCGAGATTTTACAAGTCTCGATCAGAGAAGAACAGAACGCTGGATCTCCAACACGTTCCACAGTGAGTCGGTAGGCCCCTCACCAAAGGAGCTCCAGAATGGAAAGCCTGTCCCTGGCTGGTATCGCTGGAGCAGAACATCAATCTTTGGAGGGCGATTCGGACGGACTTGGCTCGGCTGCTTCGTGGTGAAGGCTCGTCAAGCTACGCAGGATCGACTTGGTAACAAGCGTAAACCTCTGCCCATCCTTTTCGATGTAAGCTCCCTCGAACGGCGGATACCAGAAGGCTCGTACCCGTAGATCTACCTCTTCCGCCGTCAGATGTTCAATGTTCAGCTTTTTTGCATTCTCCATGTCGGACCTGTTGATGTACCGTCCCCCTCGATTGGGTAGCACGGGCAGTTCACCGTGCTCCTCAACACGCGTGATCGTTTTCGCAAGGAGACGCACGAGAACGGGCCGTGTGGCCCTCTCTAGGGAAAAGGCCGTGTCTGTCCGCCAGTCAAAAGCAAGTTTCTCCACCTCGATAATGGATCCGGTGTCGAACGTAGAATCTACGTAGTGGGCGGTAGCACCCCACTCCGGAAGTTGGTCCAAAATCGCGAAGTTGTAGCCGGCCAGCCCCTTGTAGTCCGGCAGGGGTGCCGGATGAAAGTTGATGCACCCGTAGCGTGGGAGATCGATCAACGGCGCTTTGATGAGTTTCCAGAAGAGGAAGGAAACAACCAGGTCAGTGTCATGCAGTTCGGAGGATGCATCTCCAGCCTCCAACTCACGATAAATGTCCGTGTCGGACACAACTGGCAAGCCCATCGCGAGAGCGAAGTCACGAAGCCTCGGTGACCAGTAGGCCACTTCTTTCCCTGTTCCTGATGGGGCAACCACTCGCGTCACCTCGTGGCCCCGCTCCAGCAGCCATTGGAGTGCCTCAACCGAATGAGGTCTCCGGCCCAAGAAAATGATCTTAAGCTTTCTCACCGTCGCTCCGCGACCCTCTAAAATATTCGACGGTGGCCTGTCCGTCCTGGCTGATCCCTTCGCGTAAAAACACCTTCTTGAGTGTCAGCAACAGAATCTTTGTATCCAGAGAGCGACTGGTGTTCCACACATACCACAAATCGAGGGCAAACTTGTCCTCCCAACCAAGTGTATTCCGCCCATTTACCTGTGCCCAGCCGGTAATCCCGGGCTTTACCTCGTGCCGCCTAATCTGCTCAGGCGTATAAAGCGGAAGGTACTGCATCAGCAGAGGCCGCGGACCGACCAGCTCATTTCACCGCGGAGGATGTTCCAGAGCTGCGGGATCTCATCGATGCTGGTCTTGCGGAGCAGGTTGCCGATGGAGGTTAACCGATCCCTATCAGGGAGAGGTCGCCCATTCGCGTCCGCCGCTTCCAGCATGGTGCGAAACTTGAACAGGGTGAAAGGTCTACACCGATAACCAGGGCGCACCTGCCGGAAGAATACGGGTCGGCCCATTCGCAGGAAAATCGCGAGCGAGGCACCCACCAACACAGGGGACAGCGCCACCAGCCCCAGAGCGGCAACCGCGATGTCAAGCAAGCGCTTGATCATCCCTGTCCTGTACTTCGATGATTCCGCTTTTTTCCCTCATCGGCGGCCGACAGGTCACCTATGCCGCACGTGATCTCGACCACACGCGTGCACCGTTCAACGTAGTCGTAGAATTCCTTCCGACGCCCACTCAGTACCGTTTCACGGTAATCGCTTGCACGCGCCAGGTTGCGGCGGGACATGCGAGCCAATCTTTGCGGGGCGGACACAACTTCGGCGATTTTTTCCGCGAGTGCTTCAATATCACCGGCCGGCACCATGTCCTGGGAGGGCAGCAACTCCGGGATACCACCGACGGAGCTTCCAATACACGGCAGCCCGCGAGCCATTGCTTCAATCATCGCCCTCGGTACGCCTTCCTGGTAGGACGGCAGAACGAAGAGGTCTGCCTCGTCCAGATGGGTGCGACCGCTTCTCCAGCCGGAAGCTGACCCAGGAACTGCACGCGGCGTAACGCCAAGCGTTCCGCCAGCGCCTCCAGCTCGGCGCGGTGTTTGCCGTCGCCGATCCAGATCAAGGTCAGGTCCAATCCACGCTCGACACACCGCGCAATCGCGCGGATCAGAACGTCCGGTGCCTTGTAGAGCTGGGCGAGAGTTCCCACGCTAATCAGCTTGAATCGCTCCAGACTTGCGTTGGCTGCACGCGGAGCGGAAACCAGCACTTCATCCGGAAGTTCGACACTGGAATAAAAGTCGAGAACGCCCCCTCTGCCGGCGGGTAGCGAAGTTGAAGTGCATGCTCGGTGACATAGGAGACAGCACAAGCACCGGAACACTGCTGCCGGAGATCCACGGAACGCCCCAGCGCAGGGCCGGGCGCAGTGGATGCTTCACCGAACCCGGTGCGTACGCATCATACGGATCACCCACCACTTCCACGGCGTATGGTCGCCCAGAGGCTCGCATATGCTGAAACGCCAATCTCGACATCACCCCGGGTGCGCGGAGAATCACCGCTTCGTCTGGAACAAGAAAGCTTCGAACAGCACGCGACGGCCCTCCATTGGGCCAGGTACTCCGACGGACCCAGGTAGTAAGGAACCGGGTGGAATACAACTTGATCTCCACTGGCGGCTATGAAATCGGAAGGCACCGCCGGAACGTCCCGAACTCGCGCGACAATGCCTACCTCGTCGAAGGCGGCAAGGTAGCGCTTCCAGAAAGAGTAGCCGAACATCGCCTGCGTCCAGACAGTCCCGTCAGGGGTCCGGTCGAACCGCTGCTCCATGCAAACATTAACCTTCACTGAACCTCTCAGCCCCGCCCGCTGCGTTCCCAAAGTAGTCAAAATCATGCGGGCGGGCAACAGAGCCGGATGTGCACTTTCCAAACCGTATGCCTGCGGCTACCCGTGAATGCCAGCGGAGGTATTCTCCTCCTCTCGTACAGACTCTTCGCCATAGTAATCGTAGGCATAGTAGCCGGCGTAGCGCGGCACCTTCGCATCCGGATCGTTCAGAACCGCCCCGATCACTCGCGCGCCTACCGTTGCGAGCTGCTGGAGAGCCTGTTGTGCTGCACCGCGCTGAGTTTGTCCAGCACGCACTACCATGACTACACCGTCGACACGCGTTGCGAGAATGGCGGCATCGGCTGCAGCAAGGAGCGGAGGAGTATCGAAAAGGACCAGGTCGAACATCCCCGACAGATTGCTGATCATCTCGCGCATTCTCTGCCCGCCCAACAGCTCGGAAGGGTTGGGCGGAAAGGTTCCCGCAGCCAGAAATGAGAGGCCGTCCACCGAGGTACGACGGATCGTCTCGTCGGCCGTTTTGTGGCCCAGCAACAAGTTGGTGAGACCGGGCTCTCTGGGAACCTGCAGGATGTCGTGGAGGCGCGCTCTCCGCATGTCGGCGTCGACGAGCAAAACCTGAATTCCCTGCTGCGCATACGCGGCTGCGAGATTGGCTGCGGTAGTACTCTTCCCTTCAGCTGGGGAAGAGCTGGTTACCACTAGTGTCTTGAGCGGCTCGCCCGACTGTGAGAAGATGAGGTTTGTGCGCAGGGTGCGGTATGCCTCCGCCCCCGTGGAATGGAAATCGGTCACGGTGACCAAACCCTCCACATCCTTCTTCTTTGACGCCAAACTACGCCCATTCGAGCCGGCGGCGAGGAGTCGCCCCCGGGACGGTCGGGAGGAAGAAGCAATCCGCGGGATCACGGCCAGGCCAGGAACCGCCAATACGGTCTCCAGCTCCTCACGCCGCGTGATCGCGGTGTTCATTCCCTCCGCGAGAATCGCGCTTCCGAGCCCGAACAAAAGCCCGAGTACGAGAGCTACGCCCAGCTTCACCCCGCTACCCATGCCGATCGGCGCACCGGGAACAACCGCCCTGTCGACGATCTCTACCTGCCCCGCCTCCACTGCTTCCTCGATCCGGGCCTTCTGATACTCTTCGGCAAGCTGGTCGGCCAATTTATTTATGGTTTCCACCTGCTGGGTCAGCTTGATTTCCTGTGCCTCCGTCTGCGGAAGCACCTGAATCTGCGCGCTCGAACGATTCTGAAGTCCGCCAAGTGCCCCGATCTGCGCGTCCAGCGATGCAACATGGCTCCGTACCGCGTCCACGAGCTCTCCCTCCGCGGATACGATCAGCGTATTCAGGCGTTGCACGTCGGGATGGCTCGGAGCGCTCCCCGCTGCGATCAAGGTGTCACGCGAGGTCTGGTACGCGATCAGCTGTGCATACCGCTGAGACACAACCGGGTTGGCTGCAATTCCGGGGGAGGAAACCAGAGCCCGTAGTGCTCTCCCGCCTCCCCGCCGGCTCCCCAGGCCGGATAGCAGCTGCTGATACATCTGCCGGTCCGCCTGCATCTGCGCTCGGCGCATGTCCAGCTCCATCCCGCCCGCCTGCTCCGCCGATGCCTTCTCCCGCGAGCTGGTGTATACGCCCTCGCGACTGCGAAATCCCGTCAAAGCATCCTGCGCCCGCGCGAGATCTGCCTTTGTCTGCCCGAGCTGTTCCTCGAGAAATCGCCGGCGGCGGCGGGACTCCTGCGCAGCCATCTTGAGACTAACCTGCTGGAACGCTTCAGCCACCGCGTTCGCGACAAACTGCGCCCTGTGCGGGTCATCCGAGGTGTACCGGATGTCAACAAAGTCAGTGGTTGGGCGGGGGCGTGGGTCGATCCCACCCAGCACCTCGTTGATCGCATCTTCTCGCGACGCCACGGTCAGCACCGCGCTCTCGGCGGCAGGCTTTGAGGGTACGGCAAAGTGCACCCCCCCCACGCTCACCGGCATTCCGTAACCACCGATCACTTCACCACCACGGGTCCGCACACGCACCGCGCTTGGAAGAAAGCTCAGCCGCAAAGTGTCCGCTACAGCGGCCGAATCCACGCGCACGCCCGTAAGCTGGGCCGGCGAGAAGTCACTGGATTCGGGCCGGAGCCGAAAGCCAGTCGAATCTACCACAACGGCCGCAACATTCCGGCTGCGGAGGACCTGAATCTGGGAGGCAAGTGGATCGGTAACTCCCATCTGGGCAGCCGCGGCATCTCCTCCGAATCTCCCCACCATGGCACGGCGAACATCCTTGATCTGCACGGCAGCTTTGGCCATGTACAGCGGCTTCTGCCGGCTCACCAGGAACGCAGCAACACCTACGGTGAGGGCAGTCACCCCGAGGATCAACCACACGTGGCGGCGAAACGTCCACAGGAGAAGATTGAGGGGGTGGATGGCCCGCGTCGAGGCTTCGGTGGCTCCGTCCGCCGATGGCGGGTAGTGGCCCCCGCCCGAGCTGACCTGAGGAAGTAAGCCCGAGTACTCCCGGGCAGGAAGGTTGCGGTGGCCGGAGAAAAGATCAGACATAAACCTTGAGCGTTCTGACGATCGTATTCACGGCAATATATCAGCCGAACCGGATCGCGTTCACGATTTGAAGAAAAAGGACCACAAGGGTGCCCGCCGGCGCGATCACATCGCGCAGCAGATTGCGCCTTTCCGGGTCCCGTTCCATGATGATCTGATCACCGGAACGAAGCCGGATCTGTGCGGACTCCGTGCCCGGTCTGGTCAGGTCCAGAATCGTTTCCGCTCCTTCCCTGACAAAGCGGACCCTATCCATCCGTCCGCGTTCGCCTGGGCCGCCCGCGAGTGCAACCGCCTGCGACACGGTTACGGTCGGAGGAAAGCTGTACAGATCCGGCTTCCGAACCTCACCGCCAACAGCCACGCGGAACAGCGGCTCAATGACGAACTGGGGGTTGGACTCAAACCGCTCCAGCACCGTTCGGACGCGCGCTTCCGCCGTGGGTACCGATACACCTCCCGCGCGCACGCTCCGGTACAGGGCACTCTGAAGAGTGCTGTCAGGCCCGACCAGAAATTCGCCACTGAGCTCGGGCTTGCGCCAAACGGTGACGCGCACCACATCACCCGGATTCAATACGGAAACACCCGCCCCCGCATCGAAGTTCTGCGCGGCAGCCTGGACCGGCGCCAAGCCCACCACAAGAGGAACCAACCACCAACGAGACAATTTCATTTCCTCATACTCCGGATCAGTAAAGGCTGTAATATATACTTCCACTTCGGCCTGACACAACCTGCGACGCCATGCACGCGCCGAGACCCTCGCAGTTTTCCCAGGGTCGATGACGGTTCACGGGCACGCAGCGTCACACAACTGGAGCCGCACCAGCGGCGGCGACATCGCGGCAAACTTCCAGAGGCGCTCTTACACGGAGCGCGCCATCGTTCCAATGACTTTCACGACCCGCTCCAGGTCACTCTCCCGCAGGTTCGATCCGGAAGGCAGGCACAGACCCCGAGCGAACAGGTGCTCAGCGACGCCGCCACCAGCGGTTTCGGCGCCTGCGAACACGGGTTGCAGATGCATGGGCTTCCACAGCGGGCGTGCCTCGATGTTCTCAGCGGCCAGAGCGAGCCGCACCTCTTCCCGACCGGCACCGAATGCTTCGGGTTCGATCGTCAGCGTGGTGAGCCAGCGGGAATGGCGCCCATAGGCTGCTTCGGGCATGAACTCGATGCCCGAAACACCTTCAAGCTCACTCTGATAAAAGCCGAAGTTCCGTCGTCGCGCGTCAACCCGCTCGTCGAGCACGCGTAGCTGTCCGCGGCCGATCCCGGCGAGCACATTGCTCAGCCGGTAGTTGTAGCCGATCTCGGAGTGCTCGTAATGGGGAGCATCATCCCGCGCCTGTGTAGCAAGCTTGCGGGCGTGCTCGATCAGTGCCGCACTTCTCGAGATGAGCATCCCACCCCCCGAGGTGGTGATGATCTTGTTTCCGTTGAAGGAGAAAATCCCCACCTGGCCGAGCGTGCCGGGTGTGCGGCCCTTGTAGGTGGCTCCAAGCGCTTCGGCAGCATCCTCTACCAGCGGCACATTGTAGCGTTCGCAGGCTTCGATGATCGGGTCGAGGTCGGCGCTCTGGCCATAAAGATGCACTACGACCACCGCCTTCGGGAGCCGTCCGCGCCGGGCATGTGCCTCCAGGGTTTCCGCCAGCAGCTCCGGGTCCATGTTCCAGGAGGCCCGTTCGCTGTCGATGAACACGGGGTTGGCACCGAGGTAGCGGATGGGATACACGCTGGCCGCGAAGGTAAACGTGCTTACCAGAACATCATCGCCAGGCCCGACTCCTACGAGGCGCAATCCGAGGTGTAGCGCGGCCGTGCCCGAGCTGAGCGCCGCGCCATGAGGACTCCCCACCGCCTCGCAGAACTCTCGCTCAAACGCGTCGACGTGCGGCCCAAGCGGAGCAATCCAGTTGCTTTCAAACGCTTCATGGATGTAGCTCTGCTCCAGCTCGCCCATGTGGGGGCTGGACAGGTAGATCCGATTGTCGGTGGCGTGGTGTCCTATCGGTGACATGGTGTGGCTAGCTCGACGAAGCACTCGAGAGCGAGCCCGACGCGCGCCCAGCAACCGGGGATGCGGCAGCAAGCGGCAGCTGCTTTCGTCGCGCCATCTCGAAGTACTCCCCGAACAGCGCTTCCCAGATCGTTTCGCGCCGGAACTCACGCAACACCCGCTCCCGCCCGGCTCGGCCGTGGGAGCGGCGCCTTTCGGGATCTTGGAGGTACGCCCGGAGTGCCACTGCCAACGAAGCAGCGTCGCGGGGCGGCACCAGGGTTCCCGTCACCCCATCAGCAATCGCGTCGGTGCAACCCGGGATGCGCGTGGCTACAACCGGGAGAGCCATCGAGGCGGCTTCGAGCGGAGCGTTTGGAAAGCCTTCCCGATAGGTTGGCAGTACCAGGAGATCCATGGCGGCGTAGAGCGGTGGAGTGTTCCAGTCCATTCCGGTCAGATGAACCCGGGAATCTTGACGAAGTGCCGCCTCGACGCTCGGCGGCACCGGATCCTCGGCTTCAAAGGGGCCAGCGAGTAAGAGGTGCAGGTCGGGCAGCTCTTCACGCAAAATCCGCCAGGCCTCCGCCAGTTCGACGATTCCCTTGTCGCGAACAAGACGGCCCACAAACCCGACCACCAGCGCGTCATCCGGAATCCCGTACTGGAGCCGTGTCTTGGCACGGGCGCTTTCCCCTACATTGCGGGGATCGAAGCGGCCGGTTGCGTCCACTCCATTCCCACTTCCACCCAGAAGTACATGGATTTTTTGCGGCGGGCACAACCGTTCAGCAATCGCGACCTCGCGGACGGAGTGGCTTACGCACAGCACCCGATTCGCGAGTGCGCAGGCAATCCGTTCCGTCCACTTGAGCAGCGTTCGCCTGGGTCCGGAAGCCGTCATCAGCGGCAGGCCGCGGATGTGGTAGATCCGTACCGGCACCCGCGCCAGCCACGCCGCGATCATGCCAAGCAGCCCGCCCTTGGGAGTATGCGCGTGTACAATGTGCGGGCGGAGACGGCGGATCAGGCGGACGATGCTCCAGAGGGCAACAAGATCGCGAAGCGGAGAGATGCTCCGCAGCATCTCAACCCCATACACCGGCACGTCCTCCCGCCGGCCAAATTCCTCCAGGTCTTTTCCTGGTGACGACAGCGCGAACACGTCGATTCCCCGTGCCTTCATATATCCAACCTGGCCCCTGAAAAAGGCCAGCGACATGGGAACCGTAGTAATATGGAGAAGCCTCAAATGCCCACACCCACGTCTGTAGCGTCCAAACCAACGCGCGGCTGCACCTCGTCTTGGGACTCCAGCCATGCCTGGAACATCAATACGTCCCACAGAGCGTGCGCCCAGTTCCGGGTCCCGGATAAATGCTCGACCCACTTTGCACGCACCTGTGCCGCATCGAAAAAACCCTCCTCCCGTAGCCGCTTTCCATCCAGCAGCGATTCCGCCCAATCGCGCATCGGCCCGCGGAGCCAGGCATGCAGCGGAATACCAAATCCTGTCTTGGGGCGCTCGACGAGCTTTCGCGGAACGTACCGGTAAAGGACCTGGCGCAGCAGCCACTTGCTCTGGCCCCCCCGAATCTTCATCGCCAGGGGAGTGCGCCAGGCAAACTCCACCACGCGATGATCCAGGAGCGGCACCCTCGCTTCCAAACTCACGGCCATGCTCGCGCGATCTACCTTGGTTAGAATGTCGTCGGGGAGATAGGACACGAGGTCCAGAAAAGCCATGCGCTCGGTGACATCGGATAGATCAGCCCAGGCGGCAGTGCTGGTCAACAGGGTCGGGGGCTCGACTGACCCAAGCACCAGTGACGCTGGATCTTTCCAATGCGAGGTCAGCGTGCGGTACATGGCTTCCGGGCTCTCGGCCCCCAGCACTCCCGCAAGCTTGTGCAGCTTGTCGCCAGGCGTGCGGTGGCGTGCTGCGCGCCGGAGCAGGCTGCCCCCGCTACGGAAGAGCTCATCCCACCGCTCCGGGGAGACCGATGTCATGGCATGTGCTCCAGCTCGACGCAGGCCCAGCGGCATCCACCCGACGCGCTTCCAGATCTTCTTTCCCCAAACGTGCCGGTTGTACCCGGCGAACAGCTCGTCCCCGCCGTCGCCCGACAAACTTACCGTCACATGCTGGCGCGCCAGCGCGGAGACCAGGTAGGTAGGGATCTGGGAAGAGTCGGCGAACGGCTCGTCGTACATGTAGGGGAGCTTCGGGACTACAGCCATCGCTTCGTCCGGCGTGACGTAGAGCTCCGTGTGCTCGGTGCCGAGATGGGCGGCCACGGCGGCGGCGTGTTTCGCCTCGTTGTAGCCCTCCTCCGCGAAGCCGATGGAGAATGTCTTGACCGGGCGATCACTCTGCGCCTGCATCAGCGCAACCACGGCCGATGAATCAATCCCGCCGGAAAGAAAGGCGCCCAGCGGCACGTCGGCAACCATGCGCAGGCGAATCGCCTCCCGGAGTAGCCCATCCAGCTGCTCGATGGCTTCGCGATCCGTGCACTGCAACAGATTGCGGGTTCCCTGCTCCGCAACCTGTCGCGCACTCCAGTACGGAGCGGGCACGGGCGGCGGCTCATCCGGGGACCGAATCGTGAGGATCGTTCCAGGTAGAAGCTTGTGAATGCCCTTGTAGATACTGTACGGAGCAGGGATACAGTTGTGGCGCATCAGCAGCGCCAGGGCGCCACGGTCGATCTCGTTCCCGAAATCGGGATGCGCCGCCAGCGCTTTGAGCTCCGAGCCGAACAGCAAGCTGTTGTTCGCCCAGCCGTAATATAGCGGCTTGATTCCGAGCCGATCGCGTGTCAGGTACAGCGCTCGGCGTTCGCGGTCCCACAGTGCGAACGCGAACATGCCGATGAAGCGCTCCACAGCTCCTTCCACACCCCATGCCTCGAACGCCGCGAGCATGACCTCGGTGTCGGAGTGACCGCGAAAGCGCGGCAGTGCTGCCTGGTGGTGGTGGTCTTCCAGCTCGGCGCGAATCTCACGGAAATTATAGATCTCGCCGTTGAATACGATGACGTAGCGCCCGCTACGGGAGAGCATCGGCTGGTGGCCCTCCGGCGACAGGTCGAGGATCGCGAGACGGCGATGCGCAAGCACGATCCCGGTGGTGGGATCCGCCCAGTGACCGGCATCATCCGGCCCGCGGTAGTGGATGGCTCCGGACATCCGCCGTGCCACATTCGCGGACGCATCAGCACTGAGTCCGCGTCCCCAAAAACCCGCTAAACCACACATCGTTTACTCGCGTACGCCGGGCGCTAGTTGCGGCTCGACACGTGGGGCGAAAGGGAGCGCCCAGCGGTGAGCACGGGAACGCGACCAGGGGCTGGGGTTCCCAGCGGGATGTTTGGTCCGCTCCTGCGTGCTCGCATTCCGCGCGCCGCAGCGGTAGCCTGCTGGCTGGCCAGTGACAACCCCACCGCCGCGGTGATGTAGAACCAGAAGATCGGGTGCCGCACCACGTAGTGTAGCAAGCTGAAGCCAGCCAGGGCGACGACTGCCACGCAGAGAACTACCGACCCATTGCGCCAGGCTCGGTAGGCCGCCCAGCCAAGAAACAAAAGGAAGAGCAGAATGCCAGAAATACCCGTACTGGCACCCCAGTCAATGAGCGTGTTGTGCGCTTCCTGCTGTCCAAAAGGCCCATAGTGCCCGGAGTGTGCGCCCGGCCCATGGCCGAACACGGGCGAAGCCGCAATCGCCTCGATGCCATGCTCCCACAGCAGCACCCGGTACGAACCCTGCCCGCCGGTGTTGTAGATGCCCGTCATCTTCTCGGAGATCACGGCGTACCCCCTGCCGCCCAACCAGCCTAGAGCCATTACCGCGGCTGCGGGAACCACTATGTAGAAAAACCAGAGCTTCCACGCGCTGTGGCCGGTTCGCGTGGTCGAATAGGCGAAAAGTCCCAGGACGACCAGCACTCCGCTCACGGTCCAGCCAACCGCCAGCGCGTCGCTTTTCGTCGCCATTCCGAGCGGAACCGCTGCCCCCGCCAGCAACAGGTACCAGCCCTTCTGGAAGAGGCCACGGGCATGCGTAAAGAAGTGAAACGCTACGAACGGCGCGGCAACGACTGCAAGCGCCAGCTGGTTGGGGTTCTCGGAGAGGCCCTGAAACCGGACCCCCAACTCGTTTCCCATCCACAACATAAACGGGCCCACGGTTAGCCGGTGCAGCAGCAAGAGCAGGAGCATCGGAATCACCACGAGCGGCAGCAGGAAACGCGCGGATAGCTCCATGTGCTCCAGCACGTTCTGCCTGGATGCATACACGCAAAACAGTAATGCCACGAAGAGGAACGCCAGGGCATCGTGGTAAACGTGGTGCACCGCGAAGACATGGGCGGACGAGAACACGAAACCCGTGAACAAAAGGGTGAACGCGACGGCCCAGAAGCCCAAAACAGGTTTCGCGAGTAAAAGACCAGAGTAGCTGGAGCGCGACAGCAGGAGGACCAGGGCTACAAGCGTCCAAAGAGCGAGCATGGCCTCGCCAGGTCCCACGGGGATTCCGCCGGACGGCCGCAGCTGGGTGGTCGTCGTCAGGAACACACCCGTGGCAAACCATCCGGCGGAGAAAACGGTTCCCCAGTTCCTGGGAATGTTCATGATCCAGTGGGCACGAGTTGGTGAAGAAATCGCTCCAGGCTTCGCGCCTGTTCCTTTCGGGACAACCCTACCAGCGCCTCCTCGGGTAGCGGCGGCAAAGCTCCGCACTCCGACTTGAGTCGGAGCCATTGACGAAGTTGCTCCGCGATTGCTGCCGGGTCGTTCAGAACAACGCCTGCTCGCCGCTGCACGATCAGCGTCGCCGCCACGTTGTTGTCGGGACCAATGACCAGGATCGGCCTTCTTGCACCGAAGTACTCGAACACCTTGCCGGTGTATATCCCCTTCTCCTGTGGACTGTTCCACAAGAGCAGCAGCAGGACATCCGCTTCAGCCTGAGCTTGAAGCGCCTCGGTGTATGCAATGGGTTCATTTACTTCCACCAGGTGCTCGACGTTGTGGTGCCGGGCCAGATCGCGAACCGCGTCCAGGTAGCGCCCGTAGAACACCACACGAACCTGTGTGGCTGCATCCCCCATTCCGCGCAGCGCGAGAAAGAGTGGCGTCGGATCCCGTTTTCCCGCATACACCATTCCGGTATAAACGACTCGCAAGGTCGAGCCCGCAGCCGGTACCGCGGATTGAGGCTTCGCACAGTCCTCGGCATCAAACCCGTTCAACACCACCGCGGTGGGTTTCGCGTACTTGGCTTGTAGGGTTCCGCCGAGCGGTTCGGAAACGGTGACCACGCCCGCGGCGGAAGACAAGATGCGTTTCTCCAGCCTGCCGTCCAGCTTCTTGCGCCACGGGGTGTAGGGCTGGTACGGATTGTCAGTCCACAGGTCGCGCAACTCCGCTACCCAGGGAATTCGGTGCCTGCGGGACAACACATGCGCAACCAGCAGTGATGTGTATGGCAGAGCGCTCGCGTACAGCACATCGGGTTTCCAGTCGGCAATCAGGCGTGACGCCGCCCTGAGCGCAAAGGGCGCCCAGCCCACCTCCCCGTCCGGGATGTTGGTTACCCGCTTGTAAATCGCCCCCAGGCCCTTCAGCCCACGGCCTGCTCCGGAGTATCCCTGCGCTGCGATCCGGGCGCGCCCCCCCATTGCCATCTCCGCGGGCCTGTTCACACTGATCCAGCGGGTGCGCTCGATCCGCTCCTCTTCGAGTTCCACCGGGACGGTCTGCTGCAGCGGCTGATCCCGTGCGGTCACCACGCGAACATCGTGACCGAAGGCCGCGAGATACTTTGCCATCTTCCCAACCCGGATCGCGCCCAT
>JAUJOM010000006.1:0-20201 GCA_030447645.1 Longimicrobiaceae bacterium | reverse complement strand
ACATTGAAGTACCTGAGCCCTACCGTTTGTACTCCGTAGACGCGCTGAAACACGTCGGCGTACATTTCGTTGCTGAGCTTGGAAACGGCATACGGAGAAAGCGGGCGGCCAATTACGTCCTCCACCTTGGGCAGGCCCGGATGGTCGCCGTAGGTGGAGCTGGAGGTTGCATAGACGAACCTCCGGACGCCCTCGTCGCGCGCGGCGATGAGCACGTTCAGAAAGCCATTTACGTTCGCCGCGTGCGTCGTGAGTGGGTCCTGAATGGAGCGCGGTACGGAGCCCACCGCCGCCTGGTGGAGCACGTACTCCGCCCCGCGGCAAGCTTCCCGGCAGCACTCCAGGTCGCGAATGTCGCCCTCGATGAACCGGAACCGACCCGCGCCCGATCCCGCGTTCGAGAGTACGCTCTCAACGTTCCCGCGACTGCCGGTGGCGAAGTTGTCCAGCCCGACAACAGATTGGCCCAGACCGAGCAGCAGCTCCACCAGGTTCGATCCAATGAACCCTGCGGCTCCGGTGACCAGCCAGGTCCGGGGTTCGAGCCGCAGCAACTCCAGCGTAGTTTGGTACCGACTTACGTGCACGATATTTCCTTTGGCATGCTGGCAAATCGGTGAATGTTTGGCTTTCACGCGTGTTCAGGCCGCGAAGGGACTGAGTACCGGGTGCGAATCCGCTTCGCGGCTGGCGGCGCCCTGCCACAATCCCAGCACCAGCAACAGCCAGAGCCGGGAAGCATGATTGTGGACGCCTCGCAGGTGCTCGTCGAGCAGCCGGCGAACCCGCGGATAGTCGTCGATTCCAGCCGCGGCCATGCGTTGCGGAGTCAGAACGTCGCCCAGCAAGCTCCGCAGCTCCCCGCGGAACCAGCGCTCCAGCGGAACACTGAAGCCGCGCTTCGGGCGGTCAAGGAGCGCACGTGGAGCGCGCCGGTACAGGATCCGCCGGAGGAGCGCCTTGTTACGGACGTGCCGGGGTTCGAGCCGGAGAGCAAACTCGAGGACGCGATGATCCAGGAACGGCGCCCGGGTCTCCAGCGACACGGCCATGGCGGCCCGGTCTACCTTGACCAGGATCGCCTCGGGCATATAGGTAAGCAGGTCGGCCAGCATCGCGCGGCGGCGGACGGGCAGGTGTGCGCTATTCTTCCAGGCCCGCTCAGACTCAACCAGCGTGGGGCGGATGCCCACCAGTGCCGCCACATCATCCGGGGAGAAGGTGCTCATCAGAGAGCGGTGAGCCTCCTGCGGCGCCCTGCCGAGCATCGTTCCTACCCGCTGAAGCTTGCCGGGTACCCGTGACAGCAGCGGCGCAACCGCCCCGCCGATCGGCCCAAGCAGGGCGGACACGCGGGCAATGCGCTCCAGCCAGGCGTAGCTCGTGTAGCCCCCAAACGCCTCGTCGCCCCCGTCTCCGGACAGGCAAACCGTCACATGCTCGCGCGCCACCCGGGATACGAGGTGGGTCGGGATGGCGGAAGCGTCTCCGAAGGGCTCCGCGTACATGCCGGGCACCTCTGGAACCAGCCGCAGCACGTCCTGCTCGGTCAGGTACTCCGCGGTGTGCTCGGTGCCCAGGTGTTGAGCTACGCGGGCGGCGTGGGCGGACTCGTCGAAGCCGGCGACATCAAAGCCAATCGTAAACGTCTTGACTGGACGGCTGCTCGACTCCGCCATCAAGCTCACCACCGTGGATGAGTCGACGCCACCGGACAGAAAGGCTCCCAACGGAACATCGGCTATCATCTGGCCCCGCACGGCCCGGCGGAGCAGCATCTCCAGCTGCTCTTCAGCCTCCGCGTCTGGCAGGTTCAGCGGATGCTGGATCGCGTGAGTGACAGGATCCCAATACCGCCACACGCGAGCCTCGCCGCCGCTCACGATCATCGCGTGGGCGGGCGGAAGCTTCCGGACTCCCTGGTAGATCGTGTGCGGGGACGGAATGTACTGATAATTCAGGTAGAGTGCGAGTGCCTGCTGGTCAATGGTCAGATCTACGCCCTGCAGATCTTCGAGGCCCGCAAGCTCCGACGCAAACGCGAATCCCCAGGGACGTTCCGCATAGTACAACGGCTTTTCGCCAGCCCGGTCCCGCGCGAGAAAGAGCTGCTCCCGAGGGCCATCCCACAACGCGAAGGCGAACATTCCGACCAGCCGGTCCAGCACCGCCGTCCCCCACCGCTCGTAGCCCCTGAGCAGCACCTCCGTGTCGCTCTGGGAGACAAACGATGCTCCGCACGCTTCAAGTTCAGTGCGAAGCTCGCGGAAGTTGTAGATTTCGCCGTTGAATGCGAGCGCGAGGCCGGGGCCGTCAGCCACCATCGGCTGGCAGCCGAGCGGCCTGAAGATGTTGATTCCATCCGTGCCCACCGTGGATGCCCTCCGATGGGTGACAATGCTTCCGAAGCGTGGGCGCCGTGCGCGCTTGCTCCTTTTGTGTCTTGCGGAGGTTTCACTCGCCTCACCTGCAGTGATTGCCCAGTCACCACCCGGGCACGACCCGGCGGGCCCACGCGTTTACAACGTCAAATCACCACCAGGGGCGCTACCGGTTGCGAAAGGCGACGGAAGGGAGGTTGGTGATGGCGTGGCAACGAAGGGCTCCGCTTCGGTTTCATCCCGAACCGCACGGTTCACGAGCCGCGATGTCGGCAAGCACATCAGCGTCGGACATACGTTCCACGCCAAAATCGTCCGTGTCGATGGCCCCACCCGGGTTTCACTCGCCGCCCCCGCATACGCCAGCATCGTCACAGATGGCGTTTCGAAGGGCGCGACATCCGTTACAACAACTTCGCCGAACGGGCTCAGCAGCTCCGACGCCGGCAAGCTGATCCATCTGAGCAGTGGCGCAGCTCCTGACCTCCTCCGGACCGTCACGGCGGTTTCAAAGACAACCAGCTCCGCGACTGGCGTAACGACCACAACCATCTCCCTTGATGGACCTGTGAGTCGCGGGAGTGGCCTCGTTCTGAAACATGCGAGCGCGGCTCCGTTCGCAGGGTCCGGGCTCTCAGTTCAACGTTCCTCGACCATCGTCGAGGATGGAATTCTCAGCAAGGGTGGCACCACCCTCATTTCGGCCGCGGCGGCCTTTTCGGATGCGGATGTAGGTACCTGGATCAGCGTGTACAGATCGATCGCAACCACCATCTCGGGAGTGGTGAGCGAGTCCCAGGTCACCGTGGCTGATGTGCCGTCGTTCTCGGGTACCGGTCTAAAGGTCATGTGGGGCACTGATGACAGCAGGGCCATTCAGGAGGCTGTAGACGCTGCCGCAAGGGTGCGCGGGACGGTGTTGCTCCCTCCCGCGACCTACCTGGTCAGTGGGATCGCCGTTCCCGCGGGCATCACGTTGCAAGGTTACGGTGCGACACTGAAGCGGCTGGGTAACCAGCCGAACTCCACACGCACCCTCACCACCACCGGCCGCCTGTGGGACGACGACAAGGATTCGCCCCTGCTCACCATCCGTGGGCTTACCTTCGATGGCAGCCGCGATCTTCAAAACTGGAATGGCGGCTTCAGCATGGAGCAGAGCCACCTCCTTTTCCTGATGGCGAACACGGCAAAGGCCGGGCGGCTCCGCGCGTCGGTGCTAGACTGCCGATTCACGGAAGGTGTCGCCGACGGCATCTCGGTTTACACCAATGTTGATGTGGAGGTGAGCAAGGTTTCCGCTCACAACATGTTCCGTGGAGGCCTGGTGGTGACGGGCGGCCACAGCAAGGTGACAGTGAACGGACTGACCACCACGGGCTCGCTGGCGTGGGACTCTGAACGGGCACGAGGGATTGACGTGGAGGTCGACGGCGCCGGCTACGGCGGCAGCTTGAAAACCGGCATGCGCTTCACAAACATCCATCTCCACGCGTACTCCGATTTTTCGGTCACGGGCGGCAGCGAGCTGCATGCAAGCAACGTGACCTCCGACGCGCCCGCATTCCACGTTCAGAGTGGCCCCGGAAGCCGAGCGAAATTCGAGAACTGCACCTTTACAGTGGGGGAGACGAGTTCCACGCTCAATCGAGTGGTTTACGCGCACGATCTGGAATTCTCGAACTGCGCATTCCGCGTCACCGCACAAGGCGCGCGGCCGCGTCCGGATCGACTATTTGTCGGCCTGCGCGTGTGGTGGAATCTGGGCGGAGGCAGACAGTATGAGGGCCAGCATCTTCGGCTGCGTAACTGCAAGTTTGTGACGATCGGCACGTTTGCCCCCAGCGATGCGGTGGTCGGCATCAGCACGGTTGAGGATGTTGCCCCCTATAAAAATCAGCTGGTGGTTGAGGGTGGCTCGATTGGTCCGGGCTTCACGCGCGGCATGGGGATGGAGGCAGGCGGCAACTGGTCCATCAAGGCCATCAGGATCGCGGCCGCGGAGGGACTCCGGCTCGACGGTTATGCCACCGACAAACGCTACATGAACGTGGTGCTGGACAGTATCGGTTACACCGGCCAGGGAGCGTATATGTTCATCGTGCGAGGCGACCCGGCAAACACGATCGTGCACAAGAACGTGGTACTGGGACGGCAAAAAAACCGACTGGGATACCAGCTCTCGTTCGTGGAAAATCGGTATCTCGGCGCGCGCATCATCGTGGGTGAGGCGGATCCCACCAGGGTGTCCACCCCTGGTCTGAAGGGAGACGTTTACCGCATGAACGTCCGCTGTGCGGGAGGGTTCTACGAGTGGGTGGCGACGAATACGGATGTTGCCGCGGCAACCTGGAAGCCTACCCGGTGCATGGCCAGAGCGCAGTGATGCACGGGGCCGCCGTGCTCAGCGCTCTCCAGACTCCTGCTTTTTCCAGTCCGGGTGAAAGGCGAGCCACTTCCGGCGGCATGCAGTGCACTCACGGTAGCTGCACCGACTCCCCAAAAGGGCCTTTACTGGCTTCAAAAGGAAAGGCACTCGCTCCCGCATCGTACTTTCTCCACACCAGGGACAGCGCTTGGCCTGGTTGAGTAGAATACCTGTAATCATCGAGATCCCTGTACCCGGGTGTCGAACCTCTACCCTCCGATGGAACTGAGCACTGCACTCCGCAAAGGCAATACCGTCATTGGCATTGATCGAGCGCAGCCACAACCCGCTGGTCGTCACTTCGGACGCGTGTCCTGGATCTGTACACCATCCACGTGCAACTCCACTCCGTAAATGCCGGACCCATACGCCGCGTAGGGCGCCGCGGCGGCGTTTTCCGTCCCGGTGATGGCGGCACGTCCCCCCTGCTTGATGTATACGCCATAGTCGTACGCGGGTGAGATGTTGCCCCGCTCGACCAGAACCTGGTTACCCAGGGCGAGCTCGTCCGCCTCCGTATAGATCGCATAGAGCGTGTCGACAGCTTTGATGTTGGGTCCCGCGTGCCAGCGGCAATCCTTGAACCGGAGAGTCTGGTTGGTGGCCCTGCCACCGGAAATTTGCCAGTACGTGTGGATCGCCGCAAAAGAGCGGGGTCCCTTTGTACCCGCGGTGTCCGCCACAGTGAAATCGCAGTCGTCAAATAGCACGTCCTGCGGGTAAACCACACGGTCCCAAGTGCCGGAAAATTCTCCGATCTGGAAGCTGCTGCTTTGAATCGAGATTCGGGAGCCGGGTGCGTAAAGATGAAAGCCCGGACCGGACCGGATGTTGGATCCCTGGACGTGAGATCCACCTATGACCCCCACATCGAACCCCCCGGAGATGTCCACGTCCCGCATGTTGACATCGATGGCGTACGAGTTCCCGAAGCCGGATCCATCGACCTCGATATTGATCCCATACCGGTGCAGCGTGCCGCGCTCGCGGTAGCCCGTAACCTGCATGTCGGTGTACCCTCCCGTGAGTACACGTCCGCCACGGACGCACGCCGGGGCGTCGTGAGTCTGGAGCTGCACCGAGCCGTGGGTGTCGTTTGTCTCGCCACAGTAAATCGCAGTCGTCAAATAGCACGTCCTGCTCCGTACCGGCAAATTCTCCGATCTGACTGCTGCTTTGAATCGAGATTCGCAGTCGTGCGTAAAGATGAAAGCGGACCGGACCACGCGGTTCTGCGTGACGTGAAATTCACCGATCTGGAAGCTGCTGCGGATCCATCGAATCCAGATCCGATGGCGTAGAGATGAAAGCCAGGACCGGAACGGATGTTCGATCCCAGGACCCGCGATCGCGGGAGGACGCCAACATCGAACCCCCCGGATATGTCCACGTCCCGCATGTCCAGCTCGATGGCGTACGAGTTCCCGAAGCCGGCGGCATCGACTTCGATATTGATGCCGTACCGGTGCACAGTGCTGCGCTCCTGGTATCCAGTTACCTGCATGTCGGTGTAGCCTCCAGTGATTACAAGCCCGCCCCGGAAGCACTCCGAAGCATAGAGATTCTTTACCTGCACCGAGCAGTTGGTGTACACCGAAAGGCCGTCGGCGACGTTGTTGACGAGCGATACATCTTCGAGGAGTGCTCGCAGCTTTCCCGCCTTCTGCGTTGCCGCGTGAAGAAAGATCAGGTGCGCGTGCTCCAGCTCGTACTTCGTGTAGGCACCCTGGTTCGCGCGATTGCCATCAACGCGTAATCCCCGGATCACAAGCAGCGGCGAGTCCAGCTCGCTATCCCACGGGTTCTGCCCCGTTGTGAGCATTCGGCCGAACTTTCCCAGCGGGCTCGCCGGGGTGGCATCTGGGCGCTTGAGGGTCGCACCGTAGCCTTCCAGCGTCACTCCCGCCAAGAGATGGAGTTGCGTGACGATGTATGTGGCGGGGGGGAAAAGCACGGTTGCCTGGGAACGGCCAGCCGCATTGATCGCGCCCTGGATCGAAGCAGTGTCGTCCGTCCAGCCGTCGCCGACCGCGCCGAAATTGCGGACGTTGAAGACTGACTTTGGCCCACGCACCAGCGTTTGTGGGCTGTCCGCCCGGTAGCGGCCAGCGAGCAGAGGCCAGGGTGCAAGTACCAATCCCCGACCGAGGAGGAGCTTGGTGAATAGCCGCCGAGTGACCATCCTGCTTCGGAGCGTCAACCCCTAGGCCGCCGAAGTCGAGCGTACCGGCCGCAGATACGCGAAGCCGCGCCGCACCTCGGCTGCATCGATCAAGCCCACCTGGGTGAATGCCCATGCGGCAACGCCCAGCAATCCCAATTTGATGAGTATGTCAGCCCAGGCTGCGATATTCACCTGGGTGCTTACAAGGAACACTCCGGTCGCCGCGAGAACCGCCAGGCCCAGGGGACGCCACGAATGCGGGACAAAGTACAACCGCTGGCTGAACACCATGTAGGCAGCAAAGATGAGCAGCGCGCTCAGAAAGGTAGCCAGCGCAGCGCCCCAGATGCCCCATATGGGAATGAGAGCAAAGTTCAAACCGGTATTCAACCCCGCTCCCGTGATACGCAGGCCCGCGCTCACCCCCGTTCTCTTGGCGATGTCCAGCCCGGGCGCGAAGATGTACATGTTGGAGAGCAGAATCGCCGCGGCGAGCAAGGGAACGATTGCCGCCGCAGCGTAGTAGTCCGGTGTTGAAAAGACAACCAGGATTTCCCGCGAGAACATCGTGATTCCCAGGCAGACCAACAGGGCCAGAACCATGAAGTAGCGGAAGATGCGGGCGAGTTCGCCCGGCGTCTCCGCGCGGCGGTAATGCGTGTAGACCAGAGGAGTGAGCGCACCCTGGATACCGACCATCAGCAGGCCCACCATGGCCGCAAGCCGATATCCAATCCCAAAGATGCCGACATCGGCGAGAGTCATCAACTCCTTGATGGCGATTCTGTCGATGTAAAGGGTGACGAAAACGCCGACGCTCGCGGGTACGAGCGGGACTGAGAAGCGCAGCATCTCCCTGAGCTTTGCGTGGTCAAAGTACCACCGGTAGCTGTGGCGGGCAAAGTAGAGCCCCATCCCCACACCCACCATGCTTCCGAGCAGTTGACCCACAAAAAAGCCAACCACGCCCAGCTTGAACACCAGGACCAATACCACGGCCATTCCAAGCGAAACAAGGCTATAGGCTATGCCCGCAACAGTGTAGAGCTTGGGCTGCAAGGCCCACCGGAGTTGATTGTGCACCAGGTAGAACAGCCCGTTGCCCCAGATTGAAAGCACTGCCACCCGTACAAGGCTCTGGTGCTTGTCGGACTCCAGCAACCACTCGCTTAGCGCGGAGGCGAACGGAAGAGCGACCATCGCGAACACTGTATATGCGCCGAGCGTGAACCACAGGGAGGTAGAGGCATACCCGATCCTGTCGTCGGCGCTCTCCGTATCCGGAAAGTACCGGGCGACACCCTGGCTAACCTCCAATGCAACCGTCAGGGTCACCAGGCTCGCGAAGACCGTAAGCATGTCCAGCATTCCGTATTCCGCGGGTGACAGCACGCGCGTGTACACCGGAATCAGAAACAGTGAGATACCCTGAACCAGGAGCCTCGCCGCGCCATAGATCGCACTGTCTTTTAGGAACTGCTTGAGCATTCAGCGGGCGTCGCCTTGACCGAACTCAATAAAGACCTGCTCCAGTTCAGGTTTGTCTCCCAGCTGTAGCGCACCCGGCCCTCCCTGCTCAACCACGCGCCGGACCAACTCCCTGGCCCGTTGCTCGGATATACCGCAACCCTGCAGGTAGCGGATGTCGTCCGGCTGGCAAAACCGCTTCGCGGGAACACTCCCCTCGATCAAGCGAAGATATCGTTCAGCTACCTTGCGGGGGGTCCAGTTGGTTTCAACAAACTCGCGCGCCCTCCTTCCGAGCTCCAGACGGTACACCTCATCTACGATCAACTGCTCGATGGCAGCCTCGATGGCGTCTGGATGGCACAGCTGGCTCGGCGGAATCTCGTCGGCGGGCATGGATCCGAGCAGGTGCTCCCAGCCGTATCCGCCGACTACCGCCGGCTTTCCTGAAAAGGCGGCTTCCGCGGCAAACCCGGCCATGGGCGAATCACTCCACATCTCATCCACCACGAAATCGCACCGGGCCAGCTCATCCAGCACTTCCGCATTCGGCCTATCGGTGATCTCGACAAAATCGATCGAGTAACCTTTCGCCAGCAGGTTTTCGATTGCCCGCCGAATGTGCGGTGTGCCCTTGGCTTCTGGCTCGGAGGGCGCGTGGAGAATGCGGACGCCGCCAGGTCGGCTCCCGGGTGCTGCGCATGGCGCGGTAATGTGATAGGCCAGACCCATCCACAGGTAGGGAACGATCTCCCTCCGATGAAGCTGCGCGGAGAGCGGATGACTTACAATCGCGTCCGCATATTGCTCAACCTTGCGAAGCCGGCACTTCTGGGCCCGCGTTATCCGGATGAGGTCGTCAGCGCCGAGGCCGGGACTCGCGGCCAAAACACCGCCGTCGATGTAAGCTGGGCGCTCGTCGGAACCGTGGAAAACACAGATGATTTGCTTCCGCATCAGCTTGAGCAGCGGAAACTCACGAAATCCGAAGAAGCTCGTGCCCAGACCAAAGATGAACACGTCGAATTTGGTCACCGCCCAGATGAATAACAGGACTCGCGCGGGGACTTCGAGAGCTACCCACACAGCCCTCGGAAGGAGGCGCCGCGAGGACGTGGAGGCGCGCCTCCGCCGGGTGTATTTCACCCATCTGACGAACAGGTTGTTGGTGTCGCCACCGGCATAACCAAATCGATGGTCGTCTTGAGTGACAAAGACACTCTCCACACCCAGTTCGTCGAAGCCCCGCTTCAAGTTCCCGTAGTACCCACAAACCTCAGCCAGACCGGCAAAGATCCTCATTGCTCCGGGAGGTTCCACAGGAGCACAAAGATCACCGGCTGGCTGGCAACCGACGTTCCGCGTCGGTGCTGATTCAGGTTGAGCATGCCTTTAGCCTTTCAGCTCCCGTAATGTGGCCTCAAGCATCTTATATATTAGATGTTCGTTCTCGACGTATATTTGATGTAAAAGCTCTTGGGAATCATGTCCATTCTGTACATGAGCCAGAAGAGTGGCCGCAGCCGCTCGAAAGTGGGCTTGTAGGTTTCGAATTCCCGGTAGGTTTGTTTTGGTTGCGTCATCATGCGCTCGAACTCATCGTCCGAGAATCCGAGCCGCGTCTTGACCATTTCAATGATTTCCGGGTCGCACATCGGCGGCTCCTGCAGCAGACGCGATCCTTCTCCTCGCGTCATCTGGCCAGAACGGACGAGGGCGGAGTATCCAAGCACGCGCATGTCGGTACCGAACCGCCGCGGAAGAAAATAGCTGTGATAAAAGGCGGTGAAGCGATTCTCCAGGTGATGACCGCCGTACCACTGCCAGCCAAACTCATCCGTAAGAAACTTCTTCACTTCCTCTTTGCGATAATCGATCCAGTAAAGGGGCCGAATCCTCTGGACTCGACTGACCAACATGTATCTCAGGAACTGAGTCAACGAGAGATTCGGGAAGGTCTTCAACCTGTGCTGCCGGTAGTTCCCGAAGCGTTTGACGACACTGTTTATGTACTTGCCGTCCATGTAAAACCAACCGAGCGGAGCAACGCCCTCGGTACGGAATGAATGCCCCTCCACTGTGTACTTGATGCCGTACTTCTCCGCCGCCCTATAAATTGTCGCCGCCAGGCCAATGTCCGTTGGTGCTTCGACGTCCGGGACGCCGGCCAGCATGAACGCGCGGTAAATGTCGTTGTATTCCTCGTTATCCACGACGTGGGTAAAAAGCTCCACATCGAGCTTTTCCAGCATTCGATGGATATTTTCAACCGCGATCGTCGAGTTCCAGGTGTTGTCGAAGTGTGCCGCCAGCGGACGCAGGCCAAGCTCTTTGACCTTGTAAAGCAGATAAGACGAGTCACAGCCACCGCTGACCCCCACCACAACGTCGAACTTTTTGCCGCGGCCATGAGCGCGAATCTCATCAGCCATCGCTCGCAGCTTGGCTTCGCCTGCAATCCCGGTCGGGTATTCGGCGTCGAGCTGATCGTGGAGCTGGCAGTAGTTGCATACGCCCTTCCCGTCGAACACAATCGCGGGCGTGCGGTCATCGTACAAGCAGCGGGCGCAGTAGCGTTTGGATGCAAGGCATCGTCGGCTTTCTTCCGGCAATCTGCCAGAATCCGCGGGTACGAGGAGCTGCGCATTTTCTGCTGTGTTCATATCTCCGCTAGCTGGTTACCCAAGTACTTTCTTCAGTTCCACCTTGGACGGAAAGTTCGTGAGGACGGCACGGTGTTTCCCCTGGTAAACCACCATACTTCCCGCCGCTACGGCCGACGCGCCGCCTTCGCGGACGGCAATCCCAAAGTCCGCGATCCTGCCGGCACCGCCACAGGCGATCACCGGGACGGCTACGGCAGCCGTTACCCGCTTCAGGAGATCGACGTCATAGCCCTCGAACGTGCCGTCCCGGTCCATGGAGGTCAGCAGAATCTCCCCTGCCCCAAGCTGCTCTGCACGCTGGGCGCAACGGACGGGGTCCATCGCGACGGGCTTCGCTCCACTGTGACTGTACACTTGATACCGTCCAAACCAGTCCCTCCTCGCGTCAATGGAAACGATGACGCTCTGACTACCGTACCGCCGGGCAGCATCCTCGATGAACGCGGGGTTCTCATGAGCATACGTGTTGAGAGCTATCTTCTCCGCTCCCAGAGCGAAAAGGAACTCGATGTCTTCAAGGCAGCGGATTCCGCCGCCATAAACAAATGGCATAAAGCACTCGCTCGCAATCTCAGCAATCAGCTTGAACTGCGGCTTTTTCTTTTCGGGCGTGGCGGTGATATCGAGTAATATAAGCTCATCGACCTCTTTGTCATTATAGATACGGACCGTGTTGATCGGATCACCGACATAAGCCGGGCTCCGGAACCTGATCGTTTTCACCAGACCCGCGTTCCGAAGCAGCAGACAGGGAATCACCCGCGTCTTCAGCAATTCACCGCATCTCGGCGAAGCTTTTGAGCAAGCGCAGACCGTGTTTGTGACTTTTCTCCGGGTGAAACTGCGTCCCGAGCAGGTTTCCCCGCTGCACGGAAGCGACGATCTCATGCCCGTAGCGCGCCGTGGCTAACACGTCTTCGGCGCGCTCGCAAACGACGTGGTAGGAGTGGACGAAATAGAAACCGTGATCTTCCTCCAAGCCTTTGAAGATGGAGGCATCGTGCTTCGGCTCTACCCGGTTCCAGCCCATGTGCGGAATCTTGAGCCCGGGCTGAGCCGCGTCCGAACGGAACTTGACCGAGCTACACTCGAGCCAGCCGAGACCCGGAAGCTTCCCTTCCTCGCTCCCCCGGCCGAACAGCTGCATGCCGAGGCAGATCCCCAGAACCGGCGTCTTGTCCACCAACGCCTTGGCGTTGAGCGCCGGCAACAGGCCGAGCTCACATATCCGCGCCATGGCGTGGTCAAAAGCTCCCACTCCAGGCAGGATCAGCTTGTCAGCGCTTTCGATGTCCGCCGGATTGGACGAAACAAGAGCGGGTGCGCCGATCTTCTTCAGCATATTCAAGATGGAACCGACATTGCCCATCTTGTAGTCCACAACCACAATCATGAAAGCAGCGAGCCTGATTCGCTGGTTCGAAGTGTAGGTCGGCGCACTGGCAGCCTAGCCTTGGAGTTGTCCGGATACAAACAAATGTAGCACGACGCCCCGGCATAGGAAATAGCCGGGCCCCTTCGGGGCACGCGTGCAAAACACCAGCACGCTTCTGGACTCCTGGGCCGTCACGCCGACATGGCCCCTTCGCTCTGCCCAACCACTTCCCGGAGGAACGCCTCCAGCTTTGCCGCCTGCTCGCGACGCGATAGCCCGTGCACCGCGTCCGCCCGCGGGGATGCAATCCCTCCATCCTGCATTTTGGCTCGAATCCACGCGCGTAACTGCAATTCCACGGCCTCGGGCGTGTTGACCACCACACCCACGTCCCGGCTGGTGATCAGCTCGCCCGCCACGCCATCCGGCTTGCCCAGGCCGAGAATGGGGCGGCGAGCTCCGAGGTACTCGAAAAGCTTGCCCGTATAAGTACCCTGCTCCCGTGGGTCGTTCCAGAGTAGAAGAAGCAGGACGTCGGCCTCACTTTGCAGCCGCAGCGCGTCGCTGTATGGAACCGAAGCGTTGACGGTGACGAGCCGGCGGACGCCGAATTTGCTCGCGAGCTCCTCCACAACATGGAGATACGGGCCGTAAAACTCCACGCGCACGTGCTCGGCCAGGGGACCGAGCCGACCCAGAGCTTCGAAAAGAGCGGACGGATCTCTTCGTCCCTCATAGATCATGCCCGTATAAACGATTCTCAACAACTGACCTGCGGGGGCCGCCGCTGCAGGTGGAAAGTCCTCGGCGTCGAAGCCGTTCAGAACCACCTTCACCGGCGCGTCGTACTTTGTTCGCAGGACGTCGGCGAGCGGTTCGGAGATCGTCACCAGGCCGGCAGCCGAGCCAAGAACGCGCCGCTCCAATCGGGCCTCGGCCTGGCGGCGGATGGGCGGATAGGTGGCGTAGGGATTGTCCGTCCAGAGATCACGAAGCTCACCAACCCACGGCACGCGGTGCCGCCGCGCGAGCGCATGGCCGACGACCAGTGATGTGAACGGCATCCCGCTGGCGTAGATCACATCCGGCCTCCAGCTCCGAATGAGGCGAGAACCGGCGCGGTAACCATACGGGAACCAGCCTGCCTCAGTGTCCGGGAAGCAGAGCACGTTGCGGTAAACGGACCAAACTCGCTTCCTGAGGAATTGCCATGCTTTCCCGCGAGGAACGTCCCCCTTCGGGGTGTTCCCGGCAAAGGTCCTGACCGCCCGCTCCGCTGGTTTGTGCAGGTCGATCCTGGGTGTAGATGACACTGCCTCGGCGGGTATCTCCAGCGGAAGGGTGGCCGGAACGGGCTGGTCGGCTGCCGTCAGAACACGAATGTCATGGCCCAGCTCGATGAGGTACTTCGCCATCTTTCCAAGCCGGACGGCCCCAATGCCGTTGTAGGGCGGAAAGGCATAGGACACGATCAGAATTCGCATGAACGTTACGCCCGGGCGCGGAGGAACCGCGCAATACGCTCGGCGGCGCGCCCGCCGCCGTACAGCGACGGCCGCTCCTCAGCGGATGGGGCGGTGTGGAGAGCGTCCAGGATGCATTCCGCGACAGCCTGCGAGGTGCCCGGCGGCGCCAGGCAATTCCACCCGGCTTCGACAAGCTCAACCCACTCGGTTTCGTCGCGGAGCGTTACGCACGGCACACCGTGAAAGAAACTCTCCTTCTGGACGCCACCCGAATCAGTCACAATCAGCCGTGCGGACTTCTCGAGCATGGTCATGTCCAGGTACCCGACTGGATCGATCATCCGCAGGCTTGCCGCATACGTTTCATAGATCCCCTCCCGCTGCAACGCTGCGCGAGTGCGCGGGTGAAGGGGCAAGACAACCGGCAGCTGGCGCGCAACCGCCGCGAGCCCCGCGGCGATCGCCCGCAGCCGCCGGGAATCATCGGTGTTCTCGGCGCGGTGAATCGTGGCCAGAACGTAGCCTTGTGGCTCGAGGTCCAGCTCTTCCCGGATGACACTGGTCCGCTCTGCCTTGCCCCCGAAGTAGACCGAGGCGTCGTACATGACGTCACCCACGCAGTGAACCCGGCCGGCGGCCACGCCCTCGCGCTCCAGGTTCGCCACCGCGGCGTCGGTCGGCGCGAACAGCAGGTCCGAGCAGTGATCCGTTAGAATACGGTTGATCTCCTCCGGCATCCTGCGGTTGAACGACCGAAGTCCGGCCTCCACGTGGGCCACCGGAATGTGGAGTTTCGCGGCGGCCACTGCGCCCGCGAGTGTGGAGTTCGTGTCACCGTACACCAGCACCCAGTCGGGTTTCTCGTCCAGCAGCACGGTCTCGATAGCCTCCAGCATTCTTCCCGTCTGTGCTCCGTGCGACCCTGACCGGATCCCAAGACGGTAATCCGGAGGCGGGATCTCCAGCTCGTCGAAGAAGATGTCGGAAAGATTGGCATCGTAGTGCTGCTCCGTGTGGAGCAGCGTTTCGCGAACCCCGGGAGTGCCGCGCAGAACCCGGGAGACCGCCGCGACCTTTATGAACTGGGGGCGGGCTCCGACCACGGTGACGATGTGCATCATTGATGGCGGTTCTTGCACGATCAGTCGAACTGGACTTCGTAGCGTTCAGCCCACAGCACCAGATTGATCCACCGCCACACGCGGAAGTCGAACACCTTCTTCCCCTGGACCAGATCCTCCCAGTCGCGCCGCAGCGCCGGTATATTGAGCGCCGGGATCGAGGCGGCCCGGGCGCCGAACAGAATGGATTCCACCCACGGGCGCATTTCCAGCAGCCATCGTCGTTCCGGCGTGGCGAACCCGATCTTGTCCCGCCGGTCCAGAATGGCGTCAGGAACGATTCCCCGCATCGCGCGCCGGAACACCGCCTTGCTCGTGCCGTCCCGAGCGATCAGGTACTCGTCCGGGAGAGAGAAGGCAAAGCTCGCCAGCTCCGGGGTGAGGAATGGGACCCGGCTTTCGATGGAGAAAGCCATGGAGTTCCGGTCCTCGTACCTGAGCAGCGTGGGAACGCTGGTCTCGGTAAGCGCCTGGTGGAGACGTTCGCGGAAGGCGTTGGTGCCAAACCCCAGCCGAATCGACATCGGGCTCACGTCGTGGCGGCGCAACCACCCGGAGCTGATCCAACGGTGTGTTACCCGCGATTCGATGGCACCCCGTGCAGCCCCCTCCAGGGAGCCAGGAACCAGATACCGAACCGCGCGCGCCAGCGTTCCCAGACGTCCCCCCATGACGGAGCCCGCGGCCGCATTCAGCACCTGCCCGGCCTCACGCCACGCCCCCCGCGTGAGCACCGAGGCGAGCCGGGCCGCGAGGAAGCCGGGGTAGCCCGCGAGCAGTTCGTCCGCTCCCTGCCCATCCAGCATTACCTTGATTCCCGCGTCCCGCGCGAGAGCAAACACACGGTACTGTGCGTACATGCTCGTACTGCTGAACGGCAGCTCCTGGGCGCGAAGCAGGCTCTCCAGGTCCCCGACGAGATCGCCGGGATCCGGGCGCACCTTGTGGGCCGTAACCTTCGCCTCACTGCCAATCAGATCCATCCACCGTTCCTCATTGATGCCAGCTTCGCTGGCGACGTAGCTGAACGTATGGAGATCCAGATCCGGCTGCAGCTGCCGCATGGTCATCACTATCGCCGAGGAGTCGATCCCTCCGGACAGCGCCGCTCCCACCGGTACATCACTGCGCAAATGCAGCCGCACACTCTCCACAAAGAGATCCCGCATGCGCTCGGCCGCCTCCTCGAAGGAAAGATCGGAGTGCCGATCAAGATCAAGGTTCCAGTACCGCACCGGCCTAGCGGCGGCCGGGTCGTCCAGCGGAAGATCCAAATAGTGCGCGGGCTGCAGCTGCTTGATGTCTGCAAACAGTGTTTCGGGCCCGTGGTCCGTCAGCCCGAAGCGTAGATAGTCGTACACGTTCTGGGGATGCGCCGTGCGGCCCACCCCGGGCAGATCAAGCAGCGGCTCGATCTCGGAGCTGAACGCGAACCCGTCTCGCCAGCGGGCATGGTATAGCGGCTTGATGCCGAAGCAATCCCGCGCGAGGAACAACCTGCGCTCGGTAGAATCGAGAATGGCAAATGCAAACATGCCGACGAACCGGTTCAGCGATGCCGCACCCCATTGTGCAAACGCCGCGAGCAAAACCTCGGTGTCGGTTTCGGAGTGAAAGGTGTGCCCAAGACGCTGCAACTCCTGGCGCAACTCCAGGTAGTTGTAGATCTCCCCGTTGAAGGTCAGGTGATAACGCCCGTCCGCAGTGCTCATGGGCTGCCAGCCGGCGCTGGACAGATCGAGGATGGACAGCCTGCGGTGCAGGAGCATGGCCTCCGCCGCCATGGCCTCGTCCACCTCACGCCCGCGGCGCACGCACCCGGTGGTGAAGGTGAGCCATCCCAGGTCATCAGGCCCGCGATGCTCAAGTCGCTCGAGGGCCGCTCGAGGCACCTCGGTCGCAAGAGGTACAGCGTTACGATTTGTAAGTCCGAAGATCCCGCACATGTATATAAAGCAACCCAGTTCTTTTTTTACCCACCCCGACACTTTTCGGAGCGGCGCACGCACAAGACTGGTTCTGGGGGGCCTCTGCCTTGACCGGCCCCGCAAAAACCGGTTTCACACGGTCGCATCATCCAGGTGAAGCCGGATGAGATGCAGCGTGGAAAAAGGCAAGTATAACCCGACAAGT
Organism: Longimicrobiaceae bacterium; assembly: GCA_030447645.1. Classification (GTDB taxonomy): domain Bacteria; phylum Gemmatimonadota; class Gemmatimonadetes; order Longimicrobiales; family Longimicrobiaceae; genus JAUJOM01. The sequence continues at coordinate 3,000 of JAUJOM010000006.1, read as the reverse complement.
TAATGCGGGAGTGTGAGCAATAGCAACCTGGCACTCTCGGAGGCGAGTACGATGCCCGCGGAGCGGATTCTCGTCCTGCGGAGCCTGGAGATCGCGGGCATGTTGAGGAGGCGGACAGTGTCAGTCCGTCCGCGCTGGCATGTCTTGTTGCTACGTGGCTCCGCTGGTGGTCGGGTGCGCGCGGCGGTCACCGCACGCGAACTCGACGAAGGCGGCCTCCAGCTCGGGCTTGTCGTTGATTTGCAGCGCAGCGGTGCCGCCGACCTCCAGCACCGTCGCGACGAGCTCCCGGGCTCGATCCTCGGGCAGGCCGCACCCGTGCACGTACCGAATGCCGGCAGGCTCGTACATCCACTCGGCGGGAATATCGCCTTCGAGAAGGCGGAGGTATCGCGCCGCCACCTGCTCGGGCGACCACATCTCGGTAACGAACGCTTGCGCCTTCGCACCAAGCTCCCGGCGGTATGCGGCGTCGGTAATCAACGTCTCGATCGCCCGCTCTACATCGTTCGGATGGCAATACTGACTTGGGGGAACCGCCTCGCTGGGGACATCTCGGGAAATCATTTCCGCGTAGTAGCCGCCGACCACGGCAGGCTTCGCGAACGTGGCCGCCTCGCCGGCGAACCCCGCCATAGGCGTGTCGGAGTAAAGCTGATCGACGACGAAGTCGCACCGGGCAAGTTCCCGCCGCACCGCCGCATGCGGCTGACCGGTGATTTCGACAAACTCTATTCGGTGTCCCTTGCGCTTCAGCGACTCGATCGCACCACGGATCGCCACAGTTCCCTTGCCCCTGGGCTTTGAGGGCGCGTGCAGGATGCGGACTGCTCCCGGTGAAGTCCGCGGGACACCAGCTGGTTCACCAGCTTTCTGCGCCAGCGGAAAGCCGATCAACAGCCCTGACGCAAACGCACGCTCGTGGAACTGGCCGGTCGTCGGCTGGTTGACTATGACGTCGGCGTACCGTTCTATCGATCGGATAGCCCGCTTGGCCCGCCGGGCTGCATTGATTCGCTCGCGTACCCTGATATCCTGGTCAACGGGAAAGACAAATCCGTCCATATAGGGTGGGCGTGAGTCGGACCCGACGAAAACGTAGATGATCTTTTTCCTGAGGAACTTGAGAATGGGAAGGTCGATGTAATGCAGGAACGTGGACCCGTACACAAAGATGAAGGCGTCATGCCTACGAACCGCCCACAGAAACAGCAAAGGCTTGAGGACTTCTTGCACGGCTTTCCAGAGCACGCGCCCGCTCATCGATCCAGCGCGCGCACGTCTCTCCCCGAGCCAGGTAGCCCAACGAATCAGACCGGTCGGCTTGTCGTTTCCGGCGTAGTGAAAAGGGTGCCCGTTCAGGTCAATGAATGTGCAGCCTACACCTAGGCGATGGAGTCCGGTCTTCAAGCCTGCGCAGTATCCCGCGACCTCGGTCAGGCCAATGAAAACTTTCATGATGCCATTACTGGTATTTGTCTCGTCCGCATGGCCCACCCCTACACCGCTTCAGGAGTACATTATCCCGCCCACGCTGACAGTGTCAGCGGTTCGACGAGGGGACATGGGCCAACTACGTTCAGCTCGGGATATTTCGTCACGCCACCGCGCTAAACGTCTATCCACATCCCCTCGGGATCCGGGCCGCAGTCCGCCAAAGTGCAACGCTGCAAGACCCCCGACCCTTAAACTGATCCCACAAGCGTAGGGCCAGGCGAGCGGCTGCTCAACATCAGGCATCAACTACGCCACGCCGGCGGAAGAGGTGAGATGGGCGTACAATCTCAAGCACAAACAACGCCGGAACGAACATCGCGAGCAGAGCCAACTTCGCCAGCACGCTGAGCCAAGTATTGTGTAAGTGCAAGCCTGCACCGATCCAGGTTAACGCAGCAGCGAGGGACACGAGGACGAACGCTGGTCCAAAGCGATACGGGATTGGGTAAAGCTGTTGCGACCGCCGGAACAGGTACAGCGGAACCAGCGCCTGCGACAGCAGCGTGGCCAGTGCCGCCCCCTCCTTCCCCATCCGTGGAGTGAGCAAGAAGTTCAGCGCAATATTGAGGACTGCAGCACCAATTACCGCTGTGCCTATAGGACTGGTCTGCCGGGCTAACCCCGGCCCGAGCGCCGCAATATACGTCAGGCCGATCATCACGTACCCGAATGCAAGAAGCGCCGCTACGTGGCTCCCGCCCTGGTATGCAGATGTAGCAAAGACGCGCAGGATCTCGGGGGCGAAAATTCCGACTGCAATGCTCGCCGCGCACGCAATCCACAGATACACAAGCAATGCTTCGGCGTAAAACTCCCGGGCATCATCCTGCTTGTGAATGGAAAGTGAAAAAGGACCCCAAGCCTGCTGAAAAGCCTGGGTTCCCAATGCAACCACCGACGCAATAGCGAAGCCCACCTGGTACACCCCGACCTCGGCGGTGGATGTGTAACGCTGCACAAACAAGCGATCAACTGCATTCACAACCCAGAATGCCAATGCGGCCGGGATAAGGGGTAACGCGTATCCGAGCATCGAACGACTTCGTTCGATGCGAAAGTGCCGCGGGTGAATCCAATCTCGCATGATTGCCAATGTCAGCAATGCAGTGGAGGCTGCAGTAATGAGCTGAGCCCGAAACACCCCCTCGATCCCCCAGTCTAGCCCCACAACAAACCAGACAGTAAGCGAAAGATTGGTAATGACTGCCCCGACATTAAGCAACAGCGTTGACCACGCGCGCCGCTGCATGCGCAGCCACCCAGTAGCGACCATCCCGAAGGCCGCAAGCGGTAGCGTCCACGCCGACAGTCTGATGTACAAGGCCGCATCGGGCCGAGCAACCAGAATGTGCGCGAGCCAGTCCCCGGCGACCGACAGCAGCACGGCTGCGGCAACGGATAAGGTGATCTGGCACCACGCCCAGGAAGCAAGTGTCGCCTTCCGGTCTTCAGTGTCTTCGGTGTCCCAGAACCATCGGTGCGCCGAGTTATCCAGGGCGAGTA
>JAUJOM010000046.1 GCA_030447645.1 Longimicrobiaceae bacterium | reverse complement strand
CTTCCGCCGGGATGCCGATGGGTGGCTTCACGGGTGGCTTCAGGGTTTGGGTCCCCTTCGCCACCTGCGGCTTGGGCGCGGGCTTTTGGGGCGTCGGAGGTACCACCGGCCGCGGGGCCTGGGGCTTGGGCTTCGGCTCCGGTTCCGGCTCGGGCTCCGGTTCAGGGGGAGGCGGCGGGGGCGGCGGAGGGGGCGGCTCGGGGGGCTTGGGCGGCTCGGGTTTGATTTCGAGCATCACCAGCTGCTCTTCGTTCTCCTTCTTCTGAGCCTCGTCCGCGGCATTCACCGACGAATATACGGCACCCAGCACCGCCGCGTGGATTGCGACCGAAGCGATCACGGTGGAGGGCGTCCAGACGCTTTTTCGAACTCCAAGCGTCGACGGCAAGTTTTTGAACATGGAACACCTTCCTGCACGACGGGCGGAAATCACACCGGCATTCGCCGGTACGCACGATCCGACCCGTGACCCTGCTACACCTCTTCCCGATCTCGTACTGTAACCCGTTGCTTTATTTAGAGCATGGACCGTGCCTAGCAAACATCAAAAAGGCCGATCTGGCGCCTCTCGCAACGCCCTGCGCAGTGTAAGCGCGAACAGGTCGACATCCGCGTCGAACTCCAGGAACGCACCCCTGCGGCGGCCGGTCTGGACCTCGATTCCGTTGCTCCAAGGGAGGAAGTGGCGGACCTTACTCAGCGGCAGCTCCACGTTCTCGTTTCGGCCCATCAGGGCGAGCCGCCGATTGGTCAAGAACACCCACCCCGAATCCGTCATCCGCATCCCTTTATCCTCGGTCGGCCGGGGGAGCGCCGAAGGGGCAGTCAGACTCAGCCCCGCGGCGACCGCCATCCAGGCAGTAGCGCCACCGTAGCGGTCCCGGTCGCTCGGCGCGCGCAGGTCGTACCAGTAAACCTGCCGCCGGGCATAGCAGATTTCGCCGGGGTGGAGCTCGATCCCGGCGGGCGCCTGCGGCAGGTCGGCGTTCTCGAGCAGCCAGTACCGCCGCCATCGGTCCAGCGTGGTCTGCGAGACTCCATCCGGGTCCAGCTCGGCGCCGAAGCTGTGGGCCAGCGCTTCGAGTTCTGTCTTTTCCTCATCCGACAGGGGTTCGTCCACGGGTGCGAATCCAAGCGCCGCTTCGAGCTTGGGGCGGGATGGTCGGGGCGTAATGCGCCCCCGGACGTGGTCGGCGAGCAGCAGCTCCGTCCGCACCCGGGCGAGAAAGCTTCGCTCGTCCGCGGAAAGGCGGTCGTCGGCGACGGCTTCGGCAACCCCTTCCTGGTAAACTTCCCCGACCACCCGTTCGTGCACCCGCTCGACCGCGACATCGGGCAACCCGAAGAGCCGCTTCAGGTGCCGGAGGTCCGAAAGCTCCTCGTCACTGAGAACCTTGTCATTGAGGCAGTGGGACAGGAACTCGCCGTACATCGCCTCCAGCTCAGCGGGGAAGGTCCGGCAGGGGTCCACGTCGTACGTCTCCGAAACCGCGCGGATGTCGGTTTCCCTTACGCCGCTCACGCGCGGTGCCCGTGCGAGCAGGTTGCGAATCTCCACCACCACATTCTTTTTCGGCTCCCTGCCCAGCCAGCGCTGGACACGGTTCGGCTCGGCGGCTGGCTGAGTGACGAAGGGTGCGGCCATGCGATGCTCCCGTGCTTTTCCAGGGTGTGAGTGAACCTCCGCCGATACTCAGCATAACCCGTGCGAGCGTCACCGGGCCGCCGTCCACGCTCCCCCACCGGCCACGTTGCCACGCATGGCATTGCCCGTCACCCGCCCGGAAAACTGCCGGGTCACCCGCCTCCCGTTCACACTATCAGTCAGAGTGAAGCTGATCTGGTTGCCTGCCAGCCTGGGATTGGTGAGTGCTGCACTCCGCCCACCCACCGTTGCGTTCGCGGTGAAGCGCTGGAACTGCTGCTGGACTTTGACTGGATAGCGACGCCCCTCGGGGGTGGTGAGGGTCCACGTCCCCGCCACCCGTGCGGGGATCACCCAGTAGTACACGGTTGCCGAGCCGATTCCCTCGTTCCGGTTCACTGTCACCACACTGTCGGGCTCCCACCCCTCCATGGAGAATGCGTGCGATACGACACGGGTGCCCGGGCGTAGCTGCTCGAAGAGCCGCGGCCGAAGCTCCAGATTGACCCGGGGAAGCAGGTACAGCGTGACGATGCTCGCTGGACGCAGGTCGGTCTTGAACAGATCCTGTCGGACGAAGCGTACGCGGTCGGTGACGCCCGCCTGCTTGGCGTTGCCATTGGCTTCCTGGATTCGGTTCGGATCCAGATCGACGCCCATCCCACGCAGGCCGAAGCGCTGCGCCGCCGTAATCACGATGCGGCCATCCCCCGAGCCCAAGTCATACAGCACGTCGTTCTTGGTGGGAGCGGCGAGCGCCAGCATCTGCGCCACCACTTCGGGCGGCGTGGGGACGTAGGGAACGTCCAGACCTGGCGGCTGCTGGGCGGAGCCGATCGGGACCGCGACCAGCGCCGCGAGGGCGATCAAACCGATCCGGGTGAAAAGGCGCATTCGTGTTTCTCCTGGTCAAGAGGGTGAGGGGGAACTCTTGGGGCGCGCGGACGCAAGCTGCCGGGGTCCGGCGATCCAGAGGAGCGGCACCCCGGCCAGCATCACCGCTACTCCCAACCACGCACCACCGCCGGCGTAGCTCACGCTCGAATAAAGCATGAACGCCGACGTGGCGCAGAAAAGCACCGGTGTCAGCGGGTACAGGGGGACTCGAAAGGGGCGCGTTGTCTGCGGCTCCCGTCTCCGCAGCACCATCACAGCGATTCCGGTGAGCAAGAGTACGGTCCAGAAGACGGGTGCCGTGTACGCGACCATTGCCTCGAAACCGCCGCGCGCCACGGCGCCGAATACCACCAGCAGGAGTGCAATGCCGCCCTGCACCAGGAGCGCGTACGTCGGGGCGCTGTCCTCGTCACGCCATGTACCCAGCCAGGCGAAGAGTCCCCAATCCCGCCCGAGCGCGTAGTTGCTCCGGGCACCGGTAAGGATGGTCGCGTTCGCGGATGAGAGCGCCGCCGCCAGCACGACCAGGCTGATCACGACGCCACCCCAGTCTCCCACCACGGAACCTACCAGGTCTGCCGCTACGGTCTCGGATGTGGCGATCCCACCGACACCGAGTCCCCACAGATACGCGAGGTTGGCGGCGACGTACAGCAGCGTGATCGCCCCGATCCCCCAGAGCAGCGCCCGGCTGATACCCCGTCGTCCGTCCCGCACTTCGGCGGACAGGTAGGCTGCTTCGCTCCAGCCGCCAAAGGTCAGCAGCACAAAGACCATGGCGAGGCCGATCGTGGGGACTCCGGTGGAAACCGCCTCCCCGGCCTGCGTATCCACTCGACCCGCGACAACGATTCCAGCCAGGATCACCACCAGCAGCCCCAGCACCACCGCGGCGGTCAGCACGTACTGCGCCCCCGCGCCTGCCGCAGACCCACCACATTCACCGCGGTGAGGACGATCACCGTAGCCGCAGCCAGAAAGGGCGACGCACCCGCTCCAAAGGGGAGCAGCGGAGCGGCGAAGTCCCCAAAGACAAACGCCAGGATCGCCAGGAGCCGGTTTGCAGCACCGTCATCCGCGACCAGGCGAACAGAAAGCCAATCGGGCGCCCAAACGCGCGAGACAAAAATGGTACTCACCCCCGTGTTGGGGTAGGCCGTGGCGATCTCCGCATAGCAGAGCGCGCCGATCAGCGAAACCAGCCCGCCCAGCAGCCACAGGCCGATGAACATGGTCCCGCTCCCCGAATTCGCGGCGACGAGCTGTGGCGCCCGGAAGATCCCCACGCCGAGCACCAGCCCGACGATCATCACCACCGCGTCCAGGGTACTCAGAGACCGTCGCGGAGACCCCGTGGGGCGCGGCGCTCATTTGTGGCATATGTTTTCAGCGGGATTCGCTCTGCTTCCGCAGTCGTTGCCGATAGATCACGGGAAATCCGCAATCGGCACGCCACAACCAGTGATATTTGTGCTGTCCGTAGCGAATTCAATCCCGGCAGGGTTATTGTTCGGAGGAGTCGCTCACCGGGTGACTCACTCTCACCCCAGTGTCCTGGATGCTCACGCTGCTGCAGTGGCCGGTTGTTGCCGTGGGTCTTCTTGCAGTTGCCGTCACGCTGCTGGCTCTGCACTGGAGCCCGCACTGGCTCGTTCGTATCTGGGACTTTCCGCGCGTACAGATCGCGGCGTTGGCCGGGATGTCCGCGGCGCTGTACGGGATTTTTTCTTCCGTGCGCACCCGGCCGAATGGGTGTTTCTGGCTGCCACGGTGCTTGCCATGCTCTGGCAGTGCCGCAAGATCTACCCGTACACACCCCCGGCGCCAACCCGGGTGAAACGCACCACCCGGCCTCACCCCGAGGCGACGCTCAAGCTCCTCATCTGCAATGTGCTGCGGGAGAACCGGGAGTACGACCGGGTGCTGCGGGTCGTACAGGAAAACGATCCGGACCTGTTCCTGGCGGTAGAAACCGATGACGCGTGGCTGCGAGCTCTCGAGCTGCTCGCCCGGACACATCCCCATACCGTATTGCAGCCGCAGGACAACTACTATGGCATGGTCCTGTTTTCACGCTTTCCACTGGTCGATCCGCAGGTGAAGTTCCTGGTGCAGGAGGACGTCCCCTCCATTCACACGGGGGTGGAGCTGCCGAGCGGGAACCGGATCTTTCTCCATGGGCTGCACCCCCGGCCGCCGGAGCCCATCCGGGACCAGCCGTCCACACCGCGCGACGCGGAGCTGGTGATCGTGGGGCGCGCGATCGGGGACGAGGAGGACTGCCCCACAGTGGTGGCGGGCGATCTGAACGATGTGGCATGGTCACCCACCAGCCAGCTCTTTGCGCCTGAGCGGTCTGCTGATCCACGCATGGGCAGGGGCTTCTACAACAGCTTCAACGCCAACAACCCGCTCTTCCGGTATCCGCTGGACCATGTCTTTCACTCCAACGACTTCAAGCTGGTTGCCCTGCGCCGGCTGGAGCACGTCGGCTCGGATCACTTCCCCATGTTCATCCAGCTGAGTTACGAGCCGGAGGCAGAAGCCGAGCAGCCGGAGCCTCGCAAGCGCCCTGGTGATGAGCGCAAGGCCCAGGAAAAGGTGGAGGAACAGGTTGCAGCGGCACAAACCGGAGAAGACCGGCCGTCCGGGGGATGACACCTACTCCGCGCGCCAGGGTTCAGGCCTATGCGGTGCACGTGTATACGGCCTCGGGCGTGGTGTTCGCCTTTCTGGCTGCGGCGGAGATCTGCCGCCCCACGCCGGATGCGCGCTGGGTGTTCTTTTGGCTCGTCATCGCGGTGATCATCGATGCGACGGACGGTCCGCTTGCCCGGTGGTGGCACGTGAAGACGCTGGCGCCGCGAATCGACGGCCGCACCATCGACGACATCGTAGACTATCTCACCTATACTTTCCTGCCGCTACTGCTGGTGTGGCGCATGGGGTGGCTACCGTCGCCTGGGCTGCTGTGGGTGGCACCTGCGCTGGTGGCGAGCTTGATGGGGTTCGCGAATACGGCTGCCAAGGACGAAGGTGGCGGGTTCTTTCTGGGTTTCCCCTCCTACTGGAACATCATCGCGTTCTACGCGGGGCTGTGGTTCGGGTACTACGGGCCCTGGGTGAACGCGGTAGTCATCATCGCGCTGGCGTTGTTGACGGTGCTCCCGGTCCGGTTCATCTACCCGAACCTCGCGCCTCCGCCCTGGCGCCTGCCGGTAATGGCGGCATCGCTGGCATGGCTGGGATTGGTCGCGGCGATGTTGCCCAACTATCCCAGCGTGCCGCAGTGGCTCATGTGGGTTTCGCTGATCCCTTCCGCCTTTTACACGCTGCTCTCCCTGCATCTGGACCGAAAGCGCGGCACCGCAGCCCGCCGGGCCGATGAACGACCCGTCTAGGGACGGCAACCGCCCTCCCGGGCGGAGTGACTCGCCCATGTCCACTTCTTGCACAGCAAACGGGTAGCTAACCCCCATTTGACACCGACCAGGAGTGGTGTGATGCGAATCAGCTTTGTCGGACTTGTGTGCCTCGCGATCCTACCAGCCGCGGGCTGTGCTCGGGTGGGAAACTCCGAGGACGCCACGACGACTCAGATGCAACGTGCGGAACCGGTCCCGGATCGGTTCGCGGAGCAGCGACAACGCATGGTGGAGGAGCATATCCGGGCGCGCGGCATTCAGGACCGGCGGGTACTGGATGCCATGCGCAAAGTGCCCCGCCACCGCTTTGTCCCGCCCGCAGAGGCACACCTAGCCTATGCCGACCACCCGCTGCCCATCGGCTTCGAGCAGACGATCTCACAACCCTACATCGTCGGCTACATGAGCGAAGCCGCCGAGGTAACACCGCGGAAAAAAGTTCTGGAGATCGGAACCGGCTCCGGGTACCAGGCCGCGATCCTGGGGGAGCTGGCCCGGGAAGTGTATACCATCGAGATCATTCCGGAACTGGCGGAACGAGCTCGAAAGACGCTTGCCGAGTTGGGCTACCGAAACGTCCACGTCCGCGCTGGGAACGGCTACCTGGGATGGCCGGAGCAAGCACCCTTTGAGGCTATTGTCGTTACCGCCGCCCCCGACGAGGTGCCCCAGGCGCTGATCGACCAGCTTGCGGTCGGTGGAAAGATGGTGATCCCGGTCGGTACCGGAGAGCAGGAGATGCTGGTTATCACCAAAACACCCGGCGGGGTGGTCCAGCGGAGAACCATGCCGGTGCGCTTCGTCCCCATGACCGGGAAGCCGCAGCAGTAGCCTCGCCCGAGACAGCATGACGGGAGCAACCGACCGCGAGTGGAACGCAGCGGCGTACCACCGGGTGTCCGGGCCGCAGTTCGGGTGGGGGATGCGTGTGCTGGAGCGGCTCGAACTGCGGGGCGACGAAACGGTGCTGGACGCCGGCTGCGGCTCCGGGCGGCTCACCGCCGAACTTCTCCGGCGCCTGCCCCACGGCCGAGTGATCGCGCTGGACCAATCGGAAAACATGCTCGCCGAGGCTCGCTCGCGCTTGCAGCCGGAATTCGGGGAGCGGGTGCGCTTCATCCGCGCCGACCTTGCCTCGCTGCAGCTGGACCGGGAGGCGGACGGCGTCTTCAGCACCGCGACCTTTCACTGGGTGCTGGATCACTCGTGCCTGTTCACGGGTCTTTTTCAGGCGCTCCGCCCAGGGGGGTGGCTGGTGGCGCAGTGCGGTGGCCAGGGGAACCTGGACCGACTGCACCGGCGGGCTGCCGCCCTGATGGCGCAGGCTCCCTTCGCTCCTGCATTTCAGGGGTGGAGCGAGCCCTGGTTCTTTGCGGATCCTCCTGGCACGCGGGATCGTCTCCGCGCAGCGGGCTTTGTGGACATCGAAGTTGGCGTGGAGCCGGCACCGACCTTCTTCCCTTCCGCCGGGGAGTTCCGGATGTTCATCGAAACCGTCGTCCTGCGCCACCACCTGGCGAGGCTCACGGACGCCGGTGCTGATCTTCTGGCTGCACAGTTCCTGCATGAACTCACCGCCGAGGCGAGCACCGATACGCCGCCATTCACGCTCGATTACCAGCGGCTCAACCTGCGTGCTCGCCGCCCAGGCTGAACGTCCTGGCGACGTGCTCTCTGTTCTGCTCCGGGCCGACGTTGTAAGTTGAGGCGAGTACCTTCCGCGCAATCGTTGGAGTTTATGCAAGAAAACGGGTTGGACCTGACGCACATTGAGCGGCTGGTTGGGCAATGGCGTGAGCGGGCGGAACAAATCCGGGAGCAGGCGTTGCCCAATCCGACGCGTGCGGACGTGTATGACATCTGTGCCGCCCAGCTCGCGGACGCGCTCGCCGCAATGAGGGTGGGACCCGGAGACACTCTTCAGACGGGCTCGCTGAATTTATTTGCGGAGCAGGCTGAAACCAAGGCCGAATCTCCTTCCCAGGAGCCGGAACTCCCTGTGGCCGGCGAAGAAATGGAATCGGTATAAGTGCCCTGCTCGCCCGGCTTCAACACAGAAGGCCGCCCGATCGGACGGCCTTCCGTGCACTACTCCCTGCGAGTCAGTGATCTCGCTCGATTCGCCAGCGGCGCGACAAATCCTTGCGGTAAACCGCTGCCCCAAAGGAGGGGGCCGGCGCCGCACCTGACATCTTGGTAGCCGCCGGTTGCAGCATACTGCCCGGACGGCGCGCTGTGTACACTCCAGCGTTGGGCGCAAGGTCCGTCGGACGTTCGGAAGTGCCGATGACCATCGGCGAACTTGAAGTTCCCATCGTCGCTGCCAAGCGCGCTCAGTGGGATTCGACCACCAGAGAGTCGCCGCTGAACTGGGCGCTGACCCGCGAAGAGCTACCTGTCGAAACCCGGTCGAGGTCTACCGAGGTTGAGTCCGCCGAAAACAGGTCGAGCACGTAATCGACGCCGAGCGCTGCACTGCCTCCAAATTGATTCGTTGCGGGTGGGCTTCCGGTAGCCGTGTTCTCGTCAGTATCGAACTCACCCAGCCCGCGAGCGAATTTGCTGCACGCGCGCTCGCGGCCTGCACCGGCCCGGCGAACCGGAACGTCATGATCAGAGAGTCGGCTTTGTAGCTCCCGCGAATCTCCAGCAGATCGATCGCGCGCACCACTCCCACCCGGATTCGAGAGAGTATCTCCCGCTGATCGGTGAACGGGAAGCCGAGGATCATCGGCAGAACGGGATGGCAGCCGTAGGGAGCCAGCAGTGGCACTCGCGGGACCATTCAAGGCACAGTTGGCCGCCACATCCGAAATCGTAACCGAGTAGGTGCCGGGTGGGACCGGGACCAAGATCGATTGATTCGGACCAACCGATACGGTAGGCCCATTCGGGATGCTGGTAGCCATTCACGTCAAGGTCCACCCCGTCGTAGTCGTGGTGATCCGGAGGCTGGCCTGGGCGCTGCAGGTGACCTGGATAGGGAGCTGTGTGGTAGAATGGTGAACGCGTCGCCGGACCGTTCAGGGCGCAGTTCGGGGCCACGCCCAAGATAGTGGCCGTGTAGGTGCCGGCTGGGATGCCCGGAACCGAGATCGATTGATTGGGACCAACCGAGACGGTCGGGCCGTTCTGGATGGCCACACCGTAGCCGTTCACATCCAGGTCGACTCCCGTCGTGGTGGTGGTGATCTGGAGCGTGCCCCGGGTGGACGTGCATGCCACCTGGAAGAACGCCGTCACCGTATCCGTTCCCGTAACACGCACGCTTTGCGAATTGGCTCCGGACGCGGTGCAGTTCGCCGCCAGTCCGGCGAGGCCAACGGTGTGCTCGCCGACGGCAAGGCCTCCTATCACAACGGAGCCGTTGGCTGCGATCGGCTGAACGGTTCCGCCGTCCACCGAAAAGGTGTAGCCATCGGGATCGATTTCCACACCCGTGCTGACCACCGCGACACGCAGGGCGCCGCTCTGCGGACCAGTCGGCCCATCCTTGCAGCCTGTGGCAAGGCTGAGGGCGAGCGCAACACTCGCCCAGCGAACAAACCTACAGTTGATCTCCATTGAACCCCCACAAGGTGATGACACAAAAATACCGGGACCTTCCTAGTGTGCACCCGGGCAAGGTCCAGCGCCAGTCGACAATGACGTAGCGGAGACGCCGGGTGTACGTATTCGGGAGCTGTCAGCTCCTCAAGACATCCGGGCCTCCAATTCGAGGGCTTCGGCGAGCAGCTCGTAGGAGCGGAGCCGAGCACCGAAGTCGTGGGTGACGGTGACAGCCAGGATCTCCTCCACACCGTAATGCTCAGCCAGACGCAGCAGCTCCGTCCGGCAGTGCTCGGGGGTGCCCACGATGGAGCGGAGGTCATCGCGGAACATGGCGGGCTGAACGCCCATCTCCACCAGCTCCCTTTCAGCTTCTTCCGGCGAAGGGATGCCGCGGTCGCGGCCGTGCATGATCCGCATCCTCCAGAGCTGCATGGAAAGGGCGAGACGCTCTGCCTCCTCGGCAGTCGGGGCGCAGATGACGCCCACGCCAACACTGGCCTGCGGCTCCGGAAACGGGTCCGAGGGCTGGAAGCGCTCCTGATACGCCTGGACCAGCGAGGCTCCGTCCTGGCCGGAGATGAACTGGGCAAACGAATAGCCGCAGCCCAGGACAGCCGCGTACTCGGCGCTGGAGCCGCCCGACCCGAGCAGCCAGACCGGAGGCGCGGTTTGCGTGCGCGGCATGGCCCGAACCCGGCGGAAAGGGTGGCCATCCTCCATGCCATCCGTGGTCCAGCGAATCAGGTCCGCCACCTGTTGTGGGAAGTGCTCTACCCCCAGTGTGCCGCGTCCGTACTGCAGGGCCAGACTTGCACGCCCGTCGCCGCCGGGAGCACGACCGATCCCGAGATCTATGCGGCCGGGGAAGAGCGTTTCCAGCATCCGGAAGTTTTCCGCCACCTGCAGCGGCGAGTAGTGCGACAGCATCACCCCGCCGGAGCCTACACGCATTTCCCGCGTGGCTGCCGCGACGGCGGGAATCAACACGGCGGGGCTGGACCCGGCGAAGGAGTTGGTGCTGTGGTGCTCCGCCAGCCAGTAGCGCGAGTAGCCGAGCCGTTCGGCGGCCTGGGCTAGCTCCAGGGTTTCGCGGACGGCGTCAGCCGCGGTTCCACCGGTCCGCACGGGTGACTGGTCCACCACCCCGAGCTTCAGCACGTACCCCGCCGGCTTGCGCGAGCGCCACCGATGTGCCAATCTCCTGAGCAGCATCTCACCCGATTCATCCCGCACACGTCCCCATGGAACTGACTACGGACACCCCCTCCGGCAGACCACCCTTGCAGCGCCACTACTTTCGAGCCGGAGACCGCGTGATTCGCAGAGATGGACTTGAAGGCCAGGTGGTGGAAACCACCGCATTGTATGCCCTGGTACGCTGGACAGGCGAGCTGCGCACCTGGGTGGAGCAGCATGACCCATCCGTGGCCATTCTGGAGCGGGGAGACAGCATCCGCGAGCCGGAACCCACCGCCGACTCTTCTCCTCGTTTTGTATAACGGCAGCCATGGGGACCCTGGCCGCCGTGCCCACGTGACCGGCTACCGATTGGGGCGGTCACGCCGGGCGGACAGGATGATCTCGTTCAGTGGAAGCACCGGCGCGAAGGGCTCATAAAGCACGTCGGTCAGGCGCCGCTCGGCGAGGCCGTCGGCCAGCAGAGCGCACACGGCACACCGGGTCGCGTCCGCAACGCGCTGCGCGGCGAGAGGGGCTTCGCCGCTTTCTTCCGTCCAATCTTCCGCCACCGCGACTGCGTGCGTGGGCCAGTGCTCCTCCTCGTAGCCGGGCATCATGGTTTCCAGCCCGTGCGCGATCAGGGCGTCGGCTTCACGGAACAACGGCGCATCCCCCATGCTCCCAAACCGATCGCCGACCCGCCGCCAATCGTCATCCGCGAGGTCGCGAAGATGATCGGCGAAGTGTCCCACCAGGCTCAGATTCCGCTCCCTCAACCGTTCCAGATCAACGGATGCCGTGGGCTCTCCGTCTTCGTCATGGCCGCAACCGGCCTGTGCATGCCAGGCATCGCTCACCCAGTCGAGCAGCCGCTCCACCGTCATGGTTTCTACCTGTCGGTTGCTGCAGTCGGGATTGTCGCAGTCGCAGGTAGCACCTTCGAGCAAAGCAAACTCCTGCCCGAAGAGCAGCAGCGCCCGCTGAAGGTCACGGATCGCTTCGTTTCGGGAGTCCAGCCCCGGTCGCCGGCCGCGGGCTTGGGTCGTATGGGAATGGCATCGTCTTCATTCCGAGTTGGGGTGGCTGTCGCCTCCGGCAGCCTCCAGGTCCGTTGGGAGTCTAAAGATGTGGCCTAGGTGCCGGAAGCGGAAGGTGCTGCTGCCCCAATCTGCCGGAGCAGCTCCCGAACGGCGGTGTCGAGCTCCCGTATCCCGCCCCCCGTAGCTTTCCCCAACAGGGCGCTGCGCCGGAACGTCCACCGGGCGGGGTTCAGCTCCATGTTCTGGCCGCGGTTGTCGGAAATGCGGGAGCGGGGGTGCCGCACGATGGAACCATCCACCAGCGGCACGTTCCAGGTGAAGATGATCCACCCCGCCGTCGGCTCGCCCACGACCCGTCCGAGCCCGGAGGGTGCGGTACCCTTCGGTGAAATCTTCCGCGTCCGAAAGAGAGTGCCGGTTGGTGACCAGGATGGTGGGGCGCTCCAGCGCCCGCTGACCCAGCTGGCTACGTGCCGGGGCGGAGCGCCCACCACGCGGCGTCATGGTCAGGTACGGGCGGCGGGCGAACACGTCGGTGGCATACACGTTCACGAAGCCGCCGTTGTTGTTGCGCACGTCGATCACCACACCGTCACGGGCATGGTTTTCCGCGTCCAGGTCCACGTAAAGCTGCGCCAGGGACTGGGCGCTCATGTCGAACATGTGCACGTAGCCCAATCGTCCACCGCTCACTCCCCGCCACGTACTCGCGGTTGCGGTCCACCCAGTCCCGGTAGAGCAGCCCTTCTCCGTGGCGGCGTTCACCGGACGAACGGCCACTTCCTCGGTGCGGCCCTGGGGGAAGTGGCGACGCGGAGCGCCAGCCGCCGGCCGATCTTGTAGGCGAGCAGCTCGTCCAGGTTGACCTGCGGGCCTACGGGGCGTCCGTCCACCTCCAGCAGGTAGTCGCCCACGCGCATCCCGCCCGCCACCGCCGCGGGTCCGAGCGGGATGATCTCCGCTACCCGCAGGCGGCCGGTGCGCTCGTACTCGGCCGGGTCCCAGCGAAGTCCCAGTCGCCCCGTCGAGGGCGTTGTCGCGCCCGCGGGCGGGTTCACGCCGAGGTGCGACGCGTTCAGCTCCCCCACCATCAGCGACAGGATGCGCCGCATCTCGTCCGGCGTGCGGGCACCGGCCACGCGCGGAGCATAGGCGGCGCGCACCGCGTTCCAGTCCACCCGTGGAAATTCGCGTCGTAGAAGTGGTCGCGCAGGTAGCTCCACGCCTGCTCGAAGACCGCCATCTTTTCCTGCGCGAAGTCCACCTCCATCTCGGCGGTGACCGCGAGCGGGCGGCTCTGGCGGTTTTCCACCGTCAGCGAGTGAATGCGCCCGGCGTCCAGGTAAAGACCTCCTTGCCGTCCGGGGACCACTGGGCATCACCCTTGTTGCCGGACGTGGAGGTGAGCTGCCGGGCCACCGGCTCATCACGGGACAGTTCGTCCAGCGGGTACACGTACAGGTTCTGCTGCCCCGCCGCACCCGCGATCAGCAGCACCGACTTGCCATCCGGGTTGATCGCCTGGTAGCCCACATCCACGTTGACCGGGAGCAGCGTCAGCCGACGACGGATTCCCTCCCACACGATGCGCGTGGACCTGCCCCTGGGCCTTGCGGCTGCACTGTCCGCTCCCGGAACGGCGGCCGAATCCGTGCGGGGAAGCGGAGCTCGGCGCCCGCTCGGGTGAGGCTGGATTGCGCGGGTTTTCCTGCTGGAAAAGGTCGCGGAACTGGTCTTCGCGGAAGCGGGGCGTGCGCGGGACCAGGTCCACGCGGGCGAGCTGGAAGCTTTCGGTACGCTGGCCGCTCTCGAAGAGCAGGAAGGTACCGTCCGGACTCCACGAAACCGTGTTCCCGAACGAGTTCGCCAGAAGAGACCGGCTGGCTCGCCCGCCCGCCGCCGGCACTACGTGGATGTTGCGGAACAGCCGCCGGCCGGTGGCCGCATAGGCGATCCACCGCCCATCCGGAGACCACACCAGGGTCGGTCCGCGGTGATCGGAACCTGCTCCAGCGCCGCCGTGGCGAGCAGCCGCTCCTGGCGGGACCCGAGGTCCAGCACGCGCAGCTCGCGCCCGCCCCGCACGAAGGCGAGCTGCCGCCCGTCCGGCGAAAAGCGGGGTGAATGATCTCCCTGCGGACCACGAGTGAGCCGAGTTTCCGCACGGGTACCGAAGTCGTACATATAAAGACCGGGAGCCGTCCCGCAGCGACGTGTACGCGATGCGGCGGCTGTCCGGCGCCCAGATCACCTGCGACTCCGCCGCCGGCGTCGAAGTCACCCGGTCGCGTCCCCGCCCTCCTTGCTCGCCGCGCTGAACACCTCGCCCCGCACCACGAACGCCACCTTCTTGCCATCCGGCGAAAGCGCCATCTCCTGGATTCCGGTGGTCAGCGTCAGGCGCTCGGTGGCGGGTCCGGCCGGGGCGCCCCGCCGGGTGATCTGCACCTGGCGGGCCTGGCCGCTCGCCACGTCCAGCGCCCAGATGCCGAAGTCGCGCTCAAATACGAGGGTGCGCCCATCATACGAGATGCTGGGCCACAGCACCCGGCCATCCCGGAACTGCGTCACCTGACGCGCCGCTCCGCCCAGCGGGCGGCCCAGATGTTCTGCGCCCTGCTCCGGTCCGAGACGTAGAAGAGGGTGCGCCCATCCGCGCTCCACATCGGCCACATCTCCTTGCCCGTCCTCCGTCACCCGCTCGTAGCGGGGTGCCGCCCCGTCGGTGCGAACCAGCCATACCTCAGCCTCGTCGATGTGGCTCCGCCCCCGGCGCCACCACTGTCCCGAGGCGATCCCTGCGAGCGCTGATCGCCAGCGCGGAGCCGTCCGGCGAAGGCGCCGCAAAGAACTCGTTGACGTAGCGGTCCGCGCTCACCGGCATGGGCGTGCCACCCTCGGCGCTTACCCGGAAGACGTCGTTCATCCCGGCGATGTCCCGGCTGGTGCTGGAAAAGAAGAGCCAGCGCCCGTCCCGCGACCAGCCGTCCAGCTGATCGTTCACGTCATCCCAGGTGATGCGTCGCAGCCCCGTGTCGAGAGTCAACAGGTAGATGTCGCCGTTCCCGGTGCGGGTGGAGACGAACGCCAGGCGTCGCCCATCCGGGGAGTAGATTGGGCGTGATTCGGTCGCGGGGTGCGACACCAGCAGGCGAGCCTGCCCCCCGCCGCAGGCACCCGTCCAGATATCGCCGCCAGAGGCGAAAGCGAGCTCGCTCGCATCCGGGGAAATTGCGGGCTCGGCGAACGAGGGGAGGCCGGACGGGTGCTCCTGCCCCTGCAGGACGAGCGGGAGCAGCAGCGCAGCGGGTGCAATCAAACGGCGGAAAGGGTACATTTCATAAACAGGTGTCGGAGTGTCATTCCCATGTTAGAGCGCCACCCTCGACCCCGCCAGGGGAGGTGGGAATCGCCATTGTGCCCAGGCTGCGCTCAGTATGATCTTTCGTGGCTGGGCACTTTGGAACCGCGGGGG
Organism: Longimicrobiaceae bacterium; assembly: GCA_030447645.1. GTDB lineage: Bacteria > Gemmatimonadota > Gemmatimonadetes > Longimicrobiales > Longimicrobiaceae > JAUJOM01. Next base: position 9,707 of record JAUJOM010000046.1, on the reverse strand, counting down.
TGCATGCCACACCGGCTATATCCTCGCATTGCAGAAAGAGATCGTGTCATGACAGGCTTTCGGCCTGCTCTCTCTTGTTCGCTGGACCGCTGATTGGGATCGGCATTGTTGCGCTCTTCGGTCGATTCCAGCCTCTGCCCACCGTGCTCGCCGGCGACACAGGTGCTCACTGGGCAGCGTACCGATCGCTTCGTCCTCTTGCCGCCGCGTGATCAATGAGCGACCGGATACTCGCGTGGGGATTCTTTCTCGCGTTCGCGATCTTCATTGCGGGCATAGCTCTGATCGTGCCGCGTCTGCGGGAGCGCGTCTTTTGCTGATGTCCAGACCACGGCAATCAAACTGCCCCACTACCTCGCCGCGAACGCTATTGAAGTGATTGCCAGTTCACATTAGGTTTCGTATGTGCCGTGGCGCCTGGAGCTTGCCATGAGTCGGGGCAGCGGGTTCGATTCCCGCCCCTCGAAATGGGCCTTTGACCTTGCAATGGGGTTCAAATCCCCACGCGGCACATCTCTCCCGCCTTCGATACCCTGCGTAACTCGCGCGGCATCATCCAAATTACTTCAGGAGAGAGGCTCTCACCCGTGACATACTCCGCCCTGCGAACCATCCTGCTCACCTGCGTCGTTTACTGGCCGCTCGCTGCTCCGGTCCATGCGCAGCAGGGTGCGAATGCGCCTCGGGTTACCTTCAGCGGTACGGTGGTGGACCTGGCGTCCGAGACCGATAGCCGAGGCCGTCGTCGTACTGTCGAACATCCGCGCCATGGTGGTGACGGACTCGGCAAAGGTTCACCTCAAGGCGATCCTCCTGGGAAACACCGCTTCATGGTACGGCGCCTCGGCTATGTGGGGATCGAGCAGGAAGTCCAGATCAATGGTGGAGAAACCACGCGGATTTCACCGCCTCCCGCCGACGGTGCTGGAAGGTATCACGGTACAGGCAGACCGATTGAGACCTGTCGGCGGAGCGTTGCCGTCAGCGTTCGCGCCCTGGATCAGAAGCAGATTCCACCAGTGCCGAGTTCAACGCCGCGGATCTGGCGGCCACTCGGCTCGGGATCACCCGCAGGACGTGCGCCGCAGATGGGAGCTTCACTGCGCCCAGGTGCGCGGGGTGACCAGCGCATCCGGGTCTACATAGACGACCGCCCGGCATTCGGCGGGATGGAGGAGCTGGAAATGTATGCTCCCCACGAGCTTTACGCGATCGAATCCTTACGCGGGCGGGCGCATGGTCCGGGCTTACACGATGCGGTTCATGGAGGATCTGGCCTGCAAGAAGCGAAGGTTGATCCGGTTATCCGGTAGCCGCAAGTTGTTGGCAAAAAAGAATTCATCCGGAGTGGCACCCAGTGCCGTACCGAATCATGGCGAAGAAGTGGCAGCCTCAGCCCTCCAACTTCTGAACCCATCACCCTGGAGACTTTCTTTATTATGGACGGGCAGCCACGCCTTACACGCTCCCCACGCAGGATGATTGCTGAGTCTGTAGTGGAATCGCTGAGTACTTTGGCTGGTCTGCCTCCTGTACGCGAATCGGCTACGTCCTGTTATCCGTTCTTTCCACCGGATTTCCGGGCATCCTGGTCTACGTTGTACTTTGGTTCATTCTTCTTCCTGTGGGGCCGGTCCTCGCCACAGACGAGGGAGTTCAATCTTGAGGATTACCGTGTGCAATAGACCGCACGATGCTGAGTTGGGGAATGATCCGGACCTTCGCAAATGAGGAAGCGACTGGATAGCTAATCCGGGTGACCCATCCATGACCCGAGTACGCACAATTCGCGCGGATGCCCTTGTGATGCTGGCCCTCGGTGCGGGCGATCATCGGCCTCTTCGCGGGCCGGATCTGGGGACGTGAGATCGAACGCCGCTGGGCTCGGATCGACAACGCCTTCGCCCAGCGGATGGACTGCACGCGAGATACGGCGCAGTCCGCGAGGATTCCGCCTTGTTCGAGAGAAACCGCCGAAGGTTGACGCGGTTCCACGGGAGGTGTGCGTCGCATCCAGGCGTACCACGACTGCGCGGTGACTTTCTCTGGATGCGCGATCCGGAGATGGCATCCCTCCAGGTGTTCCGGGTCCGAGGAAGGCGAGTCGGGCGTGGTGCTGAGCGAAGGGTACGGTATGAGGATAGGGGCTATCCGGAAAACTCGCTGGTCACGGTCGTGCTGCTGGATGTGGATGCGGGCGGATCAACTTCCTCGCAATCGGCTTTTCAGCGATGTATCTTGGCCCTGGTTCCGACTCGCTCGCTGGCCCACGCTTTCTCCGCTTGCGCCGGTAAAAACCCTCAGATCCAGTGCGGACAGGGAATGCTGATCTGACAAGGGGTCCCTCTGAGGTGTTCACAACGCGTGATCCGAAGTCAGGTCCGCGCATACAAAGCGGAGCCAGTACGAACGTGAGCCTGAGCGCTACCGTACCGACTGCACCGGCCGATGGACTCAGGAGCTAATCGCCGGACGTCTCTTCTGGCGCTGCGAGGGCGGCAGCACGCTCCAGCAGCTGGCCAATGTGGGGGGATGGCGCAGGCTGGATGGCGAGGAGGAGCGGACTGGTGAAGTATGCTCCCGAATCCCGGTATCGACTGTTTCGGCGAGCTGCGGTGGCGGTTTCTTTGCTCCTTTGGGCGCTCCTCATCAATATGTGCTACCGCCTCTGGCAATGACGTTGCGCCCTCTGCTCGACTGGCTTGCCCTGCCCACGGACTACCATCTCGGTGAGCCGGATACGGAGGGGGCTACACCGCAGGTGTCCGATCCCGACGAACGCTGCCGGCGTGATCTCGCCTGGTTCCCGGCTGTCCGACCGACATCGAGCTACCCGATTCGAAGGACATAGTGCACCAGGTTCTGCAGTCCCGATGGTACGAGAGGAGATGGAGCGGGACGGATGGGCGCATCTCAACGATACCAGCCGAGCGCTGGAGAAGCACTGGCCTGCACTGGACCTGCACCAGCAGGAGTGCTCAGAGCGGCTGCGGGAGTTCGCAAAGAGCATCCCGAAGATCCCGCGCAGCTGCCGAAGAGCGGAGACTGGTGAGCGCGCTCGTGGCGATGGCGGGAGGACAGGGTCCGGCCAACCGGGAACCGAAGGCGCGCTTCGCGACGGAGGTGAGGCAGAGGGCGGGGGAGTGGCTAGAGATGCAGGGAAGGTAAATTTTATCGGAGCCGCACTGTCAACATGAACAGAGCGAAAGAGCTGCGCAGAGCGCGGACGAGCTGCAACGGAGGTGCTTCGTCATCACGCCGATCGGGAATGATGCGTCGGCTACGCGGAGAGCCACCGACGGACTGATTGCAACCGTGATCCGGCCTACGCTCCAGGGGATGGGCTTTGACGTCGAGGTAGCACACACGATCTCCGCGACCGGATCCATCTCAAACCAGATCATCCAGCGACTTTGAGCGTGGATCTGGTTGTCGCCAACCTGACCGAGCTCAACCCGAATGTGATGTACGAGCTGGCGGTCAGCATGCCAAGAGATTGGCGGTTGTTCAGATCGCGAAGTCGGCACGACACTGCCGTTCGATCTGTCAGCACGAACGCACCATTCACTATGTCGATGACCCGCAGGAGCGGTAGAGCTACAGCCGAAGCTGGCTGCCGCGGTCGAGGCGGCATGGGAGAGGAGCCACCCGATAACCCGGTATACCGAGCCGCAGACTCCGCAGGTGATGCGGGAAGTCGCTGCGGGTGATCCGAGCGCTACTTGCTTGACAGGGTGTCGGACATTGAGGCGCTCTTGCAACGAGTTCTAACCCGACTAGGGAATCCTCCAATGCCATCCCCCAGTGCGAAAGCTGAGCTGACTGGCTGGCCGGCGCCCGGTGAGAAGATCATGACCTACTTCCTCGCTGTTTGAGGACGCTTCAGCCCGACAGGTGATTTCATGACCGCAGCAATTCCGGGTTCGCGCGCGGAAATGTCGCCATAAAAAGACGGCAGGTACTATTTCGTATTTAGCTGCCCTGAGCCACGTAAAATCCCAGCGAGCCTACCGCGACGCTGCATCGCGCGTTGGCATCGATTGGTAGGGGCGGGATGCGGTTTGTGAGTCCCGAAGGAGAAAGCTCTCCCTCCGGCTACTAAGCTCACAGGTGGTGTGATGCCGCCGGGTCCGCCGGCAGAGATGGCAGCTTTACTGGCGCTGCTGGCCATTGCCTGGATCTTCGCATTTACCAACAGGCGTGCTCGCGATGAAGGTAGGCGCCCGCCTGGCGTAGCGGGCCTGGGGGTGCAGGATAATCCTTCCCGCAGTATGGCGCCCGCTGTAGTTTGCCTACGACAGCCCTTCCACACCCACACCGTAGAACAGGATCGTCTTGACCCCCTTCCGATTGCGCATCTTTGCCGTAGTGGTGTGTATCGAGATCCTGCTCGCGCTCTGGCTCCTCGGTGTGATGCCACGCCGCGGTGGACTACTGAAAGACCGGCTGTACGCCCTGGTACTTTCGCACCTTCTCGTGGTGCTTTTCTTCGTCGCCGGGGGAGAGCTGGACGCCAGCTATCGATGGTGGGAGCGGTACGGGGCGTGGAAGGAGGCCCGGGTAGCCGACCCGTTCCTGCACGGAGGAGATCCTTCGCTGGTGAAGCGAGTTGCATCAATGCAGCCCAGGCTCGTGCGTCCGTCCTTTGACGACCGCGCCGCGTTCGGCGAGTGGAGGGAATTGCTGCGGCGAACGTTGCGAGATGAAATCTTCAAGCTACCCGCGGCGGGTCAGCGGTCGCCCCCGTACCGCATCCTCCAAACCGAGCAGCTACAGGAAGGCGTGGAGCGGCACGCCATCGTCTATCGAGCGGACGACGGAACTTTGATCCCTGCGTACCTGTTCTACCCTACCCGAGCGGAGCGGAGCCCCGCGGTTCTCGTTCTGTCCGGACATGGTAACGGGATCTGGGAGACCGCGATTCAAGTCGAGTCGTACCAGCACGCCGCTGCCTACCAGTTGGCCCGTGCAGGCTTCGTCACCCTCACCCCGGAGTTGCGCGGGTTCGGGCACCTCGGATCGGAGGTCGGCGCCGAGCATCAAGCCGTGATCTCCAATGCTATTCTGGCAGGGAGTTTTTACAAGGCCGTGATTGCCGCAGATCTCGTCCGGGCGACCGACCTCCTCGCCAGCCTGCCACGGGTACAAACGGACAGGATTGCTGTCACGGGAGTTTCCTTTGGCGGCGAGATGAGCGTTGCTTATGCAGCCCTGGATACGCGAATTGCGGCCGTGGTCGTGCAGGGGTATGGAGGGGAGGCGCTCGGTGCGGTCCCCGGTGTGACTCGTTCATATGGCGAGCCTCTGCCCGAAGGCTGCCATACCATTCCGGGGCAGAACGAAATCATGAGGCATGAGGACATGTTCCTCCTGGTCGCCCCACGCCCGCTGCTGATCGTCCGGGGAACACAGGACGGTGGGGGAATTCCGTCGTGGAACGAGTTCAGCGACTTGATGACTGCCGGGTACTCTTCAATGGGAGCCACGCACCGGTTTCAAGTCGCGACTCCCGAGGGTCTACACGAGTATTTCGTCCAACCGACCGTGGAGTTCCTCACGGCACAGTTCCGGCTAGAGTGATACAGGTGCCCCGATGGAGCGATCTCGCTGGTAGGCGCTATGGATTCGAGACACGATGCTGCGCACGCTGGAGTGGGAAGAACGGCGCATGCTGGACGACAAGGAGGAGGCACCCGAGGGCCGGCGATTGCGACGGCTGCGCCCGCGCCCTTCATGCGTTCGCCGCTCGTCCTGCTTCTCCTGAGTGCACCTGCCACGCGGCACTCCCCATCGCGGCCATCGAGAAGATTGAAGTCAGGCGCGATACCCGCCTCGTGGCGTTGCTCGGCAGGGCCGCGATCCAGCCGCCGATTAGGACTTGAGCGGTGTGACGGAGACACGCTCGCGATGCACGTGATCCAGAACCCTTGAACAGAGACTTGAGATGCGTGGAAGAACAGCGCTGAGTGTCCTGACCCTTGTGCTGGCAGTGACCGGTTGCAATCCGTCCCTCGTAGATCTGGGATCCGAAGCGGAGCGACAGGCCATTGAGGGGAAAAACGAGGTCATGGTCAACGGCATCCGTGCAACGTTGTCGCTCGCTCCCTCCGAGGTGGAGCGAACCCAAAAGTTTGCGGCTCGGCTCACACTCACCAACACCGGATCTCAGACGGCTACGTGGACCAGCGGTTCCGGGTGCCTCGCGTTCCTCAATGTCTACAGGGGTGAAGAGCGCGTCCCCTTCAAGGGGACCGACTTCGGCTGTATTGCCGTCATCACTTCGCGGCAGATCGCACCTGGCGCCTCCCTGGTGCAGGAGTATTCGCTCCAGGCACAGAGGACGGATGGAGCGCCCGTGGCATCGGGAGAGTACCGTCTGCAAGCCGATCTTGCTACGTCGAGCCACCTCAAGCTCGAGCACAGGCTCGTCGTGAAGTAACCTCCGCCCGAAGTTCAGGAATGTTGCAAGGCACAAAGGTAACGTGAGGCCGGACCTCACACCTGGCAGTACACGCTTCAGCGTGCCTCTACCGCTCAGTACACCCAGAGGAAGATGAGACGACTCTGCACTGTAGCCTTCGTGCTCTTGCTCGCCGGCTGCACGGCACAGGTGCGCAGGACACCCGCCGCGGCGGAGCTGGAAAGGCGGATTGTACTGGCCCTGGAGGTATCCGCCGCCGAGTGGAACCGGGGGGATCTCGAGGGCTTTCTCGCCCCTTATTCAGATTCCGCCACCTTTGTAGGTAGCGCTGGCCTGGTGCGCGGAAAGGCCCAGCTTCGCGAAACGTACCAGCGCAGCTACTGGCGTGGGGGCGCCCGCCCGACCCAGACACTGCGCTTCCGGGACATCGAGGTGCGCCCACTCGGCACGAATTACGCGCTGGCCGTCGGACGCTACGTGCTTACCGGTGGGGAGCGGCCACAGAGCGGATGGTTCTCGCTGACCTGGGTCCGCACCCGGGATGGGTGGAGGATTCTTCACGACCACTCGTCGTAGACGCGAGCGGGGCGTTACGTGCAACTCTGCTCCATGCTATGTTGGCGTTCCGTGCCCTTAAAGGGCGAATCTGGAACCCGAGCTGACTGATCATGGCCCACGGACCCGCGCTGGTTTCTCCGCTTCCCCCAACGCCCATCGAGCGGCTCATATCGCCGTTCCAAAGGTTCATCCGTACCGAGTCCTCGGGCGGGATCGTGCTGCTCGTGTTCACCGTCGTTGCGCTGGTATGGGCCAACTCCCCCTGGTGGGAAAGCTACCACCATCTGTGGGAAACCAAGCTCACCATCGGTACCGCGGACTTCGCCCTTTCCAAGTCGCTGCACCACTGGATCAACGATGGTTTGATGGTGGTGTTTTTCTTTCTGGTGGGATTGGAGATCAAGCGGGAATTGCTGGTGGGCGAGCTCGCTTCGGTTCGGCAAGCCACACTACCAGTTGCCGCCGCACTCGGTGGAATGGTGATTCCCGCGCTCATCTACTTCGTCATCAACCCGAGCGGACCAGGCGCGCGCGGATGGGGAATTCCGATGGCGACCGACATCGCATTTGCCCTGGGCGTGCTTGCCCTGCTCGGGAAGCGTGTGCCGCTCGCCCTCAAAGTCTTCCTTGCCGCACTCGCCATCGCGGATGACCTGGGGGCCGTGCTGGTCATTGCCCTGTTCTACACGGACGAGATCGTGTGGAATGCCATCGCGGGTGCGGGCTTGATGCTGGCGATGGCTATTATGGCGAACCAGATGGGGATTCGCCGCCCGGCCGTGTACGCGCTGCTCGGAGTAGGGTTATGGCTGGCGGTGTTCGCATCCGGAGTGCACGCGACCGTCGCCGGGGTGCTTCTCGCCATGGCGATCCCGGTTCGCACCCGCATCGACACCGGCCAGTTCATGGAGCGTAGCCGGCAGCTACTGCACCGCTTCGACGAGGCAGGTGTGGAGGCGGCTGACGTGGTCACCAACCCTGGCCAGCAGGCCGCCATATCGGCACTGGAAAAAACTTGCGAGCAGGCCCAGGCGCCGCTCCAAAGGATTGAGCATGCGCTCCAGCCGTATGTGGCTTTCGGAATCATCCCCCTCTTCGCCCTGGCGAATGCTGGCGTGCACCTGACCGGTGACATCGGCGCCGCGTTCGCCCAGCCCATCACTCTGGGGGTGGTACTCGGGCTCGCGCTGGGCAAGCCGATCGGGGTGACGCTACTCTCCTGGCTTACGGTACGCGCCGGCCTTGCCGACCTGCCACGCGGCATCACCTGGAGCCACATTCACGGGGTGAGCTGGCTGGCGGGAATCGGCTTCACCATGTCGCTCTTCGTCGGCAACCTGGCCTTTGGTGAAGGAGCGAGATTGGACGCCGCCAAGATCGGAATTCTGGCAGCGTCACTCGCCGCCGGCATCGTGGGTTGGCTCATCCTGGCGCGCCTGGGCCCCACACAGGCAGAAACCTGAAGGATGGAGGCGGGAGTGGCGGCCTACCTGGTCGTCGGCACCGTCGCGCTGGTTGCCTCCGGCCTGACCCTGGTTTCGGGATTCGGACTGGGGACACTGCTGCTCCCCGCCTTCGCCCTCTTCACGCCGGTGGAAGTGGCGATCGCCCTGACGGCGATCGTCCACTTCCTCAACAACCTTTTCAAGCTTGGCCTGCTCGCCAGGCACGCGGAACGCGCCGTGGTGCTGCGTTTCGGCGTGCCCGCGCTGCTCGCCGCGTTTCTGGGAGCACAAACCCTGCTCTGGCTGGCTGATCAGCCAGCGCTCTTCGCCTACCAGCTTGGCGGACGGGTGTGGCAGGTGGAGCCGGTCAAGCTGATCGTCGCCCTGCTGCTGCTCGCCTTTACCCTCGTCGAGCTGAGCCCGGCATTCCGGAAGCTGGCTCTCCCCCCCCGGTATTTGCCCGTAGGGGGTGTGCTTAGTGGCTTCGTGGGCGGTCTTTCCGGTATGCAGGGAGCGCTGCGTAGCGTCTTCCTGGTGAAGAGCGGCCTGACCAAGCACGCCTTCGTGGCCACGGGCGTGGTCATCGCCTGCCTGGTGGACGTGTCCCGGCTGATCTCCTACACGGGCATGGTGCGGAACGTGAGCGACACCCTGGATGTGGGGCTACTCGGAACCGCGGTGATCGCTGCGTTCGCCGGAGCGTACGGCGGCAGCCGCGTGCTCGACAAGATTACCATGCACACGGTGCAGCGGGTGGTTTCGGGCCTGCTCGTGCTGGTGGCGGTGGGGCTTGGCGCCGGATGGATCTAAGCGGCGGCTCCCAGGGCAATGACAGTAATTGAGGGGTCGAGCTGTTCCACCTCCTCGATTCTCCCATCCTCCCAATGAATGACAGCGTACAGAGCCCTGCTTTCCTCCACCGTACCGACCGCGCCGTCGCGGTGCTGAACTGTGTCCCCGAGCTGAAAAAAGTGCCGCGATGGCAGCATGGCTGGTTTGCCTGACGTAGGAGTTCACACCCGCACAGGAATCGCCGGGTAGCAGGTGAATTCATGAAACGAGCCAGCGAAGAGGGCGATTGCACCGATCGGTCTTTGGGGCGAGCTTTTGTTGCGCAAAGGCTACTTGCAGTAGATTATTGGTGAAGACATGCCCGCTGGGAGGCCTGATGTCCCCCGGAGCACGGCCTGTCTTCTCCGATGTTCAAAAGGTGGAGTTATGTGGCGCTCGGAACCGTCGGGCTGGTGATGCTCGGGTTCATCTGCGGTACCGTGGCGGGCATA
>JAUJOM010000045.1 GCA_030447645.1 Longimicrobiaceae bacterium | reverse complement strand
CGTGTTCGGGCGCAAGTGGAAAAGCACGTCGCCCGGAGCGGCTAGCGTCAACGTCCTTGCAGACTTGCGGCACCGCCGCTATCATATCTTTGGCGTCATGAAGCGTGGGAGTTCATGCGGAATGAGGCCACTTCCCGGCTACTCGCGACCAAGGGGCCTCACGATCAGATCCGGGTGTGGAGCGCCGCCTGCCCGTCTGCTCCCCTCAGAGGTGTGCAGGTGACCAGCCCGACGGGCAGGTGGACGGAGTCATTCTTTTCATAAACCCTTCAGGCTCGCAGGTGGGCACCTGAGCACAACCGACAAGTCTCCCGAGCACGAGCTGCGCCACGCACGCGAGCGGCGGGTCCGCTCCGGCACCCAGCGTGCGGAGGCGCTCCGGCGGCTCGCGGAACGCCCCAATACAGACCGGCGCCTGCTCACCGACCGGGCGCTCGAAGAGCTGCAAACCGCCTATGAGGAGCTGCATGTAGGCGAGGAAGAGCTGCGCGTCCAGGTGGAAGAGTTGCTCGCCAGCCGGCTGCGTGAGGAAGATGAGCGACGGCGTTACCAGGACCTGTTCGACTTCGCACCGGATGCGTACCTGGTCACCGACATCAGTGGCATGATTCGCGAAGCGAACCGTGCCGCCAGCCTGCTGCTGGGTGTGGCCCAGGGCCGCCTGACTGGCAAGCCCCTCTCCGTCTTCATCGCTTCGGAGACTCGCCACGCATTCCGCACGGGGATCTCCTGGCTCGCTGAGACCGACGGCACCCAGGATTGGGAGGTCCTGATCCAGCCGCGCCGTGGCGATTCCATCCCGGCCGAGGTCACCGCCAGCATGGTTCGCGACCCGCAGGGCAACGCCATGGGGGTGCGCTGGCTGATCCGCGACGTGCGCGAACGCAAAGCCGCGGAAGAGCGCCTGCTTGCGCTGACCCGGGAGCAGACCGCTCGTGACGCGGCTGCCGAAAGCGAGGCGAGGCTGCGGCTCTTCGTGGAAAGTGCCACCGACTATGCCATGTTCCTGCTCGATCCTGATCGCCGCATCGTGAGCTGGAACACGGGCGCGCAGCAGATCTTCGGCTATCGTGAGAGCGAAGTGCTGGGTAACTCGGGGGACATCATCTTCACCGCGGAGTACCGGGCCGCGGGGGGGCCCGAGCAGGAGGCGGAGACTGCCCGCACGAGTGGGCAGGCGGCGGACCAACGCTGGCACGTGCGCAAGGATGGCTCCCGCTTCTGGGCGGACGGTGTACTCAGCGCAATGCGGGACCCGTCGGGAGTGTTGCGTGGCTTTGGCAAGGTGCTGCGTGACCGTACCGAGCTGAAGCGAACAGAGGAAGCCCAGCACTTCCTGCTCCAGGCGACCAGCGCCCTGGGATCCTCGCTCGACTACGAGGCCACGCTTCGCAGCGTGGCCGACATGGCCGTTCCGGAGCTTGCGGACTGGTGCGTGGTGGATATGCTGCAAAGGGATGGCAGCATTCGCCGCCTCGCCGTCGCCCACCGCGATCCCGGCAAGGTGGAGCTGGCATATGCCCTTTCCCGTATGTACCCGCTGGACCCGACCGCCATCACCGGTATCCCGTATGTGCTGCGGAGCGGCGAGCCGGAGTTCGTTCCGAACGTGGACGATGCCGCGCTTGGCATTCTCGCGGAAGACCCGGACCACCTGGAGATGATCCGCCGCTTGGGGCTGAGCTCCTACATCGTCGTGCCGCTTGCCGTCCGTTGCCGGATACTGGGAGCGATCTCGCTGGCACTGGCTGAATCCGGCCGGCACTACGACGAGCAGGACCTTGTGCTTGCCGAAGAGCTGGCGCGCCGCGCCGCCCTGGCGGTGGACAATGCACGCCTGTTCGAGGAGGCGCGCGCCGCCGTGCGCGCCCGTGACGAGGTGCAGGCCGTGGTGTCGCACGACCTGCGCAATCCCCTGCACGCCATGGTCATGGCCGGATACACCCTGCTCATGACCACGCCCGAGGAGCAGCAGTCACGGCAGTTCCGGAGTTCACTGGAGATCATCCAAAGCTCCGGGCGGCAGATGGAGCGCTTGATCACCGATCTGCTGGACATCTCCGGGCTGGAGAGTGGTGAGGTTCCGCTTTCACGGGGTCCTCGAGACGTTCAATCGGTGCTTGATGAAGCCTGCAACTCGCTCCGGCCCCTGGCTGCGGAGAAGGGGATCGAGCTGACCTGCACCGTGGGAGACGGCTGCCCGCCGGTGGACGCGGACCGCGACCGGCTGCTGCAGGTGCTTTCCAACCTGGTGGGGAACGCGATCAAGTTCACCCCGGAAGGGGGGCGCATCACCCTGCGGACGGAGCCGATGGGCCGCGAGATTCGCTTCGTGGTGGCGGACACCGGCATCGGCATCGCGCCCGAGAACCTGCCGCACCTCTTCGACCGCTTCTGGCAGGCGAACCGGGCGTACCGGCAGGGTGCCGGGCTGGGACTGGCCATCGCCAAGCGAATCGTGGAAGCACACGGCGGTCGCATCCTGGTGGAAAGCACCCCGGGACAGGGTACCACCTTCTTCTTTACGATCCCGGCCGCCGACCGGTAAACCTGCTCCGGCGCCCCTCTCCGGCTCACCTCTGGCCGTGCTCCCCTCCCCTGGATTTGGGGGATATGAGGGAGCAAGTTCGGGGGTCGGGGCTGACCGCTACAATCCTCTCCGTTGCCAGGGTTCGTTGGCTTCCAGGCAATCCGCCAATTCGATGTAGATCCGCCGGGCTGCCTCGGTATACGTGTCGTCATCGGCCTCCAGGTACGGCTCCATCTCCGCACGGATGCACTCGGCGAGCGTGCCAGTTTCGATAGCGCGCTCCACCAGATCCATGTAGGATGCCTCATCTTGCCGCACCACCCGGCGAGCCTCCGACAACAAGCTGTGCAGCACCTCGCGCACGGGCGCAGGCCCTCCCAGGTGCGGTGCCTGCACCTGGGCCTGGCTTCCCACCCGGATGGTTTCACGGAAATCCGCCACCAGCACGGAGTGGTCAGGCAGCGCGAGCTTGCCAGCCCCAACCCGGCGCGCCAGCGCCCGCAGCGCCGAGCGAACGAACACCGCGATCGCGATGTCCATCCGTACGCATTCCTGCGTGTCCAGCACGCGGATCTCCAGGGCTCGCCGGGCGAAGCGCAGCACCGCCCCCCGTGCATTGAAGAACTCGTGGCGGATTGCACCCGAGTTAGGCAACCGGTCCAGTGCCGCGTACATGGGCGTAAAGACCCGCTTCCGATAGTCGGAGAAGCTTTCCACGTACTCCGGCACGATCTCCCCGCACGACTCGGGCACCCGCGCCTGGTGCTGCAGGATCCAGTGCAGGCGCCCATCCGCTGCCCCCTGCAGATCCCCGTCGTACATGGGGGAGGAGGCCGCGAGCGCCGGCAGGTAGGGAATCAGCAGCGCCGCCGTGGTGTGCATCGCCACCGCCTGCTCTTCCGTCCCGAAGGGCAGGTTGAGGTGGGCGGCGTGCACGTTCATCCACCCGTGTGTGCGCACGTCGAAGATTCGTGCATAGGTGGTGTAGATCCGCAGGTTGGAGCGCGTCCACAATTTTCCGCGGCGGGGGTCCATCCAGGGGTGCATTCCGGTGGGGAGCAGACGCGCATCCCATTCGTTGCGGATCAGGGCGCTGAAGCGGCGCACCCCTTCCACCAGTAGATCCTCTGCGGTGGCAAGGCTTTGCACCGGCTCGCTCGTCTTGATCTCGAAGACGTGGTCCGCGATCTCGTTGGAAAAGCCCACCGCTCCAAGATCCACATCCGAGACGGGGCGCCCCGCCAGAATGCGAAATGCGTCTTCCACCCGTGACACCACGTTCAGGTCCCGGTCCACCACCGGGTACTCCAGCTCCATTCCGGCCACGCTGAAGGCACGCGGGTTGGCACTCCGCCGCGCCCGCACCCGCGGGATGGGAGCACGCAGCCGCGCGAGCGCCGGCTGCTCCTCCCGCGTTTCCGCGGCGGGCGCGGCGGCGTCTCCCTCCTCCACGCGACGCAGGAAAAAGTGAACCAGGTCCTCGTAGATCACATTGCCGTCGGCGGCGTCCTCGTAGCCGATGTCCAGATTGGGGTTGTCGTTGATTTCGATCACCACCGGCCCGCCAGGCGCCGGCTTGATGTCCACCCCGTACAACCCACGCCCGATCGGGGCCGTGGCCCGGAGCGCCAGCTCCACGATGTCGCGGGGGGCGCGGTCGCGCTCTACCGCCTCGACGCGCCCGTAGCGCTCCACCCCGTTGTTGGCGGAGCGGATCTGCCAGTGGCCACGGGCCATGAAGTACCTGGCGGCGAAGAGCAGCTTGCCGTCCAGCACCGTTATCCGCCAGTCGTAATCCGTGGGAAGGAACTCCTGCGCGATCAGCAGCGGCGAGCGGCGGAACATCTCCCCCGCCCTCTTCCGATACTCCGCTTCGGAGCTGATCTTGTGGACCCCCGCGCTGAAGCTCCCATCGGGCAGCTTCAGCACCACGGGGCTGCCCAGCTGCTGGACCTGCTTCCAGGGCGTGCGGGCGTTCAGGACCTGGGTGCGCGGGGTGGGCACTCCCTCGCGCCGGAGCAGCTCCTCCAGAAAGACCTTGTTGGAGCAGCGGATGATGCTCTGCGAATCGTCCACCACCGGCATCCCCAGGGCTTCGGCCCGCAGCGCGAACTGGAAGGCGGGCGCACTGACGGTGGTGTTCACCCGAATCCAGAGCGCATCGTACTCCGCCAGCCGCTCCAGATCTCCCAGCCCGATCCGGTTCACGTACACGTTCATCCGCGCCGCCACCCGCTCCAGACGGTCCAGCGTTTCGGGCGTGGAGGGGTTGAAGGGATCGCCGTCCTCAAAGAGCACCGCGATGGAGGCCCGCTTCCCCTCCCTGGCTGGCGCACTCCCGCGCCGGAGCACCCGGCGCGGGTCTCCAAGTGCTGCAACCAGTCGCTGTCGGTCCAGTGGCGCCAGCTGATGCGGAGGGACGGTGCACAGCGCGCTGAGCTGCCACTCCCCCGCTTCACGAACCAGGCCCAGGCGCAGCACGGGGGCGGGCCAGGCACGGTACACCGCGTGGGCGAGGTTGCGGAATCGCGGGTCCGGCGAGCTGCCGAAGATGGCGAGTACCTCCGCATCCGGCTCGCGCTCGTCTGCCTCGTCCACGTCCAGAGTGCTCACGCCCGCCTCGTTCAGAGCGCGGAAGCAGCCGTAGGCGTCGGCCATTCCTCCCACCGTTTCCACGCTGGGAACCACCGTTTGGCCGCGCGCATCCGCAAGCAGCGACACGTAGTAGCCCTTGCTCCGGTAGCGGTAGGATCGGCACAGATTCACCACCACCGCGGCCGGCTCCGCCAGCGCCTCGCCACCGGCCAGGTATTCGTCTGCTGTCACTACGGACGCACGAGAGCACCCTGCCGCATCCCGCCGCTGGGAAACGACTACCAGAATTCTTCTTCGGCTCAAGCCCGCGCTTCTCCCGGCCAAAGTTCAAGCAGCACCGCGTCGTACGTGAGGTCGCCGAGCAGGATGGAGTTCACCAGCCGCTGTGCATCCACCTCCAGCGGCCCGGTGGCTGGGTGCGGCGAATGGGGATGGGGATCGAGCAGCAGAAAGCGACGCCCCCACTGCTCGTAGCCCGCCACCACCACGAAGTGGCCTATCGGGTCGCCGCCCACATCGTCATCCACCAGCACGTCGTTGACCTCGTCGAAGCGCTCCCTCGCCATGCCGTACAGGTAAGTCGCCGAAAGACCGACCAGCACCGGGCGGTCCAGGTCCAGGATACGCTTGAGCAGCGCGGGGTTCAGCTCGTCGAAACACACCTCGCCCCCGCTTTCCACGAACTGCAGATACGCCCGCCCTGCACGTACCGCCTTGGAATGCGACAGGTACCGCAGGCGCGCCCGTAGCTTTTCCGTCAGCTCCTCCCGAGTCAGCCCCGCCCAGGTGGGATCGAAGATGCGCAGGTTGTACGAGTAGATTCGTGCGCCGAAGCCACGCGCCAGCGCGCTGACTCCCAAAAAGACCCCCAGAGTGCCCCCATCCTCGTTGCGGTCGATCTCGGTGAGGACGCGCTCCGCCTCCACTTCAAGGCCATAAAAGTCGTAAACCTTGCGCAGGCACGTCGGTCCGCAGGTAACGTCGTCCGGCTGGAGGAAGCGCTGCACGGCAAGCAGGTGCGATTTCCGGCCGTGCGGAGTGGTGCGTTCGTCTACGGGGGACGTGTGCATACCGGCAGCTTTCGCAAACTTCGTGACAGCCGGACACTTGTGCCGTCAGCCTACTCCTAAGTATAATTGTGGTATACCCTTCACGGAGTTACGCCATGCAACTGTTAGCTCGTAAGCTGTCCACGCTGGCGCTGGGGGCTGGTTTGCTCGCGCCTCCAGTGCTGGCCCAGCAAGGAATCCAATATCCGCAGACGCGCCAGGTAGACCACACCGATGATTACCACGGCACCCGCGTCGCTGATCCATACCGCTGGATGGAAAACATGAACGCCGCCGAAACCAAGCAGTGGATCGGCGCCCAGAATGCTGTGTCCTCCAGGTATCTCGCGGCGCTCCCCGGGCGTGATGCCATCCAGCGCCGCATCACTGAGCTTTACAACTACCCGCGCGTCAGCACCCCCTACTTCGAGGGTGGCAACTGGTTCCTCAGCCGCAACACCGGGCTGCAGCGCCAGAACGCGATCTACACCCGCAAGACGCTGGAGGGCCCGGAGCGCGTGGCACTCGATCCGAACACGCTTTCGCCGGATGGCTCGGTCTCCCTATCCAACTTCGTTCCCTCCCCGGATGGGCGGCACTTCGCGTATGGGCAGAGCGAGGGCGGCAGCGACTGGTCCACCTACTACGTGCGCAATCTCGCTACCGGCACGCAGACCGCCGACACGGTCCGGTGGGTGAAGTTTTCGGGGATTTCATGGACCGAGGACGGCAAGGGCTTCTTCTACGGTCGCTACCCGGAGCCCAGGGCCGGCGAGAAGCTGAGCGGCGCCCTGCGCGACAAAAAGATCTTCTACCACCGGCTGGGCACACCGCAGAGCCAGGACGTGCTGATCTACGAGCGTCCCGACCAGCCGGAGATGTTCATCAGCGCCTTTCTGGATGAGACCGGGCGGTACCTGTTCGTTTCCCACTCGCGTGGCTCGACGAGCAAGAACGAGCTGCTAGTCGCCGACCTGGGCAATCCCGGGCAGCCGAACATCAAGGCACCCATTCGCCCTCTCTACACCGGCCATGACGCCTCGTACAGCCCACTTGGCGTGGTAAACGGCACACTGTACCTGGTGACCGACCGTGATGCGCCCAAGCGCCGGGTGGTCGCCGCCTCGCTCGCGAACCCCCCGGTAGCGAACTGGCGCACGATCATCCCCGAGAGCGCGAACCCGCTGCAGGGAGTGGGACTGGTCGCCGGGCGCATCGGCGCCAGCTACCTCGAGGATGTCGCCAGCACGGCGCGCCTGTACACGCTCGACGGCAAGATGGATCGCGAGATCAAGCTCCCCGGATTGGGCACGACCGGCGGCGCGAGTGGCCGCTTCGACCGGCAGGAGATCTTTTACGGCTTCACCTCCCCGCTTTATCCGTCTACCGTATTCCGCTACGACCTGAAGACGGGGCAGAGCACATCATGGGCTGCACCGAAGCTCACCTTCGATCCCACGCAGTACGAGACGAAGCGCGTCTTTTATCCGTCCAAGGACGGCACCCGCGTGCCGATGTTCGTTACGCACAAGAAAGGCATGCAGCTCGACGGCAAGAACCCGGTGATGCTGTACGCCTACGGCGGCTTCAATTCAGCCACGCTGCCTACCTTCCGTGCGGATATTCCTGCGTGGCTCGAGATGGGCGGCGTGTGGGCCACGGCAAACCTGCGCGGCGGCAGCGAGTACGGCGAGGCATGGCATCAGGCGGGAATGAAGGAAAAGAAGCAGAACGTCTTCGACGACTTCATCGCCGCCGCCGAGTACCTGGTGAAGGAAAAGTATACCTCGCCCAACAAGCTCGCGATCATGGGCGGCTCCAACGGCGGCCTGCTGGTGGGTGTGGTGATGCAGCAGCGCCCCGACCTATTCGGCGTCGCCCTTCCCGCCGTGGGCGTGATGGACATGCTCCGCTACCACAAGTTCACTGGCGGCGGGGCGTGGGCAGTGGAATACGGCTCCGCCGACAACCCCCAGGACTTCCAGTACCTGGCGAAGTATTCGCCGCTGCACAACGTCAAGCAGGGCACCTGCTACCCGGCTACGCTCGTGACCACGGCCGACCACGACGACCGCGTAGTGCCGAGCCACTCGTACAAGTTCACCGCGGCAACGCAGGCGGCTCAGAGATGCGACAAGCCCGTGCTGATCCGCATTGAGACCCAGGGCTCGCACGGCTACCGGCCACTCGACAAGCGCATCGCCGAGCTCGCCGACCAGTGGGCGTTCACGGCACACCACCTGGTATGCGGGTGCAGTAGCAGGCCCCCACCCCTAACCCCTCCCCCAAATCTAGGGGCGGGGGAACTGATCTCACGTGTACCGGCGCTGTAGCAGTTCCGTAGTCCCTCTCCTGCTTGCGGGAGAGGGTGGCGCGTAGCGCCGGGTGAGGGCTACAGGAACCGCTCCAGCTCGAAGCGATCCTGGCTTACGAAGCGCCCCTGCAAACTGATGTACTGATCCTGCCGAAGCTGCTGGAACCGGCTCCGCTCGGTTGCCGGGGGGTTGTACGGCATGGTTACCACCACAACCTGACCGTTGCGAAGCCGGAGCTGGAAGGCCCCCCGGCTCTGATCCACCGCCAGCACGGTTCCATCCACACGCTGTAGCTGATTACCATACGTCCCGCCCGTGGTGCCACCGGTACCGGAAGGATCCCGTACGTTCTGTACAACCACGATGTAGTCCGTGTACAGGTTGCCACGCTGATCCTGCTGGACCCGCATGTTCACCACGTCGCCGGGCTCAAGGCCCGTGACCGGGTGCTCCTGCTGCTGATAAATGAGCCGCGTGCGCTGATCGTAGGACACCACCCCGGTGCGCCCATCCTGCGTACGAATCTGGATCCGCTGAGAGCGCTGGTCCAGAGCCTGGACCTGCGCCGTGACCTGTCCCGTTCCACCGCCCCCGCCGCCCCCCCCACCTCCCCCCCCCAGCACCCCGCCGAGCACTTCACCAAGACCACCGGCGGCGCACCCTGCCGAAACGAGCAATGCGCCCGCGAGACTCGTCGAGCGCACTGCATTCATGAAACGCGTCATATGTATTCTCCCGAGGTTGCATTTCCGTATGGTAGCCACACCCGTTCGGAGCAAACCGGGTGCCAGGCTCCGCTACCGCTTGGTGGGAATCTCCAGCGTCTGGCCCGGCTGCAGGCGCGCGGACTTGAGACCATTGGCCTGCCGGATACGCCGGACGGTCGTGCCGTGGCGCTTCGCGATGGTGGACAGGTTGTCCCCCTTTCGTACCCGGTAGCGGGTAGCGCCCTTGGCGGTTCCGCTGCTCTTTGATTTTGCGCTGCTGCTGGCCTTTGCGCTGTCTCCCTTGCCACTGTCACCATTCTCGCCCGAATCTCTCTGCGCCAGCACCTCCCCGCCGCCCCTGTGCCCGGCAACATAGCGAGCGTACTGCCGGGGGTACACGGCGACATGGAAGTGAGGCGGGTTGCGCTCCTCCGTCGCTTCGATTGCACCCTCTCCTTCCAGACTTAGCAGCCCCTTGCGCAGCCAGTTGAGGCACTTCGCCTGCCGCGGCTTGCGGAGGTCCACGGCCATCCCCGTGGGATGGACGGATTTTTCGTGGGCGTTCATCAGCCGAAACGATCCCGGGCGTAGGCCGCTCGTTACCACCATCTGTTGACCGCACTGCGCGCGGTACTGTTCCGCTAACCGCTGCACAAAGGTACGGGTGCTGGGCAGGACGTAGGGATAGTTCACGTGCACCATCTGAAAGTCACGGTTTCCGGAAAGGCGCACCAGCGTACCGGCCTTGTGCGCCTTGTTCACGGATGCGGGTGTCCGGTGAAAGGTCACATCGTGGTTCAGCGCTTGACGGTGCATCCGGTCGACGCTCTTTGGCGAACCGCGCAGGCTCGTCTGGGCCGCGACCGGGGCCGCCGAGACTGCGGCAAGCAAAAGAAAAGAAAGGCTTCGGTGCATCCAATTAAAGTGCGGATGGGCCCGCGAAGGCATGCGGGCAATGGACTTGCAAGGTGGTTAGCATTTCAGCTCGCGTGTACCCGTGCCGGTACCCCAGGATCCCTGCCATGCGAATTGTTCCGAGCACAAGCTTGTTGGTGATGCTGCTGGCCGGCTGCATCGGCGAAACTCCGGAAGCTATCGCGCGCGCCCAGACCGCCGCTGCCCGGGACACGGCGCCGCTCGAGATCCGATTTCTGGATGTGGGACAGGGCGATGCCATTTTGATCCGCTCCGGCGACAAAGTGGCGCTGGTCGATGCTGGCTCTTCGGACAACGTCGTGCAAAAGCTTCGGGTCGCGGGAGTGGACCACATCGACCTGGCGGTGGCCTCCCACAACCACTCCGACCACATCGGCGGAATGGACGCGGTGCTGGACTCACTTCCAGTGCGCACCTACCTGGACAACGGCTATCCGGCTACGACTCGCATCCAGACGCGCGTGCTGCAGCGCGTCGAGGCGAAAAACATAACGTATCTTCAGCCAACCGCGCGCACCATCGGGCTCGGAAGCGCGACGCTACGCGTACTGCCACCCGCCCGGCTCCCGGGAGATGCCGAAGAGCAGAACAACCGCTCGGTTGGTTTGATCGTGGAACAAGGGACGTTTCGGGCACTGCTGACCGGCGACAGCGAAACGCAGGCGATCAATGGCTGGCTGGAAGCTAATATGATACCGGATGTGGATGTGCTCAAGGCCGCCCACCACGGCAGCCGCAACGGGGTTACCCGCGCCTGGCTCGCCCGCACACGGCCGGAGGTGGTAATCATCAGCCTGGGCGGTGACAACTCCTACGGCCATCCCCATGTGGCCGCCCTGCGCCTTTACTGCGCGGGCGGCCGGCGCGTCTTCCGCACCGACTGGCATGGAGACGTTGTAGTGAGTGTAGAGCCGTCGGGCCGCTATCAGGTGAGGGCGACGCGCACGACCCCACCTCGTGCTACTCCGCGGTCACCAAGGCGGGCGAGCGGTCGCGCCCGTACAGCCGCCGGTACACCGCCTGGTTGCGGAGTACGACCTTGACGTACTGGCGGGTTTCCGCGAACGGAATCCGGTCCCGGAAGGCATCCGGCCCGTCGGAATACCGCAACTCGCGCCGCCAGCGGTCCGCTCTCCCGGGCCCCGCGTTGTACCCGGCGAGCGCCAGGTCCTTGGCTCCATCATACCGCCGGAGCAGGTCCCGAAGGTAGAGGGCTCCCATGCGCAGGTTTACTTCCGGAACAGTGAGCAGCCGCGGCTCCCACTCCTCCACACCCGCGCCACGGGCGAGCATCTTTCCCGTGCCCGGCATGATCTGCCCTAAACCAATCGCCCCCACGCGCGACCGCGCATCGGGACGGAAGGAGGACTCCTGCCGGATCAGTGCCGCGAGCAGCATCGGGTCCACCCCTGCCCTGTCGGCCTCGGCGAGCAACGTCTCCCGCATCGGCAGCGGGAAAACCACCTGGAGCAGGCGCGCGTCCCACTCCCCACCCCGCTGGGCGAGCAGCGTCCGGCCTATGCGAATGCCTTCCACTGTGTGGCCCCGCTCCGCCAGGCCTTCGGCCACACTCAGCAGCGCCACCGGCCGGTCGGCGAAGTGCCGCTCCGCAGCCGCCAGCTCCGCGCTCCATTCGCGGGAGAGGCCCGCATCCCGAAGTACATCCAGCCGTGCGAGCACCACCCTCGCCTGGGCCGGCTCGGAGGCCAGCCCCACCCAGGGCCGCGGCGCGCGCAGCGTGTATCCGAGCGGGTCCACGCCGAGGTGCTCCCCCGCTCGCAGTGCATGATAAGAGACCGGGTCCGCCTGGATCGCCGCGGTATACATGGTGCGCGCGCCAGCCTCCCGGCCCGCCTGCTCGTGCAGCAAGCCGGTCCGGTACGCCACCTCCGCGGTCTGCTCTCCCTTCTGGTAGCGCGCGACGTAGCTTTCCCACGCGCGGATCGCCCCGGTACGATCCGGCTCCTTCAAGCGCAGGCTCCGCTCGCCCACCCGGAAGAGTGCCTCCCGCGCCTCGGGGCTGCTCCGCACCTCCGCCGCCCGGCTGTACAGCGCGACCGCTCCGCGTAGCACGGGATTGTCCTCGGCCCGCAGGAAGAGCGCGGTCCCCGCCGCCGCCGTCCCGGAGCGCCGCTCCACCACGCGGCGCAGCTCGGCCAGGCGCCTGGCCCGATCTCCGTCCCGGTAGAGCGCGCGGGCAGCGTACAGCTCCGCCTGCGCGGCATGCTCCGCGTCCGTCAGCCTGGGGGCTACGTCCAGCAGCGCGGTTCGCGCCGGCCCGAAGTCGCGCTCCCGAAAGAGCAGCAGGCCGATGCGCAGCCGGAGCGCCGGATCATGCGGCAGACCCGCGTTGATGGCGGCCCGCAGCGAGCGAGCGGCGAGTCCCGGACGGCGTGCCGCCTCGAAGCCCGCGGCCCGGGCCATCTCCTCGGCCACCGTGCGAGAGCCAGCGATCTCGCCCAGCCGCCGGGCCGCAGCCAGCCGTGCATCCGTCGGCGCGGCGCTATCCCCGGCGACCTCGCGGAGAAGCTCCCTTGCGTCCGCACTTCGTCCAGCCGCGGCCAGCCACCCCGCCCGATCCAGCGACAACGCCGCGCTCTCCACGCTTCCGCTCTCCAGCAGGCGCGCCTCCCGCTCCGCCAGCGCCAGCGCGCCCGCGACATCTCCCGCCGCCCGCCGACGCCCGATCTCCGCGCGCGCCCACCGCAGCCGCGCAGCCGGAGAAGCAGCCGGAGCATTCAACTGCGGCGCCGCACTCCGCGATCCCGCAGCGACATGGGCCTCCGCACCGAGCGCGGCAAACCAGTCGGCAAGCGCCGGCAGCGTCGTTGCCGCCGCACTGTACGCCGCCGCAGCCTCCGCCGGTCGCCGATTCGCCACCAGCACCCTGCCCAGGCGCGCCTGCGCGACCGCGCGCTCACGCCCCCGCGCAAGCCCCGCATACCGCCGGTACGCCACCGCCGCCCGGTCCCACCGCCCCGCCGCTTCTTCCGCCTGCCCCAGCCACCACCACCCCTCACCCCGCCCTTCGCGATCCAGCCAGCTCTGGTCCCGCAGCAGCGACCGGACATGGTCCCAACCACCCCACTCCCCCGCCGCACGCGCTGCCAGCAGCACGGCCGCGGGAGCCGCATCACCGGGATTGGCTATATGGTCACGCAGGTCATTCCAGGCAGCCCACGGCCGGCCCGCATCCAGCTGTCCACGCGCGCTCACCACCGCCAGTGCCAGACTCGTACGGGGCAGGCGGGGGAAGGCAGTGAGAGTGGTAGCCGAGTCGATCCCCACCAGCGCCGGCACATTCACGGGCGCACGCGTCCCGGAGGCGAAGGCGACCAGCCCGAACCCCAACATCACACCGGCCAGGCCGGCGGCAGCGATCGGAGTGCTGGATTCCTTCCTCATGTGGATCCTTCGGGACGGAGTATCCGGCGGAACAAGACGCTACCCTTCCGTGGCCTGCGATGTTCCAAATCCAAGCGGTGTGAGACTTTGCCAATGCACACTCGGGGCCAGATGCAAGCCGTCCCGGCGGGGTTGACGTGCACCCCGGAGGCTGGTAATTTTGCTGTTCCTTGCCCGCTTAGCTCAGTCGGTTAGAGCACCTGACTGTTAATCAGGGGGTCCTAGGTTCGAGTCCTAGAGCGGGCGCTGAT
>JAUJOM010000044.1 GCA_030447645.1 Longimicrobiaceae bacterium | reverse complement strand
TTCGTGTTCTAATATATCTGAACCGCTGACTCGGTCACATGGTGCCGGGGCGAGTCTCGCCGGAACGCGGGTCGAGCGAGTTGCTGAAGGTGCGCCTCTACGCCGAGTATGACAAAGCTGCCCAGCGCAAGGGGTTGAATGGCTCGGCCTTGCGAATCAACTACCTTGTCTAACTATCAGATGCAACCGACGGGGCACGCCGTAGTTCCAGGCCAGGTAGGATCTTGCGCCTGTGCCCCTAGCGGCTGAATCCGTCGTCCCAGGTCCTTTAGCGCAGTCGCCATCTACCGCGTTAGCCCCGCTCTGCTTCAAGAGCGTGCCAAGCTACCGATTCACCAAGATCAGCCCCGGGCCGACAAACTGTTCTTGCTTGCCGTTTTGGGGACGGGGTTTGTTGGACTCCCCGTCATCGCCGCATCGGACGTATTTCCACCGGCATGTGCTTCCCCGGCCCTCGCCGCTTCTGGCGAACCTCGGAGTGGTTCTGTTTGTGCTCGGCTGGGGAATCAAGGGCCTTGCACTTCGAGCGAATGCATTCGCCACCGCGTCTGCGCCATCATCACCAGGAGCGCGTAGTCGCGCAGCCCGATCAGCCCGCCGGTATCGATCGGTTCCCGGAGGGTCCGTCGGCACTTGTGGGCGATATATACCCAGCTCTGCGCCTCCGCACGCTGCCCCGCCCGCCGACTAGCACGAGCGGCATTAGCGTACTACCAACCCGTTGCGAAGGGTCGGAACAGAGCGTGAAGTGTAATTTCGAGGCTTCCCAATTCCGAAGAATGGTTCACCTCCGCTGCTCTGTCAAGCTGTTACGTGTAACGTAACTTGTGCACATAGCGGAGTTTAGCAGCGTGCCACATTCCCCCAAGTGAGGGAGTCATTGACGATGGAACCCGCGTCTGTAACTTGCCACCCAGCCACTTTCGCAGACGGAAACGACCACCCAAGCCGGTGTCTCCAGTCGCGCTGCAATACAGGGTAGGAAGCGAACGGCGTGGCTAACGGGTTCTCCGTGCGCCCGGATCCCGGCACTGACGCACGCCGCGGGAGAGGGAGCACTGCAAGCGGCAGGTGGGTGGGCACAAGGCGAAACCGACTGGTTCCGTGTACCTTCTCGCCACACATCTTCACTCTCAACCAGGACCATGAGGATCGGCAAATCTTCTTCGGAACGAAAGCTTCCCCAGCAGGTTGAGCAGCGACTCCGCAACGTATTGGAGAAAGGTGGCACGAGCGCCTTCATCAAGCTGGACATCATTGCGGGTGTGCGGCACCATGTGGAGAGGCGTGGCAGGGCAACCGACTGGCTGGACGAATTTGAGAGGCGGGTGCTTCGGGGGGAGCTCTAAAGTCGTGCTCCGGTCCTGCGGCTTGCATCGCGTTCAGCGGGGGCAGAACCCAAACGTGACTCCGTCAGCCCGGAACGGGCGGATCCGCATCGGCCCGGCAGGGTGGTCGTACAAGGATTGGGCAGGCGTCGTTTATCCTGCCCCCAAGCCGCGGGGCTTTGATCCGCTGAGTTACGTAGCAGGCTACTTCGATACCATCGAGATCAATTCCACCTTTTACCACCCCGCGCCAGCACGTAATGCTCACAGCTGGCTCGAGCGGGTGGAGGGCAACCCCGATTTCCGCTTCACCGTGAAGCTGTGGAAGCGCTTCACCCATGAGCGTAAGGAGGCCTGGGGAGCCAGCGAGGTCAAAGAAGCGCGCGCGGCGCTTGACGCCCTCCAAGCAGAGCAGCGTTTAGGCGCGGTCCTGGTTCAGTTCCCCTGGAGCTTCCGGCGCACGGATGAGAACCGCGAATGGCTAGGCGACGTCACCCGTGCATTCGAGGACTTTTCACTGGTCCTGGAGGTGCGCCACGCCTCCTGGAACACACCCGAGTTTTACCGCGAGTTGACCGACCGAGGGATCGGGTTCGTGAACATTGATCAGCCTCTCTTCCACGATTCCATACAACCCAGCGCCCGCGCCACATCCCCGGTTGGGTACGTGCGTGTCCATGGCCGCAACTACAAGGAGTGGTTCCGGGAAGGAGCCGGGGTAGAGGCCCGCTATGACTACCTGTACAGCGCGGACGAACTCCGTCCCTGGGCGGAGCGGGCCACGGAGATCGCCGCTGCACCCCACACCAAGGAGGTGTACGTGGTCACCAACAATCATTTCCGCGGCAAAGCCGCTGTGAATGCCCTGATGCTGCGGAGTATGCTGGAAGATGGCAGCGTGCCTGCCCCGCCGGCGCTATATCAGGAATATCGGAGTGAGCTGGAGGGGTACGCGGAACCCGAGGAGCGGTTACCGACATAGCTGATCGCCCCACATATCCTGACCTTCAGATTTGAGGGAGAAGTCTCACAGCAGCAGGCGGGGATCTCCGGCCGGGGCGCTATCCCAGTGATCGACCGGTTACCTGTGCCGCCTGCAATGCGTCTGCTGGACCATCCGGAGCCGGATCTCCCTCCGGAATTGCCGCTCTAGCAGAGCCTCGGGAGATGGAGCTGCTCACGCGGCTCTGGCAGGCTCGCCCCCGGTGATCCCAAACGCGCAGCCTCTCCACCCGTCACATCCGAGATGAGTCCGAGCCGCCGTGCACGCTTGTGCCAGTGCTCCCGCGCGAGCGTGTGAAGGCGCTCCGCGTCATCGACCTCATCGACGATTTCCAGGCCCAGGAGTGTTTCGATGATGTCCTCCATCGAGATCAACCCGGTCATCTCCCCCGCGTCATTCACCGCGATCGCAACGTGCTCGCGGCGTCCCACCATCTGGTCGAACACGGTGGGCAGCGGCAGATCCTCCGTTGCGGTGAGGAGGTCGCGTCGAAGCTTCGTCATCGGCACCTCGTGCTCGTCACGTGCCGCTTGCGTGAGAATGTCGTCCTTGAGCGCATAGCCGGTGTAGCGGCGGCGGTTCCCGCCGGTATGCAGAGGGATGCGCGAGAATTTGAGTTCGGGATGGCGCTCCACGACCTCGCACACCCTCATTTCTTCGGGTAGGGTTACGATGTGTTCGCAGGGTGTCATGATGTCGCGAATTCGGAGCACGGAAAGGCGAAGCAGATTCTTGAGTACACGCGACTCGCCCTCGTCCACCACACCCTCCTTCTTCCCTTCCTCTGCCATCGCGGCGATCTCTTCCCGGCTTACCGCCGCTTCCTCCTGTGCAGGAGAAAGCAGGTCCGTGAGCCACTCGGCGAGCTTCACCAGCGGCCACATAAGGAGCACGAGGACCCGAAGCACCCGCACGGCTAGCGGAGCCAGCCGCTTCCAGTGCACGGCTCCCAGCGTTTTGGGAATAATCTCAGAAGTGATCAGGATCAAGAACGTGAGGACCGCGGAAAAGATTCCCAGGGAAGCGCTACCAAATACGCTCGCCGCTTGCGCGCCTGCACCCGCCGCACCCGCTGTATGCGCAATCGTATTGAGGCTGAGAATTGCAGCCAGCGGGCGGTCGATCTCCTCCCTGAGGGCACGCAGCCGGCCGGCTGCCGGGTGCTGCTGACTTTTCCAGCACAGCCACGTGCTGGCGTACACCAGCAGCACGGCCTCAAGAATTGAACACATGAAGGAGACCCCAAGGGCCAGCAGGACGTAGATAACGAGGAGCGTCATGCCGGGTCTGCTCGAGCAAAGGCTCAAAGCACCCAGCCCCTCTAGTGCGGCCGGGTGGCGGGCCGCCTAGCGCTCGTTCCCGCAAGCACTTGGCGGTCGAGATCGATCCCGCACGCTGCTATATGTTACGGTAAACGTTACGGGATTGGCCGCTCTCCGCCCAGCCAACTCGCACTACCCCGCGGCCGACGTTCGTGCACCACGTTACAAAACGTAACGCACGGTTCCCTTTTCGTAACATGGAGCAAAAGTTTCCCAAAACCATCGGAACCGCTAAACTATAGCGCGCTAAACGGATTTTAGCCGGAATGAGGTCGCGTCGGCACACTCCCTGCCGAAATATACCTCATCTGAACATAACGCCTTCGCGCCTATGTACGCGGTTGGCCAGGCTGGCCCGCAAACTGAGGTCTCACGCCCGAGACAGCCTGCTGGCTGCTCGGATTCCGAGAGGCACCTCCTTCCCGGTACTCTCTTCACCCGCAAAGATTCCCACAGATGTCCGACCCCATGATGTTTGAATATGCTGAGGCGGATGCGGCGAACGCCCGCATGAAGGTCGTTGGGGTAGGCGGCGGCGGCAGCAATGCCGTCAGCCGGATGATCGACGAGGATCTGGAGGGTGTCGAGTTCATTTCGGTGAACACCGACGCGCAGGCGTTGAAGCTGTCCAAGGCAAGTGGCAGGATTCAGATAGGCAAGAAGTTAACGCGCGGCTTGGCGCCGGGGCGCGCCCGGAGATTGGACGGGCTGCGTTGGAAGAGGACGCGGATGATGTCCGGCGGGCACCCTCACGGCGCGACCTGGTGTTCATTACTGCCGGGATGGGTGGCGGCACTGGCACGGGCGCTGCTCCCCTGATCGGTGAAATAGCCCGGGGCATGGGGGCACTCACCATCGCCATCGTCACCCAACCTTTCATGTTCGAAGGCAAGAAGCGGATGCGCCAGGCGGAGCAGGGTCTGACCGAGTTGAAGCATGCCGTGGACACCATGATCGTGGTGCCGAACGAGCGCCTGCTGTCCGTGGTCGGCAGGGCACCAGTTTCAAGGATGCGCTTAAGAAGGCCGACGAGGTGCTGCTCCATGCAACCCAGGTATCTCGGACCCGATCCGGGTCACTGGCGAGGTCAACGTGGACTTTGCCGACGTGCGCACCATCATGTCCACCGTGGCGCGGCGCTGATGGGTACAGGCTTCGGCCGGGGCGACAACCGAGCCACGGAAGCTGCCCAGGAGGCGATCTCTTCGCCGCTACTCGACAACCTTAACATCCGGGGTGCGGCAGGTGTGCTAATCAACATTACTGGATGGATGGACCTCGCTATCGACGAAGTCAACACCATCAGCTCGATGATCCAGGATGCCGCGGGTGATGAGGCGGGAGATCATCTTTGGTGCGGTTCACGACAGCAGCATGTCGAAGGAGATTCGTGTAACGGTTATCGCCACCGGCTTCGAAAAAGGATACGGATTTCTCTCAGCGTCCCGAAAGCTGATTCGTGCGGACTTCGGTCCCGCCCGCGTCGCCGCTGCCCGCCCCGTTCCCGAGCCGGTCACGGCAACTCCCCATCCAGCGCTGGACGCCCAGCCGTCCAGCGGAGCGCAAGCTCCCGAACGACCTGATATCCTGACGTTCATTCGCCGGCAGATGGACTGACCTTGGTAGGAGCGGGGCCCCTGAAGCCAAGTCAAACCCGGCCCAACATGCACCAACGTTATCCCGAAGAGCAACCGGAACGCCCTCGAAGAGAAACGGAGCGCCCACGCCGAAGCGACGCGGAACGCGACGGCAGGCGCACGGACGCAGAGGCGAATAATCCTAAAAAGGAGGCATTCGCTGGGGTCCATGCGTGCTGCGTAACATCAGCTCCTTAACCCAGTCCCGGCGTTGCTGTCGCGGGTGCTTCAGATCGCTGCGAGAACCCCCAAAAGGCATTTTTCCTGAGACTTGAACCGCTCTCCTTTAGGGCCTTTTTGAAGTACTCACGCTAAGTCTTTCCCCCCGTTTAGCTTACAGACAAACCATTGCAGCCCAACAAGTTACAAAGTTGTTGCAAAGTATTGACGGGCGGAAAGAATGCGTGTATACTCCTCGTAACTGCTTCTCGCCCACCGAACTTTTCCCAAGACTCCGCTTATCCGGTTTTCATGACCTTTTTTACCATATTCCTCCGGTATATTCGTGTCTGACACCCCTTCGCGATCCGCCACCATGGCCCCCGTTCGGCAGAGCAATGAGCGACCCCCGAATGACCTTGAAGAGCTGCTCCGGCGTGCGGAAAGCTTGCATCCGGACCTTGTCCGACGATCTCTCGTGTTTGGCATAACGCATCACGCTGTGCTCGAGAAGCTACATACCTCCTGGCGCGTGTAGTCAGGAAACGCTTGACGAGTGAGGGCAACTGCGTGTACCATGAGGGTACACGCAGTTAGGCATTTCGCCCCTGCCCTTACCGTTATATGGCGAGCCATTCAGGCGATGGAGAGCTAAAGAGGCGCTATCTCGACTGGTGCGCGACTCAAATCAGCAGGCGGGTCCTGGAGCTATCCCCGGACGAGCTCTGGTCGCGTGCTTACCAGAACACCGCCACTGATCCCGCCCCACCTCCGGATCCCCGTATCGCCGCAGCGCATTCCGAGTATACCGACCTGGTGCAGCGCTTAACGCTCTCCGTGGCGCAGGAACTTCAGCTCCCCGCGATCGAACAGTGGCGAGAGGAGTACCTGCGAGATCCTGAGCGATTCGAGCGCGACATGCTGGACTCAGATCCCGATCCTACCCGGTCTGGCGAATCACCCCTCCCAGCGTCGGATTAGAAAGTTGCTCCAAGCGAATCAGCGCAGGAGTCCTGCGCTCACGAGCGTGTCTTCCTGAGAGCCCGATCGCTTTCTTTCCCAGCGTGCCGGCTCGCCTTCTCCGGGACAGACGGGATCAGCTCGTCGATTCGTTGCGGGCCGAGGGATTCAGCGGGACAGATCTGGAGGCGGCGTTCAAGCGGGAATATGCACGCATTATCCTCGAGAGTTCGATCTTCGCACACGAGGGCCGGCACGCGATCGACCAGACATACGAGCCCGATCTCTCGTCCGAGGAGCTGGAGTTCCGCGGGGAAGATCTCCCAAGTGGTCTTCGCGCCTTATCCGAAGCTTGCCGCACTGTCCGGTATCTTCCAGGCGAACATCGGGGACGGTACGCCTCACGGGAACGCGAACGAGCGGATCATGCGCGGGCTCCTCGAGTGGATGCGCGCGCATAGGGCACAGATCCGGGGATTGGATCCCACCGCTCCTGCCGCAGCTCCCGCTCCTCACGGATGCGCAGCTGCGTGCGGCGCTCGCCTCCATGGAGCCGCTCAGCAGAGCCCACCCGTAGGATGATGCCCCTGCCCGCGCACTAGAAACGGAATTGCCGGCCGTCGGCCCAATCTCCTGATGTCGTATTTGGAAATCCCTGTGCGAGACGCAGGACGATCAGGCTGGAACACCCAAGGAGGCCAAGCGGCTCACGACGCTCAACAGGACGTTAGCACCCGCCGCCAGATCCTCACCCGAAGTGTGCTCCTGCGGATTGTGGCTGATGCCTCCTGTGCTGGGAACAAAGATCATAGCCGATGGAGCGATCCGCGCCATCATCTGGGCATCGTGCCCTGCTCCCGAGGTCATCCGCCGCGCCCGCAGACCACGCTCGGCCGCCACCTCGCTGATCAGCGAGGCCAGCCCTTCATCGAACGTGACCGGCTCGAACCGGGCGAGCCGCTCGGTTTCGATGGTGACGCCGACTTCGCCGTTCAGCTTCACCAGGAATTCCTTGAGTTCGGATTCGGCGGCTTGGAGGCGTGCTTCCGCGGCGTCTCGTAGATCCACCGTAAGCGTGGCGCGGGCTGGAATGACGTTTATAGCTCCGGGCTCGAAACGGATCGTTCCCACGGTCGCGACCGTCGTACCACTGGACGCCTCGGCGAGATCGTGCAGAAAGGTTGTGATCCGTGCGGCGGCATAGCCGGCGTCGCGGCGTAGGCGCATCGGGGTGGTGCCCGCGTGGTTCGCCTGGCCTTGGATCGTAACCCTCTGCCAGGAGATCCCCTGGAGATCTTCGACGGCGCCGATCTGAAGGCGCTCGTGCTCCAGGACAGGCCCCTGCTCCACATGCAGTTCCAGAAAGGCGTGGGGCTGGATCGTGCCCGGCGCCAGCGGTCCCGCGTAGCCGATGCGCTTCAACTCGTCGCCGAGCGTGGTGCCATCCGTGCCGGTGGTGGCAAGGGCTTCCTCCAGCGCCAGTCCTCCCGCGTAGACCAGAGAGCCCATCATGTCGGGCGTGTATCGCACACCTTCCTCGTTGGTGAAGGCCGCGACCGTGATCGGACGGCCCGGGCGAAGGCCGGCGTCGCGGAGCGTCTCCACCACTGCGAGCCCGGCCAGCACCCCATAGCTCCCATCGTAGATCCCGGCGTCGATCACCGTGTCCAGGTGGGAGCCCACCATGATCGGCTTGGTCCCTTGCCCGTCCGTGCCGCCCCAGGTGCCGAAGATGTTTCCGATGGCGTCCACCTCGACGGTCATTCTCAGGTCCCTCATCCAAGCCACGACCGTGTCGCGGCCGGCCCTGTCGGCGTCCGAGAGGGCGACGCGGGAGAGCGCTCCTTCCTGGGTGCGTCCGATCCCTCCGAGTTCTCGGAGGCGATCCACGAGACTGGTGCGGTTGATCGAGAGAGGTTCGGTCACGGCCTGGCTCCAGAGATGATCTCGGCAGGAGTGGCGCCGACCAGCTCCCGGTACCGATCCGGATCGGTGGCGCCTTCGGTGTTGATTACGAGCACGCGAGACTGATCGTCAAGCGCGAGGAATGTACGGATGGTCTCGTCCTTGGCAACACGGGCCAGGCCGGCCAGTCCGACGCCGCCGCTCTCTCCGGTGACGATGGGCGGATCTCCCGCAGGTGGACGAGCGAGCCGGCGCATCATGGCCACCGCATCCTCCTCATCAATCGTCATGAACGCATCGGCGGCCCGTGAGAGGATGCGCCACGCGACGAGGGAGGGCTCGTAGCACTCCAGCATTGCCATTACGGTGGGCTCGCCATGTGGGATACGCACGAGGCGACCGGCGCGTGCGCTCTCCAGAACGCAGGCGGCGCGCGCGGGCTCGACGACGATGAAGCGGGGTCGGTGCTCCCCGAGCGTCTCCATCAGGTGTCCAGCGACTGTCGCCGCAAGTCCTCCGACCCCCGCTTGTACGAAGACGTGGGTCGGGGGGTCGGGCGTGGCTCGGAGCGCCTCGCCGACCAGCGCCGTGTAGCCCTGCATCACCAGCCCGGGGATCTCCTCATAGCCCGGCCAGGCGGTATCGGAGACGATTGTCCACCCCTCTACTATGCAAATGCGGGTGGCCTCGGCCACCGCGTCGTCATAGGTCCCCGAAACCCGGATCACCTCAGCCCCAAACCGCTGGATGGCTTCAACCCGCTGGAGGCTGACACCCTGGTGGACAAAGATCACGGCTCGTGCGCCGACCATCTGCGCGCCCGCGGCGACGGACCGGCCGTGGTTGCCGTCGGTAGCGCACCCGAACGTGAGACCCTCCGCGATCTCCCGAATCTCGGGTGTCCGGATCTCGGCCAGTTCGACGGGTCGGCCCAACTGCCGCCTCGCCGCGTTCAGCACCAACCGGAGGACCGCGTACGAGCCACCCAGCGCCTTGAAGCTACCGAGCCCCAGCCGCCCACCCTCGTCTTTGCAGTAGATGGATCCGACCTCCAGCTCGCGTGCGAGGCCGGGGAGCCTGTAAAGTGGCGTCGGCGCATGATCGGAGCGATGCGCGAGATGCCGCTCAGCTTCGTTCGCCGCCTCTGCGCCGACGGCGGCGGCATCGTCCGACCGAAGAACGCGGCCATGATCCGGGTGTCTGTTGCGAACGAACATGCCAGCGTTCTCGATCTCAAGTGGAGAGAGCCCTCTGTGAGAATACGTCCGGAACGGAGATGTCACCACCATTCGATCCTGATTCGGTTCACGCAATCGCCGCGAAATCTTCGGCCGGAAGTATGGACTGAATCCGACGGCGCCACTCCCAAGGAGTCTCGGCGGGACTCGAGCCCGGCTCCCTGGCCAGCGTGGCGTCCGAGCCGGTCACCGTCACCTTTACGCGTACGCAGAGCTGTCCCAAGGGAGGCCAGGTGACGGTGGCGGGGACCCGACACGGAACGTGGATCGCGAGACTCGTAGCATGGCGACGGAGACCAGCGCCACCAGGACCCACGCCAGCTGTGCTGTCGAGGGAAGAAATGGCGTCACCATCACCACCAACGGCAATCCGAACATCGCCCTCAAGGCCACGCGGAAAGTGGTCAATGGGCAGCCGAGCGGACTGCAGACCTCGTCGCAGAAGGGCAGCTTCACCTACTCCACCAGCGATGGCCGCTCCGGCACCTGCACGATCGACATCACCTCCACGTTCGACCCCGCCACCAAGATCCACACCATCAAGGGAACCAACTGCGGGCGGACCGTGGACACCACCCGCACGCGCGGGAGCTGACCCGAGCCCCATCCGGAAGCTGCGTTGGGCAGAGGAGCAGGTTTCTAGCAAGGCCACACACGCGGGAGGGAGCCCTGTTGAACGGACCCGGAACGACACGGACGTACATCAAGGTATGGAGCCGCGCAGGCTGGTCTGCCGCCGCTCTGATCCTGCTGTCCCTGCCCGGATGCAGCGATCCGACCGCGACGGAAGACCCCGCTCGAGCAGGGGCGGACACGATCGCGTTAGCCCTCATGGACCTGAGTCGCGGGACATACAAGGGCTTCCCGGGTGGGCTCTACCCGGGCAGCAGCAACCAGACGCCGGCGGAGCACGCGGCGGCGGGACTGGAGCGGGCGCGGCGGATCGGGCCGGTGGATGCGCAGGGGCAGCCGAATCCCACGGGGAAGACGGTGCTTCTCTCCATCGGCATGTCGAACACCTCGCAGGAGTTCTGCGGCAGGAATGTCACCAGCGGCTGCTGGAGCGGCTCGTTCATGGATCAGGCTGCCGCAGACGCGAGCGTGAACCACTCTACGCTGGTGATTATCAACGGTGCGCAGGGTGGGCGCGATGCCCAGAGTTGGACCAAAGCCGGCAACAACGTTTACGACGTGGTCCGCGATGAGCGCCTTCGGCAGCTCGGAGTGACGGAGAGGCAGGTGCAGGTCGTCTGGCTCAAGCAAGCCAACGCAGGACCCAAAGCCTCCCTCCCCGATACCAGCGCCGATGCATACCAGTTGGAAAGAAGCCTCGGAGAGATTGTGCGCGCACTCCGGGTCCGCTACCCGAACCTCCAGCAGGTTTTTGTCTCCAGCCGCACGTATGCAGGCTACGCCACCACGCAGCTCAATCCGGAGCCGTACGCCTACGAGTCAGGCTTCGCGGTGAAGTGGCTGGTTCAGGCGCAGATCGACCAGACGACCAATAGCGGACGTGTGGTGGATGCTCGTGCCGGGGACCTGAACTACAACTCGGTTGCGCCCTGGATAGCGTGGGGGGCCGTATCTATGGGCAGACGGCACGACTGCTCGCTCGGACGGCTTAACGTGGGAACGTGCGGATTTCGTGAGCGACGGCACACACCCGTCGGAGGCGTCGGGTGTGAAGAAGGTGGGGACACTGCTCCTCAGCTTCTTCAAGACCTCCCCCCATACCCGCTGCTGGTTCCTCGCTGGGCAGAGCTGCGGCTGAGATGGAGGTCTTGAGACTACTTGTCTGATTTGAATCAGGTCTCTCACGTGCAGCCGGATGCACAGCATCGAGGCCGGGCAGGTGCTCCCCCAAACCCTGGGAGTCCTTGGAAGCGAGTGCCCGGTAGTATCGTGCGCTTCCGACGTGTCGCGAAGCTCCTCCCTGACGGCTTTGACAACTTAACCGACGGTGCCCCACCGTTTCTGAGACACGGACCTGCCCGCACCCAGGAACGCGCCTAAGTCGTTGCAGAGCTGTCTCTAAAGACGCTGGCGGACCTCCTCCGCCAATCTTTTCGGCGCCGGGCGCCGGATTACGCGTGAAGAATTGCTCCCCTTTGGCATTGCCGCGCCCAAGCCAAGTGTCGGCTGGCGTGGCAGTCAGTGGAAGTCGTGTGTGACTGCCGCGGGAGCCGGAGCCCCTGCCGTGCACGTGCTGGAGCGCTTGCAGAGCGCTTTCGCCCGCCGTGCTCTGCCTGGCGCCGCGGCGTCTCGGTCCCGTTCCGGATACGCTCAAAGGAAGTCACAGGGCCCCCGAAGACAGCCCAATGGCCAGAATGGCCACCGCCAAAAACAGTGCGTACAGCCCGCCTAGGAGCAGCGTGCAAAGTTGTCGCGCTTCACGGCTTCCTCCGTGGCTGAAAGGTCAGCGGACGAATGGACATTTGTCTCAACTCCTCCTTTCAAGGCCCAACGTTTCACGCAGCCCGGAGGGGCAGCTTCAGCTGCTCGAGTGGCTCCGCGGGCTCTACGGGGGGAGCCTGCGCAATCCACCCCTCCACGAAGGCCCGCAGCAGAATCTGGAGCGCTTCACCCGGCGTGTAGTGCGGTACCCCCAGGTTCTCGATCTCTGTAGGATCGGTCCAGTACCAGGTTCCAGCCGTCCAGCTTTCTTGGCCGCACGGAGCTCCTCCTCGCTCAGGCTCTGCAACTCCATCCACTCCGGCGCGTGGCGCTGGGGCTCGTGGGTTGCGTGGCTCATCGCCTCATCCTCCGCTGAGACAGGCTGGAGGCCCCTGCATATGCGAGCTCGTTTCCCTGCTCCGCGGCGCGGAGCATCAGCGAGCCGCGGCTCATGTCTCCTCGCCCAAGAAATTCTACGGGGAAGAGGAGCCGCTCTCCGAAGGCGCTCTGCAGCACCTCGACGTATTTGGCGGTGGCGATGCTTCCCAGGAGGATGACGTCGCAGTCCGGGGCAGCCTGGGTGAGTGTGCGCGCGGAGGTTTCCAGCGGGAGCCGGTACGCAGGCTCGGCTGGGTCCATGGGGACCGAGCGAAACTCCTCCAGATCCATGGTTCCCACGGGGGTCTCCGCGGCCAGCAGGCCCCGGCTGGGGGTGATCACAAGCGCGGGCGGAAGACCCGCCG
Organism: Longimicrobiaceae bacterium; assembly: GCA_030447645.1. Classification (GTDB taxonomy): domain Bacteria; phylum Gemmatimonadota; class Gemmatimonadetes; order Longimicrobiales; family Longimicrobiaceae; genus JAUJOM01. Next base: position 4,444 of record JAUJOM010000044.1, on the reverse strand, counting down.
GCGGCGAGCCGAAGGCACGGGCATAGGCGAGCTTCCCCCGAAAGTAGAGTCCGCTCACAAATGCGAAGACCTCCCCCAGGGGAGCACCTCCACCCGAGCGGAGGCGCGCGGCCAACGCTGAACGAGCGTCGGGGCGTAGGAGAAGCTCGGCACGGCGCCCGGTCAGCAGAGCGGGGGAGAGAAGGAATACCCGCCGCGGCTCGGTACGGTCTCGACAGGGTGGGGCGGCGCACACCGCGACACCGGGCGTCCGGTGCCGCCATACCGGCGGGCGTGTCCCTCCAGGACCGCCTGATGTGCGACGACGGCGGCCCGGGCGGCGTCTCCGCCCGAGCGCGTGAACGCTCGCGTGTAGGCACGCAAAAAAGGCCGCTTCTCGCGCCCTGAGAATGGAGCCACCCGCTCCATCGGGAGCGACTTCCGTGGACCCCCGGTCAAAGAGGTCGTCTCCGGACTCCCCTCGCCCTCGAACATACCCCGGCTCCGCTGCAGCATGGCCGAACCTCCTCTCACCCCGTGAGCAACTTGGCGAGTACCTGCCGGGCCGAGTCCGCGTCGGCCTGGCGGAGACGGAGGGGGTGGAGCGGTTCTCCCGTATTCATGACGACCACACCTTGGTAGCCCTCTCCCTGGGGGCGAACGCACCCAAAGACAAAGTCTCGCCGCCCCGGCCTGATCGGGCTGGTTTTCTGCGGCCCGACAGCGGGAGTGCGTGCTTGCGGGGGTGCTTCCCTGGTGCCCCCTTCCGCGACTCGTCGCCAGGAGAAGAGACGGCGAATCCACGCCAGCACTCGTTGGTGCAGCCGATCTTCATTGCGCATGGGCCATGAATCCCTCGCTGTGGGTCAAGCGGCTGCCTCCGCGGGGAGGAGCCGCTCGAGTGAGTTGGGGCGAGCCACGCCAGGAAGGCATCCAGCGCCCGCTCAGGCGTGGGCTCATTGCAGATCTCGTGAACCATGATCGGCATTCTTCTCTCTGGGGCGGCCTCGATTCTACCGACGGCGTCGGCCTTTCCCGCGGCAGCTCGAGCCCGAGCCGCGCTCGGATCTGTGCCAGGGCAGTGACCTTACGCTCCCGCATCCGGCGCGTCTGCGGGGCTTCCAGCTCCTGGTGGAGCTGACGCTCGGCCGCACGGAGCTCCTCCTCGCTCAGGCTCTGCAACTTCATCCACTCCGGCGCGTGGCGCTGGGGCTCGTGGGTTGTGTGGCTCATCGCCTCATCCTTCGCTGAGACAGGTTGGAAGCCCCTGCATATGCGAGCTCGTTTCCCTGCTCCGCGGCGCGGAGCATCAGCGAGCCGCGGCTCCATGTCTCCTCGCCCGAGAAATTCGACGGGGAAGAGGAGCCGCTCTCCGAAGGCGCTCTGCAGCACCTCGACGTATTTGGCGGTGGCGATGCTCCCCAGGAGGATGACGTCGCAGTCCGGGGCAGCCTCGGTGAGTGTTTGTGCGGAGGTTTCCAGCGGGAGCCGGTACGCGGGCTCGGCTGGGTCCATGGGGACCGAGCGAAACTCCTCCAGATCCATGGTTCCCACCAGGGTCTCCGCGCTCAGCAGGCCCCGGCAGGGGGTGATCACAAAAGCGGGCGGGAGACCCGCCGGCGGCGAGCCGAACGCACGGGCATAGGCGAGCTTCCCCCGAAAGTAGAGTCCGCTCACGAATGCGAAGATCTCCCCCAGGGGAGCACCTCCACCCGAGCGGAGGCGCTCGGCCAACGCTGAACGAGCGTCGGGGCGTAGGAGAAGCTCGGCACGGCGCCCGGTCAGCAGAGCGGGGGAAAGAAGGAATACGCGCCGCGGCTGACTGCGGCCCTCGACCGGGGGGCGGCGCACACCGCAGAACCGGGCGACCGGTGCCGCCATACCGGCGGGCGTGTCCCTCCAGGGCGGCCTGATGTGCGACGACGGCGGCCCGGGCGGCGTCTCCGCCTGAGCGCGTGAACGCTCGCGTGTAGGCACGCAAAAAGGGCCGCTTCTCGCGCCCTGAGAATGGAGCCACCCGCTCCATCGGGAGCGACTTCCGTGGACCCCCGGTCAAAGAGGTCGTCTCCGGACTCCCCTCGCCCTCGAACATACCCCGGCTCCGCTGCAGCATGGCCGAACCTCCTCTCACCCCGTGAGCAACTTGGCGAGTACCTGCCGGGCCGAGTCCGCGTCGGCCTGGCGGAGACGGAGGGGTGGAGCGGTTCTCCCGTGTTCATGACGACCACGCCCCAGTAACCCTCTCCCTGGGGGCGAACACACCCAAAGGCAAAGTCTTGCCGCCCCGCCCTGATCGGCCAGGTTTTCGGCGGTCCGACAGCGGGAGTGCGTGCTTGCGGGGGCGCTTCCCTGGTGCCCCCTCCGCGATTCGCCGCCAGGAGAAAGAGGCGGCGAATCCACGCCAGCACTCGTTGGTGCAGCCGATCTTCATTGCGCATGGGCTATGAATGCCTCGCTGTGGTCAAGCGGCTGCCTCCGCGGGGAGGAGCCGCTCGAGTGAGTTGGGGCGAGCCATCGTCTCGGCCCAGAGATCCCCCTGCTTCCGCACCCGCTCCGGAACGTTGCGGAGCGTGAACTCCCGCGGGTCCAGTCCTTCCTTCAACTCCTCCCACGTGAGCGGAGTGGAAACCGTTGCGCCGGGCTCCGCTCGCACCGCGTAAACGCCCGCCACCGTCTTGCTCTGGATGTTCTGCAGATAGTCGACGTAGACGGTGCCCTTGGGCCGCCGCCGCACCGCGCGCTCCACGGTGGCGATCTTGGAGTGCCGGTGCGCTACCTGCACGGCGACGATCTCCGCCACCAGGCGGGCGGCGTCGAGCGGGGTCCCTTTGGCGAGCGGGAGATAAACGTGCAGGCCCGACTTGCCTGAGGTCTTGAGTGCTGCGTGGAGTTCGAGGCGCTCCAGTTCCTCGCGGACAGCCTGGGCAACCTTCACCACAGTGCCGAAGCGCGTACCCGCACCTGGATCAAGATCGATGATGGTGTAATCGGCGGAGTCCAGCGCCCCGATTCGAGAATGCCACGGATCGTAGGAAATGGCTCCGAGCTGAATGGTGTAGAGTAGGGTGGCGACGCTTCCTCCCACGAAACGAAGGGCCTCCTCCCCCTCTTCATTGACGATCGCCTCCAGTCGTACGCCTTCCGGAACCTGCTCTGGTGCAGTCTGCTGGTAGAAGGCCTCCCCCCGGATCCCGTTGGGAAAGCGCCGGAGCACCAGCGGCCGGTCCCGCATGGCAGGAAGGATGTGCGGGGACATCTCCAGGTAGTAGCGCAGCAGCTCTCCTTTGGTGATCGGCGGGTGCTGGGTGCGACGTGGGAAGTAGACCTTCGGCAGGTTGGTGAGCGGAAGCCTGCCCTCCGGAAGCTCCAGCGTTCCCTCCCCGGCCCGGCAGAGGGTATTCAGGGACTTCACCAGCGAGGTGCAATCATCAGCCGGCTTCGGCACCGCTTTCCTGCGCGCTCCCTTTATGGGTGGAGCGGCGGACTCAAGGGGCGGCGGCTCCCGCACCACAGATCGCGGATTCTTGTCGTCACGGAGCCCCTCGAAGCTCGTCTGGCGCAGCCTCCCGGTGTCGGTCCAGCCATTGAACTCCACCTCCACCACCAGCTTCGGGCTCACCCAGTGAGGCCGCTCGCCCTCTTTCGGCGTGTTCTTGAAGGGCGAGGTCTTTCGCTCCAGGCGAACCAGGCGCCGGTGCAGCTCGGCGAGGGTCTGCTGGGTGAATCCGGTCCCGGTGTTCCCTGCATAAAGGAATTCGCCCGCCGGCGTGTAGTAGCCGAGGAGCAGACTTCCAAAGTGCGACCGACTGCCCTTGGGCTCGGTCCAGCCTCCCACCACGAACTCCTGCCGATGCTCCAGCTTGAGCTTGCGCCAGTCCTGCGAGCGTGTCGCGGGGCGGTAGGCGCTATCCACACGCTTCGCCACGATCCCCTCCCACCCTTCGGTGCGCACCCAGGAAAGGAGCTCGTCCACGTCGGGCGAGCTCGGAGCCAGGCGGATCCGCTCGGTTTGCCGTCTGGATAGGAGCTTCTCAAGCCGCACTCTCCGGCCACGCCAGGGCTCGTGCACCAGGACATCCTCGCCATCCACCAGGAGATCGAAGCCGATGAAGGCCGCGGGCTCATCAGCGGCCAGCTGACGGGCTCGCGCGGGATCCCCGACGTGCATTCGGCCCTGGAGCTTACTGAAGCGGGCGGGCTCGCCCTCGCGGAGTGCCACCAGCTCACCATCCAGAACCAGTGGCCGTTCGAGCGCCGCCCCAAGGGCCTTGAGGGCATCGACAATTTCGGGGAAAGAAACGGCTTTGTCGTTCCCGTTGTTGGTGACGAGGGCGACGGTGCCCCGAGAAACGAAAGCAAGCACGCGTATGCCGTCGTACTTGGGCTCGTAGGTCCACTCCTTCCCCCGCGGGACGTCCCCGGCCGCCGCCGCTTTCATCGGCAGGAGCCCGGAAAAGCTGGGAGC
>JAUJOM010000043.1:7925-14829 GCA_030447645.1 Longimicrobiaceae bacterium | reverse complement strand
AGCATGCCAGTCACTATCGCGACCGGCACCAGCAGCGGAGGTGGCGGTCCAGGGTTCATGGTAGTATTCATGAGAAACCCGAGCGCTTGCTGGCCGATGAACCATCCATGTGTGACGAGTACAAGCGCCACAAGGTAGGTGCGGAGATCGCGAGTTAAAGCAGCGATCACGGCTGCCATCCCCAGCCAACTGCTGTAGGAGAGCGCTGAGTCTGCGAGCAGAGCTGGAAGGTCTCGCGCGGCCACGTCATGTGCGAGCAACCCGACGAGCTGTCCCAGTAGCGGCAGACCCAGGAGGAGCAGAAAGGCGATAAGCATCTTTGCCGAGAAAACCACCAAGGGGTACAATGGCCGGCTCGCCCAGAAAGCATCGCTCCTCGCCGGCGAGTCGGCTTGCACCAGGATCGCAAAGAGCACCATCCCCAGTAGAACCAGCCCGAACGTTGGGAGCGGAGCTACGGCGGCCGTGGAGATACCCCATTCCACCGCACCCGCCGTGACTCCGGCCACAACAGCGCCATAGATAAGAATCAGCCAACCAGCCAGCCGAAGGTCCTTGCGAGCAACGTGGACTACCTGCGCGTACCACTTCATCGGGCAATCTCCTGAAGCTGGTTTTCTCCCGTTGTGCGCCTGGCCATGCCAACGAAAATCTCTCGCAATGACGCTGCGCGGGTGTCGATCCTCGCTGCCCTAGGGAAGTGCCGCCACAGTTCATCCTCGTCGAGGCCATTACCTGAAGGCGAAAGGAAGCTGATCCGGCGCCCGGAACGCTCCACCGATAGCCACTCCGGAGGGAAACCACTCAGCGTCGGACTCGCTCCCTCCCCGAGTACCACTTCGACCTGCTTGAAACGCTCGCGCAGAACGTCCATAGGCTCGGAGAGCCTGAGCTTTCCCCCATCAAGGAAGCCGACCCAGTCTGCGAGCGCCTCCAGTTCGTCGAGATCGTGGGAGGAAATAAGCACCGTCCAACCCTGGTTCCCGACGGATTCCAGAAGGCCCCGCACCAGTTCGTCCTTTACCAGTGCATCCATACCCGTAAAGGGCTCGTCCATCAGCACGAGCCGCGGTCGCGGAGCGAGGGTACAAAGAAGGGCCGCCTTCATGTGCTCCCCCCGGGAGAGTGTCTTGAGCTTGCGACGGGGATTCAGACGGAACCGGCGGCGTAGTTCGTCCGCCAGGGCATGATCCCAGGTGGGGTAAAGAGGTGCGAGGTACGCCTCCAGCTGTTGCAGCGTCATCCACCCCGGCAGGGGCTGGCCCTCCGCCACATACCCGATGGATGCGCGATCCTGGAGGGTCAGCTGAGAAATTTCCTTGCCCAGCAGGGATACGCGACCGGCCGTGGGCCGCCGCAGGCCCATGAGGACTTGGAGGAGCGTGGTCTTTCCGGCGCCATTGGGCCCCAGCAGTGCGTACACGGCTCCTTCGGGTATTTTGAGACCGACATCCATGAGTGCGCTCACCTCACCATAGCGATGGTTGAGGCCGTCCACTTCGACTACTGCCATCGTTCAACTCCTCCTGGCTCAGTCCGCACGTGTTTTCACCTCAGCGCGTTTCCCCAACTTGTCTTCACCAAAAAGATCCGCCCAGCGGGCGGAGACGGCATGGAGCACGTCATCCTTTTTCAGACCCAACCGCTTCGCCTCGACGACGAGCTGCTCCACTTCGTCCGAAAGGAGAAGGCGCCGCTCTTCGGGAGACGTGCGATGTTTCGCGGCGACCACGGTTCCGATGCCCGGAAGCACTTCCAGCATCCCATCGCGTACGAGTTCGGCCACTACCTTGTGAGCGGTGTTGGGGTTGATCTTGAGCGCCTGACTTATCTCCCTCACGGATGGGAATGAGGAACCAGGCGCCAGCTCGCCTGAGACCACGGCGCGTGTGGCCGCGTAAACGATCTGTCGGTACGGCGATTCGCCGGATTTCAGGACCACCTTGAACGGAAGCACGCTGTACTATGCAATCTAATACACCTGGGTGTCAATACCTGCGAAAGAGCAGCGAGTCGGGCCTGGATTGACAAGGCCCGCCACCGGCCCGTTCGCGACCGCCACAGGTGTCCCCAAGAGGAAAAGCCAGGAAACCACCATGGATAGAGGGCACGGACCACCTGGTCACTGCGGCACACGCCTTGCTTCTTTAAGTGCTTCATTATCAATATACTAACCTCAAAAAGGGGATATATGGCTGGTTGGAAGTTTGTCACGCTAGCAACCGGATTGGCAGTAGTCGGGACGAGTGATCTCGTCGCACAACAGGCCAGCGACTGGAAGCAGATCTCGGTCAAGACCGTCAACGAACAGTCCATCAGCGAAGCAAAAGTCTGTCTTCCACAGTCCATCAGCCTTCCCGTGCAAGGCAAAGCCGGACCGTCTGTCTTCCAGGTGCAGACTCTCCTGGACAGAGCACTCTTCTCCCCCGGAATCATTGATGGCCGATGGGGCAAGAATACCCGCAAAGCAGTGTACTGGCTGCAGAAGCGGGAGGGCCTGAACGCCACGGGGCGCGTGAACCAGGCGACGCTTTCACGGCTCAAGGAGCTGGCTGGCAATCCCCAGCAGATTGCCCGTTCACATACGTTGGCGGCGGAAGATGTCGAGGGTCCCTTCGTAGAGATCCCGGAGGACATTTATAAGCAGGCGAAGCTGGAGTGCTCCTGCTACGAGTCGCTGAGCGAAAAGCTGGGAGAAATATTCCACACCTCCCCGGCCATCTTGAAGCAGCTCAACCCTGACGTGAATCTCGATGCGTTGAAGGCTGGGTCCACGATCATGGTCCCGAACACCCGGGAAAAAGACGCGGGGAAAGGCAAGAATATCGCTCGGCTGGTGATCTCGGACGGTGGTCACTACCTGCATGCGATGGACGGCGAAGGGAAGATCGTGTATCACTTCCCCTCAACACTGGGTGCCGACTACGCGCCATCTCCGGATGGGGACTTCAAAGTTACCTCGATCACCAAACGCGCGACCTGGCACTACCAGCCGGACATTCTGGAGCGTGTGGATGATTCGCGCCCGGATGCCACAATTCCGGCCGGACCGAACAACGCTGTCGGTATGGTCTGGATGGAATTATCAAAGCCGCACTACGGAATCCATGGCACCAGCGCCCCGGAAACCATCGGGTATGCACAGTCCCATGGATGCGTTCGACTGACGAACTGGGATGCGTTGTTCCTGGCGGACCGGGTTGAGGCGGGAATTCCGGTGAGCTTTGTGAGCGGATAGAAGAGCCACCCTGTCTCCCCGGAAAGCGGCTCCGGAAAGTACTGGCGCCGCTTTCTCATTTGTGTCCCTTGCAACATGCAACGAGTGTCCGCATTTGGAAACAGATTTCAACTCACACCACCTGTAGATCCTTGGAAAATCAAGTATTTACGCCGGCCACACCTCAGGCATGCCGTATGCCTACAAGGGTATTGCAAGAGGCCATCAACGAGGTGAATGCCCGTGGAAACTGCCAGACGGTTTGTTGAACGCTATCCGACACGACTCGCTGCGTATCTCGCTTTCGAGTGCGCGCTGATGCAGCGATATATTGCCCGGGGAGGCACCGCCGAGGAATTCTGCGAACGTCTCGCACCGGTATTTCACCGGCGGTACGCCCCTTTGCTTCTGGAACCGGCATGGCCTCGTCTCCCTCAGCCATGCCGTCGGGGCGCCGCACCGTACCATCCGCATGATGCGAAGGAGTGATCCGCGAGATTCAGCGCGCCGGGCGTACGGAAATCCGCCCATCCACCGCGATCCCCCCATCCGAAAACGCCACCCATGGATTGATGTCCAGCTCGCGGATTGCCGGGTGCTCCCCGACGAGCTGTGACACCCGCTGAATCACCTCCGCGATCGTAGCTACATCCGACGGCGGCTCCCCCCGGATTCCCTGCAACAAACGAATCCCACGGATGCACTGGACCATCTCCCGGGCGTCCACGTCGGACACGGGCTGAACGCGGAAGACGACGTCGCGTAAAGCCTCCACGTAGATTCCCCCGAGCCCGAACATCAGCAGGGGCCCAAAGGCTGGGTCGGAGTGCATGCCGATAATGGTTTCCTTGCCGCCCCCCATCATCTTTTGGACGAGCACCCCCTCCACCTCGGCGGCATCGATGCCAGCCCGCACCGGCACCTCTTGCGTAAGCTGACGGAAACCGTCGCGGGCGCCTTCCGCATCGCGAATTCCCACCAGCACGCCGCCGACATCGGACTTGTGGACGATCCGCGATGACAGGACCTTGAGCACCACGGGGTAGCCCATTGCATTCGCCGCGTGTTCCACTTCCGCCGCTGAACGGGCCACCTGGTATGGGGCCACGGGAATCCCGTACGCCTCCAGCACCTGCATCGTCTCGCTTTCCGATAGCTTTTCGCGATCTTGACGTTGGGCCCGTTGAAGGATCTCCTCCACCCGCTTCCGGTCTGCCGCCCAGGTGCGCACCTGCCCCGGCTGGCGCTCCAGCCAGCGGCGATGCCGGTACAGCGCCGCCAGCGCGCGCACCGCCGACTCCGGGAATCGGTAGCCCGGGATTCCCGCGGCATTCAGTTCGGCCAATCCCTGTGGAAGCCCTTCACGACCCATCAACACCGCGAGCACCGGCTTCTCTGTCTGTGCCGTTGCCACGGAAACGATGGCTTCGGCAACATCCTCCTGGCGTACTCCCAGCGGCGGGACGAAAGCGGCGATCACCGCATCCACATTGGAATCGGCGAGCACCGCCTCCACCGCGACCCGGTATCCCTGCGGGGTCGCGGAGGCGATCATATCCACCGGGTTGGTGAGTGACGCCTCCTCGGGAAAGTGCGCCCCCAGCGTTGCTCGTGTCCCCTCGGCGAGATCAGGCACCGCCAGCCCGTGTGCCTCGCATGCATCCGCGATGATGATCCCCGGCCCCCCCGCGTTGGTCACGATCGCCACGCGGTTACCACGGGGGATCGGCTGGTGCGAGAATGCCATCGCCAGGTCGAACAGTTCTTCCACCGTATCCACCCGGATCACTCCGCTCTGCGCGAAGAGGGCATCCGTGGCGACATCGGTCCCCGCCAGTGCGCCCGTGTGGGACGACGCCGCACGGATCCCGGCAGTGCTGCGCCCCGACTTGACCACGATGATCGGCTTGCGTCGGGTAATCTCCCGAGCGAGGGTGGTGAACCGGCGCGGGTTCCCGAAGTTCTCCACGTACATCAGCATCACTCGCGTGCGCTCGTCATCCGCCCAGTACTCGATCAGGTCGTTGCCGGACACGTCCGGCTTGTTCCCTACGGAAACAAACTGCGAGATCCCGATCCCGTACTCGGCTGCGTAGTCCAGAATGGTGACGCCCATCGCCCCGGACTGGCTCATGAACGACACCGGACCTGGCGGCGGCATGGTTGGGGCGAAGGTGGCATTCATCGATAAGCCCGGAGCCGTGTTCAACACACCCATGCAATTCGGCCCCACCAGCCGCATCTCGTACCGCCGCACGATCTCCATGAGCTGGCGTTCCCGCTCGGCGCCAGCTCCCCCGATCTCCCGAAAACCAGCGGAGATGGTGACCAGTCCCCGCACTCCCTTTTCTCCGCACTGCTCGGCCACCGCCAGCACGTGCTGCTTCGGCACCACGATCACCGCCAGATCCACAGGGGCGGGGATATCGACGACGGAGGGATAGGCGCGAATGGAGTGAATTGCCTCAGCGGTGGGATTCACCGGGTAAACCGCACCGGCGTAGCCATGCTGTAGCAGGTTGTGCAGGATCTGGTAGCCGATGGTGTGGGGCGAGCGGCTGGCGCCAATCACCGCGATGGAGCGTGGGCTGAGCAGTGCGTCGAGCATTCGTGTTCACGGGAGTTGCTGGGGGTGCGGGATTTGCCGAAAGCACTTCCCGTCGCGTGGTTGGCGCCCTCACCATGGAATGCATGTGCCACCCTTGGAAACTCGCGGCGCGGCACTGCTGGTGCCCATCTACCTGAACGGTCAGGGGCCGGGCGATCAGCCCCGACGTGGCAGGTCTCCTGGGGCTCAACTTCCTGAGGGAGTTTCGTGTCACGCTGGACTTCGGCCGGAACGTACTCCTATTGCAGGAGGCCGAATAGCCCCGAAACCACGATCCTGGAGGCAAAGCATGGCACCGGAACCAAGCACGCAGGCAGCCGCCTGGGAAAAAAGCACAGTGCCACAGGTGGACTACGATCAGATCGCACATGCGCTGACCAGTGCAGAAAGTCCGGTGGGGATCGATGCCAAGCACACGCACGTGCTGATCCTCCATGCGCTGGACCGTATCGAGAAACGGCTTGTCGCCCTGGAGGAGCGGCTTGGGAGCAAGCCTGGGTGAGAAGGTGCGGTCAGTCGTCAGTGCCCGCGCGGTGCTCCCGCACCTGCCGATCGACCTCACGCTGAATCTGCGGGAGCCATACCCCCAAAATAAGAGGGATCAAAATTACGCTGCAAAGCAGCACCGCGAGCATGTAGCCTTCGCTCGGTTCTCCTCGCGCTGTCCGATAGATCGCCAGCTGAATAAGACCCATAAGCATGATCAGCGGACCGGAAGAGCCGTAAAGCAGCCCTTTGACGCCCTCTATCACCCGAATCTGCCGCTTCGCAGGTAGCGCCACGAACTGCGCCCTGCTGGGAAGGTTGATCAGGTGCGGCCAGCGCGGCAGCAGGTGGGCAAGCGCGTAGTTGAACACAGTAAGCCCCAGTGCAAACAGCGGGACGGCGAACCACGATGCCCATGAGGTAGTGGTCCAGCGATCGGCGCGCCCACCCGCGCCGAAGTGGGCGGGAATACTGTCGGGTAGCTGCGGCCACGCGAGGGCGCTTCCAACAAAGAGCGCCGCCAGCAGCGCGCCGTTGACCAGGTGAGTAGCTCCTACCCTAAGCCTCACTGGTTTTGCGACGCTGCCCCGATG
>JAUJOM010000043.1:0-7825 GCA_030447645.1 Longimicrobiaceae bacterium | reverse complement strand
GGCGCCACCAGCGCACGAACCTGTTCGATGTAGGCTCGAGCGCTCGGTTCAGAAAGCGGCTTCTTGGCGGCGAGTGCCTCGTCGATCTCCACGAGAAGGCTGGAAAATGGGCGCAGCCACGCAAAAGACGGATCCTGGATGAGTGCCTGCAGAAACTGCCCGTTTGAAAGTCGTCCCTTAGTGTTTTCGAAGGCGGCACGCTCCGCGTCGATGAGCGTCTTGTGCAGGCGGAAAAAGCCACGGCGTACTTCGCGGAGCTGCTGTCGAACGGGGTCCGGGGTGGAGTGCGACAAAGCCATGCGTCTTCACCTGTTCGGCACAGCGCTGGCTTCTCCATACCGCGCTCTTACGAGTCGGGCTGAGCCGCTCTGGGGTACGATCACGATGAAGATGTGGTCGTACTCCGCCTCGGTGATTGGCGCGACCTTTCGCCCGCTGATCGCCTCCACGATGGCAGGTACGGTATTGCTGTGCCCCACTACCCCCACCGTGCCGCCACGATGCTTCGACAAAATCTGTTGTGCGAGTTCTCGGGCATATCCATCAGCATTCCCGGAGGCGACGGGACACTCCACAACGGCGAGCTTGAGGCGCTGGGCCAGCGGTTCGGCCGTGGCACGTGTACGCTTGTACTGCGTGGCGTAGAGTGCCGTCACTCCGGCATCCCCAAGTGCAGAGGCGAGTGCCTGCGCACGATGCTGCCCCGCCGGACTGAGGGACGGATCTCGGGCGTCGTCCGTGGCCTTCTCCGCATGCCGAACGATGATGACCGTGGTGCTGCCAGTGGTCACGGGCGACTGCCCAGCGAGGGACGCGGGAGCAGCCAGGAGCGCCGTCAGCAGCAGCGCGCGAACGACTCGGAGGCAACGAATATTCATAGTACGGGAGGTCGAGATCTCAAAGATTGAGGCGGAGCAGTTGACTGCCGCGCCAGGCTGCCCCTGGCCTAAGGGTAACCGGCACCCCGATTTGCGCCGCTTCCACGCACACCATCTCCAGGTACTCCTGATCGTCAAAGTCAGGTAAGGTGCGCGCCAGCTCCTTCCATGGATTCCACACAACCATGTCAGCGAACCCGGCAGAGCGCACCCGGATGTCATGACCACCACCAACATCCTGGATCCGCACCTCGGGGGGAGCATTCCAGTAGATGCGATCCACCTCGCCCGAGATGGTCAGCAAAGGTTCGCTTTCAACCCGCTGCTCGCCGGTAACCTTGTCCCGGTAAGCAACGCCTCCCAGGCCGAAAATCGCGGAGCCGCGTACGTCAGCCACGCGAAAGTAGGTATGGAGCGCACTGGTGAAGGCAAAGTCCTCCCCGCCCGTGTTGGTCACTTCCAGTTCGGTGGTGAGCTCATGCTCCGCAAGGTGGACTGAAATCCGCGTCTGGAAGCTGTAGGGCCAGATGGCTTGCGTGGCAGGGCTTTCCTGCAATAGGAGCGATACCTGGATGGTATCGCCGTCAAAGGAATCCCCTTCCAGCCAGGTCCACTCCTGGGTGCGGGCAAATCCGTGCTTCGGTAAGGGACCCTCGTCCGCGAACTGAGGAAAAACCACTGGAATGCCACCCCGGATCGAGCTGTTTCCTCCAAAGGAAGCGTTTCGGCTGCGGAAAAGCACCTCGCCGCCGCCCGCAGGAATCCACGAGGTGACGTGAGCCCCGTGGAGGTACACCTCCACCACACTCCCGGATGGGTGCGACAAGCGAAGCTTTGGGAGGGAATTTACACCCTCGAGTCGTTCAATTCCCACTGCTTTCCCCGTGGAGAGTCGAAGCTGGCCGGGCGAATCAATTCGCTGCAACCCCTGCACCAAGTCCGCCTTCGCGGACTGAAGACAACCCCAGTAGGCACAGGCTGTGCACGCGGTCCGGAAGTAGAATCACGTCTTACCCAGGGGAAGAATGATGCCTGACGAACGGCTGGACTCGATGCAGCAGGGGATCGGCGCACCTCCCGAGAGCCCCGTAGCCAAAGAAGCGGACGCTCAGCGCCGAGCAGAGCTGGCGCGGAACCCCTCGCCGGTGCCGATGGAAGGCGCCATGGGCGGAACCTCGGATGCGGAACGGGCGGGTGACGAAGCCGACATGAACGCTGCACTGCACCGTGGCCTTCCGGATGATAGAACGGAGCAAACCGCCAGTGCAGACCAGGACGAGGGCTAAGGCTATCGCTTGACCCCTACCACCTGGACCATGGGTGGGGTGAGAAAGAATGCCGCGGCCTCCTCCGAGTGTGTCTTCCACTGGGCCTGAAATGCCGATGCTTCGGCGTCGGTGATCAGCTGCATCTCTACCAGAGTGGGGAGATAGTTCGCAAAAAAGCTTTCGGGCCATCGCCAGAGAGCAGTCCCCGGGCGGCCCACCCGGACAACCGGGCGGATCTCCTGGACCTCCAGACCGCAACGGGCCATCAGCGTGGGCAGCTCCCGGCCGATGTCGGGATTGCCGCCGCGGATGCGGAACGATTCGGCCGTCGCACGGATCACCCGGTCGATCGCCTGGCTCCTCGGTGCTACTGTGAACGCTTCGTAGTGGCAGTAGTCCAGCACCGCGAAGCACCCTCCCGGCCGGAGCGCGTGGGCCACGCCCGCAATGACGGCTTCCGGGTCGGGAGTGAAGCAGAGCACCCACCGCGCAAAGGCTCCATCCACGCTTCCGGTCGGAAGCTCCAGTCGCTCAACATCGGTCAGCGCGCACCGGATGTTGCTGATCTCGCGCGCCCGAATTTGTGCGTGCAGATGGTCGAGAAACCGCTGCGACACATCGATGGCGAGCACCTCCCCCGCGGCACCTACCAGGTTTGCCAGGTCGAACGCGGCGTATCCCGGGCCACAGCCCACGTCGAGTAGACGATCTCCGGGACCGAACCCGGCATCGCTCCAGGCACGAGACGTCTGCTCCGCCCATACCTGGTGCTGAAAACCGAGACGACGAAGCTCTTCCCCGTGCGTTCCCAGGATGTATTCGTGCTCGTCGTTGACACCCGTCTCGCTCATGTCAACAGCGGGTGCAAGTGCTTGTGTTCCATGGAAGAAGCCGAGGCAAGGGGCAACACAGGGAGCGGGTCGATTGTACGCTGCGGCGCCATCTGTGGCAAGCGGCCCACAGTGTGCGTCATTGCGCGGACCGCCACGGGCAGCCAAGATACCGCGCGAGCCGTATCACTGAACCAGAGAAGCAAATTATCGTGCAGACCGCGAAGCACTCCCGATCCGAGCAGGCGCTCCTGTTCGCCCGCAACTTCTTCAAGCATCCCAAGATGCTTGGCTCCCTGATTCCGAGCTCCCGGTTTCTCATTGAGCACTTGATGAAGCAGATCCGCTGGGACAAGGCTCGCGTCATCGTCGAGTACGGCCCCGGCGTCGGCACGATCAGCCAGGAGCTGCTCCGCCGGATGAGCAAGGATGCGAAGCTGGTAGTGATCGAGATGAACGCGGATTTCGTGGACTTCATGCGCCGGCAATTCCCCGATCCGCGACTCCACGTGGTTCACGGCTCGGCTGCCGACGTGGACGCCATTCTCGCTCGACTCGGCCTTAGGGGAGCCGATTACGTCCTGTCCGGCATCCCTTTCAGCACCATGCCGGCGGAAGTCCGCAGCGCGATCATCGACAAAACGCGCGCGGCGCTTCGCCCCAAGGGCAAATTCCTGGTGTACCAGTTTTCGCGGGCCGTGCACCCGCACCTGCAGCAGGTGTTCACCAACATCCGGCGCGAGTACGAGCCGCTAAACATTCTCCCCGCACACCTGTACTACTGCTCCGCGTGAGGGAATGGAGGACCTCAAGGCGCTGATCCGCGAGGTCCCGGATTTTCCCAGGCCGGGAGTCAACTTTTACGATATCACCACGCTCCTCAAGGACGCACGCGGGCTGCGCCGCGTGGTGGACGCTCTCGCGGAGCAGTTCGCTGACGCGAAGCCGGACACGGTGATCGGCATCGAGGCGCGAGGGTTCATCTTCGCGCCGGCGCTGGCCTATCACCTGGGCGCGGGGTTCGTCCCGGTGCGCAAGCCAGGCAAGCTCCCGGCGGAGTGCGCATCGGTTTCCTACCAGCTGGAGTATGGACAGGACACGCTGGAGATCCACCGAGATGCCGTGGGCGACGGCCACCGCGTGATCATCGCGGATGACCTGATGGCCACCGGCGGAACCGCGCAGGCGGTGGTCAACCTGGTGGAGGGGTTGGGCGGCCAGGTAGTGGGGCTGGGCTTCGTGATCGAGCTGGATTATCTGGGCGGCAGGCAGCGCCTTTCAGGCTACGACGTGCGCTCCCTGCTCAGCTACTCGTCGTAGCCTCTATGCACCCGGGGTCACCGCCGGCTCCCCATGCCGGAAGTGCACCTCCTCATACCCCTGCGCGATCGGCATGCGACGGCCGGACCCGAACGCGCGGCCAGTCACCTTCAGTCCCGGCGGAGCCTGCCGCCGCTTGTACTCGCTCCGGTCCACCAGTCGGATTACGCGGCGCACCACCTCGGGCTCGAATCCCGCACGAACAATCTCCGACGCACCCTGGTCGTTCTCGATGTAGCGCTCGAGGATTTCATCCAGGATCTCGTAGGGCGGCAGCGAGTCCTGGTCGACCTGGTCCGGGCGCAGCTCGGCCGACGGCGGTTTGGTCAGCGTGCTTTCCGGGATGATCGCTCGCCCGGCGCGGGCGTTCATCCACCGAGATAGCTCGTACACGGTGGTCTTGGGCACGTCGGAGATCACCGCCAGCCCGCCACACATATCTCCGTACAGGGTAGCGTAGCCGACCGCCAGCTCGCTCTTGTTGCCGGTGGTGAGCAGCAGGTGGTTGAACTTGTTGGAAAGCGCCATCAGCAGCACGCCGCGGGTGCGAGCCTGCAGGTTCTCCTCCGTGACGTCGGGTGGATGCCCAGCAAACATGGGCGCCAGCGTGTGCTCGAAGCTGCCATGCACCTCTCCGATGGGGATGATCTGGAACCCAATCCCCAGGTTCTCGGCGAGTGCACGCGCATCTGCAACGGAATGCTCGGAGCTGTAGCGGCTCGGCAGCGCCACGCCGACCACTCGGTCGGGCCCGAGGGCCTCCACGGCGAGCGCCGCAACCAGCGCCGAGTCTATCCCACCGGAAAGACCCAGCACCACGGTATTGAACCCGCACTTACGCACATAGTCCCGCAACCCGAGCACGAGCGCATCGTGCACCGCCGCCACCCCCTCTACCGGGGGTTCACAGCGTCCGGAGAGTGTATCCAGATCGGCGATCAGCAGGTCTTCCTCGAAGCCTTTGGCGTGAGCAACCACGCGCCCATCCTTGTCGAGCACCAGGCTGTTGCCGTCGAACACCAGCTCGTCGTTGGCACCCACCTGGTTCACGAGCACCAGCGGCCGCTTGCATCTCCGCGCCTGGGCGGCGAACATCTCCCGACGGAACTGGTGCTTGCTTTCCGTAAAGGGCGAAGCGCTGATGTTGAGCAACACATCCACCCCTAGCTCACACAATTCGGTGACCGGGTTGCGGGGGTAAAGCATGCGCTGGAGGAGCTGATCGTCGTTCCAGGCGTCCTCGCAAACGGAAAGTCCCAGGGTGCATCCGTCCAGCGAAAGCAGCCCGCCCTCCTGCACGGTGCCACCCGGCTCGAAGTAGCGCCCCTCGTCGAACACGTCGTAGGTGGGGAGCAGTACCTTGCGGTACCGGCTCGCCATCCTCCCATCCCGCAGCAGCGCCGCGCAGTTGAAGAGCGCGCGCCCCACGGGCCGGGGGTTCGGCTCCGCATATCCAACCACCACGTCGATCCCCCGTGATTCCGCGGCGATGACGTCCAGAGCGTCCAAGTTTTCCTGGATCAGGCTCTTTTTAAGTAGCAGGTCCTTGGGTGGATAGCCAATCGTGGTCAGCTCCGGAAACGCGACCAGCGCCGCGCCCTCGTCTCCGGCACGGGCGGAGTACTCCACGATCTTGCGTGTGTTGCCGTCGATATCCCCGACGACTGGATTGATTTGAGCGATGGCGATGCGCATCAGGCCCTCACCCTGCCTCGCAAGCTCGGCTGTCCCTCTCCCAGCTGTGGGAGAGGGGTGGCGCGCAGCGCCGGGGTGAGGGCCCCCTCACCGCGCCTCGATCTCTGTCTTGAGCCGGCGCAGCGCATCATCGGCGACAACCAGCTCGCCGCGGGCCTCGTTAAGCTGGTCCTGCTGCGTCTGGATGAAACGCCGGTAGGGAGCGATGGACTCGTTGATCTTTTCCTGCGAATCCGTGATCGCGCCATGTACCTGCCGGGTGAGTGCAGTGTTCATCTGCGCGCGGAGCTGGGCGATCTTGTCCACGAACTCGCGTTTCACGTGTCGCCGTCGGGCGGGGATCACGTACAGGCCCCCTACCGCCAGCGCGGTGGCAAGCACGATCCCGGTAATGTCCACCGCCGCCGTAGTGGCAACCGCCGTAATCACGCCCCCGAGCCCAATTGCGCCGATCCCGGCGAAGACGGTGGTCCCAAAGGTTTGGCGTAGCTCGTCCGCGAGCTTGCGGGCTTCAGCCTCGCGGTTGTAGCCGCTGACCACCTCCTTGGAAGTACGCCCGATGGAGTCTAGCAGCGCCTGGCGATTGTAGTTGAACTGCTGCCCGACCTCGCCGATCATCTGCTCGCGATGGCGGGCAATTTGGCGGCGGTCGATGTAGCCGCCCACGTCCTGCCAGAGGCGGAGGTTTCGCTCCACCAGCCAGTCGATGATCCGCCCAACCTCCTCGTCGATGCGTGCGGGCGTATCCGCCACAACGTCGCGCTCGAAGTCTTTGCGGATCTGCTCGGAGTTCATCAACGAGCGGATCCGCCCGATGCGGATGGTCTCGTCGAAGAAGTTGAGCCCACGCGTTTCCATCTCCCGGAGCAGCACGTCCAGGGTGGATAGGCGCGGCTCGAAATCGCGCAGCATCTCCTGATGAAATGCGCCGAGCTGCTGGTCGATGTTTTGCAGCGTGGCCACGTCGTCGGAAAGCAGCTTCAATCGCTCAAAAGCCACGTCCTTGTACTGGCCAGCCAGACGCAGCCCCACGTTGAGCGGGTTCAGCAGCTTGAGCCGGATGCGCTCCTGCTGGTCCAGCGTATTAAGCAGGTAGTCCTCGATCGCTTCGAAGCCGCTCTGCTTCCATAGAACATCATCCCCGGTCAGGCGGGCACCAAGCGCCTGGCGGGCGGACACCGGGAAGACCTGCGGCGCTTCTCCCAGGAGCGAGGCGGCGTTTTCTTGCACGAAGCCGAGCACCTGCCCCCGCTCCTCGGCGTTTTGAAGGATGTCGATCTTGTTGACGATGAATACGATCTTCTTGCCCCAGGCGCGGATCAGTTCCAGAAAGCCCTTTTCACTCTCCGTGAATGGGCGATCCGCGGAGGTCACGAAGAGCACCAAGTCCGACCCGGGGACAAAGTCGCGCGTCCTCTCCACCAGATCCCCCCCCACCCCACCTCACAGCGCCTACGCCCCCGCCGGGGCCGCCGAACGAACGGCGACGAGGCGGGCCGGCCTCCGCCCGAGCACAGCAGGTACCCGCCACGGACTGTGAAGCGCCCCCACGAGGAGCTGACCGTCAGGCAGGTGAGAAGGCAAATGCAGTACGCCTTGGAGCACGAACATTACTCGAAGGTGGGTAACATCGCAGATGGTGGTGTTTGCCTGTGTAGGTGATGCTCGTCATGCTGGACGGGAGCCATGTTGCCCGTTTCGCGCAAGCAGGTACGCCCTCAAGACACGAGTTCAGTCAACAGGCGGTTGAGTCGCTGGTCGCTCCACTCGCATGTCGCCACCCGCCCCTGTACGCTGAGGAGAGGAAGACGTTTGGTGGTTGAAAGTCGAGCTT
>JAUJOM010000005.1:120420-148388 GCA_030447645.1 Longimicrobiaceae bacterium | reverse complement strand
AACGGGTATCGCTCCGCGGGCCAATCCTTCTCCGGCTTGCTGGAGGCGAGCACCATCGCCACGGTCTGCTGGTCGGCGGGCGGAAGCAGAGGCGCATAACGCTCTGCCTCTTCCGCCGTAGCCTCGAGACCCCATTCCAGCCGCCGCGGAATGCCGAGGTAGTCGAGAAACTCAAGGTTCTGCTCCATCACATGGCCGAGCGGTCTGGCCGGGATCTGCTCGGTCGTGAAGAGCGTGTTCAGATCCCTGGTTCGCCCCCGGTCAAAGCCGATCTTCCGGGGTGCGTGGAGCAGTCCGGTGATCACTCCGGCCTTGAAGTAAACGTGGGGGTCGAGCACCAGGTCGAAGCGGCGGTTCCGCGTTGCGCGCCACACATCCTGGTAGGCGCGCCACCCGCGCTCCCGACGAAAAAGGACGAACTCGTCCACGGCGGGATGGTCGCGCACCAGCTGGTGCGGCACCGGCTGGATGATCCAGGTCAAGTGCATGCCTCTGGATGCGGCGCGCAGAGAGTTGACCAGCGGCAGGCCATGGACAACGTCGCCGATGGCACTCAGCAGGACCAGCGCGACGCGTTTGCCCGCCAGATGGGTTGGCACGTGCGTCGGGCTAAGCTTCCAGCTGGCGCGGATGATGCTCACGCGGGGCGCTCACCGTTTTGCGATTTGGATACGATCTAGCTTGTGAATTCGCGCTCCCACAAGTTCGCCCCGGCTGCTTGGCTTCGCCGTCGGGATTGGATGGTGCTTTGCACCGTTCTGGTAACCATCAGCACCTTTCTGGCAGGCACGGCCGGGCTTCTCCGCCCGGTCCAAGATGATGCACCGGGTGCTCCGCCGACAGGCCCCACCGTGCCTCGTCGAGCTGCCGCGGCGCCTGAGCCGCCCCCCGTGTCTTATGTGGCAATCGACTCGGCGCGCAGGATCATCGAAAGGGAGATCGTGCGCGGCGCCTTTCCCGGCGCCACCCTGGCCGTCGGCCGAGGTGACAAGATCGTGCACCTGTCCGGCACCGGGCACATCGAGTGGCATGCGACCGCGTCACCCGCGGACCCGGACAGCACCGTTTACGACCTGGCCTCGCTATCCAAGGTGATGGCAACGGCCACCGCCGTCATGGTCCTCGTGGACGACGGCCGGCTCGAGCTGACCGATCCAGTGCAGCGCTACCTGCCGAGCTTCCGGGGCCGTTGGAAGGAGGACGTGAATATCTGGCACCTGCTCACACACTCTTCGGGCCTTCCCAAAGGAACGGTGCTGCGAGGCGAGTCACCCCGGGAAGTGCTGCGCCGTCTGCAACGAACCCTGGTGTATCTCCCGCCCGGCACCCGCTACGAGTACTCGGACATCGGCTACGCTATCCTGTGGGCTGCTGCCGAGAGAGCCGCGGGCGAGCCACTCCCGAAACTGCTGGAACGGCGCGTCTACCAGCCGCTCGGTATGCACTCCACCGGTTTCCTTCCGGGGGAAGATTGCACCCGGTGCGCGCCGACGCTGCACCTGGAGCAGGCCGGGGCTCCTTACCGTGGCCGCCCGAGCGACATCACGGCGCGGCGCCTGGGGGGAATCGCCGGGAACGCGGGGCTCTTCTCCACCGCGCATGACGTGGCTCGCTTCGCGGCGATGATGACCAACGGCGGAGAGTTGAACGGTATCCGGATCTTGAAGCCGGAGACGGTCGCGTTGTTCACCCGGACTCCGGTGGAAGGAGAGCGCCCCCGGCCAATCGGCTGGCAGTTCTTTTGTCGCACCGACACGCTGGAGGATCCGCCGCCGTGCACGGAACCCTACGCCTTCGGGCACACGGGCTACTCCGGAACGTCTCTGTGGATTGATCCGGACGGAGGGGCATGGGTCGTGTTGCTCACCAATCGGACATACCTCCCGCGGGCCAGCAGCCGCATGCCGGCAATCCGCAGGCGCATCTTCGGCGTCGTCACCGGCCGCACGCCCGGCGACTCCTAGCTGCGGCGCACGCCGGCGCCGGAGATAGTGTCCGGTGGCACCGGCGGCGGAGTGTCTGGCGGAGGTGGAGGCGGTGCCGGCACCGAGGGGGTTGGGACCACCGGCAGCGTGGGCAGAGCCGGCGTCGGCGCGACTCGCCGCGGGGACACAGCCGCCGTGTCCCGCGGGAGGGTGCCGGGAGCGGCGAGCGGATCACGCCGGACGGTGTCCTGCTGAACGGGCGGCGGCGGTGCGGGACGCCGCGAAAAAGCTGCCCGTGTGCCCCGCGGCCACGCTTCAGCGACTCCGAAGGAGGTAACCTCGATCCAGAGCGTGTCCCGGACGATCCTGCCTGCCGCAAACCGCCCTCCTTCCGCGGAAAAGGCGGCGAGCGACACCACTCCATCCCGCCGCACTTCGCCCACCAGTGGAAAACGAACGCCTTCGGATACGTAGAAGCCGGCTACCGAATCAAGCCGCTGCACGGTGATCAGGAACTGACCGGGAGCCGCGGGACCGGGCGGCGCGACGGTGTCCTGCCTGGGTGGCAGAGCGAAGCCGACGAAGCGCCAGGGTCCGGTCACTTCGGGAAGGCCAACCCGACGCTCCGGCGAGGGAAGCGTGAGCGGCGGCAGGGGCTGCACACGAACATCCTCCGCCGGGTCGCATGCCGCGAGTGCAAACACGATCACGGCCGTCACTCCGGTCTTCAAAACCGAACGCGCCAATATGCCTCACCTTGAAGAGGAATGCAGGACGGCCGCGCCGTTTGCATCTCCCGTGCCGAACGGAGTCCGCGGCGTTGACAGCACCGGCGGGGCACGGGTACCTTCCGGGCATGGACGCGGACACCATGCTCCACACGGTTCTTGAGCGCCATGGCCTCCGCCAAACGGCGCAGCGTACGGCGATCTACCGGTGCCTGCGTGGCAGCTCCCAACACCCCACGGCGGAACAGGTGCATACTGCTGTTCGCGTGAAGATCGCGAACATCTCGCTCGCGACCGTCTACAAGGCGCTGGAAACGCTGGTTGCCTGTGGGCTGCCGAGCAAGCTCGCTTACGGCGACGAGGCTGCCCGGTATGATGCCCGCACGGATGATCACTTTCATACCCGCTGCCTTCGTTGCGGGAGCGTGCACGACGCGGCGGGCTCCCTTCCAGCCGACCTGCTCTCCGGGATCTCGGTCAACGGCGACTTCCGCGTGCAGGCATGCCGCGTCGAAATCATCGGGTACTGCGGCAACTGTGCCGCGTAGGAGCTCGTGAGCCTGCTGGACCGGACGCGCTCCCCAGACCTTTCGGGGAGCGCGTCTGCTTGGGCGGCATCGCCCGCGGGTTTCCGTGGCTTCTTTCACCTGCGGGAAGCGGAGCGCAGCCCCTTTGCCGGTGCGTCGGGCATCCTGTACACGCTGCCGGATGCAGTTGCCGTTCCGGCTGACGAGGCCGATGTTGCCACGCTTGTTGGCTGGGCTGCCGACACCTGCACGCCGCTGGTGCCCCGTGGCGCCGGCACCGGCATGCCGGGTGGCAACGTCGGACGTGGCGTGCTGGTGGATCTGGTTCCCGGCTTCCGCCGGATCAGCCCGGTAGACCCGGCTGCCCGGCGTGCTCGCGTTCAGTCCGGGATCACGCTGGGTAACCTGAACCGCGCCTGTGCGGACTATGGGCTTCATTTCCCCGTGGACCCGTCAAGCGCTGAGCGCGCCACGCTCGGCGGAATGCTCGCCAACAATTCAGCGGGCGCCCACTCGGTACGCCATGGCGCGGTGCGTGCCTGGACGGAAGCACTCGACGTGGTACTCGCCGATGGGACGCCCGCGACTGTTCAACGAGGGCAGCCTCCGAAGCACCCGCGGCTGCGCGCCATACTTGCAGAAGTCGACCGAGCGCTGGTTCCTGCGCGTGACCGGATACTGGCAGAGTGGCCCCGGGTGCGAAAAAACTCCTCCGGCTACGCGCTTCGAGAATACCTGCAGAGCGGCGATGCCGTGGATCTGCTGGTGGGAAGCGAAGGAACGCTCGCGCTGATCGTCGGAGCGGAGCTGCGCCTCGCGCCGGTTCCTGCCTGCCGCGGTCTCGCACTGCTTGAATTCACCACGCTCGAGGCTGCCGGTGCCGCGGTTGACACCCTCCTCCCACTCCAGCCGTCCACCTGCGAAATCCTGGACCGCACCTTTCTGGACCTGGTGCGTGACGCCGGTGTTGATCCCGGCTATCCGCTCCGGCCAGGGCTGGAAGCGATCCTGCTCGTGGAGAGGGAGGGCGAATCGGCGGACGAAGTCGAGGGAGCGTTGCAGCGCGTGGCCGCTGCCGCTGCTGGGCTCGCCCATCGCATTTCCCTCGCCACCAAGCCGGAGCAGCAGGCCCGCTTCTGGCGGGTGCGTCACGCGGCCAGCCCGCTGATCGCTGCTCGCACCGATGGCCGGGTATCCATGCAGTTCATCGAGGATGGTGTGGTACCCGTATCCCGCCTGCCCGATTACATCCTGGCACTTCGCCGCACGCTGGCGCGGCACCACACTCCGGCGGTGATCTTTGGCCATGCCGGTGATGGCAACCTGCACGTGAACCCGCTCGTGGATGTGCACACCGCGGGGTGGCGAAGCACCGTGGAGCGTATCCTCTACGAGATTACGGACGTGGTAGCGCAGCTTGGCGGAACCATGGCAGGTGAGCACGGTGACGGGCGACTCCGAGCCCCCCTGCTCGAAGCCGTATGGGGAGCCGAAATGGTGGCGCACTTCCGTGCCGTGAAGACCGCGTGGGACCCTGCAGGCATTCTCAACCCCGGCGTAATCCTCCCCCTCCCCGGGCAGCAACCACTGGATGCAATCCGCACGTTCGCTCCTGGGATTTAATTCAGCTTTGCGGTACCCTTGCTTTTCTCAGATTTAAGCTTTATTCTCCTGCTATAATAAAGTGCTCGGTCAAAGATAGTTTCAAAAGTAAGTGAACACGCACAACTCGGCTGCTGTGGATGGTATTGACTTGCATATCCTGACACTGCTTCAGGAGCACGGACGCACAGCGCAGAATGATCTTGCCCGCGCTGTCGGGCTTTCCGCACCGGCGGTCGCGGAGCGCCTTCGCAAGCTGGAGGAGCGGGGCATCATTCGCCATTTCACGGTGGTGCTGGATCCCAAGAAGCTGGGCCGGGACGTCACGGCCTTCATCGCGGTCGGCATCAACGGCTCCCAGTTCTACCCGGAGTTTCTGGAGCACGTGCTTGCCGGCCCCGAGATCCTGGAGTGCCACTCGGTAACCGGCCAGGGATCTCACCTGCTCAAGGTACGCACCGAGAGCACCTCCGGGCTGGAGCGCTTCCTGGCCGAGGTTCAGTCCTGGCCCGGAGTGCAGTGGACGACAAGCAGCATCGTGCTCTCGACCATCAAGGAAACCACCCGGTTGGAGTTGGAAACCTCACCCGCAACCTGACGTTCACCATGCCCAAAGTTTCAGCAAGGTTCGACACACTGGCAGCCGCGCGTATTCGGCCGCTGGAAACCCGCATCGGCGCGGACGGCCGCCGTGCACCGATGGACATCGAGGAGATTTTCGGAGAAAATACCTTTGGTCTCGCCGAAATGCGGGCGCGACTTCCAAAGCAGGTGTACCGGGCGATCTGCTCCACGCTGGACCGCGGCACCGAGCTCAACCCGACCTTTGCCGATGCGGTCGCCATTGCGATGAAGGAGTGGGCGCTGGACAAGGGCGCGACGCACTTCACCCACTGGTTTCAGCCGCTCACCGGGTCCACGGCCGAAAAGCACGATTCGTTCATCACTCCCAATGTAGGTGGAGGAGCCGTGGCGGAGTTCAGCGGCTCGGATCTCACGCAGGGAGAACCCGACGCTTCGTCGTTTCCCTCCGGCGGACTGCGTGCCACCTTCGAGGCGCGCGGATACACCGCCTGGGACCCGACTTCACCCGCATTCCTGGTCGAGAGCGCCGGCGGCTCATACCTGTGCATTCCGACTGCCTTTGCCTCCTGGACCGGGGATGCGCTCGATCTCAAGATTCCGCTCCTGCGCTCGATCAGCGCGCTGGACGCGCAGGCCCGCCGTGCCCTGAAGCTCTTCGGCACGGAAACCGGGCGGGTGATGGCGACCCTGGGCCCGGAGCAGGAGTTCTTCCTCATCGACGAGGAGTTTTACTTCCGGCGTCCGGACCTGATGACCACCGGCCGGACGTTGTTCGGCGCCAAGCCTCCACGCGGCCAGGAGCTGGAGGACCATTACTTCGGCAGCATCCCGGATCGGGTGCTCGCCTGCATGATGGAAACGGAGCGGGAGCTGTACCGGCTGGGTGTGCCCATCCGGACCCGGCACAATGAAGTGGCGCCGGGCCAGTTCGAGATGGCGCCCATCTACGAGAACGCCAACCTGGCTGCCGACCATCAGCAGATGCTGATGCTCACACTGCGCAAGACGGCGCGCAAGTACGGCCTGGTGGCACTGCTGCACGAAAAGCCCTTTGCGGGAGTGAACGGCAGCGGCAAGCACCTGAACTGGTCGCTTGGGACTACGGAGGCCAACCTGCTGGAGCCCGGTGAAACTCCGCACGACAACATGCAGTTCCTCTTCTTCTGCACCGCGGTTCTGCGTGCAGTCGAACGGCACCAGGATCTGCTTCGCGCCGCCGTCGCGCACGCCGGCAACGATCACCGCCTGGGTGCGAACGAAGCACCCCCTGCCATCATCTCGGTTTTCCTTGGCGAACAGCTACAGGACGTGTTTCAGCAGCTTGAATCCGGTGAGGCGACCTCCAGCAAGCAGGGGGTCTGCTCGGACTGGGGACATCCGTGCTGCCGCAGCTTCCCAAGCACGCCGGGGACCGAAATCGCACCTCACCCTTCGCATTTACCGGGAACAAGTTCGAGTTCCGCGCTCTGGGTTCGTCGCAGTCCATCTCCTTCCCGGCGACCGTGCTCAACACGATTGTCGCCGAGTCGCTGGACGGGATGACCACCGCACTGGAGGCCGAGCTTGCCCAGGGCAAGGACTTCGAGGAGGCGCTAGGGGCGCTTTTGAGCCGGGAGATCGGGCGGGTCAAGCGCATCATGTTCAACGGCGACGGCTACAGCCCGGAGTGGCACCAGGAGGCGGAGGAACGCGGGCTGCTCAACCTGCGCACCACTCTTGATGCACTGCAACTCTTCGACTCCCCCAAGAACGCGGCACTCTTTGAAAAGTACGGAGTGCTTTCGCCGCGGGAGCTGAGTCGCGTCAGGAGATCGCCTTCGACCAGTACTTCAAGACGATCAACATCGAGGGCGAAACCACCGCGGACATCGCCCGCACCATGCTGCTGCCCGCGGCCGTGCGTTATCTGAACGAGCTGCTGGCGGTGTGTGACCGGGGCAAGCCGCACGGGCTGGACGTGGGCGGAACGCAGCGCATAGCCTCCCGCGTAAACGATCTGGTAAACGAGCTGTCGGCAGCCCTTGCCGTGCTGGTGGATCAGAACGCCGAGCTCGGCGGAGAAGACGTGCACGACAAAGCACGCCACATGCGGGACAACATCGTGCCCGCCATGGCGGCAGTACGCGCGGCCGCGGATCGGCTGGAAAAGATTGTGCCGGACGATTTCTGGCCGCTCCCCACCTACCGGGACATGCTCTTCGTGAAGTAGCGACGGCCTACCTCAGTTCACGCCGGACGAGCGCACGCAGCTGGTCCGGCGTGTTCAGGGCTGGATTTTCCAGCACCTGATCAAGTAAGCCACGCAGCACCTCACCGATCCGAGGTCCCGGCCGAATCCCCAGCACGATCAGCTCCCGCCCGCCAAGGGCCAAATCTCGGATCTCAAGCGGCGGATGCTCCCGCGCAGCACCCCACGAACCCGGCGGATGAGCGGGAGCAGCGTGTCCGCGGACTCTTCCCGCGCGCACGCAAGTTTGCTATGCGGAGGCGAAGCAGATCCGGCACGAATTCCCGGCCTACGCGCTGGAGCCAGCGACGCAGATCGGCGTCCGGCGCGACGCCTCTCGTGATATCCGCGTTCTGCGCGATCAGTTGAACCTCCCTTCTGTTCTCCGCATGGGAATCCCTCTATCGCCGGAGCAGTCTATCAGCGAGCGCCGCGCCCGCCAGCGCGTGGTCCGCCGGCTCCACTGGTTTGCCGATGTCGTGCAGGAGCGCGGCGAGCCGGAGCGTCACCCGATGCCGCGGCACCGCGTCAGTGGTGTGAAGCAGATGGTGCCACACCTGGTTCTTGCCTTCATCCGGCGCACCCAGGCACGCCTGCAGCTCGGGGTACCAGACCCGGAGCGCACCGCATGCGGCGTAGAGCTGTAGTGTGTCCGACGGACGCACAATCTCCTGCAGGGTTTTGCGAAGCTCTTCGCGAATCCGCTCCGCGGAAAGAGCACCCAGCTCTGGAGTTACCGCGCACACCGCTTCCCAGCTAGCCGGCTCGATCTTGAGGCCGAACCGGCCGGCGAAGCGCAATGCACGCAGCACGCGCAGGCGATCTTCCCGAAAGCGCTCGGCAGGCTCGCCGACGGTGCGCAGCCTTCCCGCCCTCAGGTCTGCTACTCCCCGATGTGGATCCCGCACCTCGTGGGTGAGCGGGTGCCAGGCAACGGCATTGATGGTGAAGTCGCGCCGCGACAGGTCCTCTTCGATGGTTTGCGCGAAGGCCACGCGGGCATGGCGGCCGTCGGTTTCCACGTCCCGGCGGAAGGTAGTGACCTCGTACATCTGCCCGTCCCTGCCGAGCACCCCGACCGTACCGTGCGCGACGCCGACCGGCACGGTGCGACGGAAGAGGCGTCGAACTTCGCCGGGGTGAGCCTGGGTGGCCAGATCCCAGTCCCCAGGCCGGCGGCCGGCCAGGGAATCGCGCACGGCGCCGCCCACCGCCCAGGTTGAAAAGCCGGCCTCTGCAAGTCTCCGGGCGATCCGGGTGACTTCGGCCGGTGCGTCGAGGTCAGCCCTGAGCGTCGTAGCGCCCTGCCTCGATCACGCGGCGGACCCGTTTCACGTCATTGCCGAACACGCCCAGCGCGAGCATCAGCTCGAGCCGCGCCTGCTGGCCGGTAAGGTGATCGGCGAAGATCACGCCCATGGCACGGAGCTCGTGTCCGCCGCCGGGATATGCGTAGGTGTCCAGCACTCGTCCGCGGGACGAGCGGGACGTGACCACGACCGGCTTACCAGCCTCAACCCAGCGATGGACTCCGGGTACCACCGCCGGGGGAACGTTGCCGCGCCCGAGGGCTTCGATTACGATCCCGGCGGCGCCGGACTCCCGGCTGGCATCCGCCAGGCGGGCATCCGATCCGGCCACGATCTTGACCACGTCCACGGGGCCCGCGAGTGCATCCGGAGCCAGCGTGGGCTTGCGGCGCGACTCGCGGTAGAAAAGCACCCGGCCCTTGTCCACAACGCCTAGCGGCCCCCAATTGGGCGAACGGAAGGTCCCCGCCTCCTCCGTGTGCGTCTTGACCACCTCGGCTCCCTGCACGATGCGCTCGTCCATCACTACCATCGTCCCGCGCCCCCGTGCCTCTGCCGACACCGTCACCTGTGCTGCCGCGAGCAGATTCGCCGGCCCATCCCACCCCAGCTCGGACGCATTGCGCATGGCCCCGGTGAGTGCCACCGGTACCGCGGCCGGCAGCGAGCGGTCCAGCAGGTACGCCGCTTCTTCCAGGGTGTCCGTGCCGTGAGTCACCACCACTCCTTCGGCGCCACCCTCGACGGCCTCCTGGATCACCGCGCGCAGCTGCCACATGCGCTCCGGCGTCATGTGCGGACCGGGAAAGCGGCCGAACTCCCGGACGTCCACCTGCGCTACCCGCTCCATGCCGGGCACAGTGGCGAGGATTTCTTCACCTGAAAGGCGGGGCACCGCGCCCCCGGCCGCCTCGTCCACGCGCATGGAGATGGTGCCGCCGGTCGTGACCAGGCAGATGCGAGGCTCAGCCACAAAGCACGCTCCCCCCGTTGACGTTCAGGATCTCTCCG
This sequence comes from Longimicrobiaceae bacterium, assembly GCA_030447645.1. Taxonomy (GTDB): domain Bacteria; phylum Gemmatimonadota; class Gemmatimonadetes; order Longimicrobiales; family Longimicrobiaceae; genus JAUJOM01. Next base: position 138,473 of record JAUJOM010000005.1, on the reverse strand, counting down.
GTGATGTGCCGTGCGAGGTCGCTGCACAGAAACACGATCGGTCCGGCAATGTCATCGGCACTGGCGACACGCCCGAGTGGGATCTGCCCGGCGATCCGTTCTCGTCCGCCGCGGGCGAAGGGGCGCTCCGCCATTTCCGTGTCGATCCACCCTGGGGCCACACAGTTCACGGTGATGCCACGCGGTGCAAGCTCGACGGCTACGCCCTTGGTGAGCGAGATCATCGCCCCCTTGCTCGCCGCGTAATCTCCGTGAAAGGCTTCTCCGCGCTGTCCGGCGGTCGAGGACACCAGCACGATCCTGCCGTCATCCGCAAGTGTGCGGGCGGCGAGCCGGACCGTGTGAAAGACGGAGGTGAGATTGACGTCCAGGGTGCGGCGCCACTGTGTCTCGGTCATGTCGCCGATGGGCACATCATCCGGAAGCCAGATCCCCGCGTTGGCGACTACGAAGTCCAGGCCGTCCCACTCCCGCCGAACCCGGTCGAAGAGCGACTGTGCCCCTCCTTCAGTACCGATGTCGGACGCATGCGCCCAACCGTCAATACCCAATTCCTGGATCTCACCCAGCACGCTTTCAGCATCGCCGTGACGGGAGTGATAGCTGATCCCCACCTGTGCCCCCGCACGCCCGAGCAGCAGCGCGGTGGCGCGCCCTACGCCGCGCGATCCGCCGGTGACGAGCGCCCGCTTTCCATGGAGGCCGCGGAGAATCACGCTGGTGTCCATTTGCCGCCGAGTTCCCGCACATGATGCTGCTCGGTACCGAGGATTTCCCGAATCAGATCGGCAGTCGCGTCATCCAACTCCTCCCCGAGCAGTTCCTGGTAGCGCCCGATCTCCTCCCGCTCGCGCTCACGGGCATGCGTCTCCCAATCCTGCAGGGAGGCGCGCTGAGCGCGAATGTGATGCACGCCCACGGGCGCGGCGCCAAGCTCCAGCAGGCGCGCGGAGATGCGGGACAGGTGGTGCTGCTCGTCAGCATGGAGAGCATGCAGCCGTTCGCAGAGAGCCGCATCACCTGCTTCTTCCGCCAGGAAGGCCAGGGAGCGGTAAAAGAGTGCCTGCTCCTTTTCAGCTTCGCGGCACCTTTGCAGGGCGTCGATCATTTCCGGAAGAGGGCGCGAAGCCTGCGCCAGCGCCGCAGCTCCAGGGGTGGAACCGCGAGTGGCTCCTCCCCGTCCATCACCCGACCGGGGTTCACGGAAAGCAGCAGCCGGGCCTGGTCCTCACCGCCCCATTCGGCGAGCTGCTCGTACGCCTTTGCAAGGAGCAGGGGTCGCCCGGGGCGTGCATGGTAGTCGGAGCCCACCACGTCTACCCAGCCCTCCTGAAGCATGGCGAGGGTAGTTGCGCGAGCCCCGGGCCCGAACCCACCCAGCAGGCTGCCGGCGTTCACGACGATACGCGCACCCATCCGCCGCCATTCGTCCACGAGGTCGAGACGCTCTACGTCAACGTTCACGTAGCGCTCAGGATGGGCGACGATGGGGAGGTACCCTTCGCCGCGGATTCGATAAAGCGCACTCGCCGATCCGGGCGGAACCTGCAGCCGTGGAAACTCCACCAGCACACAGCTGCCGCCGGCGAGCCGAACGCGCGGGTCGTCAAGCGTCACGTCGGGCATGTCCAGCATGATCTCGTGCCCGCGGGCGATCTCCACCTCCGGCACCTCCCGGGCGATCTCCCGCAGGGTCGCCCAGCCAGCGTCGACAGCGGCCATGCGGTCCGCAAATGCGTCGGACCGACCTGTTACGCCGGCATCAAGATGCGGAGTAGCGATCAACCGACCAACCCCCTGTGCCCGCATCGCCTCCAGTGCGGCCAGCGCTTCCTCCGGGCGTCGGGCACCGTCATCAACGCCGGGGATGAGGTGGTTGTGGATATCTACAAGCGGGGGGATTCCGGTCACTATCCTTTGATGGAGCCTGCGAGTTCAGCCAGTCGGCCGTTACCTCCCCAGCAATCGGCGAGCCGCGCGATTCCCTGGGGGTCCAGCTCCGCCTGCGCCTCGAAGGCGTGGGTCAACAGGGCGTCGGCGGCGAGCAGGGACAGGGCGTCTTCGCGTCCACCGGCTCCAGCGAGTACCTGTTGGTATAGTACCAGCGCCGCTCCCGCCAGCACATCCGGAAGCTGCTCCGTATCATCGGGGAGGGCGGCCACCATCGCTTCAAGGAGGTTCGGCGGTGCACCAGCCAACCGCTCCCGCAGCCAAACTTCCACCGGAGTCACGTGCCCGCCAGCATGGGCCGAACGATCTCCGGGACGCGGGCGAGTGCGTCAGGAACCCGGGCGGGATCACCCACGCCTGCCTCGGCCATGTGAGGCCGCCCGCCGCCCTTGCCGCCCGCCAGGGCCGCCACCTCGCGGACGATGCGGTCGGCACGTACTCCACGCTGCACCATGTCGTCCGTGGCAATGGCAAAAAGCGAGGCGCGCTCTCCCAGCGTAGCCGCCAGCACCGCGACACCACTTCCGAGGCGCTCTCGAAGCTGGTCTCCAAGCGCCCGTAGCTCGGCGGAGTCCGCCACCTCGACCGGCATAGCGATGACCCGGGCACCGTCCACGGCGAGGGCCGTGTCCAGCAGTCTGGCCACGGCGTCCGGCCCTCCACCGGAGCGCGCACGCTGAAGCTGGCGCTGCAATTCGCGGTGCTCGTCCAGCAGTGCCTGGACCCGGGGAAGCACCCCCTCTTCGCGGGTGCGGAGCAGATTGCTCACCTGCCGCAGCGCCTGCTCGTATCCCTGCATGCGAGCGAGCGCGGCCGGTCCCGTGACGGCTTCGATGCGCCGCACTCCGGCAGCCACGCCGGACTCCGACACGATACGAAAGAGGCCGATCTGCCCGGTTGTGCGCACATGCGTCCCGCCGCAAAGCTCCAGGGAGACGCCCGGGATGTCTACCACCCGGACGGTGTCCCCGTACTTCTCCGAGAAAAGAGCCATCGCCCCGCGTACGAGTGCATCGCGGTAGCCGACCTGATCGGTGCACACGTCCTGGTTCGCCCAGATGGCGGCGTTTACCAGCCGCTCCACCTCGGTGATCTCCTCCGACGTCAGCGGGCCGGTGTGGCTGAAGTCGAAGCGCAGGCGCTCGGGATCGACCCGGCTCCCCTGCTGCTGCACGTGCTCTCCGAGCACGCGCCGGAGAGCCGCATGCAGCAGGTGGGTCGCCGTGTGGTTGCGCTCGGTATCGCGGCGGGTAGGCTCCTCCACCACGGCACGCACCGGCCCGGGACTGAAATCACCCTCCACATTGCCGAGCACCGCGATTCGGCCCGAAACCCGGCGCACCTCGTCCACCGCCATCGTCCAGCCCTCGCCGAACACATGCCCCTGATCCGAGACCTGGCCGCCGCCCTCCGCGTAAAAGGGATTGTCACGCAGCTGGAGCGCGAGCCGCCCGTCCATCCGGCGGAAGGCCAGGATGTCTGTTTCGAGACTGGTCGCGCGGTAGCCGGCGAAGTCCTGTTCCGCCGCATCAACCTCCTCCCAGCCTGCAGCCAGGGCGTCGGCTTCCACACTCAGACCGCTGGCCGCGCGATCCTGCCGGGAGCGCCGTCGCTGCGCTTCCAGCTCCCGATTGAAGCCGTCGGTATCCACCTCGTAGCCGCGCTCGGCGGCCATCAACTCGGTCAGATCCAGCGGGAAGCCGAAGGTGTCGTAAAGCCGAAATGCATCCTCACCGGAAATTTTCCCGCTACCACCTAAAGGGGCGAGCTCCTCGAAGCGGCCCATGCCGGCGCCGATGGTGGCAAGAAAGCGCTCCTCCTCCCCGCGGGTGGTTCGCAGCAGGTAATCGCGGCGGGCGAGCAGATCCGGATAGCTTTCCCGCATCCGCTCCACCACGGCGTCCACCACCTCCACCAGGGTTGCCTCGCGGCGGCCCAGCAGCCAGGCATGTCGCACCGCCCTCCGCAGGATCCGCCGCAGGACATAGCCGCGCCCCTCGTTGGACGGGAACACACCATCGGCCAGCAGAAACGCGACCGCGCGCGCATGGTCCGCCAGCACGTGGTACGACATGCCCGCAGCGGAGCCGTACTCATACGGTACGCCGACCACCGCCTCTGCCCGCCGAATCAGCGGCACGAAGAGATCGGTCTGATAGTTGGAGCCGACGCCCTGAACCACCGAGGTCACCCGCTCCAGTCCCGCCCCGGTATCAATGCTCGGCGCCGGCAGCGGGTGCAGCTCGCCGTCCGCATCCCGGTCGAACTGCATGAAAACCAGGTTCCACAGCTCCAGGAACTCGCCGCTTTCGCCCGCTTCGACGAACTCCTCCACGGGCACGTCGGTTCCGCGCTTCCCTTCCGGACGCAGATCGTAGTGAAGCTCCGAGCACGGGCCGCAGGGCCCGGTCTCCGCCATCTGCCAGAAGTTGTCCTTGTCTCCCAGCCGAAAGATGCGCTCCGGCGGCAGACCCGCAATCTCCTGCCACAGGGCGGCGGCTTCATCGTCGGTGTGGTGCACCGTGGCCCACAAACGCTCACGCGGAATGCCGAGCTCCTGGGTGAGAAACTCCCAGGCGAAGCGGATCGCATCGCGCTTGAAGTAATCCCCGAAGGAGAAATTGCCCAGCATTTCAAAGAACGTGTGGTGCCGGGCTGTATAGCCGACCTGCTCCAGATCGTTGTGCTTGCCCCCCGCCCGGACGCACTTTTGGGAGGTAGCGGCGCGGCGGAGCGGCGCTTCTTCCAGTCCGAGAAAAAGCTTCTTGAACTGCACCATTCCCGCGTTGCTGAAGAGCAGCGTCGGATCATCGGCAGGGACGAGGGACGAGGAAGGCCGCACTGCGTGCCCTTGTCGGGCGAAGTAGTCAAGAAAGCGAGAGCGAATCTCGTCCGCGGATTGCACGAAGCTTCGATGCTAAATGGTCAGGGTCACTGGATACTTCACCGCAACCGGCCGGTTCGCCGCATCACGGGCTGGCTTGAAGCGCCAGTCGAGCGCCATGCGGCGGAGCGCAGCGTCGTATCTCCGGTCGCCCGTCGGGGGCTGCAGCTCCACCTCGCGCACGACGCCTTCAGCATCCACCGCCAGGATGAACACCACTGTTCGGCTCGCCATGTTCCTGGGGCGCGGAGGCGGGATCAGGAGCAGATCGGTTTCCGGCGGCGTGATCCGTCCCTCGCCCGCGCCGGGACCCGTGCCGGTCCCAACTCCACCACCGGTGCCGCCACCACTCCCTCCGCCCGACCCCGGCCCGACCCCCGACCCCGTACCCGCGCCGGTGCCCGTCCCTTCACCGCCGCCGGACCCGCCACCCGTATTGGCCACCGCTGCGGGGCGCCCGGCAGCTGCCGAATCCGCCCGGGCGGGAGTAGATGCTGCTGTCGGCGGCTTGAGGACCAGCGCGTCCGGCTCGGGGACTACTGGGAGTATGGGGTCCGGCTCCACAGCCGCGGGAGCGGGTGCAGGCGTGACGATGTCATAAAAGGTGACCTGCTGGCCACCCCCTCCGCCTCCACCGGCCGGCCCGAGTGCGACGCCCTCCCCGGCGGCGGCGTCCGCGAACTGATCGGCCGCGCTACGCCCGGCCCACAGCAGCGCCGCAATCAGCACCGCGTGGGCGAGCGTGGACGCGACTACCGACCAGCGGTACCGAGCCTTTGTGCTGCCGGACTGGGAAATAAAGTCGAACAACGTTGGTCCTGCCGCTGGTGTACAGCCATGTATCCCCACATGGTTGTACGACGTTCAACGGCCCAGGTTTCACCCGGGCCGGAGTTCACGTCCCGGCGGGCTACGGAATCAGGCCGTCCGTCGGCAGTTCAGCCACCGGTAGCGGCTGTGGCTCCACCGGAGTGGCATCCACCACCGCGATGTGCGGCGCGATGACCAGCGCCACGATCGACATCAGCTTGATCAGAATGTTCATGGACGGGCCCGAGGTGTCCTTGAATGGATCGCCGACCGTATCGCCGGTAACCGACGCCTTGTGAGCGTCCGAGCCCTTGAACGCCATGGCGCCGTCGATCATCACTCCCTTCTCGAACGACTTCTTGGCGTTGTCCCAGGCCCCACCCGCGTTGGACTGGAACATCGCCATCAAAACACCCGAAACCGTGACGCCGGCGAGCAGGCCACCCAGCACTTCGGGCCCGAAGGTGAACCCAACCAGCACCGGAACCACCAGTGCGATGGCGCCCGGAAGCATCATTTCGCGAATCGCCGCCTGAGTGGAAATCGCCACGCACTTCTCGTATTCCGGCGTGCCCGTGCCCTCCATGATTCCTGGTATCTCGCGAAACTGCCGCCGCACTTCCTGCACCATCGCCATGGCGGCCCGGCCGACCGCGCTGATCGCCAGCGATGAGAAGATGAACGGGATCATCGCACCAACAAAAAGGCCCGCGAGCACGCGCGCATTGGAGATGTCGATGCTGTTGATCTTGGCGATCCCCATGAACGCCGCGAAGAGCGCCAGCGAGGTCAGCGCCGCGGAGGCGATGGCGAAGCCCTTGCCGGTAGCCGCCGTCGTGTTACCCACCGCGTCCAGAATGTCCGTGCGCTCCCGCACTTCTTTGGGCAGCTCGCTCATTTCCGCGATGCCTCCGGCGTTGTCAGCGATGGGCCCAAAGGCGTCGATGGCGAGCTGCATGGCCGTGGTCGCCATCATCCCCGCCGCGGCGATCGCCACGCCGTACAGCCCGGCCATCTCATACGAAACGATGATGCCGCCGGCGAGCACGATGATCGGCAGCGCGGTGGACTCCATCCCAACCGCCAGACCGCCGATGATGTTGGTGGCGTGCCCGGTGGATGCCTGCTTCACGATGGATTCGACAGGACGCTTCCCCATCGCGGTGTAGTACTCGGTGATGATGCTCATCAGCGCCCCGACCAGCAATCCGACCGCCACCGCCAGGAAGACGCCCATGGCAGTGAACACCTCGGAACCCGGACGGCCCATGCGCAGCTCACCCGTCGGAAGCATCCAGCGAATCAGGAAATACGATCCGATGGCCGTCAGGATGATCGAGATCCAGTTGCCGTTGTTGAGCGCCTTCTGGACATCCCCACCCTCTTCTACCCGAACGGCGAGGATGCCGATCAGTGAGAACACGATGCCCAGTCCACCAATCGCCAGCGGGAGCAGGATGGGCGACATGCCACCGAAGCGGTCGCCGGCGCTCAGGACTTCTCGTCCCAGCACCATGGTGGCGAGCATCGTGGCCACATAGGAGCCGAAGAGGTCAGCGCCCATCCCGGCCACGTCACCCACGTTGTCGCCCACGTTGTCGGCGATAGTCGCTGGGTTGCGAGGGTCGTCCTCCGGAATGCCCGCCTCCACCTTGCCCACCAGATCGGCGCCCACATCCGCCGCTTTGGTGTAGATGCCACCCCCGACCCGCGCGAAGAGGGCGATGGACTCCGCGCCCAGCGAGAAGCCGGTCAGTACTTCGAGCGCACGCTCCATTTCCGGCCCGCTGGGGCTCGCTCCCGGTGCGAACATGTAGTAGAACACGATGAACAGCGAGCCCAGCCCGAGCACGGCCAGTCCAGCCACACCCATACCCATCACGGAGCCGCCCGTGAAGGATACGTTCAGCGCCCGGGAAAGGCTGGTGCGGGCAGCCTGCGCGGTGCGCACGTTCGCGCGAGTCGCAATCTTCATCCCAATGAAACCGGCGAGTGCGCTGAACACGGCACCGATGATGAACGCAACCACGATCACCGGGCTGGAGCGCTCGTCCGAAAGGCCCAGATAACCCAGGAACGCGCAGGCGATCAGGCCGAAGAGCGCCAACACTCTGTACTCGGCCTTGAGGAATGCAATCGCGCCGTCAGCGATGTGGCCGGCGATCACGCGCATGCGCTCCGTGCCAGCATCCTGCTGGGTAACCCAGGCAAATTTGATCGCGGTGTAAACCAGGGCGAGAATACCAATCGCGGGGATGGCGAAAGCGAAGGCCGGCATCGTCCGCTCGCCGGTTCCTGCGTTATCTCCAAAGAGGACGAAAAGTCCGGCACCCACAACCAGTCCGAAGAGCAGGGCAACGATCGCCCGGTTCCCGGAGGATGCCGTGGGTGAGGGGCCTCCACCTGCAGGCATTTCCGTCCGCGGCGGAGGGGAAGCGGTGGTAGCAGACGCGTTCAAACGGTTCCCATCGTGTTGGTGAAACGAGCAGGTCACAAGCGCGCATACGATAACGCCCACGGCCGGTCAGGGGCAACTACAATCCCTTCTACCCGGCAAGCTCCAGGACCTCCGGCACCTCCGGGAAGCTGTAGCGCAGCGGCATGAGGCTCGCATATTCAGCAGGTGCAGGTTCTCACATCGCAAAGTGCGGGATGGAAAAAGGGTCTGCCAGCACCGCGCCGGGACCCTGCTACCTGATCTGAACTGTGGCTACGCTTCAACCGCGTCCGCAGTCGCGGCGACACCGCGAATCCCGAGGATGTCCTTGACCTTGGTTTCCACCTCGCCTGCGATCTGAGGGTTGTCCTGCAGGAAAGCCTTGGCGTTTTCACGGCCCTGCCCAAGACGAACATCGCCATACGAGAACCACGCACCCGACTTCTGGATGACCTCGGCCTCGATCCCCAGGTCCACGATGATCCCGTAGTGGTCGATGCCCACGTTGAACATGATGTCGAAGTCCACCTGCTTGAAGGGCGGCGCCACCTTGTTCTTGACCACCTTCACCCGGGTCTTGTTGCCCACCACGGTTTCACGGTCCTTGATCGAGCCGATTCGCCGGATGTCCATGCGGAGCGAGGCGTAAAACTTCAGCGCGCGCCCACCGGTGGTCGTCTCCGGGCTGCCGAACATGACGCCGATCTTTTCGCGGATCTGGTTGGTGAAGATCACCGACGTTTGCGAGCGGTTGATCGCGCCGGTGAGCTTGCGCAGCGCCTGGCTCATCAGGCGAGCCTGCAAGCCGACGTGGCTGTCCCCATCTCCCCTCGATCTCGGCGCGAGGCACCAGCGCCGCCACCGAGTCGATCACCACCACGTCCATCGCACCGGAGCGGACCAGCACCAGGACTTCGGCGATCTCCAGCGCCTGCTCACCCGTGTCCGGCTGGGAAACGAGCAGGTTGTCCACGTCCACACCCAGCTTACGGGCATACTCGATGTCGAGTGCGTGCTCCGCGTCGATGAAGGCCACTGCGCCACCGGTTTTCTGCGCGTTGGCGATCACGTGCAGGCAGAGTGTGGTCTTGCCGGAGGACTCCGGTCCGTAGATTTCCGTAATGCGGCCACGCGGGATCCCGCCGATACCGATCGCCGCATCCAGGTTGATCGCGCCGGTCGGGATGGCAGCCACCCGCACCTGAGGGCCGTTTACGCCCATGCGCATGATGGAACCCTTGCCGTAGGCCTTCTCGATCTGCCCGATCGCGGCGCCGAGCGCCCTTTGTTTGTCTTCGCTGACCTGCACCATTGTTGCCATTCCGTCCTCGTTTCGGATCGGTGAATTGCGGCCTTCGCCCAAACAAGAACTGGTACCCCCTGCAGGGGGAGCGGTTCCGTGGAAATGCTTGGAAAATGGCGGGTTTAGCGCTTGTTGGCAAGCTCCTGGAGAGCCCTGCCAGCACGCTCTATTCCGGCATCATCCACGTCCAGGTGAATGACCGCCCGCAGGCGCCGCGGACCGAACGGGGTCATCCAGATTCCACGCTCCCGCAGCGCCGCAAGCACGCCCTCCGCAGTCAGCTCCGGATCGCTCAGGTCGATCATCACGATGTTGGTATCTGGAACCGCAGCCGAAAGCCGGGGAACCGCGCGCGCGTAAGCTGCGAGCTGCCGCGCGCGCTGGTGGTCGTCCGCTAATCGCGTAAAGTTGTTTTCGAGCGCGTACAGCGCCGCAGCCGCAAGCAGCCCCGCCTGCCTCATCCCTCCTCCCATCCGGCGCCGGACCCGCCAGGCCTGCTCCATGATAGCAGCACCGCCTGCCAGTACCGAACCCACCGGCGCTCCCAGTCCCTTCGAAAGAGACATCATCACCGTGTCGGCGGGTGCGGCAAGCTCCGCCAGTGTACGGCCGGTGGCGACTGCAGCGTTGGGAAGACGAGCGCCGTCCAGATGAACGCGCACACCCCGCTCGCGAGCCACCTCGCATATCGCTCGTAGCTGCTCCAGCGGCAACACGCGCCCACCCGCACCATTGTGAGTGTTCTCGACACACACGAGGGAGGTCTGCGGCACATAAGGTGAGCTGGGGCGGATGAATACCGCCACCTGCTCTGGGGTCAGCAGCCCGTCCTCGGTCGGCACAGAGCGAAGCTGAATACCACCCCAGGCAGCCGCCCCACCCTCCTCCCAGTCCAGGATGTGACCTCGCGCGTCGATCACCGCCTCGGTGCCCGGCGGCGCCTGGACGAGCAGCGCCGTCTGGTTGGCCATGATTCCGCTGGGAAAGAAGAGCGCTCGCTCCTTGCCCAGCAGCTCCGCGGCTTTCTCCTCAAGTCGTGCTGCCGTGGGATCGTCGCCGAGCACCGCGTCCCCCACCTCGGCCTCCGCTATGACCCGGCGCATCTCGGGCGAGGGGCGGGTGACCGTGTCGGAGCGGAGGTCTACCGGGGGAGGAGCCAGGCTTGCAGACATGACCTGCAATGTAGCTACGGCCTCAGGTCCGGCGCGAGTGGAAGTGCAAACACCCCGGCTTCGGGAGCCGGGGTGTTGCTGGGTGTTGGCCGGTCCGCCGCGGGCTAAGCGCGAGCCTCACCTAGCCGCCGCTCCACCTCATTCCAGTTGATGGTGTTGAACCAGGCGCCAAGATAATCCGGGCGCTTGTTCTGGTACTTGAGATAGTAGGCGTGCTCCCACACATCCACACCGAGAATCGGCGTCTTGCCTTCCATCAGGGGGCTGTCCTGGTTGGGCGTGCTGGTAATCGACAGTTTGCCGTCGTCCATCACCAGCCAGGCCCAGCCACTGCCGAACCTGCCCGTCCCGGCCGCGGTCAGCTGCTCCTTGAACTGCGGGTAACCACCAAACGCGGAGCGGAGCGCTTCGCCCACCTGACCGCCGGGCTCGCCGCCGCCATCGGGCCCCATGATCTGCCAGAAAAGGGAGTGGTTCGCATGTCCGCCGCCGTTGTTGCGGACGGCGGTGCGAGTGTCCTCCGGGATGCGGTCCATGTCGCGGATCAGCTCCTCGATGCTGCCCGCCTGAAGCTCCGGGTGCTTTTCGAGGGCGGCATTCAGGTTGTTGACGTAGGTCTGGTGATGCTTGGTGTGGTGGATCCGCATCGTTTGCTCGTCGATGCGCGGCTCCAGGGCGCTGTAATCGTACGGCAGATCAGGAAGTGTGAAAGCTGCCATCATCTCCTCCAGGTGTAGTTTCGGGTGCGCACTACCAGGAGAATGTACGGCGCGCCGAATGTTCCGCCACGGCTGCTCAGGACGAGCGGCCGCCGTGCATCCCCTGGACGTCGCGCTCGAGCCTCGCGAAGCGGCGGCCGAGCGAAAGTACGTATCCGAACAGCAATGCCCACGCCAGGGCGAACGCCACGAACACGTGCCAGTGCGCCCGGAGGGTACGGGGCGGTGCTGGCCGCGTCGGCAGCGGTGAGGCTGGAGCGATCTGCTCCACGACGGGGGGCGAGGTCTGCGCCGCGACGGCGTGCGGGGCAGCGCCCCAGAGGGCGAGCAGCAGAAGCAAGACACGCATCAGCCGACGCCTCCACCCACAGGAGTGGCATGCCGGGTGGACTCCGCCGCGAAACGCAGCGCCTCCGCATTGCAACGCAGCTTTTCCAGCCCGTAACGGAGCAAGAGCAAGGCAAAAAAGGTCAGCGTAAAGGCGAGTAGGGATACGAGCAGGGTGATCACGATTTCCGGGCCGGCGGTAGGGCCTTCCGGACGGAGAACCACCGCCTGCGGGTGTTGCGAGCGGAACCAGTTCACGCTCACATGAATGAGCGGGATGTCCACGGCGCCCACCACGCCCAGGACCGCGGCGAAGCGTTTGCCGCGCTCCGGATTATCAGTCGCGCCGCGAAGCACAAAGTACCCGATGTAGATAAACCACAGCAGCAGGGTGAGCGTCAGGCGTGGCTCCCATACCCACCACGCGCCCCAGGCCAGCTTGCCCCAGAGCGGTCCAGTCACCAGCACGATGGTGGTGAACACCACGCCCAGCTCCGCCGCCGACACCGAGATCGCGTCCAGTCGCTCATCCCGCAGCCACAGGTAGCCGATCGAGCACAGCGCCACGATGCCGAATGCCATGAACGCGACCCAGGCAGCCGGCACATGCACGTAAAAGATCCGCTGCACCACACCCATCGAAGCCTCGGTCGGCACGTAAAAAAAGATCATCCAGAACGCAGCCAGCACCCCCAGGCCGGCGAGCACCGCCAGCCCCGACGCCCAGCGCCAGGTGCCCGTCATCGATTCCACCAGATCCTCCTCATTCTTCCACCACACTCCCGAAGGCGAGTGTACACACGAACAGATAGATCAGGTCAAAGGCAGCGAGCATACGAACACTCCCCATCACCTCCGCGACCGGCCGCCCGATGAGCAAGCGCTGAGTTGCACTCACCCCGAAGATGACAACAGGGATGAGCAGCGGAAGCAGCAGGATCGGCAGCAGCGTTTCGCCCAGCCGGGTGTGCGCCGCCACGGCTCCAAAGAGTGTCCCCAGCGCCACGAAGCCCACCGAAGCCAGCCCGACTACCAGCGCCACCCCGCCCAGAGAGCCCCCCAGCCCGATCCCGAAGAACAAGCCGTACACCGGAAAGATCAGCGCCTCTACAGCAAGCAGAATGAGCAGGTTCGCGAGAAACTTGCCCAGAAAGATCGCTCCCCGATCAACCGGGGCCAGAAGCACGCCGGTAAGTGCCTCCTGCTCCCGCTCCAGCGCGAAGGAGCGCCCGAGTCCGAGCATCCCGGCGAAAAAGATCGTCACCCAGATCATGGCTCCCGCGACGCTGCGGGGGCGCACCGCCGGGTCCAGGGAAAAGCTCCACACCACTGCCACCAGCACCGCGAATGTGCCCATCCCCACCAGGCGCTCCCGGGAACGCATCTCCAGCGCGAGGTCCTTGGCGGCGACGGCCCAGACGTGGCCCAGATAGTCGCGCACCTACGCGGCTGCGACCCGGGCCGTGTACTCGGCTTCCCAGCCGGCCGCGTCCACAGCGGAGCGCGGCTCGTCGGAGACCCAGCGGCCGCGGGCCTGCACCACCACCCGGTCCGCCAGCTCCAGGCCCTGCGAAAGGTTGTGGGTGACGAGCAGTACCGTGCGCCCTTGCTCGCGCAGCCGTTCCAGCACCCGGCGGAGCAGCGCTGCGGCGTGAGGATCCAGGCCGCTGTAGGGCTCGTCCAGAAAGACCACACCCGGATCGTGAAGGAGAGTGCGGGCGAGCGCAAGACGCTGCTGCATTCCGCGGGAGAAATCCCGCACCCGGTCTCCGGCCCGTTCAGCGAGTCCCACATCCGCCAGTGCCTGCCGGACCCGGTCCTCGCGCCTGTCAATACCGTAAAGACGGGCGTAGAAGGCCAGGTTTTCGCTGGCGCTCAGACCCGGATACAGATAGCTCTGGTGCGACAACACACCCAGGCGACAGCGCCAATCGTTTCCACCTTCACCGACGCGTTCCCCGGCAATCCACACCTCCCCGCGCGTCGGGCGAGCGATGCCTGCGAGGAGGCGGAGCAGCGTGGTCTTCCCCGCCCCGTTGGGGCCAAAGATCACCGTGAACTCGCCGGGCGCGAGCCGCATGTCCAGCGGGCCGACCGCCGTCCGAAAGCCGAACCTTTTTTCCAGTCCGCGCGCCTCGACGACCGGAGGCGTGGTACTCAAGCGAGCCGCGTTCCGCAGCCGCCGCAGAAGCGACTCCCCGGCGGGTTGCGGAATCCGCAGGCGTGTCGGCCTTCATCCCCGGGTGTGTGGACGTAGTCCGAGGCGCGAATCGCCTGCATCGCCTCGGCTGCGAGCTGGCCATGTAGCGCCCGGTAGTCGGTTTCGTCCAGCTTGCCGGCCTCGCGGTCATATTCGATCTCCCGGAGCGAGGAGAGCGCCACGCTCTTCCGGGACTCCGCGTCGAGCACGTCCGCTCGCTCCACGTCCGCGAGCAGCGCCAGCTTGCGGGCGAAGATCGGATGGACAACCCAGAGCGTGGATACGCCGGCCAGGAGCACCGACAGGACGAAGAGCGTCACCCGATGCGCTCCAGTTCGCGAAGCTCAGCATCGAGTCGCGCCTGATCTGCCGGGCTGATCTCACCTGGCGTGACCGGAGGAGGAGCCGTCCGGCGCAGCCGCGAGCCGCGGCGGGCGAGCCAGGCCCCGGCACCGAGCAGTGCCAGCGGCGGAACGATCCACGCCCACAAACCCACTCCACTGCGCCGGGGAATGGCGCGCCACTCCTCGCCATGGCGGTCCAGCATCCAGGCGACGATCTCGTCCTTGGTTTCCCCTGCCGCGGCAAGGTCACGGATGCTGTCACGGAGCAGCTCCGCCTGTGGGCTCGGGCAAACTTCCAGCATCAGCCCGGGGCAGTACGGGGAGCGCAGCTCCGCGATGGCGCTCTGCGCTACGGCGTTGCTCGGGGGAGGGCCGTGCTGGGGTGCGGTTTGCAGCAGCACGGCCAGTGGCAGCACCGCGCCAAGCCGGGGCGTGAACGCCCCGGCTAAACCAGCAGGCCGTCCTGACGGACGGAACCACGGAAGCGCGCAGCAGAGGTGCCTGAGCTTGCGTCCGTGAGGACGCCCTGGAGTTCCAGCCGGGTCCTTTAGGGCCCGGCCCCAAAAGGCAACGCGGCTCATGCTTCCACCAGCTCCGGACGCCGTGGACGGGATGCAGCAGGTTGGCGCGCCTGCGCGGGTGGTCCCCGGCGGCCGGGCTCCGACGTCGACCACAGAGCGATCAGCGTTCCCACGGCCATGATGAAGCCGCCCGCCCATATCCAGGGGACCAGCGGGTTCACCAGCACGCGGAAGGTGGCGAGGGGCTGCCGATTGGTGCCATCCAGCACTCCGTTGGGATTGTCGATCCCGGCAAGAATCAGGTACAGGTCCTCGTTCCAGGCCCGCCGAATCCCCACCTCGGAGGCAACTTCCTCCCGCTGGCGGTAGGAGCGCTTTTCCGCGGTCAGGGTTCCCACCCGCACGCCGTCCCGCTCCACCCGAACCGAAGCGATCAGCTTGGTCATATTGGTGGCAGGGTACGCCGACATGTCCTGGTAGGTGAGCCGGTAACCGTGCCCGAAGGGGGAGCGCACCTCGATGGACTCGCCGGGGCGGATCGCCGCCTGTCGCTCTACGTAAAACGCCTTGCCCGCAAACCCCATGAAGCCCACCACCAGCCCAACGTGCACGATGTAGCCCCCATAACGCCGACGATTGCGCTGCACCATGTGCACCAGCGCAAGGGCAGCGTTCTCGCCCTCGATGCGGGCGCGAGCTCGGGTTCCCTTCCAAAACTCGGTCACAATGGTGGCGAGCACGAAGGCGCCGAGCGCAAAGGTGAGCAGCGCGTAGACGTGCCGAACACCAGTAACCCAGAGGATCGCGCCGACCGTCAGGGAGACGCCCACGGGCACGGCCAAGTTGCGCCGCAGATTGCGCGCAGTCGCCTTGCGCCACGCGATCACCGGCCCGATACCTAGCAGCGCCAGAAGCAACAATCCGATAGGGACGTTAACCCGATCAAAGAACGGCGGGCCGACGCTGATCTTCTGGCCGGTGATCCCTTCCGAGATCAGCGGGAACATGGTCCCCCACAGGATCGCGAACATCGCTCCGATAAAGAGCAGATTGTTGCCGATGAAGGCGGCTTCCCGCGAAACAAAGGACTCAAGCTGATTGTCGCTCTGGAGTCGGTCACGCCGCCACCACACCAGCCCGGCCGAGAGCAGGATCAGGAAAGACAGGAAGCCCAGGAAGATCCAGGCGATGGTCAGGTTCTGCGCGAACGAGTGCACCGACTCGATCAGCCCGGAGCGCGTCAAAAAGGTCGCGAAGATGGAGAGCAGAAAGGTGCCCAGGATGAGCAGCACGTTCCACATCTTGAGCATTCCGCGCTTTTCCTGGATCATCACCGAGTGGAGAAACGCGGTGCCGGTCAGCCAGGGGAGCACGGACGCGTTCTCCACCGGGTCCCAGAACCACCAGCCGCCCCACCCCAGCTCCACGTACGCCCACATCATCCCGAAGATGATCCCGTTGGTCAAAAAGAACCAGGCGAGCAGCGTCCAGCGGCGGGTGGTGGTGATCCAGCGGGTATCAAGGCGCCCGGAAAGCAGCGCCGACACGGCGAAGGCGAACGGGATGGTGAACGCGGTGAAGCCGAGGTACAGCGTGGGCGGGTGGATGGTCATCCAGTAGTTCTGGAGCTGCGGATTGAGGCCTCGGCCGTCGAGCGGGGTGAAGTCCAGCAGCTTGAACGGATTGGACGCCGCCACGATCACTACTAGGAAAAAAAGCAGCACGCCGAGCAGAGTGCCCGCCACGTACGGCATGAACTCGCGGTTGCGCTGCCGGTTCTGGAGAACCACCAGTGAGGAAAAGAGCGCGAGCAGCAGCGCCCAAAACACGAGCGAGCCGGTTTGCCCCGCCCACAGTCCCGTCACCTTGTAGAAGACGGACAGCTCGCGGTTGGAGTACCCGGCTACGTAGTTATACCGATATTCGTTGCCCAGGAAGGCGGCGATGATCGCTCCAGAAGACACCACCAGGAGCCC
Organism: Longimicrobiaceae bacterium; assembly: GCA_030447645.1. Classification (GTDB taxonomy): domain Bacteria; phylum Gemmatimonadota; class Gemmatimonadetes; order Longimicrobiales; family Longimicrobiaceae; genus JAUJOM01. Next base: position 121,830 of record JAUJOM010000005.1, on the reverse strand, counting down.
AAACACTGCCAGGATCGACCTTTCGCCGGCGAGTACCAGATCGCCGCGGTCGACTCGCCCTCCCACGAACGCCATCGCCATGCCCCAGGCGCTCACGAGCAGAGCGATCCACAGGGCGACCTCGCCGATTCCGGTCACGCCTGCAGGTCCTCTTCTACCGCTTCATAGCGGGAGCCGCACTTGGTGAGCACCGTCGTCGCCTCGAACAAACCGGCGCTGGTGAGGCGCCCCTCAACCACCACGTCGCGGCCTTCCTCGAACGTGTCGGGGAGCGGTCCCTGGTACCGGACAGGGAAGCGCGTGCGGCCCGTGGCAATGTCGACCACGTCGAAACGGAGGTTGAGCGTTTGCGGGTCGAACCGCACCGTGCCCGGCACCACCCGTCCACCCACTTTGACGCCCAGCTCGTGCACGGACGGATCGGCGATGCTCTTCGCGACCAGCTCGGCCGGAGTGTAGTAGTACACCATGGAGTCGCGCATGCCGGTCACCATCAGGTACCCGACGACGCCGGCCAACAGGACCCCGCCCGCGACGAACTTTCGCTGCTTTTGCACTTGAGGAGCTTCCCGGGTAACGGGAAAATATACCGAACCTCGCGCCAGCGTGAAAGATGCGGGTTTTCCGCTCAGCGTGTCCGGAAAGCGATTACAGCCGCGAGCCCCACGCCGGCGGCATCCCACACCAGGTCCGCCACCGACGCGGAGCGCCCCGGCTGCCTCGCATCCCGTAGCTCCTTGTAAATGCCCGCACCTGCTCCGACTGACACACCTACGGCGATGCCAGGCGACTGCTCCAGCCCGGCCAGGCGCGCGCCGCTTGCCGCGATGCTGGTGATAACGAAGGAGGTGAAGAAGTGCTGCCACTTGTCTTCGGCCACGAACCGGTCGGTAGGCGGCTGCGGCGCGGCCGAGAGTGACCAGCACAGGAGGAGTACGCAGGGATTCATAGGCTTTCGGCTGTAGAGGCCCAGGCCCGCGTGGCATCGATCGCGCGCCGCCACCCGGCGAGCGCCCGTCCGCGCTCCGCGGCATCGGCCGCAGGTTCGAAGAGGGTTTCCTCGGGCTGAGCCGCGAGAAAATCCTCGGGAGACTTCCATACACCGGTCGCCAGGCCGGCCAGGCCCGCCGCACCACGGGCGGTAACTTCGATCATGGCGGGGCGGCGAACCGGAATTCCCAGCACGTCCGCCTGTATCTGCATAAGCCAATCGTTTTCCGCGGCACCGCCATCGACACGCAGCTCCTGAAATTTGACTCCACTGTCCGCCTCCATGGCCTCCGCCACGTCATGCGTCGCAAAGGCCATCGCTTCCAGCGCCGCACGTGCGAGATGTGCCCGCCCGCTGCCGCGCGTAAGCCCAAGCAGGGTACCGCGGGCATCCGGCTCCCAGTGCGGCGCGCCGAGCCC
>JAUJOM010000005.1:114067-120320 GCA_030447645.1 Longimicrobiaceae bacterium | reverse complement strand
GGCCGCCTGCTGGTCCCCGGCGATGCCCGCAATGGGAACTTCCGCCCCGAAGGCTTTCCCGTCCGTACTGCCGTACACCTCGCTCGACAGGCGCACTTCGGGGAGCACGGCTGCCGGTACACGAAAGCGATCGAGCAGTGTCGCGTCCCACTGCGCCGTGTTCAGATTGCACAGCAGCGTGCGGCTGGCGTTAGTCGGATCCGTGATGTGCAGACGACCACCCGACAGCTTCCAGACCAACCAGCTGTCGATGGTACCCGCCGCCAGCTCACCCGCCTCCGCGCGTTCCCGGGCACCCGGCACGTGGTCCAGGAGCCATTGAAGCTTGGTGGCGCTGAAGTAGGGATCGATCACCAGCCCGGTCCGCGCCCGGATCTCCGGCTCGTAGCCGTCCTGCTTCATGCGGCGGCAAAGTTCGGCCGTGCGCCCGTCCTGCCAGACCAGCGCGCGGTGCACCGGCTTACCCGTGGCGCGGTCCCACAGCACGACGGTTTCGCGCTGATTGGTGATGCCGATGCCTGCCAGTGAGTCCAAGCTGGTGCCCGCATTCGCCGCCGCTTCTGCCGAAAGGGTGCGAACCGCCTCCCAGATCTCCTTCACGTCGTGTTCCACCCACCCCGGCTGCGGGAAGTACTGCGTGATCTCGCGGTAGGCACGGCCGCGGACCCGCCCGTCCACGTCCATGACGAGACAGGTGACGCCAGTGGTACCCTCGTCGATGGCGAGGATCATACGCGCTCCCAAGCCCCGAATCGGTACCGCCACCCGAAGCGCTCAATCAGGCCCAGCATGCGCACAACCGGCAAGCCCATGACGGCAAAGTAGTCACCGGTGATCCCCTCCACGATGGCGGAACCAAAGCCCTGAATCCCGTAGGCGCCTGCCTTGTCCAGCGGTTCGCCGGTGGCCGCGTATGCCTCGCATGCGCCGCGGTCGAGTGGCCGAAAGCGCACCCGTACCCGCTCCATACCGGACTCGACGCGCTCACCCTGGACAATCGCGATCCCGGTGTGCACCTCATGCTCCCGGCCGGCGAGGCGCTCCAGCATCTCGACCGCATGTGCACAATCCCGAGGCTTGCCGAGCACTTCCTGTCCGAGCACCACGATGGTGTCCGACCCGATCACCAGCGCTTCTGGGTGGCTGCGTGCCACGTGCGCGGCCTTTTCCCGCGCCAGGCGCTCCGCGTGCTCGTCCGGGTTCTCCCCGTTCCGATAGCTTTCGTCGATGTCTGCCGGAATGGTTGCGAACTCCAGGCCCAGGCGGCCTATCAATTCCGCCCGTCGCGGCGACTGCGACGCAAGGATTAGTGTGGGTGCGCTCACCGCTCCAGGATCAGGGTAACCGGCCCGTCGTTTACCAGCTCCACCTCCATCATGGCGCCGAACTCGCCGGTCTCGACAGGACGCCCGGTAGCTCGCAACAGAGCCAGAAAGCCCTCGTACAGCGGGACGGCGATCTCCGGTGGAGCCGCGTCAATGAAGCTCGGGCGGCGTCCCTTGCGAGTGTCACCATACAGGGTGAATTGGGAAACCACCAGCAGCCCTGCGTCGACTTCCTCCACCGAGCGGTTCATCTTCCCCTGTTCATCTGGGAAGATCCGCAACCCGAGCACCTTGTCCGCCATCCAGGTAAGTGAATCCTGCGAGTCGGAAGCGGAAAACCCCGCGAGCAACACCAGTCCCTGGTCGATCCGCCCGGTTACCCGCCCAGCCACGGTGACCTTAGCACGGGCAACACGCTGCAGGACGATGCGCAACTCCTACTCTACCGTCACTGATTTGGCGAGATTGCGGGGCTGGTCCACGTTGCATCCACGCAGCACGGCGATGTGGTACGCGAAGAGCTGCAGCGGCACAGAGGCAAGAATAGGCGAAAGCGCCTCGTGCGTGCGAGGGATTCGGATGGCGTGGTCCAGGTGCTGGTCCAGCTCGGTGTCCCCCTCGCTTACCACCCCGAGAACAGCGCCACCCCGCGCCTTCACTTCTTCCACGTTGGACCTGATCTTGTCGTACACGCTGTCACGCGGGGCGATGACGACGACGGGCATCTCCTTGTCGATCAGCGCGATCGGCCCGTGCTTCATTTCGGCCGCAGGATATCCTTCAGCGTGGATGTAGGAAATCTCCTTCAGCTTGAGCGCCCCTTCCAGCGCTGCCGGGAAGTTGTAGCCACGACCCAGATACAGGGCATTGCGGCTGTCCTTGTAGACTTCAGCAAGCTTCTTGATCTCTTCCTCGCGCTTGAGGATTTCCGCCACCTGTTCCGGAAGCTGCCGGAGCGCACGCACGATCTCACGGCCGCGCGACTCGGAAAGGGTGCCGCGAAGCCGCCCCAGGTGCACCGTCATCATGGCGAGCACCACCACCTGCGAGGTGAATGCCTTGGTTGACGCCACCCCGATCTCGGCGCCGGCGTGCAGATAAACCCCCGCGTCCGTTTCCCTGGGGATGGTTGACCCAACAGTGTTGACGATGCCAAGGGTGGTTGCCCCCTGCTGCTTCGCTTCCCGCATCGCGTGCAGTGTGTCCGCGGTTTCCCCCGACTGGGAGATGGAGATGGTGAGCGTATTGGGCTCCACCACGGGCCGCCGGTAGCGGAACTCCGATGCGTACTCCACATCGGTGGGAATGCGGGCCATGTCTTCCAGCATGTACTCGCCGATCAGGCCCGAATGCCAGGAGGTGCCACACCCCAGGATGATGATTCGCTCGGTCCGTTTCAGCTCTTCGTCCATACCGATCAGGCCACCTAGCTGAACGTTCCCTTCTTCCTCCAGCAGCCTGCCACGCATCGTTTCACGGAGTGTGTTGGGCTGCTCCGTGATCTCCTTGAGCATGAAGTGCGGATACCCACCGCGCTCCACTTCGCCCAGGTCCCAGTCCACACGGCTCACCTCCCGCTTCACGGGGCCCTGCGTGGTGCGGTGAACGGTGTACCCTTCCCTGGTGATGGTGGCCATGTCGCCGTCGTCCAGGTACACGACGTCCCGGGTATGGGCGATGACGGCCGCGGCATCGGAGGCAACAAAAGTTTCGTTGTGGTCCGCCACGCCGATCAGAAGAGGACTTCCGAGTCGGGCGACAACGATCTTGTTGGGATCGCGCGTGGATACGACAGCAATGCCATAGGTACCCTCGACCTGCTGCAGTGCAGCCTCCACCGCGCGCTCCAGGGACTCCCGTGACCGTCCCTCGCCGGAGTCGTACACCTCCTCAATCAGGTGCACCAGCACCTCCGTATCCGTGTCGGAGCTGAAGGAGTGGCCGCGCTCCTGGAGCCGCTTCCGTAGTACGTCGGCATTCTCGATGATCCCGTTGTGGACCACCGCGATGTCCCCGTTTTCCGAAACGTGCGGGTGCGCGTTGCGGTCCGTGGGCGGGCCATGTGTCGCCCAGCGCGTGTGGCCTATGCCGTACACGCCCTCGACCGGCTCCTTTTCCAACAGATCTTCAAGTTCCTTGATCTTGCCGGCTTCCTTGCGGACCTGAATGCTCCCGTTTTGCAACACGGCTACGCCCGCGGAGTCGTAGCCGCGGTACTCGAGCCGCTTCAAGCCCTGGATCAGCAGTGGCGTGACCTGCTGTTCACCGATGTAGCCAACAATTCCACACATATATCACACATATATCAGGATGATCGGGGTTGCGGTCAGGCGGGAAGTGCCTGGCGCAGTGTTTCCACCAGCTCACGGGCCCCGGCTTGCGTGGGTGCCTCGGCGATAATGCGCACGATCGGCTCCGTTCCGGAGGGGCGCAGGTGTGCCCAGCGCTTTTCCGCCGGCCAGGCGAGACGAAGTCCATCCTGCCGGTCCGCTTCAGGCGCCCCGAGCCGTTCCGTCAGCGCGTTGTACACCGCATCCAGTGGTTGTTTCGGCCGGGCGACCTTTTCCTTTACGATCTCGTAGTGGCCGATATTCGCGGCCAGCTGGCTCAGCGGCAGATCGGATTCCGCAAGGAGCTGGAGGATCAGGGCGGCGGCGACGGGTGCGTCCCGGGTAAGGTGCACGTCCGGAAGGATCACCCCGCCATTCCCTTCACCCCCCACGGTGGCGTTTTCCGCCTGCATGCGGCGGGCGACGTTGATCTCGCCCACGGCGGCACGAATCAGCGGCACGCCGGCGGTGCCCGCAACATCGTCCAGCAGGCGACTGGTGGACAGGTTGGTGACCACGGTCCCGGGGCGATGCCGAAGCACCAGCTGCGCGGCCAGGGCAAGCGTGTAGTCTTCGCCGATGGCACGGGCCTGCTCCGAAACAAGCGACAAGCGGTCCGCGTCCGGGTCCGTCGCGAGGCCAATGTCCGCACCGCTCCGCGCGACCAGCGCCTCCAGGTCGCCGAGGTTCGCGGCAACCGGCTCCGGCTCCCGCGGAAACCGGCCGTCGGTCTCCACGTTGATCGCATCGACCCGGCAGCCGAGCTCCCCGAGCAGCCGCAGAAAGATCGGGCCCCGGCCCCACGAACCGCGTCAAGGGCAACGTGAAATCGCCGCCGCGGCGAATCGCCTCCACGTCCAGAAAGGGAATCGCCAGGATGCGCTGCAGGTGCCGGTCGACTGCCCCCCCGTCCTCCTCCCAACCACCGAGATCCTGCCAGCCGGCACGAGGGAATCTCCCCGTCCAGGAAGGTGCGCATCTCGCGTCCCTCGTCCGCGTCCAGAAACATTCCGGATGGACCGATGAACTTGAGTGCATTCCACTCGACCGGGTTGTGACTGGCGGTGACGGCCAGCCCGCCTGCGGCGTGCAGATCTTCCACCGCCAGCTGGACGCTTGGGGTTGGGGCGATGCCGACGTCCACCACGTCGCAGCCGACCGACTGCAGCGCGGCGGTCGCGGCGCGGGCGAACATCGGTCCGGACACACGTGAGTCCCGCCCCAACACCACGCGATGGCCGGGCCCGCGCTGGCGGACATAGGCCCCGAAAGCCGCGGCGAAATGGGCGAACACCTCCGGGGTGAGTCCCGCCCCCACGCGGCCGCGAACCCCACTCACACTGACCATCAGATTGGACGTATCGAACACCCTTGCGTCATCCTTCCGAAAAAGGTAGCCCGGCGCGTTCCGCAAAATGACGGCCAGGATGCAGGCTTGCCCCGGTGCGCTGGTGCGGTAGTTTGCGGGACGCATAGCTGGTTCGCCATCCCTGCACCGGAGCCATGGTCGACGCCGTCCCCGAGCTGATCGCCGAAGCAGCCCGCCGCTTTCCGGAGCGCGAAGCGATTCGTGCCGCAGCCGGAGCGATCAGCTTCCGCGAGCTGGCGTCAGAGATCGCCGGCTTCGCGGCGACACTGTACGGCCTGCTCCGTGCCGGTGCGAGCGCGGTTCTCCTGAACTCGCTGTACTTCCGCCGGGAAGTCGCCGAATACCTGGCGAATGCGGGTGTGAGCACCGTGGTGACGGTGAGTGCACTGCAGGAGATGCGTCCTGACGGCATCCGGTGCCTGTTGCTCGATGGACTCCACGCGTCCGAAGATACAGGCCGCACCGGGGCCGCGAAACAGATCCCGGACGAGGCGGTCGTGATCTACACCTCGGCAACCGACGGGTGGGCACGCGGAGCCCGGTTATCGCACGGGAACCTGGTGGCCAACGCCCGGTCCACCGCGGAAGCCATGCAGCTCCTTCCGGAGGACCGTGTGGTCGCGGCGCTCCTGGCCGCTACGGGAGGGATACGGGATCACGGAGGCAGCACCGGTCTGCCTCTTCAACCGGGTGGATCGCCCCAACCGCCCCGGGACCATGGGATTTCCGTTGCCGCGGGTCGATATTTCCGTCAGGGATGAGGTGGGCAATCCCATGCCGGATGGCGATGTGGGCGAACTGTGCCTTGCCGGACCCATCCTGTTCGGTGGGTGCGTCGGCGAGGACGGGCGCAGCCCGCGCGACTTTTGGGGTGATTACCTGCGGACCGGGCACCTGGTGAGCCGGGAGCCGGATGGCACGGTTCGCTTCCATGGCTTCCGCAAGGCGATGTTCACTCGCAACGGCTTCAACATCTACCCACGCGAACTTTTCCGTGTGCTGGAGGAAGATCCCCGCGTCGCGCGCGCGGAAGTTACAGGCGGTGCCCGGCTTTGCCAAAGAATACGAGGTGGCGCTCGTCGTGCATGTGTCCCCGGGCGCCACGCTTGCCGAGGACGAGGTCCGCCGGCTTTGCCGTGAGCGCCTGGCCGCATACAAGCAGCCCGGCTCCATCACCATCCAGATCTGATCACCATGTCCGATACAACTACACAGGGGTTCGGTACCCG
>JAUJOM010000005.1:43715-113967 GCA_030447645.1 Longimicrobiaceae bacterium | reverse complement strand
GGCGAGAACGTGTACGGCGGCACCTTCCGCCTCTTCGATCGGGTGATCTCCCGCATGGGCGTCGAGTTCAGCTTCGTGGACAGCGCCAACCTGGATGAAATCCGGGCGGCTCTGCGGCCAAATACCAAGCTGGTCCACGTGGAAACGCCGACCAACCCCATGATGCGGCTCACCGACATCGCGGCCGCAGCGGAGATGGCGCACTCGGCCGGAGCCTGGTTGAGTGTGGACAACACCTTTGCTTCCCCGTACAACCAGCGCCCACTGGAGCTGGGCGCCGATATCGCCATCCACTCAACCACCAAGTACATCAACGGCCACTCGGACATGGTGGGCGGGCTGATCGTCACCTCGTCCGACGAGATCCACGAGCAGCTTCGCTTTCTGCAGAACGCCGCCGGTGCGATCCCAGGTCCGTGGGATTGCTGGCTGGCGCTGCGTGGGACCAAGACGCTTCACCTGCGTATGGCCGCCCACAATACAAACGGACAGCGCACCGCTGAGTGGCTCGAGGGACGGCCCAAGGTGCAGCGTGTGTTTTATCCGGGCTTACCCTCGCACCCACAGCACGAGATGGCAACGCGACAGATGCGCGGGTTTACGGGGATGATCACCATTGAGATGGGTTCGCTGGAGAACGCCCGCAAGGTGGTCAACTCCACCCGCATCTTCGCGCTTGCCGAGTCGCTCGGCGGGGTGGAAAGCTTGATCGGCCACCCGGTGCTGATGACCCACGCCTCGGTGCCGGTAGACCGCCGCCAGGCCATGGGTTTGTCGGATGGCATTGTCCGGCTTTCCTGTGGAGTAGAGGACGCGGACGATTTGATCGCCGACCTGGAACAAGCGCTCGCCCAGGTGTGAGCCATCGCCAAGACACCCTACTGCCTTCCCTCGCCGGATCGTGGCCTCACGGGTTTGAGAGGGCGACGGGCTCGAATGCGACCGGATGGTCGGGATGAACCGGCAGCCGGAGAGTCCTCTTGGTCATGAAATCAACCCGAGTGTGCTCTTTGGGCTGTACCGCCGAAGGAACCGAGAATTCCCCTCTCAGGCCGACGTACAACTCGCGCACCTGCTGGGTGCTCTGGGAAGCTCGGCTGCGTACGGCAATGGGACGATCGAGCGTCACCTTCCAGCGCGCAAAAACGGGGTGATAGCCATAGTCGGGCCGGAAGAGCTGGGGGAGGGCGCTCACCGGGACTCCAGTCGCCTCGCCGACCCGCCGCACCGCCTGCTCAGGCGAGAGTGGTTTCGCGAACCCCTCACCCAGGCGCACGCCTTCCGTGTAGAAATCGTTTCCGTACTGCAGAGGAAATCTCAGCCGGCCATTTTCGATCCAGGCCTCCGTGATGCCCGAGACGCCGACAACCAGCACGGGCGTGCCGTCGGGTGACACGAGATAGACCATGTAGTACGGTCCATACACGTTGCGCAGTCCTGGATGAACGTCTTCCGGCAGCGAGCCGAACGGAGTCTCTGCATAGTACGCGGGCGAGCCCACCTGGAGAGTCTCAAGATTAATTGACTGTCCGTGCGCCCTTTCGAATGTGCCGAGAACATACGGTCCGAACGTCCGTGCGAATGCGAGAGCCAGCTCCTGTGCACGCCTCGGACTTACCCTTAGCCCCTCTGGGGGAGCCGGAAGCTTGAAGGTGCCGTCGGATGATAGGCTCGAGGCAAGTTCAGGTGTCACGAACGCCCGCAGGTCGCTGGCCGCGAGCGGTTCCGGAGAGGAAGGAGTCGCCTCGTCTCGGCAGCCGGCCAAGAGCACCAAGCCGGCTAGCAGGATGGGAAGTGTGGTTTTCCCTGTCATGTGCCTCTGCGTGGTAGTACGTGAAACATAGACCTGAACGGAACCAAACCAGCGGAAGGGATGAGATTGCTGGGGCGTGCACCTCCGGGTGGAGGAAAACAAATGCTGCACTTACAAGTTGTACTTACCTTCGGAGTATGTCAAACTGCGATGACGAATTATGTCGGATACAGGCGAGAACAACAGCTCGCGGCACCTATCAGCTCCAGCATTTGATCCTGGGCGCAGAGGGTGGTATGGTGTGCAGCCATGAAAATCCTCATCGTGGGCAACGGCGGGCGCGAGCATGCGCTGCTCTGGAAGCTCCAGCGTGACGCGCCGGATGCGCGGTTCTGGATCACCCGTGGTAATGGGGGCACAGCCGGACTGGCTACCCCTCTGCCGCTGGACGCGGGAGAAATTCCCGCGCTGGTCGGCTGGGCTGAGAATGAGGGGATCGATCTCGTGGTGGTCGGCCCGGAGGGGCCGCTGGCCTCCGGCATCGTCGACTACTTTCTCGGCCAGGGCATAGCCGCCTTTGGGCCCAGCCAGGCCGCAGCCGAGATCGAAAGCTCCAAGGCGTGGGCCAAGTCGCTCATGGTCCGGCACGGCATCCCGACCGCCGCGCATGCCAGCTTCGACGCACTCGCTCCGGCGCTCGCGCACCTGGACCAGGTCGGTGCCCCGGTGGTAGTCAAGGCGTCCGGGCTAGCCGCCGGCAAGGGTGCGGTGGTTTGCGCCACGCACGCAGAGGCGCGGGACGCGCTCAAGGAGATGCTCGGGCTTGGGGCGCTAGGCGAGGCGGGACGACAAGTGGTGATCGAGGAGTTTATGGAGGGTGAGGAGCTGTCAATCTTCGCCCTGTCTGATGGGGAGCACGTCGTGCCCATGCTCCCGGCGCAGGACCACAAGCGGGTGGGTGAGGGCGAAGCCGGGCCGAACACCGGCGGGATGGGTGCATATGCCCCCGTCGCGCTCGCGACACCTGAGCTGCTGGACAGCGTTGAGCGGGAAATCCTCCAGCCTACAGTTGCAGCGATGGCTGAGGAAGACCGGCCCTTCCGCGGTCTGCTCTACGCCGGCCTGATGCTGACAGCCGAGGGCCCGAAAGTGGTCGAGTTCAACTGCCGGTTCGGTGATCCGGAGACTCAGGCCATCGTGCCCCTGCTCGCGAGCAGTCTGCTCGATCCCCTGTGGGTGGTCGCGCAGGGGGGCTCGATTGCCGGGCTTCGGTTTGCATGGCGTGCCGGGGCTGCCGTGACGACGGTGCTTGCGTCGGGCGGCTACCCCGGGGAGTACACCACCGGCGCGCCGGTCCACATCGCTCCCGAGGTACGGAGCGCAGACGATCTGCTGGTATTTCACGCCGGCACTGAGGAACGAGATGGGAAGCTGCTCACGGCGGGCGGCCGTGTGCTCGCCGTCACGGCGCTCGCCCCGACCATAGCCGGGGCGGCGGAGCGGAGCCGCTGGGGTGCGGAACGGATCACGTTCGAGCGAAGCCACTTCCGCAAGGACATCGGCTGGCGGGAGGCGCAGCGTCGTGCCTGAGCTTCCGGAAGTCGAAACCGTGGTCCGAGACCTGGACCGGCTGGTGCGTGGCGGCGTATTCGGGGAAACCGAGGTTCTCCGCCCCGACATGCTGGTAGGGGTGGAGCCCGGCCGGATGGAGCCTCTCCTTCACGGACGCCGCATCGAGCGCGTGACCCGCCGCGCCAAGAACATCGTGTTTGAGCTCGATCCTGATCGCCTTGTCGTAAACCTGGGCATGACCGGACGCCTGCTGGTCGGTCAGCCAGGCGACGCCGATCCCCGTACCTGGGGGTTCGCTTCCGGCTTGCCGACGGCCGGGAGATCCGCTTCACGGACGTGCGCCGCTTCGGCAACGTGCGTCACTTCGATGAGCCGGCCTGGACGGAGCGAGAGCGAGAGTGGGGCGTGGAGCCGCTTTCGCCCGGCTTCACGCCCGAGTGGCTGCACCAGTCGGCTGGCGGATCGCGAACCCCGATCAAGACATGGCTGATGGACCAGCGCCGGGTGGTCGGTGTCGGCAACATCTACGCGAGCGAAGCTCTGTTCCGGGCGAGGTTGATCCGCGTCGCCCCGCCAACAGCCTGTCCGCCCCGGAGGCACGCCGGCTCCACAGCGCGGTTCAGGGCGTGCTGGCGGATGCAATCGAGTTCCGCGGAACCACCTTCTTGGATTACCGCGACGCGGAAGGAAATCCCGGCGGATTCGTGGCCCGTCTGCGGGTGTACGACCGGACCGGAGTGCCATGCCTGGCCTGCGACACACCGGTGGAGCGCATCGTGCAGGGCGGCCGCTCCACCTTTTTTGTGCTCGCTGCCAGCGCTGAAATGCCGTGCCCTTTCTTCCCGTAGCCCCGACGCTGCAGCCGCTCCGCGAGCAGGTTCGCACGGCCAAAAACCGCCCGGGCACCTACCAGATGCTCCGGGAGGATGGGGAGATCGTCTATGTGGGCAAGTCCAAGCAGATCCGGACGCGGCTGCTCTCCTACTTCCGGGCTCGCGAAGACGAAAAAGCGTACCGAATCGTGCGGGAAGCCCAGGCGCTCGCCTGGGAATACGAGCCGAGCGAGTTCGCCGCGCTTCTGCGTGAGCTGGCGCTGATCAAGCGCTTTCGCCCACGCTTCAACGTGCAGCTGAAGCGCGACGGGCGCTACTCGTTCTTGAAACTTTCGCCGGGGCCTGCACCCAAACTCTTCGTGGTGCGGGCAGTCAGCGACGATGCCGGGACCTACTTCGGCCCTTTCCGGGGCGGGGCGCGCATCGAAGAAGCCGTGCGCCAGTTGAACGATCTGCTCGGCCTGCGTGACTGCTCGCTCGGCACGCCGATGCGCTTCGCCGACCAGTCCGATCTGTTTGCCTTTGAGGCGACCCCACGCTGTCACCGGTACGAGTTGCAGCTGTGTGTCGGTCCCTGCGCGGGCCTGTGCACTGAATCGGAGTACAAGCGCCGGGTGGCGCTCGCCCGGACATTCCTGGACGGCGATGCCGACGAGCCCCTCCGCTGGCTGAGCGAAAGGATGGTTCAGGCAGCGGAACGGTGGGACTTCGAGTACGCCGCCCGCCTGCGCGACCGTGCCGGGCGCATGGAGGCGCTGCGTGATGAGTTCAGCCGGCTGCGCGAAGCTCTCGACAGCCTGTCCTTTCTGTATTCCGTGCCGGGATACGACGCGGAAGATCGCATTTATCTGGTGCGGCGCGGGACGGTTCGCGCCACCCTGGCCGCACCTCACTCTGCTGCCGAAAAACGCACGCTGGCTCGTCTGGTCGACGAGCATTTTGGCGTGCCAGAGCCTGGTGGCACCCTCGTACCCAAGCACCAGGTGGATGAGATTTTGCTCCTTGCCCGCTGGTTCCGCTGCAACCCGGAGGAGCTGCGGCGTACCCGCCCTCCCGAGCGTAGCGGAGCACTCGCGCGAAGCGCCTGATCCTTCTGGCACAACGGTTGCGCCCAGGCCCCTCGCTATGGTTGCTTCACAATTTCCAGGAGAACATCGTTGATGCTCGGTCGCCGCGGCTGGTCCCTGGGTGTAGCGGCGGTCTTGCTGCTCGGCGGTTGCGGGGAAAGCGAGGGCGCCGCCACACGTGCGGGTGCGGAAGCACCGGCAACGGATACCGCCGGGATCGAGTACGGCATTTCGGCGACAGAAAGCATCCGCGTCGTCCCGGTCGAGATCGACTTGCCCGACCTTCCCCGCGGGTGGGAGGGAATGCGGGTGGCCGCGATCTCGGATTTTCAGCTCGGGCTTTGGCCGCAAAACGAACAGGTTGCCCAGGTGGCGATCCGGAAGGCGCTTGCCCAGCGGCCTGATTTGATCGTGCTGCTTGGTGATTATGTGGCGGGCGGGAATGACTATGGAGCGCTGGAGCGCGTCATCGCGCCACTCCGTGGCCGCCCCGTCTTTGCGGTGCTCGGCAACGAGGACCAGCTCGACGATCCGGAAGGCACGCAGGTAGACAGCGCCCAACTGCGGGTGGTGGAAGTCCTGCGGGCAAACGGGATCGTATTCCTGCGCAACGAGCGGGCACGCTTCGTACGAGGCGGCGACACCGCATTCGTCGCTGGGCTGGAGCCTTACTTTTCCCGCAGACCGGCGTGGCGCCAGTCACAAATCCTGGCGGCGATTCCCACGGCCGGCGGCACTCCATTGCTCCTGTCACACATGCCCGCTGCGATAGCGGCCATCCGACAGATGGCTCCGGACCGTTATCCGCTGGTGCTTGCCGGTCACGCGCTGTGCGGACCCGTGGAGGCTCCGGGTACACCCAGGCTGGTCTGGCTGAATACCGAAGTGCTCCCGGGTGCGGCCTCGCCGGAAACGGACCGCCTGCGGCGCATCGGGGCCACCACACTTTTCGTTACCTGCGGCATAGGCCACTCGTATCTCCCTGCGCGCTTCGGCGGCACGCCGGAGGTGGCCCTGATCACCCTGCGGCGGGCCGGCGGAACAGAGCCGGGTGATACAATCCGTCGTCCAAACGCGGATTCGCTCGCCGCCGTCTACATCCAGCGGCAGGATTCAGTTCGGCAGATCCGCGAAGGGCGTGCGCGGCAGCAGGCCGGTGCGGACACCGCGGGTGGTACCTAAACCTTATTTGCTTTCAAACAAACGCGCTGATGAGCACTGATCTCGAACTCGCCGCCCCCGTATCCTCCGGAGGCTCCGTCGAAGCTGTTGGGGACGACGTCTTTTATCTGTGCACGGGCATAGCCAACCTGTTCTTTTACGGGAAGCCGGGCGCACCCGACCGTGAATGGGTCCTTGTAGACGCCGGCGTGTACGGCTTCGGACATCGCATCACCGGTGCGGCGGAAGAGCTGTTCGGCAAAGACTCCAGGCCTGCGGCGATCATCCTCACCCACGGGCACTTCGATCACGTGGGGGCGGTTCGCGAGCTGGCGGAAGCCTGGGACGCGCCGGTGTACGCACACCCGCTGGAGCTGCCGTACCTCACCGGGCGATCCAAGTATCCTCCCCCGGACCCGACCGTCGGTGGTGGAGCCATGGCCGCCCTTGCCTGGACATATCCGCGCGGTCCCATTGACATTGGCGGCCGGATACAGGCACTGCCCGAGGATGGATCCGTGCCGGGGATGCCCGGCTGGCGCTGGATTCACACACCCGGACACACCACCGGGCACGTCGCGCTCTTCCGCGACGCCGACCGGACGCTGATCGCGGGAGATGCTTTCGTCACCACCAAGCAGGAGTCGGCGCTGGCGGTACTCACCCAGCGCCCGGAAGTACACGGGCCCCCGGCGTACTTCACTCCGGACTGGGGAGCCGCGGGGCGCTCGGTGCAGGAGCTTGCCTGGCTGCAGCCCTCCGTGGCTGCGACCGGGCACGGCGTGCCGCTTCGGGGAGAAACGATGCGCCGGGAGCTGGCCACCCTTGCACGGGAGTTCGATTCCCGTGCCGTGCCTGAGCACGGGCGGTATGTGGACCAGCCCGCCGTGGCCGACGCGAGCGGCGTGGTATCGGTGCCTCCCGCGCCTAAAATCGTGCCGTTGGGTGTGCTGCTTGGCCTGGGAGCCGCCGTGGCCGCGGGCCTGCTGCTGAGTTCCCGGCCACGCAAGCGTCGCCGCTCGCGCAAAAGATAGGATGCGAAGCTGGATTGCGGCGGGATGGGTTGCGATTCTTGGCGCGGGGGGCTGCACAGGTGGCGAGCGGGACGATGCGGAAAATCATCCACCAACGCTTCCGCAGCGCCAGGTGGAGGAGCCGCCACGGCGGGATCCGCCGGCGCCCCCCATGACCGCAGCAGACTCGGCCGAGGTGCGAATTCAGCTCGCGGCCGGAGGCGATTCGTTGAAGGCAGCGTTTGAACAGGTACCGGCGTTACGTGCCAGGGAGGTGGGCGAGCTCCGTCGGGACCGCAATGCGGAGCAGATCGCCATCGCGCGGCGCCTGGGTTTTCGCGTCTCCGGCGACGCGGAGATCGAGCGGCTGCGGCAGCAGGGCCGCCTCGTGGCCGTGGGGGACAGTACCCCCTACTGGGTGCTGCGGGAGATGGACCACTCGGTGCCCTACGTGACACCGGATACCCGCGCGATGCTGGTGCACCTGGGGCGCCGCTTCCAGGCGCGGCTGGACAGCCTTGGGCTTCCCCGCTACCGCATGAAGGTGACCTCCGCACTCCGCACGGACGAGACGCAGAGGGATCTCCGGAAGATCAATTCCTACGCCTCCCAGACGGTGAGCGCCCACGAGTTCGGAACCACTATTGATGTATCGCACGAACGCTTCGCGGTCCCGGCGGAGCCGCGGTCATCGGGCCCGGCACCTGGAGCGCGGCAAATGGAGGTAGCTATGCTCGAAGAAGCGGGAAAAGAACACGCCAAAGTGCTGCAGGCGGAACTCGGCCGGACAATCCTCGAAATGCGCCAACAGGGCGCGCTACGGGTGATGATGGAGAACAAGCAGCCGGTCTATCACATGACCGTGGCGCGGCGCTTCACCGCCGCGGAATGACGCTGGTAGCGACCTAACGGCTTGGGCATAAGCCGCGCGGTAGCGCGTCGGCTCCGTGCCCTGGTTAGGCGGCTTGGTTCAGCGCGCCAACCGCATGTCGATCTCTCTTCCAACGAACTTCCACTCTTCGGTCGCCCGCAACTCAGCCACCAACTCCTCGAATGCTTGCGCATGTTCCGGCGCGTAGTCGAACCAGGTCAAGAAATCGAACGGTTCAGCCTCACCCAAGTCGCGGCAGTGGTGGAGGCGGCGGGCGATCGCAGGCAGGTACTCTAGACCCGTTTTGATGTGGCAGGAACTTTCCTCAAAAATCCTTCGGCGCTTGTCCTGGGGGAGAGCCCACCACGCTGCATTCTTCTTGATCGGAATCAGGGCCGCCCGAGTCGCTTCCGGTTGGCCCAGGTCCACCTCTTTGGCCGCGAGGAGGTCTTGCTCGGCGCGGGTGATGTAGCGCACGTTGCTCGTGACCCCGCGCAGGACCCACTTCGCGCCGTCGGGCGCCGCGGGAACAGCCCCGTGGACGACGTCCAGCCTCTCCGCTACGGGGAGGGGGTCGCCGACCACTGCCTTGACCTGGACAATAGACCATGCCCCGACTTTGCCACCGACGAATGTGAACAGCCGTGGATTCACCTCGGTTCCTTTCTGGATCGGCCCCGCAGCCTTGTAGGTGTTTCCCGCCCCCAAAATAGCAGCCCCGGCAGCAACACCAAGAACTGCTGTACCATGCAACGCACCGGCGATGAACTGACGTCTTGATTTAGATTCAGACATAGCCTGCCCTCCAAGAACAGCCGCCCAACGCCCAGGCTCAGCGGCGGCGGGCTGAACAGATCTGTCCTACTGCTGGATGTAGGGTCCGGCGTCCGCTGCAGCCACTGGTTCGGCGGCGGGCAGCATGGCTGGATCCTGGGTGGGCCAGCTAACGATCGGCAACCACACGTCAGACGGAGTCGGATAGTCGCCGTCGCTCCAGCGCAAGGAGCCGTCCCGGATAGCCGTCTATGGATTCATCCTCAAGCACCTCGGTCGGGTGGCCATCCCAGAACGGCTGCCATGCCTCATCCAGCAGGGCCTGAAGCACCGAGTCATGGATCCGAGAAAGATGGCTCCACCCCGGCGTCCGCCGCTGGCGAAAGAGGCCCTCCAGGAGAAATGGACGAACTTCGGGTATCGTTCTCTGGAGTAGATGCTCGAACGCGTCAGGATCAAACGGTGCGCGGACCTGAGCGCGATGCTCGGCATCCAATTGGTACGTCAGGTCCGGCTCACCCAGGTGTAAGGGCGAGTCCTCGTTCATATAACCGATTCCATAGAGAGCCGCCGAACGTTCAAGCATAAGGCGCAAAGGGCCCGTCGCTGAACGTACGTCGCGCACGGAACCCAAAGCAACCGCCCAAACCGCAAGAATGCACGGCCCTTTGTCGCTTTCATGCGCGTGTTGGGCGCGGCTGACTACGGAGAAGCTGTGGTGTCCGGCTTTGGGGAATGCAGTGCTGCATCAACGATGAGACCCACCAGGAATCCCACACCCGCGCCAACCGCAAGCGGGAGGGTTGGGTCAAAGATGCAGTCGGTGTTACGACAGCCGTACCAGAGCAGGCCCGCCATTGCCCCTGCCCCGGCTACCGCCCCGATGAGCGGAATCGGAATTGGCGTGTGGCTGATTGCAGCCGTGGCATTCTGGGCTCCGGCCCGATACGTCAGATCGTTCGCATCTACTGACCGCAACCGTGAGTCGCACCGGAACGGCGGGCGGCACGGCTCCTCAGGGGAGAGCTGTAGCGGCTGCGGCGATGACTGCGCCGCGCCGGAGCTTGGAACCGAGACGAACAGAGCGACGAGGAGTAGCAGAATTCGAGCGTGCATAAGAACGACGGCAAAAGGAGAAGCGGCCCAACAGAACCAAGCTCAGGCGCCGAGGGCCTGGCGGGGAGTATGGGAGGAGAAGATGCCGGGGCAAGCACATGCTCTCCCAAATGCCCGGCCGTCGGTCGCTGCAGCGCTATGTTAAACCCTCTAGGCGTATCCACACCGAGTGGAACTTCGAACTGCATAGAACTCCACTCACCCGCCGGTTGCGGAATCCTGCTCGGCGGCACCACTGGAATCGCACAGAAGTAACTGAATTGCTTCGAGTACCCAATCGGTTAGCTGACCCATGATTCGCTGCAACTCGGATTCCTTATAGACTACGACAGCACGGGACAACAGACCGCCTTTCAACAATTCGAGTTGCGCGGACTTGCGGAAACCCAGGTGAGCCGCGCGCTCGGTGCTGGCAACCTCATGAATCAATCGGCGAGGTGTGACATAGCCGGCAGGTGTGGCAAGAGGCGTCTCCAGGTATTCCTGGATCGACATCTCGTGTGCATTAGCCTCGGGTCGGGCCGCTGCGATTAAAGCATTCCATGCAAAACGAAGATTCCCGTCGGCAGGAGCAAGCGGAGGTCGGGGGCCCCAGATCCGGAGTGGAACGCCAATCTCTTTCGCGTAGTCGATGAGAACCGGTCCGTACTTGTTATCCACCAGAAGCGTACGTAGCGCACCTGCGAGCCACACGTGAAACCCGCCCTCGTTCGCATCGGGATGATTGTTCAGAGCGCGGAGATACACCAAGTGTCTACGAAGCACCTTCGCTCGCTCTTCCTGTTGACTCAGAATGGGCATCATCTGGAGGAGCACCTTTGCTGCTAGCCTAACGCATTTTGAGAGCGCGCCCCTGGATGGTACCATGGATGTGTCACCGAAGCGTGGACCCAGCCCAGGAGCGGCGCTCATGAAACGCACCACGAAGTATGTAGCCTTGGATGTTCATCAGGCAACCACCGTCGCATCGGTCCGCGAGGACAGCGGACGCATCCTCGCGCGCAGCATCCTGCCGACCGAGAAAGATGCTTTGCTCGGAGTTCTTTATCGGCATGCGCGGCAGTGTTCATGTCACCTTCGAGGAAGGCACCCAGGCGCAGTGGCTGCACGATCTGCTCATCCCCCGCGTCCACCGCGTGCTCGTCTGCGACCGGCGCGGGGAGAAGCGGCAGGGCAACAAGGGCGACATCGCGGATGCCGATCAGCTCTCTGAGGATCTTCGTCGTGGCAGCCTGCGCGCCGTCTACCATGGCAGCGGCCACCGAGCCGCCCTCAAGGAACTTGCCCGCACCTATGAGAACACGGTCGAGGACACCACGCGCACCATGCTGCGGCTCAAGGCACTCTTTCGCGCCCGTGCAATCCGCACCCCGGGCCCGGCAGTTTATCAGCCGGACACCCGCGGCGAATGGCTGGGCAAGCTGCCCGAGCCGGGCCGTGCGCTTCCGGGCGGAGTCCCTTTCCGCGCAGCTCGACATTCTGAAAGAGATCCGGCAGCAGGCCAAGGCCGCGCTGCTTGCCGAGGCACGGAAAGATCCTGCATGGGAGCGGCTCCTCGGCATCCCGTTTCTCGGACCCGTACGTGTCGCGTTGCTCCTTGCGGTGATGCAAACGCCCTGGAGATTCCGCACGAAGCGGAACCTGTGGGCATACTGCGGGCTCGCGGTGGTCACTCTCCAGCGCGGACTACGCCCTCCAGGAGGGCCACGTGGTTCGTCGGCGGAGAACGCCGATGACCCGGGGCTTGAACCAGAATCACAACCGATCTCTCAAGAACATCTTCAAGGGTGCCGCCAGTGCCGCCGCCGCACGTCCGGGTGCGCTCCAGGATTTCTACCGAGCCATGGTGGAGCGTGGCATGAAGGAGGAGCTGGCCCGGGTGACGCTGGCGCGCAAACTGGCTGCCCTGACACTCCGGATCTGGAAGACAGGGGAGCTATGACCCGGCACAACTGAGCAAGCAGGCGACATAACGTCCGGAGCCGAGGAAAGAGGTGCAGGTCACGTCACTTCTGAGCCCAGCTCCGAAAGGTCCGTAGACAGCAGGGTGCGAGGGGCAGTCTCTACCTTTTCGTTCGCCCGGCCACAGTCAGCCGAGGCACTGTCTAACTCCAGGCCCCCTCGCAGGACCCGAAAAAGCGTCAGGCCGGCTCAAGGCCGAGTCTCAGATAGAACCATGGTTCGCACCCCTGCGACCGAGAACGCTTTGCCGAACGTCTAACCGGAACCGGAGCCAAACAGGAGATGACGGATGCGGAAGAAGACTGAGCCGCCTACCCAAGAGCACCTCAATCGCTCGCGCGCTGGGGCAAACAAAGGGGCTGATCGTCAAGGATGAAAGCATTCTGCGATCAGCACGGAGGAGTGCGCCCTTGACGTTCGCTCTCATAGAACGAAAAGGATCAGTGGCGAGCCCGCGGCACACAAGTCTGACCTCAGCGCAAAAGTATGCACGCGGGTTCGTCCATTGCATCCGCTTGATACTTCCAAAAGACCTTTGCATTCTCGGCATGGGTTGGAGACGCACCCTTTTCGTGGACGTTGACGCACGGGATTGATCTGCACAAGCGGGACCTGGTGATTGCCACGATTGATGCCGCGGGCGTCGAGGTCCGACAGAAGCGTATTCGTGCCCGGAGTCCGATGTGCTGCGCTACGCTCCGCTCTTCCAGGTCCGCACCGTGCGGTGGTGGAGTCGACGGGAAGCTGGTACTGGGTGGCTGACCTGTGTGCCGAACAGGACATCTCGCTGACGCTCGCCCATGCACGCAAGCTCAAGGCGATCAGCGCGGCCAAGGTGAAGACCGATCGCGTGGACTCGCTCACCCTCGCTCTGCTTCTGCGTGCGGACCTGGTCCCGGCGCACATGATCAGCCCTGCATGCGAGTTCTGCGTGCGCGCTTGCGCCTGGTGGAGAGGCAGCAGCTGCCTGAACAGCATTGCGAGGCTTCTGGAGAAGTACAACTACTCTTTTCATGCCTCCTCCGGCGCAGCTGCAGGCCAGCCGGGAGGAGCAGATCGCCTCACCCGTCAGGATCAGGCCGCTGCTGCAGCTGGTGCCGAACGAGGACGTGCAGCGACCTCGGCGAAGATCACGGCCCTTCACGCTCTACCTGGAGATCGACGGCATGGAGCGCTTCGCCACGGAACGGGACTTCTTTTCTTACTGCCGCCTGGTGCCTGGGGCGGACAACTCCGGGGGCAAGGTCCGCCACAAGCGCAGCAAAGAGGGGAACCGCCATCTGAGCCAGCAACGCCGTGGTGCGTGCGGTTCAGTACTACCCGAGATCCGTGCCTTCGAGCAGAAGAAAGCCCGCAAGAAGAACCGCTTCATTGCGCGGGCGATCCCCAAACCTCGCGCGCTACCACGGCAAGCAGCAGATCGACTGATTCAGTTCAAGGGGCCGCTCTCGAGGATCAAGCAGTCGCAGTGGCCACGCCGGTCAGCACGGGAGGGGAGCCATCCGACTTGAATGGGAAGCCCGGCGCGTCGTGCCCTAGCCAACTGGGACTGCTCAAGAAGAGCTAGGTTAACTGAACCGGCGAGCCCGCGGTGTGGACGCCACTGTCCACCTCGATCCTGAACCGGCACTGCCACAAGGAGCCTGAGAGCGCACGCGGGATGTCGCAAGAAGAGCCATTGCGGAGCCGATTGTGCTCCGCCTGGGAAGCGGCCTATTCCCCGGAGACGGTGTTGGGCGGCGCACTACCTGCGCTGGGGCGCAGCCCTTCGCGGTGCCAGGTACCGGTCCGTGTCTACCAGTTCGAGGTCCGGGGACTCGCGGACGAAGTCCCGCAGCAGCTTGCCATGACCGGCGCCATAGATGACCAGCACGCGGTCGCCGGGCTCGGTCAGGCGGGCCAGGTTGGCGAAGATCTTCAGGTTCCGTGCGTAGCGGCCCGCCACCACGTCGGCGCCGACGTACGTGCTGTCGCGCCCGACGCGTGCCATGCGCAGGTATGCGCTCTGTCCGAGCGCATCCTCTGCGGGGCTGTTCAACCGGCGCAAGGACTCGGAGACCGTGATCCCACGCAGGCTGTCGCTTCTCGCCTGCATCCGCGCCCCGAACCACTGGACCAGGTTGACGAACCCCGTGTCGCCGTGCTGGGCTGCCCACCCGACGACGCGCCCAATGTCCTCGTCCTGCGAGTAGTCGATGGCGTACACCCGGCCGTGGCCCAACCGCTTCGCAAGCCGAAAGCCGATCTGGTCGGTTTCGTTCCGCCGCAACGTGTCCTGGCCGGCAGCGTACCGCCCATAGCGCGCGTTAAGCGCCGAATCACGAGCGAGGGGCGCTTCCACCATGATCTTGGTGGGACGGAAGGCGGCGAGGGCGTCCACCAAGGCTTCGATCTCGCGCTGACGCCTGGACGAAAGTACGTCGTCGGTGGACGTCTGGATGTAGTCGCTGCTCCCTCCCATATGATAGGTGCCAAGGATCAGGACTTGGGGGTGGGCGAGCGTTGTGGGGGCGCTACGCGCTTGCTGAGCGTTCAGCGGCGAGAGCGCGAAACAGGCAAGTGCCAGCACGACGGACACGCGCATAAGGGATGATTTCACGATGCTTCTCCTGATCTTTCGAGGGCAGGCTTGGCGGCATACGGGCTACACGCTGAGCGCGGAACCAGTTCGGATGCATCCACTACGGGCGGGTGCAGCCGAGGGTTTCAGCCTCGAACCCAATCGCGCCGCGCACCGGTCGGCCGCTCAGCCGCACAACGCGACGGGGCCGTTCGAAGAGGCAACGTTGACGCGGAGAGTAGAAAGAGGCAAGGCGGCGCAGCGTTGTGTCGGTCTGCAGCGGCGGGTTATACGGCGCGTTCGCCCCACCCTCTCCAACGCTCCGGCGTGAATGGCCAGCCCACCGCCGAGCACACGGCTCGCCACCGCTGTGACGCCCCTGCACCGGCGAGGACCGGCTCGTAGCCCAAACCGAGATATGTCTTCAGCGCGGCCAAGCGGAAGTCCTCCGTGTGGAGGTGGACCGGCCGGCAGCCTCCGACACCATTCGACCCGTCGCCGCTGCGGTCACCAAGTGGCCGAGCCCGTATCCGGCGTGGGCCGGATCCCCGGCCACCCACCCCAACTCGCCGCCGCCCTCGAACGCCTGCGAGCGGAGCGCCCTCGCCGATGCCACGATCTGGTCGCCCGTCTCGAAGGTGCGGAGAGCATAGCCCGGCCCTGGGCGGACGGCGGGTAGGCGCGTACGCAACACCTCCGGCCAGACCATCTCAAGCCGCGGGGTGGAGTTCATCACGGGTGGTCGGTGAGCCGCCCCACGAAAAGGTTCAGTGGCGGGGAGCGCTACGCTGCTTTCGGCCGCTCGCACGAAAGCATGGCGCGCCCTCCGTCCACTGTAACCACTGGTTGGGCAGCGAATCAGGTGGATCTATGACTTTGCCGCTGCTCCAGCCTGCCGCTGGATGATTCCCGCCAGTGCCCGCAGAGCCTCATTCACCCAAGCATCGTCCGGGAATACCGCCGCTGCATCTGGATCCAAGCGCACGATGTTTACACCTTCAGCGTAGCGGGCTGCGTACTTGCCACGCACCCCACCGGTGAAATCGTAGTAATCGCGCATCTCGTCCGAGTCACGCTCCTCGTTCATAGCTCCTCCTCTCGCGCGGATCGGCGTGTCGTGCACTGATAATCCGGATGCGGTCCCCACGCTCGGCGAGTGAGACCACCAACAGCCGCCCAGCCATGGACTGGCCGAGCACGGGCATCCGGTGCTCGCGTTCCGAGTGGTCCGGGGCGTCCACGGTCGCCGAAAGTGGATCCGCGCCGTCAGTTCCGCGATTGCAGCCACGCCACCGCATGCTGGACCGCCTGAGCCGGCGCCGTCGCCAGCTCATCGGGGGAGATGGAGTCGCCGTAGGCGAACCGGGTCCGATCTGCCATCACCGCGCCGGTGAGCCACAGCGCCGCGCCGTCGCTCAGGGAGAAGCCGCGGTTCGCGGTGGAAAGACCGCACGTGGCGGTGCCGAAGAAGCGGGTGTCCGGCCGCTTTCGGAACGCGACGACCACCGCCTCGCCGGGGCTGGCGACTGCCTTGTTCGTGAGCACCGCCACCCGCGGACGCTCACGGCGGAGTCGATAGGGGGAGTCCACCCGGTGCATGACCTCGCCATTCAGGCGGGCGGCCCCCTCACGGTGCTCCCAGACGCTCACTCCCCCGAGTGGGTCGATGAAGTGCCCGACCACTCCCTCGCCGAGCACCGGACCCAGCCCCGTGATCATGGGCCACATGTTTCCGCCCGTGTTGCCGCGCAAGTCGACGATCCAGCCGACGAGGTGGTCTCCATCATGGCTCCGGATCGAGCGCTGGATTTCGGTGGCGAAAGAAGTCGCCTGTGCCGCGGTTCCCCTAAACGCCCCCACCCTGACGTACCCGATCGTCCCGGGAAGCGTGGGCTCGTTGACCGGTACCGCGTAGCACGCGCGGGTCGCCACGGCGATGATCGCGCCGGACGGGGTGCTGAAGTAGCTGTGCCCGTCTCCGAGCAGCCCCAGTGCGACGCGGACCGCAGCATAGGTGTCCGTCGATCTCTGCGCTCCAGCGGCTGCCTCGAACACGTTCGTGCGGAACGCGCCCCAATCGATCTTGAGCCGGTTGATTGAGTGGCTCTGCATCAGCTCCACCACCTGCTCGAGGTAGCTGCGCGCCTCGTACGACATCTCGGCGCTCGAGCCGAGTAGCCCGTCGCACGCCCCGGTGCTCAGCAGCGCCGTGAGCAGAAGTGCCTTGGTCGACCCTGTCGTGCGGGTCATAGGAGGAGATCCTCGGGTTCCGCCACGCTCAGCGCGCGAGCGGGCGGGTGAGAATGACGGCGAGCGCGAAGGTGCCGACACCGGCGGCCACTTTCCTCCAGCTCAGTTTTCCACCGCCTCCGAAACCGCGGGTCCAAAAGGCCACCACACCGCAAGTGGTCAACGAGTGGATGGGACTCGGCGCGCTGAGCCCGGTGTACACCTCCACTCCCTCCAGCATGTCGGCGGTGAGGAAATCATCGATGGGAGTGGTCTGCCTGAACACGACGTCGTCGACGTAGACCGTGGGCACGCAGTGGCCGGCGCCCGCGCGCATGTAGACCAGATGCCCACTCGGCCTGATTGGGACCAGGTAAACGCCCGGCATCTGCTGGAGCAGGTCCGTGGCCCGGGCGGCGGGCCGCTGCTCAATCTCGGACCGCTTGATGAACTTGCCAAACCCGGGCCGCCGCTTCCGCGCCTGGAAACCGGCTCGTCCCTGGTCGGTGCGGGCAGTGACGATCAGAGGCTCGAGAGGAATGATCCTGCGGCCCAGGCGGATCTCGATCTCCACCGCCTCGCCCCGTCCCAGCACCACCGATCCGGAGTCCATCGGGATGTAGTCGAGATGGGTAATGCGGAGGGAGTAGCGGCCGGAGCGGCTTGACAGGAGTAGGAACTCGCCCGCCTTGCCCGTACGTACCGCGGAAACTCTGCGCGCATCCGGTGTGAGCAACTCCACCAGCGCTCCGGGCACCGGCGTCGGCGTCGACGTGCCGTGCTCCAGCACGATCCCGTGAACCATCTGTGTGCGCGACGGTGCCGGCACCGCTAGGAGGGCAACGATCAGGGTCGCGAATGCTCGTGTCATGGTCAGCCGCAGGGACGAGATAGCCGAAGCCGTGGTCCGCCAAATCGCGTACAATCGTAGGTTACTCTCCGGAGCTGCAGAAGACAAGCGTGCAGCCGGGACGCGCCTAACGGAGTAGTATACGGAGTGACGCCAGATATTACTCATCTGGTCCGAGTAGCACCCTACCCGTAATCGTTCCCTTTAATTCCGCCTGCGCCCGCAAATTAGCTCTTGCTCCCCGGCGGCCAATATGCAGAATCAATCCAGATACCGCGCATGCTGCCCCGAAAGACCTTTCTGGCTGTACGGCCAATGCCGAACGAACTGAAAGCGCTGTGGAAGTACAGGCCGCAAGTCATTCTAAACCCACGCGCGGCCTGCTCTCATCCTCGGGTGCTAGCCAAGGGCTACCGGGTGCTCTGCCCGGACGTCCGAGCGGGCTGCTGACAGGCGGGCCAGGTGACTGGCTGTCCGGTCCGGGTGTTGGTCATGGACGTTTGGCGGTCCCGCGGCATTCGGGTCGGGTCCTCGGAAGCGAGGTAGGTCAACATGGCCACCAGCAGCGCGTTGTTGCGGACGTCATCCCAGGCGATCTTGTCGAAGGTGTCGCGGTTGGTGTGCCAGGTGTACGTACCGTACTCCCAGTTGAGCGATGACAGCGAAAAGGCTGGCGCACCGGCGCAGATGAAGGACGCGTAGTCGCTCCCGCCGCCGCCCGGCACTCCGGGCACATCGGTCTGAATGTGGCGCGTGATCTCCGCAGGGATCTGGCCCAGCCAGCGGGTGAAGTAGTTCCCCGCGCCAGTCAAACCCTGCATGGAAATGTTGATAACCCGTCCCGTGCCGTTGTCCTGGTTGAACAGCGCGTGTAGCCCCGACACGATGCGCGGGTTGTCCGAGGCGAAGGCGCGGGAACCATTGAGCCCCTGCTCTTCCCCGCCCCAGAGGCCAACCAGGATGGTGCGCTTCGGCCTCGGGTACACCTTCCTCAGGATGCGCATCGCCTCCATCATGACCACGGTACCGGTGCCATTGTCGGTAGCCCCGGAGGCCGCGTCCCACGAATCAAAGTGCGCGGAAAGCATGACGTACTCGTTGGGCTTTTCGGTTCCGCGGATTTCGGCGATGGTGTTGAACACTGGCCGCTCACCCAGGAACTCCGCCTGCGCGTTCACCCCGACCACCGGATTCTGGCGGTTCTCGGCGAGGCGGTACACCAACCCGTAGTCTTCGCAGGACAGATCCAGCGTCGGCACCCGCTCCGTACGTGCCTGGAAGACCTTGTTGACGCCCCACCCCGCGGACCAGTTGGAGGTGAGAACGCCCACTGCCCCGGCCTCCTCCAGGCGCCTGGGGAGATCGCGAGTGGTGAGTCCCGTTGCCTGGATGCGCCGGTTCCACGCTTCCTGCCCCGCTGCCCGCTCCTTGCGCATCTTTTCAAAGGAGTCGGGCAGAGCGAACTCCTTCCAGCTTGCGTCCGGACGACAGGTGGGCTGCGGGAAGGATACCATCACGTACTTGCCGCGGACGCTCGGCAGCCACGCCTCGAAGCCGGACTCCGGCAGGATCGCGACGCCACCGGTCACGGGTCCGCTGGTGCCAGGGCTCCAGGCGAGCATCGTTCCTTCAAGCGTGCGGACACGCGGCTCCAGCAGATCCACGTGCGTGATCCCCCGACGCCACGACCGCCAGGTGCCGTACTGCTCGTTGCGAGCCGGGATGCCCCACCGCTGAAACGTCGCTACCGCCCAGTCGTTGCCTGCCCGGTGCCCTGGCGACCCGGTTAGACGCGGGCCGACGGAGTCGAGCAGCGCCTGCGCGAGAGGGACAAGCTGTCCGTTCTGGTGCGCTTCGGTCCAAATCTGCCGCAGGACCGGATCATTGGTCGGAAAACTTTGGGCGGACATTCCCGTGGGAACAGCGGCGATCGTCATCCCCAGGGTCACACACAAACTACGCTTCATCGAGTTCTCCGCTGAGGGAAAGGGTGATCAATCGTGCATCCACGGTCCCGTCCTGCAGATCCGCGATCGCCAGTGTCACCGGGGCTCCAAATCTCGGTGGACCCGCGCTTCCAGGATTGATCGCCAGCACGGACCCGATCCGCTCAATGACCGCGCGGTGCGAGTGGCCGAAGAGCACCAGACCCGCGTTCGGGAAAGCAGCCGCCGCCTTGGCGGCAGTTGGGGAGCCGAGCTGATGGCCATGCAGGACAACGACTTGAACCCCACCGATCTCCGTGTGTGCCACTTCGGGCACGTGCCCCCGGATATCCCAGTCGTCGGTGTTCCCCCACACGGCGGTCACTGGTGCGACGGTTTCCAGTTCGTCCAGGATGCTCCGCGGGCCAACATCACCGGCGTGGAGGATGTGCTCCACCTCGGCGAAGTGCTCCCACACCTCCGGGCGGAGCAGCCCGTGGGTGTCCGATATGAGCCCGACCTTCACGCTAGCCTGGAGGCGCTGGGGGGTGGGGTGAGGTTGCGCTCGCCGCTCTTCCAGCGCGTCCCCACATTGTGCGGAACACCCAGGTGGTCGAGAATGCGAGCCACCACGAAGTCTACCAAATCTGCAATGCTTTCCGGCCGGTGGTAAAAGCCCGGCGCCGCAGGGAGAACCGTAGCTCCCGCGCGGGTGAGCCTGGTCATGTTTTCCAGGTGGATCAGCGACAGCGGCGTTTCCCGCGGCACGAGTACCAGCGGGCGCCGCTCCTTGAGCGCTACATCCGCGGCACGCTCCACCAGGTTACGGGACGTACCGGCGGCGACGGAACCAAGCGTTCCCATGGAGCAGGGGCAGACCACCATTCCCCGCGACGGAGCCGAGCCGGACGCCGGTGTGCCGCCCCGGTCGGTAGCCCCATACAGCTCCACGCGCGACCAGTCTCCCGTCGCGGCTCGCAACTCTTCCGTGCTCCCGACGCCCGACTCTTCCGCGAGCAGGCGCCAGCCGTATTGCGATACGATCAGCCGCACGGGCACGCCCGCCTCGTTCAGCGCGCTCAGGAGCCGCACCGCGTATGGAGCACCGGAGGCGCCCGTGACACCGAAGGTGATCGGTGCGTCGGGATCGATCCTCATGCCCCCGCCCCGGCCCTCACCTTGCCTCGCAAGCTCGGCTGTCCCTCTCCCACCTGTGGGAGAGGGGTGGCGCACAGCGCCGGGGTGAGGGCTCTGGTGAAGGCCCCGTCATCCGAGTAGCCGCCCCACGAGAACAAGCCCAAAGAACACCAGCGAGATCGCGCCGTTGACGTTGAAGAATGCCGCATCGAGGCGGCGGAAGTCGTCGGCTCGTACCAGACTCTGCTCGTAGATCAGCATGGCTGCAATTAGTCCCACACCCATGAAGTACCAGGCGCCCAGCTCGGGCATCAGCACGCCGACGATCGCGAAGAGCCCCGCGCAGAACGCGTGCAGGCTGCGGCTGATCCACAGCGCTCCCCGGCTTCCGAACGCGGCAGGAACGGAATGCAGACCCTGCTGCCGGTCGAACTCCATATCCTGCAGCGAGTACAGAATGTCGAAGCCGCCAACCCAGCAAAGTACCGCCCCCGCGAGCGCCAGTAGGACTCCTGGCGGCTCACTCCACCGGCCTGCGATGGCGAGGTACGCACCGACCGGCGCAATCGCGAGCGCCACCCCGAGGACCAGATGCGCCCAGCGCGTGAATCGCTTGGTGTACGAGTAGAACAGGATCCAGCCCAGAGCCAGTGGTGCGAGCAGGAGACAAAGCCGGTTGAGCAGTCCGGCAGCCAGAAAGAAGATCGCTGACGCAAGTGCAACCGCGGCGCCGGCTTGTGCCACGCTGAGCCTGCCAGCCGGAATTTCCCGCATGCGGGTGCGCGGGTTACGCGCGTCGATCACCCGATCCACGATCCGGTTGAAACCCATCCCCGCGAAGCGAGCAGCGGTGAAGGCAACCAAAATCAATAGCAGGTCCGTAGCGCGAACCGGAAGGCGATATGAGGCGAGCGTGGCTCCCACTAGCGCGAACGGCAGCGCAAAGACGGTGTGGGGGAGCTTGACCAGATTGGCATAGTCTACCAGCCGCCCGCGCCCGCCGAGCGTCTGGCTCTCCGGCATAACTGCCGGTTCTGGTACGGTACCTGGTGACTGGGTCATACCTCTTCTTCAGGTGGAACGATCCGCTCCAACTCGGCAATCAGCGGTGGAACTTCGTCTTCGACGATCTTCCACAAACGTTCAAGGATATCGAGAAGGGACTTGGCATCACGCCACATAGACGGGTTCCGCGCTGCGCAGGATGTGTTTACGAATGATGTAATTGCGATTCCGCTCCACGAGACGTCGCTCCACCAGGTCGACGTTGCGGCGTAAGATCGTGCCGAGTTCCTCGGCCATGCGGTCCAGATCACGCCAATCCCACTCCGCGTCCGGCGCAAACGACACTAACACATCCACGTCACTGTCGGGACGGAAGTCGTCCCGCAACACCGAGCCGAAGAGCGCAAGCTCAGTGATCCTCCAGCGTCGGCAAAATTCCGTGATCCGATCCTGAGGAAGCTCGATCTTCATCCACCGATACCAAGTTTATCCCACATCCCGTCCACCTTGGCCTTGGTGCCCGCGTCCATCTCGATCAGGTCCGGCCAGCGGCGCGTGAACCCTTCCTCCGGCCACTTGCGAGTTCCGTCGATCCCCATCTTGGAGCCGAATGATAGGTGCTGACTGGCATGGTCGAGATCATCGACCGGGCCTTTGGCGAAGCGCACGTCCCGCTCCGGGTCTATGTTGCCGAGCGCATACCACCACGCCTCCGCCGTGTTCTGCACGTCGATACCTTCATCCACCACCACGATCACCTTGGCGAGCGACATCAACCCCATTCCCCAGAGCCCGTTCATCACCTTGTACGCGTGGCCGGGAAACTGCTTGCGAATGGAAACAAAGACCAGATTGTGAAAGACTCCCTCCGGAGGCATGTGGTAATCCACGATCTCCGGCATGGTGAGCTGCGCCAGCGGCAGGAAAATGCGCTCGGTCGCACCCCCCAGGTACACGTCCTCCACCGGTGGACGCCCGACAGCGTCGCCGGATAGATGGCGTTGCGCCGCATCGTCACAGTTTCTACATGAAAGGTCGGGTACGGCTCCTCCAGCGTGTAAAAGCCGGTGTGGTCCCCAAAAGGTCCCTCGATCGCAAACTCCTCCGATGGATCGACGTACCCTTCGAGCACGATCTCCGCCTGCGCGGGGATGTCCAGATCCGCCGTGAGCGCCTTGGCGGTATAGACGGGCTCCCGGCGGAGAAAGCCGCCGAACAGGTACTCGTCGATACCCGGGGGAAGCGGTGCCGTCGGCGTGTACATGGTTGCCGGATCGCCGCCAAGCGCCACCACCGGCATGCGCTCGCCGCGCTTGCGGTACGCGCGGAAATGAGCCGCACCGCCCTTATGCCGCTGCCAGTGCATCCCCGTGCTGCGGGGGCCATAGACCTGCATCCGGTACATGCCGATGTTCTGCACCCCAGTTTCCGGATCGCGCGTGATCACCATCGGCATGGTGATGAAGGGACCGCCGTCCTGCGGCCAGGTGCGGAGCACCGGCAGGCGGGTCAGGTCCACCTCGTCGCCCCGCAATACCACCTCCTGGCAGGGCGGCTTGCCCCGAAGGGTCGCGGCGGCACGCGGGCGAGCTCGGCCAGCAGGGAGCATCTGCACCTTGGCCCAGAGGCCCTTGGGCACTTCCGGCTTGACCAGCTCGCGGATTCGCTGAGCATGCTCCCGCAAATCCGCCACCCCGAGCGCCGCCGCCATGCGGCTCCAGGAGCCGAAGGTGTTGATCGCCACCGGCAGGTGCAACCGAGCCATCGGCAAGCACAAGTTTTTCGAACAGGAGCGCCGGGCCACCGCCGGGCAGCTTCATCACCCGGTCGGTGATCTCCGCCATTTCGAGATCAACGAAACCGGCTCCCGGATGCGTACCAGCTCGCCGGTGCGATCCAGGTGCTCGACAAATTCCCGCAGCGTTTGAAAGATCATTCTCTGGGAGTCAAAAGTAGCAGCACCCCGAAGACGAGGTATGCCGCCCCACCCACCGCCAGCAGGCGGCGGGCGAGCCGAATCTGGTGAAGGCCGATCGCATCGAAGTAGCCCTCCGGCTTCCATAGCGCACGGAGCGACCGGCGTTTCGGGAAGCTTGTGCTTCCCCCAGGCGAGGATCTGGAGCAGCGCGGATGCCACGCAACAGCTAAGACACACCAGCAGCATCGCGGTGCCGGCCAGGACGAAGAACTCCGGCTCACCCGCGAACGCCCCAGTGCAGCGCCGCGATGCCTCCCGTGAGCGTTCGCCACTCGACGCCGCTGAACCCTGCCGCCTCCATGCGACGTGCCAGCTCCGGCGGTTCAGGAAAATGGAGGACCGATTCCGGCAGGTAGCTGTAGGCGGAGCCGTGCCGGGAAATCATGCGGCCGAGCAGCGGGAGCACCCGCAGGAAGTAGAAGAGATAAAGCCCACGAAAAGGCTGCCAGCCGGGTGTAGTGAACTCCAGGATCACCAGCCGAGCCCCTGGCTTGAGCACCCGCGCCATTTCTCGGATGCCGGCGTCCAGATCCGCCAGGTTGCGGACCCCGAAGCCGACGGTCGCACCCGCAAAGAGAGTGCGTCCGGATGCGGGAGCGCGAGGGCATCCGCGCAGCTTCGGCTGATCGGCGCAGGCTCGAGCTTCGCGTCGCCGCCCTTGAGCATCTCCCAAACGAAATCGCTTCCGATGACGTGCCCGCGAAATCCAGGGCGACGGGCAAGCTCCACTGCGAGATCAGAGTACCCGCGCAGTTGTCGAGGTAAACTCCGTCCGGCGCTCGCTCCCAGTCCAGCCGGTCCACGGCGCGGCGCCGCCACCAGCGGTCGACATTGAGCGACAGCAGGTGGTTGAGCAGATCGTAGCGCGGGGCGATGGCCGCGAACATACGCCGGACGTGGGCGGCCTTATCCGCCTGCGCCGGAAGCGCCGTTGGGTGCGCCGAATTGCATGCCATTGCGCCCCAACCTACCGTCGCCGAAACTTCCCAGCAACCGCGCACGTAAGGAGCGCAGGATGCGCTCCGGACCCTCCATGTCGAACGTGGCCACGATCGCTGCCACTGATTCCGAACTCGTTGTACGGGCCCGCTCCGGGAGTGAGGCAGCGTATCGTGAGCTGCTCGCCCGCTATCAGCGGCCGGTGTTCTCGCTCGTGTACCGGATGGTACGAAATCGCGAGCAGGCGGAAGATCTGGCGCAGGAAACCTTTGTAAAGGTCTTCCAGAACATCACCCGCTACGATCCGAAGTACAAGTTTTCCAGCTGGATCTTCAAGATCGCGAACAACGTGGCCCTCGACGCGCTGCGCCGGAGGAACCCGGTGACCATTTCGCTCGACGGCGCGGCGCATGCGGAAACAGCGGAGCAGGTCGAGGCGAGCCGGACCGACGTCGCGTCGGAAGACGCGAACCCGTTGGAAGCGCTGGAAGCGCGCCAACTGGGCGGAGCGATCGAGCAGGCCGTGGGCACGCTGCGACCGGAGTATCGCACTGCGATCCTGCTTCGCCATGTGGAAGGCCGGCCCTATGAGGAGATTGCCGAGATCATGGATGTTCCGCTCGGCACGGTGAAGACATACATCCATCGCGCGCGGAGCGAACTGCGAGGCACGCTCGCCCACCTGAGATGACGGGCGAAACTTTTGTGGCCCAAGAACGTAGGGGCTAGTGTGAAACAACTGGATGACGCGAGGAGGCTTCGTGCCTGAATCCCGTATGCACCCGCCGCAGTGGATGCTGGACCTGTTCGCGGATGGAGCCCTGGCCCCGCGAGAGCAGGTCGAGGTGGAGGCGCATGTCGCAAGCTGCCCGCACTGCGCCGCGGAGGTGGACGCCAGCCGGATGGTGATCGGCGCCCTCAGCGAGATGCCGCGCTTCGAACCCGCTCCGGGGTTCCCGGACGCGGTGATGGCGAGAGTTCAGATTGACACGGTGCCCTGGGCGGTACGGGCCCGCCGGTGGCTGCCGCAGACGCGCCGTGGATGGGCGCTTGTGATTGGCGCCCTCACAGCGCCGCTGGTCCCTGTGGTAGTGCTCCTGGCATGGCTTCTTTCTCATCCGATGGTCACGGTGAGTGGTCTCTGGTACTGGGGCACCGGCCATGTTCGTGATACGGCGTGGAACGTCGTGGCTGGAGTCATCGCCGCGGCAATTGAGCGCGGCAATGTTGGCTGGGTGCCGGAGCTGATTGCGGTAGCCGCGCGGATACCGCCGGTCGTGCTGCTCGTGGCGGCCGGAACGGTCGTGGCACTGACGTTTGCTTCAGGATGGTCTTTGAACCGCCTTTTACGTACGCCGAGTGGGGGAGTCGCCCATGCGCACTGAAATTTCAATGCTTCGCTCGCTTGTCTGCGGGACCTTGCTGGCGGCGGGTTCGGCTGCCGCACAGGCGCCATCCCCGCCGGAGCCGCCTGCCGCGCCCACTCCTTCTCCAACGCGAGTTGAGGGCGACAAGATTTCGCTCGGGAGGAACGTAACGGTGCCCAAGGGTGAGATCCGGGATGGCGATCTGGTGCACGCAGGCGGCAATCTGCGCGTCGAAGGGCAGGTTCGTGGCGATGTGGCCGTGGGCGGCGGTAACCTCATCATGGAGTCCGGCGGCATCATTGATGGAGATGCGGCAGTTGTCGGGGGCAACGCCGTGCTGAACGAGGGAAGCCTCGTGCGCGGCGAGGTCGTCACCAAGGGTGGCAAGATCGTAAACAACGGCGGGCGCGTGATGGGGGAGATGCGCGCTGAGGAGGGATACAGGGGGCCTACCGTCGCGTCAACGCGGGAGCAGCGCCGCGAGCGCGCCCAGCAGCCGTGGTACCGCCCGATTACCCGGGGCTTCGCCGGCATCATTTCCACGCTGGCGATCGGGCTGGTCCTGGCAGGGGTCGGGGCAGGACTGATCTTTTATGGCCTGCCGTACCTGCAGACCGTGAGTGACACGATACGGGTTTCCACGCTCCGCTCCGCGGCGGTAGGGCTAGCGGCCACCTTTCTGGTGATTCCCGCCTACCTGGTCCTCCTGGTGCTGCTCGCCGTCTCGATTATCGGCATCCCGCTGATCATCCTGGCGGCGCCGCTGTATCCGGTCGCGGTGATAGTCGCCGTCGGCTTCGGTCTGATCGCCGCCGCGCACGCCGTCGGGGAGCGCACGGCGGAGCAGCGCGCCCCAACCGACATTCGGTACCGAAACGCGTACGCATATCTTTTCACGGGGGTCGGCCTGCTGCTTGCTCCCATGCTGATCGGATACCTGGTGGGGATGACGGGCTTTCTCGGCTTCGTCCGGGTGCTGCTCCTTATACTCGGCTGGGCGGCAGTGGGAACTGCGACTATAGTTGGGCTCGGAGCGGTGGTGCTGTCCCGCGCGGGCACCCGCCAGTTCTTTGCCGAGCGCCTCGACCACACGCTTTTCGATCCAGATCCCCTCCTCGACAACGAGCCCGCGGGACTGGGACGTCATGCGTAGACACGCTCACGGGGCGGGCGTGCTGCTCGCCCTCACCCTCGCACAGGCTGCTTCGGCGCAGAACTGGCGCACCGTCAGCTCCGCCCGCCAAACGCAGGGGAACGAAAGCGCCCTGGACGTAAACGTGGAGTACGGCGCCGGCAGGCTACGCTTATCCGCGGCCGAGCAGCCGTTCCTTTATCGGCTCGAAGCGCGCTACGACTCGGACCGCTTCACCCCGATTATGCAGTACAACGCCGACGCCGGGCGACTGCGGGTGGGAATGGAAGGGCGCGGAAGAACCCGCGGGGGGGGCGAGCAGGCGCGGATGGCCGTTTCGCTAAGCCGCGACGTGCCAATGGAACTGAAGCTTCAGTTCGGTGCCGGGGAAGCGGATCTCGATCTGGGTGGGCTCAGCCTGCGCAATCTGCAGGTGTCCACCGGTGCAAGCGAAACCCGCATCAGCTTCGACCAGCCCAATCGCCTCCCGGCCGAGCACGTGCGCTTCGAGGCAGGAGCCGCGTCGCTGCGAGTGAATGGGCTGGGGAACGCGCGCGCCGCCCGCTACAGCTTTCAGGGAGGGGTGGGCGAAACGACGCTGGACTTCAGTGGGGATTGGAACCGTAGCGCGACCGCGTCCGCCGAGTTGGGCATCGGATCTTTGACCCTGCGCTTTCCGCGCAACCTTGGCGTGAGGATCACCAAAAGCTCCTTCCTGACCAGCTTTGACAGCAGCGGCATGGTGAAGCGGGGGAATGCGTTCTACAGCCGCAACTGGCAAACCGCCCCGCACAAGCTCTCGCTCGATGTGAGCGCCGCGCTGGGCTCCATCCAGGTGGAATGGACCGACCGCTAATTTCGGCGGAGCGCTTCCTCCACCTGCCGAGCGACCTCGCGTAGTGCGCGGCCGGCCGGCGAATCGGGTGCGGTGAGCACCACTGGCTGACCGCGGTCTCCACCCTCGCGGACTCCCACCTCCAGCGGCACCTCTCCCAGAAAGGCGATGCCGGTCTGCTCGGCCAGGCGCCTGCCGCCACCGCTGCCGAAGAGCTCATAGCGCTCACCGCAGCAGGGGCACTGGAACCCGCTCATGTTTTCCACCACGCCCAGGACCGGCGTATCCGTACGCTCGAACATCTTGATGCCCCGGAGCACATCTCCGGTGGCTACGTCCTGCGGAGTGGTCACCATCACCACCCCATCCACGCGAATGGTCTGCACTAGTGACAGCTGGGCGTCACCGGTACCCGGCGGCATGTCCACAACCAGGTAGTCCAGCTCACCCCACTCCACCTGCTCCAGGAACTGCTTCATGATCCCGGAGATCAGCGGCCCGCGCATCACCGCGGGCTGTGCCTCGTCCAGCAGGAAGCCCAGGCTCATGAGGCGTACTCCGTGCGCCTCCAACGGCTCGATGCGCTCGGCGCCGCGGGTGCCGCCGACGCGGGGTTTGCGCCGCTCGCCGAACATGGTGGGGATGTTGGGGCCGTACACGTCCGCATCCAGAACACCCACCCGCTGCCCCTCGGCGGCGAGGGCCACCGCCAGGTTGGTGGCGACGGTGCTCTTCCCCACCCCGCCCTTTCCGGAGCTTACGGCAAGCACCCGCGCGACGCCCGGAAGCAGGTTGGGATTCGGCTGGGGCGCGGGCACCGAGCCCGCGCGGAGCGGGTCCTTGGCGGGTTTTGCAGCTGCCTGCGACGGGAGCGCGATGTCCACCTTGACGCGGGCCACACCCGCCACCGCTTCCGCCGCGGAGCGCGCCATGCGCACCAGCGTACCCGGGTCTTCGGGCTGCAGGGCAAAGCGGAAGCGGACGGTCCCGTCCTCATCGAGCCGAAGCTCGCGGACCCGGCCCGACGAAACGATGTCGTCGCCGCTGGTTGGATGAATCACGCGCGAAAGAGCCGCGGCAACTCGCCGCAGCACCTGATCCGCTTCGATTGTTATGGGTGTTCCAGGAGTCGGCACTTCTAAACAGCCTGCACGCGGTGCACTTCGGGAACCATGGTCTTCAAGCGGCGCTCGATGCCGTTCTTCACGGTGGAGGAGCTGATCGGACAGGAGCTGCACACGCCCAGCAGGCGAAGGCGAACCACGCCCGCCTCGTTGTCGAAGCCCACGAACTCCACATCCCCACCGTCAACGCGCAGGGCTGGCCGGATGGTGTCCAGGCTACTTTCGATTCGCTCGCGGATGTCCATTGATTTGTTGTGTAGCACATGGCAAATCTAAGCCAGATGGCTACAGGGGGTCAAGCAAAACGGCGATTGCGGCGCCTTGTCCGAGAGTTATCTTATGTGGCTTGTGCCACCCGAAAACATGCCCATGAACAGCATCGCCCACGTTCCGCCACCCAGGAACGAACCCGTCCTCACTTACGCCCCGGGCACTCCGGAGCGTGACGCGCTCAAGACTTCGCTCCGCGAGATGTCCAGCGAGCGAATCGAAATCCCGCTGATCATCGGCGGGCGGGAGATCCGCACCGGCGACACCGAGGAAGCGTGCATGCCGCACCGGCACTCGCACGTCCTTGCCACCTACCACAAGGCCCGCCCTGAGGACGTCCGCGCCGCCATCGACGCGGCGCGCGAGGCCCAGCGGGAGTGGATGCATTACTCCTGGGAGGATCGGGCCGCGGTGTTCCTGCGGGCGGCGGAGCTACTCGCCGGTCCGTGGCGCCAAAAGCTGAACGGCGCCACGGTGCTCGGGCAAAGCAAGACGGCCCACCAGGCGGAGATCGACAGCGCGTGCGAGCTTATCGACTTTTTCCGCTTCAACGTGCATTTCGCCGAGCGCCTGTATCGCGAGCAGCCGGAGTCCTCGCCCGGGGTGTGGAACCGGATGGACCACCGCCCGCTGGACGGCTTCGTTTACGCCGTCACCCCCTTCAACTTCACCGCGATCGCCGCGAACCTGCCTTCCGCTCCCGCGATGCTGGGCAACGTGGCCATCTGGAAGCCGGCGGCGACGGCGATGTTCAGCGGCTACTACATCATGAAGCTGCTGAAGGAGGCGGGTCTTCCACCCGGGGTGATCAACTTCGTTCCCGGCGATCCCGCGATGATCAGCGAAATCCTGCTGGATTCGCCGGAGCTGGCGGGGATCCATTTTACGGGCTCCACGGGCGTGTTTCAGCACATCTGGAGGTCGGTCGGCAACCGCATCGACCGGTACCGGGGGTATCCCCGGCTGGTCGGAGAAACCGGGGGCAAAGACTTCATCGTCGCGCACCCCAGCGCCGACGTGGAAGCACTCGCCACCGCCATTGTGCGCGGCGGCTACGAGTACCAGGGGCAGAAGTGCAGCGCCGCGTCGCGCATCTATGTCGCCGAATCCATCTGGCCGGAGGTGCGCCAGCGAACGCTGGAGATGATGAGCGAGATCCGCATCGGCGATCCCGCGGACTTCCGCAACTTCATGGGGGCGGTGATCGACCGGAAGGCGTGGGACAAGATCGACGGCTACATCCAGCATGCCCGCGACGCCGATGACGTGGAGATCTTGTTCGGCGGCGGCACCGACGACAGCGAAGGATATTTCGTGGAGCCGACGCTGGTTCAGGTCAAAGACACCGCCTACCGACTGATGTGCGAGGAGGTGTTTGGCCCGGTGGTGGCGCTACACGTCTTTGCGGATGCACGTTGGGAGGAAACCCTCCGCATCGTGGACCAGACCAGCGCCTACTCGCTCACCGGTGCTGTCTTCGCCAACGATCGCCGCGCGCTGCGGGAGGCGGACCGGGAGCTGCGGGGCGCCGCAGGCAACTTTTACATCAACGACAAACCCACCGGCGCGGTGGTGGGGCAGCAGCCCTTCGGGGGCGCGCGGGCGAGCGGCACCAACGACAAGGCAGGCTCCATCCTAAACCTGCTGCGGTGGATCTCTCCCCGCACCATCAAGGAGACGCTTTCCCCGGCCCGCGGCTTCACCTACCCGTTCATGGCCAGAGAGTGAGCTAGACTGGCGACTTATACGGGTCCGATTCAGCCTGCCGTTTCCTGCTTCGGGCGCCGCCGTCGCCGCCCCGGGAAGTTCAGCAGCGCCGTCGGGCCGTGATGTACCCTGGCGGCCTCGTCGTACGCCCTGGCCGCCTCGGCTGCATCATCGAACGAGCCGAGCCACTTCAGCTTGCCATCCACGCGAATCGTCGCCTGCCAGTACTGCTTTCGGTAGCGCGAAACCCCCTTGTACGGCGAGGATCCTCGCCCCGGGCGGGCACGCACCAGCATGGCACGATCCTGCACGAGCAGATTTTCGCGCCGGCAGTTTCGGCGGTCCCCATCCAGGTGAACCACGATGCGCTTGTCCCGAACTTCCATCACCTCGCGGTGAAGGAGGAAGACCTTGCCGTCCTGCTTGAAGTACACGATACCGCTCGGGTATGAAGAGAGGCGCTGCTTCCAGAACCGCCAAAAATCCTCGTCGTCGACGCTAACCGTCGATCCGTTCGTAAGCCGTAAATCCTTCATGACCTCCACATCACGTGCATGTCTGGTATTTTCCCGTCAAAGCGTGATATCCCCGCCTGGATCGCGGTCGCGAAGTCGCTCCAGGGTGGCGTGTACCTCCTGGCGCGCGGCCTGGGTAGCGGCCCGATCCACCGCCACGTCCAGCACGCGCGCTCCATTCCGCCCGCTGCGCGAACGCACCACCAGATGCGCGCCTTCGCCGGCATCCTCCGGAAGCATCCAGCGCGGCAGGTCCAGGAATCTTCCGTCGCCGATCTCCACCACCGCGAGGTCGCCCTCAAACCGATCCACCGTCCAGCGCTGGTCCATTACGCCGCGGCCTCCGCGGAGCCGGAAAGGAACCTGTCAACCACCGCCATGCACTCGCGCGAGCCTACGAAGAGAGGCGTACGCTGGTGGAGATCGTCCGGCTGAATCTCCGAAATGGGCCGCGTGCCGTCCGTGGCGCGGCCGCCGGCCTGCTCCGCGATCATTGCGACCGGCGCCGCCTCGTACAGGAGGCGCAGCTTCCCCGCGGGTTCTTGCGGTCTCCCGGGTACATGAACAGGCCGCCATACAGGAGAGTGCGGTGAAAGTCCGCCACCAGGCTGCCGATGTAGCGGGAGCCATACGGCTTGCCGTTGCTCCCGTCCAGCCCCTTCAGGTGGTCCACCAGCCGGCGCTGCTCCGGTGACCAGTTCACACTGTTGCCCTCGTTTACGCTGTAGATGCGCTGGCAAGGCCGGGGGATGCGGATCTCCGGATGCGAAAGGAGGAACTCGCCGATCCCCGGATCGAGCGTGAAGCCGTGCACACCGTTGCCGGTGGTGTACACCAGCATGGTGGACGAGCCGTACACCACATACCCGGCCGCCACCTGCTTGAAGCCGGGTTGAAGGCAGTCCTCCAGACTTCCCCGCTCTCCCGAAGACACCTTGCGGTGCAGCGAAAAGATCGTCCCGACGCTGACGTTCGCCTCGATGTTCGAGGAGCCATCCAGCGGATCGTACAAGAGCGCGTAGTTGCCGGTCGGGAACTTGTCCGGGATGGGAATGACTTCCTCCGACTCCTCGGACGCCATCACCGCCAGGTGCCCCGAATGATCCAGCGCGCGAAAGATTACGTCGTTGGCATACTCATCCAGCTTCTTCACCTGTTCGCCGTGGACGTTAACGTCGCCGGTTTGCCCCAGGATATCATCGACGATTCCCGCTTTCCGCACCTCGTGACTGATCAGCTTCCCTGCCAGCGCGATGTCGTACAGAATATTGGAGAACGCACCGGTCGCCTCAGGATACTGACGCTCCTGGTCGATGATGTGGCGCTCAATCGTGACAACGGATCGGGGCACAGCGCGCTCTCAGGCGAGGGGAAAAGGATCGGAGGCGTGTTCCGCCTCCCGGGCTTGCTGTTCGTAGTGGTTGTTCCAATATCCGTGCCGCAGCGACTCCAGCGTATACCGCAGCGGGAAGAGCGGGTCCTCCGCCCATTGCTTCACATGTTCTAGCTCGTGCACCAGCAGCCGACGCGACAGGCGCCCGTCCGGATGCACGATGATGGTTCGCCGAAGCGTTACGGCGGCGGCCGGACCGCGCATCTTGCCCAGCCAGCCACCCAACGCTGGGATCCACCGCCCCTGCCTGAGGGTAACTCCCGCCGGCAGCAGCTCACGTGGAAGCTCCGCCGGGCAGGGACAAACCGGACCAAGCACTTTGTCCAGCAAGCTCATGGGGCGAGTCGCCCCCAGCCTGTCCCATCCGTACGCACGGACACCGTCCCCTCCTGGTCCGTACGCGCAACCGGAATTCCACGACGGGCGAGCCGCTCCATGACTTCAGGCGCTGGATGGCCGTAGAAGTTGCGCCGTCCAGCGGAAATCACCACCAGCTCCGGCTGTACCGCGTCCAGCACCAGCGATGATGTCGAGGTACGGCTTCCATGATGCCCGGCCTTCAACAGCTGTGCCCGAAGCCCGTCGCCGTGCTCGGCGACCAGCGCCCGTTCGACTGCCTCCGTGGCATCCCCGGTGAGCAACGCAGTAAAACTCCCGTAGCGAACCTGCAACACAGCGCTAATCTCGTTTGCATCATCCACGCCGTCAAGCAACTCTCCCTCGGGCCAGAGAACCTGGAGCGCTACCCCATCAATGGTGATCCTGCGCCCGCTGCGGGCAAGTGCATACGCCACCTCGCGCTCTTCCGCAGCACGCAGGGTTTCCAGGTAGATCGGGCTTCCCACACCCAACCCCGGCTCGATCAATCGCCCCACCGGCATGGCGCGGAGCACCGCGGCTGCACCGCCGATGTGATCCGCGTGGGGGTGGGTGAGCACCATCGCCTCCAGGCGACGCACTCCGTGCGCCCGCAGAAACGGGAGCACGCGACGGGCACCGGCGTCGTAACGATCGTCTCGCGGGCCGGCATCAATCAGGACCCAGCGGTTCGCCGGTGTGCGAATCGCGATGGCATCCCCCTGCCCGACGTCCAGAAAGTGCAGCTCCAGCGCGGATTTTCCTGGCGTGGCAAGTACCGGCCAGACGAGAACGAACGCAGCGGCGGCACCCACACCCACCACCGCGCGTACCGCCGGCTGCAGCCGGCGCGCCATTTCCAGAGCGAGTAGCAGCGCGATTCCGGCCGCGGCCCAAAGCAGCCACTGCGGGCGCCCGACCTCGGCATGGCCATAGGGAACGTGCGTAGCATAGGCGGCGATCCACCCCAGCAGGTCGAGCATCCCGCCGGCGCCGTCCGCCAGCAGTCGCCCCAGGGGTGGAATGATTGGCTCGAGCAGCGCAGCAGCCGCAACGCCGATGAGCCCGACGCTCATTACCGGGATCGCGGGAAGGTTCGCCACGATGGCGATGGGAGCGACCCTGCCGAAGTGGTGTGCGGCGATGGGCGCGGTGGCAACGAACGCCGCGCAGCTGACGACGGTTGCCTCGACCAGGTACTTGGCTGCGCCACTTCGCCACTGGTCCGGCAGCTGCTCCAGTGCGGCGCCACGAATGGCCAAGATTCCGAGAACGCCAGCGAACGAAAGCTGAAAGCCGGGATCCAGCAGCACGAGCGGATCGAGCACCACGAGGAGCCCGGCCGCCGCGGCAATGATCGGCAAGCGGGCCGACGGGCGCTGGAGCAAAACGCTGACCAGCGCGAGCGCGATCATGATTCCCGCCCGCACCGCGGACGGGGGTGCTCCGATCAAGCCAAGGTAGAAAACCAGCGCGGCGATCGTTCCCCACACCAGAGCCCGCTGCCGCAAGCCCAGCGCCTTACCGAAGAAGTATAACGCAGCGACGAGCAGCGCCACGTGCGTGCCGGAAATGGCCAACAGGTGGATCAAACCCGAGCGAGCGAACTGATCCTGCAGGGTGGGATCGAGCGATTCGCGACGGCCCAGCAGGAGCGCGTCAGCCAGTGCGCCGTGCCGCGGCAAGAGCTGATGCAGATGTCGCTCCGCCTGCCCGCGCAGCGTGAGCAGTGGATGGGCGCTGATCCGGGGCTGCGCGAGCACCGCGAACGTATCGACACGCAGGGCACCGGCGAATCTGGGCCGCCGTGGCCAGGCGCTCGGCACCACCGGAGCGGGTGAGCGCCGCCACTCTCCCTGCAGCTCCACCTCCGTTCCAGCCAGCAGCGAAGCGGCAACGGCTGGCAAGCGTACGCGCATCTCCCCGATACAGGCGGGCACAGGGGTGCCGCGTGCGCGGACTTGCACCGCCCGCACCGGCAACAAAGGAGTATAGCCGCGGAGTGTATCGGCCAGCGCGATTCCGTTCGCCGCGAGCACCGCGCGCATGGTCACGGAAGTACCGTCCGGAATGCGCAGCCGGCAGTCCGTCACAGCATGGCTGCGCGCGGACGCACCAAATGCCACTCCTGTGCAGATCAGTGACACCCAGAGGGCAATCTCGCCCGGATGTCGCGAGCCGGGCGCTGCTGGTTTGCGGCATACCGCCAGCGCAAACAGGCCGAGCAGCAAGGCCGGGACAGCCCAGTAGCTTGTTGGGGAACCAAAACGTAGTCCCGGCAGCATGCCAGCAACCAGGGCGAGAACTGCAACAACGAGCGGGCGGCCGAGCGCACTCATCGACCGTGGAGCTCGTGGGAATTACTCGGCGTGTCGTGTCGCGTATACGGCGGTGTGATCTTCCGGAGTGGTGCGTTCCTGGAGCAGGCGTCGAACCCGGCGGTCGTGGCGGAGACCCAGCAGGAACATGGCCGCCATTCCGAGCAGAAACACCGCAAGCACCAGCGGCGCGAAGGGAATGCGGTACAGGGTAGCGATCCCCAGGTGAAGCGTAACCGCTTCACCGGCGTTGAGCCGGGCGAACAAAGCCGCGAATACGGCCACCAGCACGGGTGCCAACCAGCGCCGCGTGTTCATGCCACCCGTTCGATGGCTCCGGTCCACACACCTGAGAACGTAGCACCACTGGTGGCAGTGAGCCGGACGTCGACAAAGCTCCCCACAAGGGAGGTGGGACCTGCAAAGGTTACCACCTTATTGCTTTCGGTACGCCCCTGCAGCCCGCCGCGCCTGGCTTCCTTTTCCACCAGCACCTCCACCACGCGCCCCACTTCAGCTCGGTTGATCTCGGCCTGTATCTCCCGGTGGGTGGCGATCAGCTTTTGCAGCCGTGCCTGCGCCACATCGTCCGGGATGAACTGGTCTCGGGGCAGCCGTGTCGCCGGTGTTCCGTCACGAAGCGAATACTTGTACAGGTATGCGTCGTCGAAGCGGATCTCCCGCATCAGCTCCAGCGTGGCCTCGTACTCTTCCTCGGTCTCACCGGGAAAAGCGACGATGATGTCGGTGGAGAGTGCGATGTGAGGGATTGCTTCCCGGACCCAGGCAATCTTTTCGCGATACGCTTCCACCGTGTAGCGCCGCAGCATCCGCTTCAGGGTGCGGTTGTGCCCCGACTGAACCGGCAGGTGGAGCTGAGCACAGACGGTGGGCTCTTCCGCCATCGCGGCCACCAGCTCGCGCGTGAAGTCGTTCGGGTGCGGCGACGTGAAACGAACCCGCCGAATCCCGTCCACACGGGCAACCGCCCGCAGCAGCCGGGGGAAATCCCAGTCGCCGTGTTCGTAGGAGTTCACCGTCTGCCCAAGCAGGGTCACGTCCACCACACCGTCGTCAACCAGACGGCGCACTTCGGCCAGGATCTGCGGCGGCTCGCGGTTTTTTTCGTCGCCGCGCACGTACGGCACGATGCAGTAGGTGCAGCGATAGTTGCAGCCGCGCTGGATGGGCACCCAGGCCACCAACCCGGAAATCCGCTTCGCCTCGACTCCTTCATAGTTTTCGTGAGGGTCAAAGCGAAGCACAGTCAGCCCGCGGGGGGCTTGCGGTGTCGGCGCGGGTGAGCGCAGGGAAGCCAGCTTCGCCGGAAGCTCCCGGTATGCGTCGGGTCCCATCACCAGGTCCACGCCGCCAGCCTTGCCGAGCAGGTC
Organism: Longimicrobiaceae bacterium; assembly: GCA_030447645.1. Lineage (GTDB taxonomy): Bacteria > Gemmatimonadota > Gemmatimonadetes > Longimicrobiales > Longimicrobiaceae > JAUJOM01. The sequence goes on along the minus strand of JAUJOM010000005.1, from coordinate 76,813 downwards.
CGCACCCATCCGTTGCGCCATGCACCCGGTAACGCCGATCACCACCTCGGGGCGGCCTTCGCGGAACTGCTGGAGCTGCCCGACACGACCCAGCACCCGCTGCTCGGCATGGTCACGGATGGCGCAGGTATTCACCAGAATCACGTCCGCGTCCTCGGGAGACGTCGCAGCGGCGTATCCCTGCTCCGCCAGGATGCCCTGCATCAGCTCGGTGTCGCTGATGTTCATCTGGCATCCGTACGTTTCGATATAGGCGCGCTTGGTGGCCATCAGCAATCAGCAGTCAACAAAAAAGCTTTGTGGCGGTTGTTCGCCGCGCATACGGTACACGGTGCATCCCTCCAGGTTCGCGATCAGCTGACCGCTTGAAGCTGATGGCTGGCCGCTTCCTCTGGTAGAACGCCCCACCCCGCGTACAGCGGGAAGCGATCACAAAGCTCGCGCACCTCGGCTCGAATCCGCTGCTCGGTTGCAGCATCGGCACGGGCGGTGATCACCCGATCCATCAGCCCGGCGATTTCCCGCATTTCCCCTTCGCCGAAGCCGCGTGTAGTCAGCGCGGGCGTCCCGATACGGATGCCCGAGGTAACAAAAGGTGACTCGGTCTCGCCCGGTACGGTGTTCTTGTTGACGGTAATCCCGGAGCGGTCCAGCGCCTTTTCAGCATCCTTGCCGGTGATGCCCCTGGAGCGCAGATCCACGAGCAGCAGGTGGTTGTCCGTACCGCCGGAAACCAGCGTAAAGCCCCGCTCGGCAAGCGCGGCACCGAGCGCCTGCGCGTTGCGGATCACCTGTGCCGAGTAGGCCCGAAACTCCGGCCGCAGCGCCTCACCAAAAGCCACCGCCTTGGACGCGATGACGTGCATCAGCGGTCCCCCCTGAATCCCGGGGAAAACCTGCTTGTCGATCGCTTTCGCGTGCTCCTCAATGCACAGGATCACCCCGCCCCGCGGCCCGCGCAGAGTCTTGTGTGTGGTGGACGTAACCACGTCCGCAAAGGGTATCGGGCTGGGGTGATGGCCCGTCGCCACCAGACCCGCGATGTGCGCCATATCTACCATCAACAGCGCGTCGACCTCCCCGGCGATCTCCCCGAAAGCCGCGAAGTCGATCTGGCGCGGGTACGCGCTGGCCCCGGCGATAATCATCCTGGGCCGGACCTCCCGTGCCTGCTCCCTCAGCCGGTCATAGTCGATCCGATGATCGTCGGGGCGAACCCCGTAGGCGGCTACGTTGTAAAAGCGCCCGCTGAAGTTCACCGGGGAGCCGTGCGTCAGGTGCCCGCCCTCCGACAGGTTCATCCCCAGGATGGTGTCGCCCGGATTCAGCAGCGCGAAGTACACCGCCATGTTGGCCTGGGCGCCGGAGTGCGGCTGCACGTTGGCGTGCTCCGCCCCGAAGAGTTGCTTCACCCGATCCTGCGCGAGCCGCTCCACCTGATCCACGACCTCGCAGCCACCGTAATAGCGCTTGCCGGGAAGCCCTTCCGCGTACTTGTTGGTGAGCACACTGCCCATCGCCTGCAGCACTGCCTGAGAAACAAAGTTCTCCGAGGCGATCATTTCGAGCTGGTACTCCTGCCGCTCGGCTTCTGCAGCAACCAGGCGGGCAATTTCGGGATCAGAATGTTGCAACGCTTGCATTGGGCAGTGGAGTAAGGGCGAGCCGTGTAGCGCAACCGGTATTCTAACTTCGACTTCCGCCCATGTCGAGTGCGGGCTACTGCTTACGAAAGGGGACCATGTCCTCGCCACCCATATACAGATAAAGCACGGTGTCACCCACCAGGCCGTTCACCTTATCCCCGGTACGATTGGTCAGAGTGATGGTGTCCGCTCGCAACGCATAGGAGCCGTCCATGGTCCGCGCGGCCCGCCCCAGGCTGATGAGCATCTGGAAGCGGTTCTCCGGCATCAGCTTGACCTGCACCGTTCCGTTCCCCTTCCGATATGCGTATGTGCCCTCGATGTCTCTGGATGTGGAGCGATTACAGGCGCTGGCGAGGAGCACGAGGACGGCCGCGCAGGCGGCAAGCGATTGTTTCACGTTGATAGTCCGTGGTTGAGTTTTCGGTAGTGGCAGTGAACAGAAATCGATTGACCCCCGGGCCCGGGGAGCACCACCCCCCGGGTACCGTCGCGGCAGAACGCCACAAATCCCTTGAGGGCCATGGAGGCGCGCATGGTTTCCTCGTCCCGCGGAACGACATCGAGCACCGCCTCGCTGACGCACACGATCAGCTTGGCGCGAGGGCGGGTGATGGAAACGTTGAAGCGATTGGGGTTCAGCAGAAATTCGGCTTCGCGTTCCGCATACTCCCGGTCAGCGACGGCGTAGGAGACCACGATCATGTCCCGCTCCCCGCCCTGCATTCGTTCCACGGTATCCACCACGGGTAGCGCGTTCCGGGCGAAACCGGCCGCCAGCAGCTCGGCCAGGATGGCACTGATCTGGGCACGGTGCGGCGACAGGATTGCGAAGCCTTCTGCGGCAAACCGGTCCGCGGTGTATACGCTCCCGGTTCCCGGGTCCAGCAGCCCGTCGCGGGCAAGCCGCGCAATGCGCGCCACCACTCCGGCCTCCCAGCCGTTCCGCGCCGCGGCGGTGATGCCCCGGTAGGTGCACAGCACCACGGCGTCTTCCGGCTGAAAGAACAGGTCACGAAAGAGCCCGTCAAGCTCGTCGGTGGGCGTGGCCGCATAGCCGATCTGCCGGGCTGGTGAGACCGAACTGAGCCCCGGATAAAACGTCCTACGCGGATACTCGACCAGCGCCTCGTTCATCCGGTGGCTTTCCCGCAGCATTACCGGCTGAAACGCGCGTGCAAAGCGGGCGTACACCGACTCGGTCCGGGTGCGGGCTACCGGGGCGAGCTGTCGATCGTCTCCGCAAAGGATCACCTGGCCGCCGTGCCGTAATGACGAAAGGACGATCAGTGCCTCCGACACGCCCATCTGTGAGGCTTCGTCGATCACCACTGCATCAAACCAGGATTGCACTGGACCCACGCCGCGCTTCTCCCCTGCGTCCCGCATCTGCTTCCACAACGACCAGACTGTGGAGCCCACGATTACCGGCTCGTCGCCAGCGAGCCGCGCCGGGAGGTGCGCATCCGGGATCACCTGAACAGCGGTGCCGGCCAGATCGGTGTCTGCGGTGCTGCCGCTCCCGGCGAGCTTGACGACAGCGAGCGACGGGTCCAGCCGCGCCAGCAGGTTGACGATGGCCCGGTGCGTCGCGGCGGAAACCAGAATGCGGCACCGCCCGGCACGTACCAGGCCGAGAAGCACGGAAGCGAGCAGGTGCGTCTTCCCGGTTCCGGGTGGTCCCCAGATCAAAGAAACCGGCTGCTCCAGCGCGGCGCGCCAGGCACGCTGCTGATCGGCGTTGAGCACCGGTCGCAGCTCATCCCACACCTGCTCGACATCTTGGCAGCCGGCCAGGCTTCCAGGAACCCGCCCCTTTAGCAGCTCAAGAACCGCGGCTGTTTCGCCCTGCGCTGCATCCAGCGCACCGAGGGTGGCGAGGATACGGGGAGTGTTCCAGTCGCTCCCTGCCCGATCAAGCACGCAGCGCCGGGCGAGACTGACCCAGCCCTTTTCTTCTGCCTTGGCGAGCCCGTCGCCGGGAGCCAGCACCACCCGCGGTGGGTTTGCCGCGAGGTCGTAGTCGACCAGCTCCATGGCGAGTGCCCGTGCCCGCCAGGGATCGCGGCCTGCCTCCGCCAGACCGTCCGTGCCCTCATTGGTGAGGAGCAGATCGAAGTCGCCTGGGCGAAACTTGGCGTCCGGGCACCCAGGATCAAACTCGAACACGAGCATCCCGTCGCCGCGGCGCTCGCGCAACTCCATGCCCCGAATGCATTCCCAGCGACGGGCACGCTGCTCCGCGGGAAGCACGTGGAGGGCGCGAATCCACGCTCCCTGCGCCGCGGCCTCCATCCGGGTGGCGACGCGCAGCGCCTCCAGCTCAGGATGCGCGAGAGGCTCCGTCGCGACTGTTCCCCTGGGACGGGCGGGTTGCTGACGGAGCCGTCCTCGTCGCTCACCACGTTCGCGAACCGCCCGCAGCACCGAATCAAGCCCCTTCAGCTTGGAGGAAAGCGCACCTTCCAGCACACTTCGCGCGTCATTGTCGCCAGCCCACGCGCGGTGCGTGTCCTGCCATTCGGGCGAAGTGTAATGGATGTGCGGCGCATCCGAGGGCCGCAAGCACCCAGACACCGCCGGCAGGTCGTACGCATACGGGAGCGGCAGTGCGAACAAATCCGCCACCACATCGTGAAGTACGGTGAGGGGCGCATCGTCGCCAGGCGCGAGCACCGGAAGCACGGGCGCAAGCCACCGCTGCAGCACCGGGTCGCGCCCGTGCCGATCCAGCGCCTCGCCAAGCGCACTCCACTCCGCCGCGTCCCAAACCAGAACGCCGGCTCCCGCCCCGGGGGCTTGCTCCCCAATCTCCGCAAGCCAGGCGCAGAGCATCTCCCGCTCCGCCTCTGGCGTTCCGTCGGCCGCGATCCGCGTCGCCGTCCTTCTGCCTTTGCGACGCATTCCCGCCGCGAAGCAAAGGCGGGTGATCGGATCGCGCTCCACGACGATCAGGATGGGGTGCGGTGCGACCGCCGCCATACGGTGGGTTTCGCGCTGAACGTCGAAGATCTTGCCGTAGCGCAGCGCCTGCGCCCGCTGCTTGAGCGCCAGTGCCTGAGACTCCAGCGCATGGCAGCCGGTGTAAGTGTCGCGCCGAAAAGCACCCGCCAGATCACGGACAGTGCGGATGCCGCGAGCTTGGAGCACCTGCTTGGCGAGTGGGGTGATGCCGGGCACGCGCGCTAGGTCGTCGGTGCGCTCCGCCTCGGCACGACAGTGCGCCCGAAAGCCGCACCCGGCGCAGCCAGCGTCAACGTGCCAGACGCTGTGGACCGGAGCGCTGCTGGCGAGCCGGGGGAGATCCTCCCGAAAGAAGCGACGAAGGTGGTGCCGATAGGGACGCAGATCGAAAAGCTCGGCTCCGCTACGCGACCAGATGCGCGCCCGACGCGTATCTACACGCCCCGGGAGCGCCTCGGCGCGGCAGATTTCTTCCAGCAGAAACGTGTAAAACGCCACCTGCGCAAAGTGCGACAACCCGGCTTCGCGGCTTGCCTTGATATCGGCTACACGGAATCGCAGCCCGCGCGAGGTGCGGCGAATCTCCAGCAGGTCCGGCTGCCCCGCGGCGAACGTAATGGCGCTTGGGTCGAGTCCCGAGCGGCGAGCGAAGGCATCCGGGTCGGGAAGTTGAAGCTCCGGCTGAACCAGGAAGCGCAGCTCTCCGGGGTCCCGGAGTGCCGCCACTACGTGCGCGGAGGGGAGCTTGCGCGCTCGCCCATTCTGATCCCACCCGCCATGGAGCACCCGCTCTTCGCCCACCCGCCGGATCAGGCGACGGAGCTGCCTTCGCTCCCAGCGCCGTCCGGCTTCACGCAGCAGCTCGTCGATGTCTGGCCAGTCGCCGAGGGGGATCTCGGGACCACGCTCCGAGGCCGGAACGCTTTCCCAGCGGAACTGACGCTCGCAGCGAAAACGGAAGAACTGACCGACCAGGGACGCGGTAACGTGCATAGGCGAGGACATGGCCCCAAGCCTACGTCGCTACCTGGGAGGGCCGCAAGGCAGGAGACTGGTCATAGCCAGGCGGTAGTGAGACCACTGCTCACCCCCGCGCCAGCACAGTTTCCGATCAAGACATCCCTCGTCCGACTCTCCTCAGCTGCTGTTTAGCTCTGCCGGTAATGATCGGGCTTGTCGCGCCCCTTACGCCGGAGCCAGTGCATGAACAACAATCCGCCTATTGCCGTGACATAGCCGAGTAAGGTCAGTACGTTTGGCTCCCGATGTATTCCCAGCGCCTTCGCGGTCGCCTGCATCAGGAACCCAAGTCCCGTGATCGCGATGCCGGCTGCAAAGGAGGCAGTGACCTTCTTCAGGAGGTACTCACGCCACCCCCAGACTATGATAATAACGGCCCCTAGAACCAGGAGCTCGGGAATAACTAAGTGGTTTCCTTGCATAGTGCTACTCGCATGGCTGGTGGTCCCGGTAACTTTTCAAGCTCGGAGCCCAAAGCATGCCCAAAAGTCGGATACATCACCGAAGATACTATAGATCCCCCATGCCCGCCGGTAGACAACCCAGCCCGACCTGGCGAACGGACACGCAGAAACACCTTCTACAAACGAGGCGACGCCGTACCTCAGCTTGCGAGAGACTACTTGTGGCGCTTACATTTGCGGCTGGTTGAAAACGATTCTCAGCCGGAGAGTTCATGCTGAAGCGCTGGTTCGGCCGGACACAGTCAAAAGAGCAGAAGAGGATGGAAGGCCGCTGCGCGGAGTGCCCGCTGGCGGTTTGTGCGTCCGGCTGCCGGGCAGCGGTGCTGCGTATGGGCTGCGATGGCAACGAGGCGCGGCGGCTCCGAACGCTGGGCCTCTTCGAGGGCGCCTGCGTAACGGTTGTAGAAGCACAGGGCGGGATGCTGCTTGACGTATGCGGCTCTCGGCTCGCGCTCGGGCCTGACCTGGCCCGGTCCATCACCGTGCTCCCATTCGCTAGCTAGCGTGTCACGGACCCTCGCCCAGCTTCGCCCCGGTGAGCGTGCGTGCATTCGGGCGGTCGCGGGTGATGCCGAGGCGACGCGCCGGTTGATGGACCTGGGGCTGATTCGCGGGACCACGCTGGAGGTGATCCGGGTCGCTCCACTCGGTGACCCGCTGGAAGTTCGATTGCGCGGTTTCATGCTGACGCTCCGCCGCGCGGAAGCCGAGCACATTACTTTGGATTGAATGGAAGCACCTTCGCCGGCACTCACCCAGGCTCCTCCCACACCCCCGCCCGCTAAACAGGCCGGGGGTGTGCTGCATGTGGCGCTGGTTGGGAATCCGAATACAGGCAAGACCACCCTGTTCAATGCGCTGACGGGAATGCGTCAGCGCGTGGGCAATTATTCCGGCGTGACCGTGGAGCGGGTGGAAGGGCGGTACAGGGACGCAGATGAGGGGACGGTGACGGTGCTGGATCTTCCGGGCACCTACTCGCTTTCCCCCACTTCGCCGGACGAGCAGATCGCGCTGGACGTGCTCCTCGGGCTGATTCCTGGCGTGCCCGCTCCAGACGTAGTGGTGGTGGTGCTGGACGCTCAAAACCTGGAGCGCAACCTGTTCCTGGCAAGCCAGGTCCTGGAGATCGGGCTGCCAACCATCATCGCGCTGAACCAGGTTGATGCAGCCGAAGCCTCCGGGCAGCGGATCGACGCCGTGGAGCTGACGCTGGAATTGGGTGTGCCGGTGGTACCCATCGTGGCGACGCGCCGCCAGGGGCTGGACGTGCTCCGCCGCGCCATCCGGAAGGCGCCCGAGCTTCCCCGCCCGGAGCGAGGCTTTTCACTGCCGCCGGAAGCCGCGCAAGCCCTTGGCCCGGTAGAAGCATGCCTGGTGTCCGCCGGGTACGACGGGGCATCCAGCATGGAAGCACTGCGTTTGATCGGCGCGGAGCACCACCCGCTGCGCATCCCGGAGTTGGATGCGACGCTGGTCCGTGCACGGGATGAGCTGGAGGCCGCAGGCATCCACGCGCGCAGCTTAGAGGCCGAAGTCCGCTACGGCTGGATTGCGGAGGTCGCCGAACGCGTGGTTCACCGTGCGGAAAGCGGCACCGGCAGCATCACCGACCGGATCGACTCCGTCGCGCTGCACCGCTTCTGGGGCCCGCTGCTCTTCCTGGTAGTGATGGCGCTGGTCTTTCAGTCCATCTTCACCTGGGCCGCCCCGCTGATGGACGCCACCGAGGGCCTGCTCGCCTGGCTGGGCAGCGCGGTGGGCAGCCTGCTGCCTGAAGGGGATCTGCAGTCCCTGCTGGTGGATGGGGTGATCGCCGGTGTAGGATCGGTGCTGGTGTTCCTGCCGCAGATCGTCGTTCTCTTCCTGTTCATCGGGTTTCTGGAAGACAGCGGCTACATGGCGCGGGCAGCGTTCATCATGGACCGTTTCATGAGGGGCGTCGGCCTGCACGGAAAAAGCTTCATCCCCCTGCTCTCCTCGTACGCCTGCGCGGTCCCAGGGATCATGGCCGCGCGTACCATCGAAAACCCCAAGGACCGGATCGCGACCATCATGGTCGCGCCGCTGATGAGCTGCTCGGCACGCATCCCGGTGTATACGCTGCTGATCGGCACCTTCATCCCCTCAGTCGCAGTGGCGGGGATCTTCAATCTGCAGGGGCTCACGCTGCTCGGCATGTACCTGCTCGGCACCGTGACGGCTCTGCTGATGGCGGCGCTCTTCAAGCGGACGCTGCTTCGCGGGCCAACCCGGCCCATGATCATGGAGCTTCCCCTATCGGCTCCCGAGCCCGCGCAGTCTTTTCCTGGGGGTGAGCCACCGGGCCAAGCTCTTCCTGCGCAAGGCCGGCACGATCATCCTGGCACTTTCGGTGGTGCTGTGGGCACTCGCTACCTATCCCAAGCACACGCCAGCGGCAGATCTTCCTGCCGAAGCCGCGCAAGAGCAGCAATTAGCTAACAGCGCGCTTGGGCGGATGGGGCACGCAATCGAGCCGGTGGTCCGGCCTCTCGGCTACGACTGGAAGATCGGCGTGTCGCTGGTCAGCTCCTTCGCGGCGCGCGAGGTGTTCGTTGCCACCATGGGCACGATCTATGGCGTCGGGGACGCGGACGAAGGCTCGGTTGCACTGCGAGAGCGGCTCCGCAATGAGCGGGACCCACGTACCGGGCAACTCGTGTACACGCCGCTTATTGCGCTGGGGCTGATGGTCTTTTATGTGTACGCGCTGCAGTGCATGAGCACGGTTGCAGTGGTGGTGCGGGAGACCGGCGGCGGGCGCACGGGACTTCAATGGGCGCTCTTCCAGATCGGCTACATGCTCGTGCTTGCTTATGGCGCCGCCTGGCTGGTATACCAGGGGGCCGCGCACTGGGATGGGGATAATGGAAATGGTACTTGTCGGCGCCCTGGTCGCCGTGGCGGCGCTTTACCTGCTGCGCCGGGCGCTCGCCACCTTCCACCCGCGTCGTGACCCGGACGCAGGCTGCGCGGGAAGCTGCGGCTGCGGTCCGGAATCCGAGCGTGGCGCCGTGGTGATGAAGGCCACGGCACCCACGATCACGGCGGCCGCCACTCCCGTTCGCACCGATAAAGGCTCGGAAGCGAGCAGCCAGCCCAACAGCACCGCGACCACCGGATTGACGTAGGCGTAGGTGGCTACTTTGGACGGCTCCACGTTGCGGACCAGCCAGCTGTAGGCCGAAAACGCCACCAGCGCTCCGAAGACGATCAGATAGCCCAGGGCCAGCCAGCTCCGCAGCGTTGTCCCGGCCAGATCCAGTCGGTTCCACTCTCCAGTTGCAGTGCCAGCAAGGAGCAGCAGCGATCCCCCGGCGAGCATCTGCATGCCGGTGCTCAAGAGCGGCGAATCCGGAAGCGGCGCATGCTGGGCGTACACCGATCCGGCTGCCCAGGCCAATGCCGCGAAGACGACTACGGCGGCACCGACCATGTCCACTGCCCCACCCCCCAGCACCTCGCCTGGACTGATCAGCAGAAACAATCCGGCGAAACCGACGGCCAGCCCAGCGAGCACCCGCCCGCCAGGTGGCGTACCACGGGCCCATACTAGGATCACGACCCAGAGCGGCTCCACGGCCACCAGCAGCGCCGCAAGACCCGAAGGGATGCGCTGCTCAGCCCAGACCACACCCCCGTTCCCGATGAGCAGCAGCAAGGCGCCGATCAGGGCGGCAGCCCGCCAGTTGGTGCGCGTCGGTGCGGGATGCGCGCGGCGTGCCCACAGATACAGGATCGTTCCGGAAACAAGAAGAGCGCACCCCCGCCATCAGAAACGGCGGCAGCGTTTCGATGGCGAAGCGAATCGCCAGGTAGGTCGAGCCCCAGATCAGATAAACGGCGGCGAACGCAAGAATTACGTGCAGCCGCCGCTGGGATGCGTGTTTCGTGTTCAAGCCAGCAACGTAGCTGCTGCCAAGAGCTAACGGAAGTCGCGCGAGCGGAACGCCAGTTCGCGTGCAGCCAGCCGGTGGAAGCGCCTGCCCACCACATTCATGACCGGCCCGTCGCGCTCGAATTTACCCTCCACAACCAGAAACGGAGAAAACTTGACCGTCTCATGATTTTCCCGATACAGGCGCGCAGGAACGATCACATTGATGAATCCCCACTCGTCTTCCAGCAGCACAAAGACAGTACCCTTGGCCGTTTCAGGGTGCTGCCGGGCGATCACCAATCCGGCGACAATCACTGGCCTGCCATTCCCCACGCTCCCAAGCTCCGCACTGGAAGACACCCCAGCCGCACGAAGCCGCTGACGGAGAGGCTCCATCGGATGCCCGTGGACGCTGATCCCCGTAGCCAGATAGTCAAGAAAAATCAGCTCATCGCCTTCAAGCTCCTGCACATCGAACGGCAGACGCCGTGCAGGCGCCAGCGGCAGTACATCACCGACGGCGCGGAGCGCCCCCATGCAGCCTGGCGGCGCCCTGGCTCCCATGCCTCGAACGCGCCGGCACGCGCCAGGTGCAGAGCTTCGGTTCGAGCCAGGCGCGCACGGTGGATCACATCCTCCACTCCAGCGAACGGACTCCTGATCCGTGCATCCCGGATGGACTGCAGCGTTCGCTTGCTCAACCCCTTGATGTGGTTCCAGCCAACGCGGACAGCTGGGCGCTGCGGGTCATCTGTGTCCTCCAGTGTGCACTCCCAATCCCCATCCCGAAGACAGGGGCCACGCACCTCCACCCCACTCCGCCGCGCGTCATGCACCAGAGTCGCGGGTGGGTAAAAGCCCATCGGCCAGGAGTTCAGCAGCCCCAACAGAAACTCGGCGGGATAATGCGCCTTGAGATACGCCGTGGCGTAGGCGATCAGCGCAAAGCTCCAGGCGTGGCTTTCGGGAAATCCGTAGTTGGCGAAGCCGTGCAGATCCTCGATCAAATGATCCGCGTTTTCGGCATTCATCCCCCTGGCAACCAGACCCGCACGCAGCCGTTGCAGGGCAGCCACCAGCTTGGGAGCTTGCGCCGGTGGCCCATGGCGCGCCGCAGCTCATCGGCCTCCGCGGCGGAAAAGCCACCTAGCGCCATGGCGATCGCCATCGCCTGCTCCTGAAAGATAGGGATGCCGCAGGTGCGCTCCAGAATGGGGCGCAAGCTTGGATGGGCGAAGCTGACTTCTTCCAGGCCCCGGCGCCGGCGGGTATAGGGATGGACGAAGCGCGCCTGGATGGGGCCGGGGCGGATCAGCGCCACCTGTACCACCAGATCGTACAGGCGCTCCGGCCGGGTTTGCAGAATGGAGGCGATCTGGGCCCGGCTTTCGATCTGGAAGGTGCCCACGGTTTCCCCCGTGAGATCATCCGGAACGTTTTGGGATCGTCCTGGGGAGATTGTACAATTCTTTTCGCTCACCGGTACGCTGCTCGATCGCATCGAATGCGAGCCGCACGGCGGATAGACCCCCCAGCCCCAGAAAGTCGAACTTGGGCACTCCCACCGCATCCAGGTCATCCTTGTCGAACTGGAGAATGGTACGTCCCATGGTGGTAGGCTCCACCGGGATGTACTCACCCAGAGGCGCCGCGGAGAGCACGAAACCTCCTGGATGGGTGGAGCGCATCCGGGGAAGGTCGTCCAGCGCGCGCATCGCGGCGAGGAGTGCCCGCCCCCGCGCATCGCTCGTGTCCAGGCCGAACCGTGCACCCAATTCCCGCTCCAGCATCTCCGCTCCCTCGGCGGGACCGTACCGTTGCAGGCGCTTGGAAAAGATGCTGGCCATTTCGGCAGGGTACCCGAGTGCGCGCATCGCGTCCTGAATGGCGCTGGGTGCGTGGTAAACCTGGGCGACGCAGGTCAGAGGCGGCGTGCTCACGCCCATAAGACTGGTAGATGTAGTTCAGCACCTCTTCCCGCCGGTGCGCCTCGAAGTCCACGTCGATGTCGGGGGCTTCGGTCAGCCCATCTGTCCTGGCCTCGGATAGGAAGCGCTCGAAGAGCAGGTTGTGCTTGACGGGATCCACTGCGGTGATCCCAAGACAGAACGCTACTACGGAGTTGGCCGCACTTCCCCGCCCCTGGCACAGGATTCCCTGAGCGCGGGCAAAGCGCACCGCTTTCCACATCACCAGGAAGAAGCCAGCAAACCCGAGGCGCTGGATCACTCTCAGCTCGTGCTGGATCTGCCGCTCTTCCCGTTCCCCGATCCTGCCCCAGCGTTCGATTGCGCCTTCACGGACGCGCGCCTCCAGAAAGCCGTCTTCGTTCTGTCCCGGAGGTAGAGGAAACCGAGGGAGCGGTGGGCGGACCCAGCGGAGCTGAAACTCACATTGCGAAGCAATCAGCCAGCTCCGCTCCAATCCTTGCTCCCTGCCCCGCCAGAGCTGCTGCATCTCCGACTGAGAATGCAGGCGCCACTCCCCATTGGGGTGAAGCAGACCCTGCTCGGCTGCGTCGTTCCGCGAAGCGCCGTCAGGGTGTCGTGGACCAGCCGCCCGCTGTTGTCCAGGTAATACGGTGCGTGACAGGTGACCCAGGAAGACCTTCCGCTTCGGCCAGCTCGATCAGGGCAGCGGCAAGGGCGGCTTCGGTGCCCCCGACGTGATGAAGAACGAAGACGCCACTTCTCCATTGGGGTGAAGCAGTCCCTGCTCGGCTGCGTCGGCCAGCACCTCCACATCCAGGCGGGTGATCCGAACACATGAAGCTGCACCTCCACGGCCAGGCGTCCGAATACTTCTTTCCAGCGCCGGGCTGCATCATCCCGACGCCCCGCAAGCAGCAGCGCGGGAATCTCTCCGGTCGCAGGGCCGGTCAGGGCATGAAGTCCCCATTCCGCGCCGCAACCTGCGCCCACGTCACCCCGGGACGTCCTCTCTGGGCAGCAGCGTGGCCCTGCTCCCATCCCTGCCAGGAGCCCACCCGTGCCTCTGTCACCAACCCTGCCAGGTTTCGGTATCCCTCCTGGTTGCGGACCAGAAACGCCGCGGGGCGTCCATCCACACACAACTCCGCACCAATCACCGGCTGGATGCCGTGGCGCTGCGCCTCCAGAGCAAAGCGTACGATCCCGCCCAGATCCGCTGTGTCGGTGAGTCCCAGCACGGTGTAGCCCATCTCCGCGGCCCGCTGTACCAGCGCCTCCGGAGTGACGGCACCGCTCCCAAAGGAGAAGGCGCTGTGTGCCCGCAGCTCGACGTAGCCCAACACTCAGTTCCACCACCCGTGGAGGAACCACGTATCCCTACGGGCATCGCGGAACAGCCAGACCAGCACACCCTCACGCGTGACGCATCGGAAGTATTCGCGGGCGTAGGGCTCATCCTCCCACTGGCCGCCGGAGGTGCCCGTTCCGGCCCTGCGACGGCAACCAGTTGCAGCCACGCCGTCCCCCTTCGCAGTAGCGAACCGGAATGCAGTGGTCCCGCCGTGGGCAGGTTTCCACCCTCACCTGCAGCGGTTCCGGAAGGAGATGCAGAGAAAGGCAGGGATCGGAGATGCCGGGTGAGCTGGATGCCGGGTCTCCAGGCTCCCGCACCATCCAGCGGGTGCGCCGCTCAACCAGCGGGTGCCGGCTGATGTGTGGGGCGACGACCACAGGTCCCTGATCATCCAGCAGACGGACCAGGGCCGCCTCGGCCGCGTCGGCACCGGCCAGGCCTGGATCGAAGAAATCCACCTGCTTGCCGACGACCGGCTCCGTCCCTCCACCTGCAGGCTGAGGCCGACAACCGCATCGGGCAAAACCAGGCGCTCCAGAAGCGCACGTATCCGGCGGAGCCAGATGGGGCGCGCGGCGGTGGGGCGCGCAGTGCGGAGGGCCTGGTGCTCGACGGCGCCATTGGCCAGCGCAAAGGCCAGCGTCATGTGCCGGGCGCCCTCGCCGCGTTCTTCCAGCGCGGCACATACCTTCCGAGCAGCGCATTGGCGGTGAACACCAGCCGCTCCGGATCGGTCAGAACGTAGTCGGTCCAGTCCAGCGATGCATGCGGCAGAAGCCGTGGGATGGGAGTGAAGAGCTGCCGCCGGTCGTCGGCTCGGGCGCGGCGCCACGACTCGACTACCGCAGGCCCGAAGCGCACCTCGACTGCTTCACGCTCCAAGGTAGCCAGCTCCCCGCAGCGAGTGATCCCCACGCCTTTCAGCAGGGCGAGCAGCCGTGGGTCTGGATCAAGCAGTGCAACAGGAAGGGCGCCAGAAATGCGCGTTCAGTTCCCGGCTCCACCCAGGCAATTGGGCCCTCGACTCCCCGCGCCGCCACCTCGGCGGCTACGGGTGTAGCTGCAATTCCGGCGCGTGTGCTCGCCCCGATCCGAGCCCGCAGTGCCTCGGCAACTTCCAGGGCGGGCAGACCCCGTGCGTCCGCCCACACGACGTGCTCCACCCGAACGCGCGGCGCCACCTCCAGCAGCCGCTCGGCAAGTTCAGGTGTGGGTCCCACGCCGGTCCGCCAATCCGGGCTCCAGAGACAAACGAAGGTCATGGTGCATGACAGATAGCCGAAGGTGAGTGTTCGCACTCCACCCCAGGGCAGTCGCACGGAGGTGAACGAGGACCTCCTCCACCTCCGCGGGTGCACCCCAGGGGTCCAGCCGCCAGCGAAAGTCCTCCGGACGTATGCGCGAAGACAGGCGGAGCCCCGCGGCGGAAACGCCTCTGCCGAGCACCACGGAGGCACCACCTCCCTCGCGTACTGCCCGGGACAGCCGAATCGCTTCCACATCTCCCAGCCGCACACCAGCGAGTACCACCAGCCCGAAGCCGCCGGAGCGGAGCAGCTCTTCAGCACACTGCAGCGCCTGCTTTTCTCCCCGGGGCGGACCAAATAGGGTCCCTGTCCCCAGCCGGCACCTGCTACCGTGCCGGCTCCATTCACCCAAACCGCACGCTCACCCCGCCCGTCCACGGCCTCACAGGCTGCCCGCAGAATCGCCGTGGCGGCACCCCCGGCAATCCATGCTGCCAAACGGCCACGTGGGAGCCCACCCCCCGGAAGAATTCTGTCCAACTTTGCGATCCCGGTCGCCACCTGCGGCGCAGTGCGGTACGCAGGCGGGACAGCATCTGGAAAGCGCTGCTCCAGAACCTGGCGTAGAGCTGCTACCGCGGCGACCATGGGATGCGAGAGTGAAGTTGGAGGTATGAACGATCGGCCTATACATGCTATACCGAATAAAAGCCGAAAGCAAGGGATGTGCCCTACGGCACCCATAGGCCAAAGCTTTGCGGGGATCCCCGACCCTTATGATCCCCGCGTTCCTTAACCAGGCAGCAGGTAGTGCTGGAGCCGCGGGCGAAGCGCTCACGGCCGACCCTCGCTTTGTATTGCGCGAGTTTGCTCCCTCCGCTATGCCGCATGCGGTCAGGACAGAGATTGAGAAGGGAGCCCAGAGAATCCTAGTGGTAGGTGGCGACGGAAGCGTAGACTTGAGGCAGGCTCTCGATGTAGCCGCAGGGACGGTGACCCAGCGAGTGGATGTCGGGTTCGTGAACGACAAGCTGTTTCTGAACACCAGTTCGGTAGGTGCATATGTCGCCCTGGCTCCGGAGCTACCGGATCGAACTCCGGATCGAGGGGCAAACTCGCCGCTATCGAACCCCGCTCGTGTTCATCGGTGTAGACGAGCGTGAGCTGCGGCTTCCCATCTTTGGTAGCCGCAAAGAAAACGGCCAATCCGGGCTTCACGCTCTGGTGGTACGGGGCAAGACCCGAGCACGGGTGATGGCGCTTGCCCTCGCAGCCGCGGTGCGCGGCATCCAGGTTGTGTCACGCACGCCGCACCTAAACAGCATCATGGTCGATCACTGCAAAATCGAGCTACCCGGTGGCTGGACGTACGTCGGCCTGGACGGGGAAACGATCCCGCTTCGCACTCCGCTTCGCTACCGGATCGTCCGGCGGGCACTCACCATCGTCGCACCCGGATGATTGAAACTCTGCCTTCGGCGCTGGCGGTGCTGTCCGCCATGATCACCCCGGCGGTGCTGATCTCGGCGTGTGCCTCGCTGATCCTTGCCACCTCGGCCCGGTTGGGGCGCGTGGTGGACCGAACGCGCAACCTGTCAGAGCGGTTCGAAGATTTGATGCGTGGAGCGGCGGAGGGAGAAGAGGTCCGGGAAAAGCGAGCCATGCTCTTCGATCAGCTGGACAAGGCAACCAGCCGGGCTCGCCTGCTGCAGCGCGCGATGACCCGGCTCTACCTGGCGCTCAGCGTGTTCGTGGGTACCAGCGTCGCCATCGGCATCGTCGCGACATCCGGTGCCCGCTACGCCTGGGTTCCCATTGGACTCGGGCTGATCGGCGGCGGACTTCTGCTGGCGGCAAGCGTGCTCCTGATCCGGGAGTCGCGTCTTGCCCTGGCGGCAGTTTACAGCGAGATGGACTTCACCTGGCGATTGGGCCAGCGCCATGCACCCTCCGAGCTACTGGAGCAGCGCAACCGGCCCCGCAAACTCTTCCGGCGAACACGAAAAGCCTGACCCTGGCGCTCACAGCGGCTCGAACGCGAGGGCTCGCACCACTACCTCGTCCTGCCGAAAGCGACGCTCCAGCTCCGCGCGATACTCCCGCCACCAGTCGCGGTCCAGCGCGTCCGCCATCGCCTCAAAGATCACGATCTCGTCCTGGGTGGTGTCGCCATCATCCTCCTTCCACACCCCGGAAGCGGGGGAGCGAAGAAAGGCGGTGGCGCCGCCGAAGCGCTCCGTCAGCTCGTTGCGAACCCGGTCGAACTCGGCGCGGGGGAATGCCTGCTTCTCGTTATCACGTAGCGGCAGGAGTAGCTGGACGAGATGCATGGTTTCGGAGCCAATGAAAAAGGGGCCGGAAGATCCGGCCCCTGGAGGCAAGCACCACGCCGTGAGCTACACCCAGGTGCGCTGCACCCGACCGACTTCCTTGATCCGCCGCTCGGCCACACGGTCGGCAGCCTTGTAGGTGGGGATGCCTTCCTCGCGCGAAACCTGGAAGATGTCCAGAAGCGTATTGTAGATCTCCCCGGCCTTGCGCATCGCCCGTTCGCCCGTCCACCCGTTCAGCTCGCCATACACGTTGATCAACCCGCCCGCGTTGATCACGTAGTCCGGCGCGTACAGGATGCCGCGCTCGTGGAGTGCATCGCCGTGACGCGCTTCGGCCAGCACGTTGTTCGCGGCACCCGCGACAATGTCGAACTTGAACTGGGGGATGGTTTCGTCGTTGACGGTGGCGCCCAGGGCGGAGGGTGCATACACCTCCGCCTCGACGGCGTAAATCTCGTTCGGACCCACGGCGCGAGCCTTGAACTCACGGACCACGCGGTTCACGCGCTCCTCGTCGATGTCCGTGACGATCAATTCGGCACCTTCGGCGGCGAGATCCTCGCACAGGTAGTAGCCGACGTGACCCACCCCCTGCACCGCGATCCGCTTCCCTTCCAGGCTGTCGGAGCCGTAGCGCTCCTGGGCGGCGGCTTTGATCCCCATGTACACACCGTAGGCCGTGACCGGAGACGGATCGCCGGACATCGCCTGCCGCCCGGTGACGTGCTCGGTTTCCATGGCGACGTACTCCATGTCATCCACGGAAGTACCCACGTCCTCCGCAGTGATGTACCGCCCCTTGAGGCTTTCCACGAAGCGGCCGTGCGCCCGGAAGATCGCTTCCCGGTGCCGGGTGCGAGGGTCCCCGATGATCACCGACTTGCCACCACCCAGGTTCAGACCGGTCACCGCAGCCTTGTAGGTCATCCCGCGGGACAAGCGCAGTGCGTCGATAAAAGCGTCTTCGTCCGAGTCATACGTCCAGAACCGCGTCCCGCCGAGCGCGGGGCCGAGCGTCGTGTTGTGGATGGCGATGATCCCCTTGTACCCGCACGACGGCTCACTGCAGAAGACAACCTGCTCGTGCTCGTGCTCCCCGATCCGCTCGAAAAGTTCCATGCTGATGCCTGGTTTGGGATTGAAGTGATTACCGGTACAGCTCGCGAGCGATCACGATCCGCTGAATTTCGCTCGTTCCCTCGTAGATCTCCGTCACCTTGGCGTCGCGGAACAAGCGCTCCACCGGGTACTCCTTGATGTACCCGTAGCCACCGAACACCTGCACCGCCTCGGTGGTGACGTACATGGCCGCTTCCGACGCGAACAGCTTGGCCATGGATGCAAGCTGCGTGGCAGCGGCATCGCCAGAATCTTTGGCGGCTGCCGCGCGCCCCAAGAGAGCCCGAGCCGCCTCCACACGAGTCGCCATGTTGGCCAGCTTGAACTGCATTCCCTGGAATTGCCGGATCGGCGTACCGAACTGCCGGCGCTCATCCGCGTAGCGCACCGCGTACTCGAGTGCAGCCGTAGCAATTCCCGTCGCCACGGCAGCAATTCCCAAACGGCCCCCATTCAGCGCTTGCAGCGCGTAAATTAGACCCATCCCGGGATCGCCCAGCACCTGGTCATCCGGCACGAACAGGTCGTGAAAGGAGATCCCCACGGTCTCCGAAGCGCGCTGCCCCATCTTGTCTTCCTTCTTGCCGAGGACGTATCCGTCCGCGTCCGTCGGCACGATGAAGCAGCCGATCCCCTTGGAGCCACGGCGATCTTCCGACGTGTCCGTTCGGCACATCGCCAGCACCAGGTCACCGAAGCCGCCGTTGGTGATCCAGGCCTTGGACCCGTTCAGCACCCACCCGCCGTCGGTCCGTGTCGCCTGCGCGGTCAGGGAGGCGGCATCCGAGCCGGCGTCCGCTTCCGACAGGGCGAAGGAGCCGAGCATCTCCCCCCGGACCATCGGGCGCAGCCAGCACTCCTTTTGCTCCGGTGTGCCGTGGGACAGGATCATCTGGGTGGGGAGCGAATTGTGGACGCTCATCGCCACCGCCACGCTGGCATCGCCCCAGGCGATCTGCTCCAGAGCGAGCAGGTAGGTGGTGGTGTCCAGCCCCAGGCCGTCGAACTCTTCGGGGATCAGCATACCCAGGAAGCCCAGCTCCCCCAGCTGATCGACCACCTCGCGGGGGAGGTGCGCCTCCCGATCCCACTCTTCGGCGTGCGGGCGCAGATTTTCCTCGGCGAACTGACGCGCCAGATCGCGAATCTGCTGCTGTTCCGGCGACAGCACGCCGGGACCGGTTTGGAGGAGTGTGTCAGGCATAGCTGTAAAAGCCTTCGCCCGTTTTTCGCCCCAGCTTGCCAGCGGCGACGTACTTGCGCAGCAGCGGACAGGGGCGGTACTTGGGGTCTCCCAAGCCGGTATGCAGCACCTCCAGAATCGCCAGGCAGGTGTCCAGCCCGACCAGATCTGCAAGTGCAAGCGGCCCCATGGGGTGGTTCATTCCCAGCTTCATCACCGTATCGATCGCTTCCCGCTCCGCGACACCCTCCATCAGGCAGAACACTGCTTCGTTGATCATCGGCATCAGGATCCGGTTGGATACGAAACCGGGGTAGTCGTTGGCTTCCGCCACCGTCTTGCCGAGCTTTTCCGCGGCCTGGGTGACCACCCGGGCGGTTTCGGCGGAGGTGGCCAGGCCGCGGATGATTTCCACCAGCTTCATCACCGGAACGGGGTTCATGAAGTGCATGCCGATCACCTGCTCCGGGCGGCTTGTGCGCGCCGCGATCTCGGTGATCGAGATGGAGGAGGTGTTGCTCGCCAGGATGGCGTGCCTCGGGGCGATGCCGTCCAGCTCGCGGAAGATACCGAACTTGAGGTCCGGATTTTCGGTGGCGGCCTCCACCACCAGATCGGCCGATCCGGCGCCAGCAAGCTCCGTGGAGGTTTGTACCCGCTCCAGCGCAGCGTGTCGGTCCTCCCCGGATAGGGTACCCTTGCGGACCTGCCGGTCCATGTTGCCGGCGATTGTGGCGCGCGCCTGCTCCAGCGCTTCCGCTCGCACGTCGATCAATGTCACCGGGTGTCCGGCCTGCGCGAAGACATGCGCGATGCCGTTGCCCATCTGCCCTGCTCCAACCACTGCTACGCTCCGGATTTCAGCCATCAGCTACCTATCTCAGGATCAGCCAGCCGCCAAAATAAATCGCGACGAGCACCCCGCCCGTCGCCAGCACCCACCAGCCCACATCGCCATAAAAGCCCGCGTCCGCCGCGCTCCGGACCCGACGCTCCGCCTCCACGGCTTCCGGCGCGGAGCCCGCCTCCACCACCTCCCGGACGCCCACGCCCGCGCCGATCAGCGCCGCCGCTCCGAACAGGATGCACATCACTCCCGCGGTCCACACCGTCAGGAGCCAGCCGCGCGCAGCCAGCTCACCGGGAAGCAAGAGCGCCGCCGCACCCGCTGTGGCCGCTGCCACCGCTGTCGAGCTAGCCCAGAAGCGCACCGCCGGGTGCCTCATCCCCAGGCCGGACCGAGCCTGGCTTCTACCAGCGTGCCCGCCGCCTGCACTTCCGGCGACGGCCGGACCCACCGTGCCCGGAGCAGCCATCCGGCCCCCAGCAGCATAGCGAGCGTGGCGGCGAGCCCACCTTCCGGCCCGAAGCTCCCCCCGGTCCACCAGTCCGTTCCCACGGCACGCACATCGTACAGCGGGGTGTCCATGGTCAGACCGCTCACCGGAAAGTCGAAGAGCGACGCCATCGTCCAGTTCCACCCCGCGTGTGCCCCCGTAGCGAACCAGAGCGAGCGGGTGCGCAGGAAAGCAACCCCAAGCCAGATGCCCGCGAGCACGATGTTCACCAGCGCCAGACCGCTCACGTGCGGGTTGCGAGTGTGTGCGACGCCGAATAGCAGCGCAGAAAGCACAATCGCCGGCCACGGCCCGATCCCCTGCACCAGCGCCTGGAACGGGTAGCCGCGGAAGAGCGCTTCCTCCAGCGCCGCCGCCAGTCCAAAAAAGAGCACGCTGTACCCGAGCATCCGCAGGTAGCCCGCCCAGCTGCCATCATCCGGAACCCAGTACGCGCTCGCGGTCGACACCAGCAGCAGAGCGACCAGCCCGATCAGCGCCCCACCAATCCCAAAACCGACCAGCGACTCACGCATCGCCGATGGACCCCAGGCGAAACCGAGCGCTCCGGGGACCGCCCGTCGAAAAGCGAAGCATCAGCCACCCGGCTGCAAGCGCGGCGACGAGTGGCCCGACGACCGCATTCCAGCGCGAGCCGGCGCCGAAGAGTGCGGACACACCGCCCTGTATGACCAGCAGAATCGCGATGAAGAGGGCGACGAAAATCGCGATTCGCCACCCCGCCCGCAGCGGCCGAACTTCAGCCGCCAAACAGGTGCGCCGCGCGCTCCCGGAGCCGCTGCCCGACCAGCAGCACGACAAAGGCCTTGACAAGGTCCGCGAGCAGGAAGGGGCGCAGCCCCACGCGACGGCCATGGATTGCCGTACCCACGATGCTCAACCAGGCGAGCCCACCGGCGTAGATGGCGACAAGCCCCGCGAGCAGCCCTGCCAGCATCCGCCCCGCACCCTGCCGGGCGCCCGTGCCCGCGAGCCACGCCGCCAGCGGATACGCGAGCAGGTACCCACCTGTCGGTCCAAGCAGATAGGCCATACCGCCACCCGCCACAAAGATCGGCAGTCCCACCGCGCCAGCTACCAGGTACAACGTCTGGCTCAGGGCGCCGAGGCGACTGCCGAGCAGCGCTTCCCGCGAGCAGCACGAACATCGGCTGCAGGGTGAAAGGGATCGGAGTGCCGGGAATGGGCAGTGCCACCCTGGCACCGAACGCGGTCGCGGCGGCGAACGCCACCACACCGATTACACGACGCGCCGTGCGGGACGGAACCAGCTCCGTCCCGGTCCAGGTCGCTGCGGAGGTGCGCATCAAACCTTCTCCACGGAAAGAGCGACAGCGTTGCCACCGCCCAGGCAGAGTGTAGCCATTCCCGTCTCCTTGTTCCGGTCGTCCATTGCGTAAAGAAGGTGGTGAGTACCCGGGCACCCGACGCCCCGATGGGATGGCCGAGGGCAACCGCGCCGCCGTTTACGTTCACGCGGTCCCAATCCCAGCCGAGTTCCTTGCCGTCCGCCAGCGCCTGCACGGCGAAGGCCTCGTTGGCCTCGATCAGCTGGTAATCATCAATCTCCATGCCGGTACGCTCCATCAGCTTTTCAACCGCCCGGACCGGGGCGAAGAAGAGATCCTGGGGCCGCACCCGCGGCGGCGTACCCGGTGATGCGGGCCATGATCGTGAGCCCATGAGAGCGCGCATACTCTTCCGAAGTCACTACGGTGGCGCTCGCCCCGTCGTTGAGACCAGGAGCGTTCCCAGCCGTAACGATCAGTTCCTCGATGCCCTGCGGTGCGTCCTTTTTGAAGGAGGGCTTGAGCTTGCCAAGTGCGCCCAGGTTGGTATCCACACGGGGGACTCGTCCGTGTCCACCACCGTGGTGCCCTTGCGGCCGGCGATCTCTACCGGGACGATTTCTTCCTTGAACTTGCCCTTCTCAATTGCGCGCACCGCCTTCTGGTGGGACTCGTACGCGAACTGGTCCGCTTCGGCGCGGGAAATTCCCGCCTTGTGGGCGGTGTACTCGGCATGTCCGCCCATGTGGCAGGTATGGAAGGAGCACCAGAGACCATCATGGATCAGCCCATCGACGATCTCCTGATTGCCGAACTTGACTCCCTCACGGTAGCCGCGAAGCAGGAACGGCGCGTTGGACATGGACTCCATTCCGCCCGCGACGATCGCCTGCGCATCGCCGGCCCGGATCGCCTGCGCGGCAAGCATCACTGCTTTCAGACCGGAGCCGCACACCTTGTTGATGGTCATGGCCGGTACGGTCTCCGGTACCCCGCCATTGTAGGCCGCCTGACGGGCGGGCGCCTGGCCGGTGCCCGCCTGGATGACGTGACCCATGATCGCCTCGTCAAGGTCCTGCGGATCGATTCCGGAGCGCTCGAGCGCCGCGCGAATGGCGAGGGAGCCCAGCTCGGGGGCGCGAAGCGGCGCCAGGCCGCCCATGAACTTGCCGATCGGTGTGCGCACCGCGCTCACCAGAACGGCGGTGGTCTTGGGATCTTGATTGATTTTGATCATCGTTGCATCACGGATGGTGTGGACGCGGCCCCGTACCCCGCTGCTTCCACCGCGTTCTCCAGCACTAACTTGCTTTCATTCCCTGTCGCTTCACCCCACGCGATTTGTGGGTCGTGTACCGAAACGAGCAGCCAGCGCTCCTCCACCGCGCGACGGAGCAGTCTGCGCTTGGCTTCCAGCGTGACCAGCGGCTCCACGTCGTACCCCATGATCCAGGGGAGGGGCAGATGAGCAAAGGTGGGAACCAGATCGCCAAGGAAACAGGCGGTCTCGCCCCGGGATTGTACCAACACGGACTGGTGCCCCGGGCAGTGGCCGGGCGTCGGCAGAACGCTGATTCCCGGGAGCACTTCGCCCTCTCCTCCAGAAAACTCCAGCGCCCGGCAGCCATGACCGGCTCGAAGTTGTGGGGCAGGTAGCTCGCCTGCGTACGCTCGTTGACCGTGTGCGCCCACTCCCACTCCGCACGCTGGACGTGGTAGCGCGCACCCGGGAAGGACTCGCGCACCTCCCCCTCAGCATCTCGATAGGTGTTGCCGCCGGCGTGGTCGAAGTGCAGGTGCGTGTTGATCACCACCTCGATGTCCTCGGGAGCGAAGCCGGCCGCGCGAATCTGATCCTGGAGCCGGTCCGGCGAACCGGAGTTCTCCACTCCGTAGATTTCCTGGAACTTGGGATCTTCCTTGTTGCCGAGGCCGGTTTCGATCAACACCAGCGCCCCTGCGTTTCCACCAGCAGGCAGCGCATGGCCAGCGGAATGCGGTTTCGCTCGTCCGCGGGAATGCGCCGCTCCCAGAGGGGTTTTGGCACCACACCGAACATGGCGCCCCCATCCAGGCGCTGGCTGCCCGCCTCCAGCGCATGAATGCGGAAGTCGCCGAGCTGGCGCGAGTTCATGCGGAGTCCATCGGCCGGGGAAAAAGCTTCGCTTGCGGCGGTGCGCGGCGGGCAAGCCACGACTCCATGGCAGCCCAGTCGGTGATCTCCCTATCTTCCAGCATTTCGATGAAGTGCAGCAGCAGGCGAGCGGTTGCCAGGGCGTCGTCAAGCGCACGGTGCCGGGAGGTGATCTCGAGGCCAAAGTAATCAGCGAGGCTGCCCAGCGAGCGCGAAGGGAGCTGGGGGAGGAGCTTGCGCGCGAGCCGGACGGTGCAGAGCTGCCGCTCGTTGGGCGGTATGCATAGCGCGCGATCCATTTCGGCGCAAACGAAGCTCCAGTCGAAGCCGGCGTTGTGCGCCACGAACACCCGGCCACCGAGCAGCGGAGCGAGCATCGGGACGACGTCGGCGAAGCGCGGGGCATCGGCCACCATACGGTTGGTGATGCCGGTGAGCAGGGTGATGCCGTAGGGGATCGGCCGCTCCGGGTTCACCAGCGAGCTCCACGTCTCGCGGACCTCGCCGCCGGAGACGCACACGGCGGCGACCTCGGTGATCCGGTGTCCCGATGCCGGTGAGCCGCCGGTGGTTTCCACGTCCACCACCACGAAGTCCACCTGGCGTAGCGCGTCTGACACCGGAGCCACAGCGGGGCGGAGCGCCCAAACGCCACTCGTGTCTACCACGAACCGGGAGTCATCCGCGAGCAAGGCCCACACTGCTCCCGCGGCAGCCCCTGGACTGCTGGTTCCGCCAAGAAGTCGCGTCGCCAGTTGTGGCGTGCTTAGCGGACCGCGGGCAAGCAGCGCCAGAGCTTTCCGCACCAGTGGTTGGGGGTCGCCAAAGCTTACCACGGTTCGTCCCGCAGCACTGGCAGGGTCATGCAGCGGCCCCCGCCCCCGCCCCGCACCAGCTCGGCGCCCTCGAAGCAGATCGCCGCCCGCTCCTTCCGCGCGATGTGGTCCTCGCCGGTCAGAAAGTCGATCGCGCTCACGATCCGATAGCCGGCTTCGCGCTCCAGCTCCCGCATGGTCGCCTCGTTGCGGGTGTAGCCGAGTACCAGGCCAGGCCGTACCGCGACAAAGTTGCACCCGCTCGCCCACTGCTCCCGCTCCTGAAGCGTCGGGTGCTGGCCGCCGCAGCAGACCGGCGTCATGGGGAGGTCCACCTCCTTCAGCGCTTTGAACAGGTCCGGACGCTCACGTACGCTCCGGCCATCCGGATGGTAGTGGAGTACGGGCAGCCGCCCGGGTCCGAAAAAATACGGCGGGTACACGACGCAGTGCTCGTGGTCCACCATGGTGAAGATCATGTCCAGGTGGATCGCGGGGCTTTCGGTTGGCAGCACCACCACCAGGGCATGTTCGACTCCCGCCCGATCGCGCAGGCCATCGATCAGGCACTCGACCGCCGCGGGGCTGGAGCGCTCGG
Organism: Longimicrobiaceae bacterium; assembly: GCA_030447645.1. Classification (GTDB taxonomy): domain Bacteria; phylum Gemmatimonadota; class Gemmatimonadetes; order Longimicrobiales; family Longimicrobiaceae; genus JAUJOM01. The sequence continues at coordinate 51,457 of JAUJOM010000005.1, read as the reverse complement.
AGAGACCGATGATCGCCAGGTCGGGGCGCAGGATCTGTACGTCGCCGCCCTCGATGGTGTAGTTGCTGCGGTGCTCCTCCGTTCCGTCGTAGATCAATCCCGCGTTTCCCAGTAGCGGGTGATAGGTGAAGAGCGCTTTCATCAGCAGCTCCTCGGTCCAGCGCACTGCGTACCGCATGGCCCCGATAATCACCGCTTCGTTCACCACCATCGCGGCGTCGCGGGTGAAGAACAGGTTGGGGAGCGGCGGCAGCTCGTAGGAAACCTTGTGGAGCAGTTTGGAGATAGGTCCGGGGGTGGACTCCTTCCCCTCGATGAGCATGGAGATCAGCTCGGGCCCGGGCATCTCCAGCACCTGCCCCTCCAGCGGCTGGGAGGAGGCGACCTCCATCACCCGGCTTACCAGGAATCGACGCACCTCCGGCTCGTCTATGATCTCCGCCAGCAGGTCGCGGACTTCCAGGACTTCGGCGAAGCGCCCCAGGATCGCGCGGAAGCGCCCGTGCTCCCGCCGGGCCTGCTCAAGATCGACGATGTCGTCGTACAGGAACTGCTCGCGATTGGACGGGGTGACGGCGAGTAGCTCGGACCCGGGAGTGTGGCAGATGACTGCCTTAAGGGCGCCGATTTCGGAGGTGACGCGGACGCGGGCGGTGGCGACGGTAAGGGCGCTCATAGAGTCCCAACATAGCCCGCGGCTTGAGGACCGGCAACTGCGCCGCTAGCTGTTGTTTAGCGCGAATGCAAGGCTTTCCATCTCGGTAGACATGTCCACGGTGCGCAGCGCCACGCTCTCGGGGGCACGCAGTCGAGCCGGAGCAAAGTTGAGTACTGCCCGCACTCCGGCGCGCACCACCCGGTCCACAACGCGCTGGGCAGCCTCGGCAGGCACCGCGATGATCACGATCTCGATCTCCCCCTCCCGCAGTGCCGTCTCCATCTCCGCGTCACTGCGCACGGTCAACCCACCCCAGGCCTGGCCTACTTTCGCAGGATCACTGTCGAACACCGCCCGGATATGGAATCCACGCCGCTGGAAGTCTTCGTAGCCAAAAAGCGCGGAACCGATCCGCCCGGCCCCTACCAGCGCCACCCGCCAGGTGTGATCAAGACCGAGGATGTCCCGAATCGCACCGATCAGCTCCCGCACCGGGTAGCCGAAGCCCCGTTTGCCAAAGGAACCGAAGAAGGACAGATCCTTGCGCACCTGCGCCGACGTGGTCCCGCCGCGCTCCGCCAGTTCGTCACTGCTGATGCTGGCCATGCCGGCATCCTGCGCCTCCTGGAGGGAGCGCAGGTAAAGCGACATGCGACGGACGGTGGATTCGGGAATGCTCTTGGGGCGCAGCACCAGTTCGGATCTTGTGAAAGCTTTCACAAAATACCATCAGCCTATGAAGTGCGTCAACTCATACGGGATGGCAACTGGTCCTCACCATCAGCACCCATTCCGCACCCGAGGACATCATTGTCTATTCGCCCTGTCGCCCTGCTGGTCCTGCTGTTCACCACGGGATGTGATGGTTGGGTGTCGCAAGAGCAGGCACAGAGGAGCGATTTTCGTATGGCTGCCACCAGTTTATAAATACGAGCCACTGAGGATCTCATGCATTTGGGAGCCCCACCTGCCGCCGATGGCCGGATGGTTATAGCAGGATCTGCACTTCCGCAGGAGAAGCGATGGGGAAATGGTGGCGAGCGAGCTGACAGCTCAGGTTCTACCCTCGGAAATCGCGGCCATTCGAGCAGCGGGTGGCCGCGTCCACTATGTCTTCAACGTTCCCATTGCGCGCGTGGAGATCGACCGGGATCAGATCCCCGAGTTGGTGCGCTCCCCAGACGGTGTTGCACAGTCCGCCGAGCACGCCCATCGATCCACGAGCCCGAGATCTTTCAGTTCGAATCTTCTTCTCGCGTCCCGCGCGGGAGTCGGATGCCGACGTGGTCGAGCGGCTGGGAGGCCGCGTGCAGTGGCGCCCGGATCCGGTCAACGATGGACGTCCGATGATGGACGCGTGTGTTCCAGACCAGGCGATTCCACATGTCCAAGCTATTCCAGGGTTGAACTACTTGCGGCCGGATGGCGGCGTGGTCCGGTGCTCCGAGTATCGGACGTTCAGGCATGTAGAGACCGGCGCGATGGCAGCGCCGCCAACCCCGTCACGCAGGTCGACGTCGAAAAACTCCGGGCCGGCCAAGCTGTTTGACGTTCGCCTGGAGATGCCCACGAATGTGCATCCGGGCGAAGCAGTACCACTTACCCTCGTCGTTCGGAACGTTCACGAGCACACGATGCAGGTGAGGGTTCAACAGCCAACGTGTGACTTTGTAGTGACCGCTCCGAGTGGAGACGTTGTTTGGAATCGTTTACGGGGCAGACCATCTCTCGGGCGTGTACGGACTTGGAATCTGGCTTCGGGCAAAACCCTGGACTTCAAAACGGAATGGAACCAGCACGACTGGAATGGGCGTTCCGCACCACCTGGAGTGTACTCGGTACGTGGTTTTCTATTTTCCGACGGGACCCCGATCGAAAGCACCAGATCGCTGGAGATTCTCCCGTAGCTGTTCGTCAGTTTTTGCGTCCTGCGCATGCTAACTACAGAGAAGTTTGACCAGCGCACGGGCGGTCTCGGTTTGCGGCACCTCGCGTCCCAAACTAATACCAACTGGGCAGGAACGTGGCGCACTTCCAACTTCTCAGCACCCCCCTTCACCCCAAACTTGCCCCCTCATATCCCCCGCAAGGGCGGAACGGAGGATAGCAGAAACAGGTTCCCTCTCGCCCTTGCGGGGAGAGGGCTAGGGAGAGGGGGTTCCTCGTGTGCGCCACCTTCACACGAACTTGGTATAACAGCATGCAAACACCGAAGCTCCACCGGACACTGATGTGCGCTCTGGTTGGAGTCGCGCTGAGCGGCTGCGGCAGAGACTCCGAAAGGTTGGTGTTCCGCGCCAGTTCACAACTTGAGGACATTGCCCCATCGCATCTCAGCACAACTGTCTGGATTACCAACACTAGCCGCGACACGGTACCTGTCGACCTGGGCTGTTCACTTTCACTGCACGTCGTTGGGTACCGCACTCGCGAGCGTAGCGGCCGCCCGGCGTGGGACTCGAGGCGCCGAGACGGAGTGGGGGGGAGGGGGTGGGCGTGCATCGGGGGTGGCGGTGGTCACTTCCTGCCGGGTGAGACGAAACAGTTCGGGCTCGCGGTGCCCCTGCCCGAGCTGTTCGGCGACACGCTGGCCGAGGGTCGCTACTACTTGACGGCCAGGTTCGAGCTATTCGGCCGGCCAACCTCGGTAGACGCGGGGAATCTGGTGCTGACCAATGCCGCCACGCCCATCCCCGCGGAGCGCACCTATGGGGGCGTGACGTTCCGCGCCGCAACCGGGCAGCTGCCGAGCACCCCCGGCAAGCCTCCGCAGCTGCGCCTTGCGGTGACGATCACGAACCGCAACGACCAGCCGGTGAAGCTGGAGGACGCGCTGAACCCATTCTGCGGCGCGGGCCTCTCCGCCTTCAGCACCGCTGTGCGGCGCGACACATGGTACCTGCAGCAGTCTTCGGACGCATTCCTGGACGTGTGCCCGCTGCCGATCCCGCCAGTAACGCTCGCTCCGGGGGAGGCGCGCGTAGTCGAACGCACCGTCGAGGCCGGTGCACTTGCGGCGCTTAACGAAGCGCACCTGCTGGCATCTTTGCGGATCAGGATCTACCCACCCGGTGATCAATCCCCGATCTGGCAGCGCGTGACCCTGCCGGCGGGCAGCTATGCGCCCGCGCGGTAGAACCTCGCCCGTGAGGGCGGCTGCCGTTGCAGACGGGGCGCTTATCGCCCCGGCGGCTGACCGGCGATCTCTTCCAGCTCGCGTGCCAGAGCAACAAACTGCTCCGGGCCGAAGGTTTCCGGCCGGTCTTGCAGAGTGATCCCCAGCTTCTGCTCAATCTGGCTGATGGCCTCCGGGCCCAGCCCGTAGGCATCGCGCAGGATTCGCTGGAACTGCTTGCGACGCTGCCCGAATGCGCGGCGGGAAAGACGGCGCACCGCCTGCTCTTCTGCCTCCTCCAGACGAGGCGGAGTATGTGGAGTGATACGAACTACCGCGGACTCCACGTCGGGTACGGGGCGAAATGCCTTGCGGCCCACGTCCAGCACCCGTTCCGCGTCGGCTACCGTGCGGACGCCCACCGCCAGCGCACCATAGGTTTTGCCACCGGGCGGAGCAACGATCCGCTCAGCCACCTCACGCTGTACAAGGAGCACGATCTCGCGGGGGCGGGGGCGGCGCTCCAGCAGGTTGAAAAGGATCGGGGTGGTGATGTTATAGGGGATGTTGCCGATCACCTTGAGCGCGGCGGGATCGGCGGACACGGCCTCCAGCTCGACCTTGAGAATGTCCGCGTGGACGATCTGCACGGACGGCTCGAAAGCGAACTCGACCCGCAGGCGCTCGGCGAGCGCATCGTCCTTTTCCACGCAGACGAGCCGACGTACATGGCCGGCGAGGTGTCGGGTGAGTGCACCCTGACCCGGTCCGATCTCCAGCACCTCGTCTTCAGGAGCGGGATGGAGACTTTCGACGATGCGACGCTGCAGGTTGGGATCGACCAGGAAGTTCTGGCCGAGCGAGCGCTTGGGGCGGTGAGGTGGGTTGGAGCGCGTCAGATGCGGACCAGCACGGCCGTGCGGTCGTCCGGCTGCGGAGCGCCCGCCCCGTCGCTGATCTGGAAGAGCCGGTCCAGCAGCTCGCGAGCGGGTAGCTCTCGATGGCTGGTCACCTCCTCCAGCAGGTGACGGTTCCCGGCGATTTCCCCCTCACCCAGCGCATCCGCCAGGCCATCGGTGAAGAGGAAGAGCAGATCTCGCCCACCCTGCCAGGGTACCGAAGTTTCCGCATACCCGTCCTCGTCCACGATTCCGAACGGCGGGTTGGTGGCGCTCAATCGTTCCGGCTCTCCGCTCGCCGGGACCCGGAATGCATGTGCATGGCCGGCGTTCGCATACGCCAGCCTTCCGGCTTCGGCATCGATGACACCATAAAAGAGCGTCATGTACATCCCGGTGGACTCAAGCTCCCCGATCAGCGCGCGGTGCACCCGCATAAGCACCTCTGCCGGGGGATCTCCCTCGGAGGCGTGAATGGCCACCGCACTCATGGTGAGCGCCATGATCAGTGCAGCGCTGAAGCCGTGGCCTGATACGTCGCCGATCATCACCCCGATCCGCCCACGACCTAGCTGAAAGAGGTGGTAGAAGTCCCCGCCGACCGAGTTGGCCGGAGCACAGCGGGCAGCCACGTCGGCGTAGTCGGCAAAGGACTCCACCGGGGGAAGAAGTTTGAGCTGCAGATCGTGAGCAAGCTCCATCTCGCGCATGACGCGCTCCTGCTGGAGGCTCGCCGCGATCAGACGGTTGTTTTCGACCGCCGACCCGATCTGGCTCGCGATGGCGGAGAGCAGCTTGAGATCACCCGCGGAGAACGGTTCCTCGCGCCCGCGGCCCACCAGATTGATTACACCCACGGTGCGGGCTTCACCCTGCGGCGGGGTGTAGGAAACCGGCACCGACAGCAGCGAGCTCGCCTGCTTGGCGAGCGGCTCGCATCCCGGGCGCGGAAAGGATTCATCGGGTGCGAGCAGCACCGGGTGCTGCTCCCGGAACACAAAGGCGGTGACCGAACACGGGTCAGCGACCATGACAGGTTCAGCGTGACCGCTTCCACCAACCGTTGCAGTCAGCCGGAGGTGTTCGTGCTCGGGCTCGTAAACCCACAGCGTCGCACGACTGGCACGCCGCGGACCCCACCACCTCCTCCAGGATCGTTTCCGCTGCCTTGTCCAGGGAGATGACCGCGCCCAAAATCTCCGAGATGGAGTAAAGAAGGGTGATTTCTTCGTACCGCTCCGCGATTTCGCGGCTGAAAAAACTGACTTCGTTGTCGTGCTGGAGGAGTTGTGCAACTGCGGAAGCAAGAAAGCGGGCGGCACTTTCCTGCCCGGGGGGCTCACCCACGATGTCCACCCTCAGGCCTTCTCCTTCCACGGAAGCGGTGTTGGCGCCCGGGGCGATCATTAGCGCGTCACTGGGCGGAAACACCAGAACCGGATCGTCCGCCCCGTCCGTCCATACCCGCACAGTGACGCCGTGGGCGCGCCCGTACCCTTCGAGCAGCTCGCGAACCGTCGCCGGGAGTACGACTCCCGCAGGCGGCGCGGACGCGCCCACGGCTGCAGTCACCGTTGGCCCCGCGGAGGCATCGTCCGGACGAGCACGAGCTGGACCTCATTGCCCTGGTCGTTGTATCGCACCTCGTCCATCAGCTTGCGAAGCAGAAAGACACCACGCCCACCCGGACGTTCAAGGTTGCACTCCAATGTTGGGTCGGGGACGGCATGGGGATTGAAGCCATTCCCCTGGTCCCGGACGCGCACCACTACCCGCGTGGTTTCCAGCAACAGTTCCACGCGCACCGGTTTATGCGCATCTCCGCGGTTGCCGTACAGCATGGCATTGGCGAGAGCTTCAGTGACACCAATGCGAAAATTGAAGGTCAAGCGCGGTCCGTCGAACGCGGCTGCCCGACAGCGTGCAACCAGGTCGGCCACCGTGGACTCGATCGCCTGCACGTCACTCGGCACGTCGAACGCGAACGTCGCGGCCTTGGTTTCCTGGTCCCTCAACGAACGAGCCGGCGATCAGAAATTTTGCAGGGCTTCTTCCCGCGAATCCGCGATGTTGAACAACGTATCCAGCTTGGTCAGCTCAAAGAGCGTACGCAAATCCTCGTTCAGATTCGCGAGCCGCAGCTCCCCGCCCTGCTCACGGATCTTTTTGGACAGGCTCACGAGAACACCCAGGCCCGAGGAGTCAATGTAGCCGGTGTTCGCGAAGTCGATGAGAAACTTGCGGTCGCCGCCTTCGAGTTCGTCGAGCACCTTTTGCTTCAACTCCTGGCGGTTCCCGACGATCAACTGGCCATCCACGTCGACAATCACCACACCGTTCTGCTTGCTCGTCTGAAAACTCATGACTCCTCCCTTGGGGGTTTCGTTACTACGGCGTGACGGCACAATCGGCAACGGACGTGCCAGGTGGATCGGGAGCACACATTAGCGCGGTGATGCACGCCACGTCAACGATCTCCTGCGCGTCTGCCCCACGGGACAGATCGTTGCACGGGCGAGCGAGACCCTGCACGATGGGTCCCAAAGCGTGCGCACCCGCCAGACGCTGCACCAGCTTGTAGGCGATGTTGCCCGCGTCCAGATCTGGAAAGATCAGCACGTTGGCCCTGCCGGCTACCGCCGACCCTGGAGCCTTCCGGGCGGCAACCGAGTCGATCAGCGCCGCGTCGCCCTGCAGCTCTCCGTCGCAGGCGACCCCGGGTGCTTTCTCCCGAAACAGTTCGAGTGCACGCCGCACCTTGTTTACAGAGGGCCCTTCCGCGCTCCCCCGGGTGGAGTAGGAAAGAAACGCCACTCGTGGCTCGTCGCCAACCACCCGGCCGCGGGCGTCGGCTGCGGCAAGAGCGATGTCGGCGAGCTGCTCGGCGCCTGGCTCCGGTACGACCCCGGCATCGGAAAAGGTGAGTACTTCGGGTTCGACTCCACCTCGGAAGGGTGGAACGATCATGTAGAAGGCGCTCGATACCGTTCTGATCCCCGGAGCAGGTCCTATGGCCCACAGAGCAGCCCGCAACACCTCGCCCGTGGTGCTCAGGGCACCCGCCACGCAG
>JAUJOM010000005.1:0-43615 GCA_030447645.1 Longimicrobiaceae bacterium | reverse complement strand
CCACAGAGCAGCCCGCAACACCTCGCCCGTGGTGCTCAGGGCACCCGCCACGCAGCCATCCGCCTCCCCGGCATCCACGAGCAGCGCCGCGAACAACAGCGGCTCCGCAGAGTGCGCCAGGGCTTGCTCCGGCGTCATGCCCCGCGCGGAGCGTCGTCGCCACAATCGTTCCGCCAGCGCCGCACAGCGCCCGTCACGTTTGGGATCGATCCACTCCGCGCCGTCCAGCGGCTCACCGCCAAGCAGAATGGGATGCACCAGCCCCGCAGCGGCCAGCTGCCGGACTGCTGCTCGGGTGCGTGGCTCGGAGCCCTCGGGGAATACGATTCGCCGCGGCTGGGAACGCGCACGCTCTCGTAGCCTCGCGAGAAAGCTCACGGGGAAGTGCTTGCGAAGCGCTCCCGCAGCCGGCGCATTACGGGCGGCGAAACAAAGGGACGCACATCTCCTCCCAGGGCTCCAATCTCCCGCACCAGAGAGGCGGAGAGGAACGAGTGCTCCACGTGGGGTGCCAGAAAAAGAGTTTCGGTTTCGGGGCGAAGCTGGCGGTTCATGAGCGCCATCTGAAATTCGTACTCGAAGTCCGAGACGGCCCGGAGCCCCCGAACGATAAGCGTCGCACCGCGATCCCGCGCGAAGTCCACCAGCAGGCCAGTGAAATCGGTCGCCTCCACACGGGGCTCGTCCAGGAAAACTTCCCGGATCATCGCCACCCGCTCCTCGACCGAAAATAATCCCTGCTTGACCTGCGTTGCCCGATGGGCGACCGCCACCAGCACTTGATCCGCGAAGGCGAGGCTGCGGCGTATGATATCCTCGTGTCCCACGGTGATGGGATCGAAGGAGCCGGGGCAGACGGCTACGCGGGAAGAAGTGGTCATGGGGGCGCGGAAAGCAGGGTGATCCGGACGTCGCCGTAGTGGCGCGTGCGGGAGTTGGGCAGCTCCGGGAGCAGCTCCTCGTGGCCGTGCTCGATGCCGAGAAGATCGGCGAATGGGCGGGCAGCGAATGCCGCCGCCAGCGCCGCGGCGCTCCCGCTGCCGTACGGCGGGTCCGCGAATGCGACACCGAACGCACCCGGCTCCAGCACCCCCACGTAGCGCAGCGCATCCGTGCGGATCACCTCCGCGCGCGCCTGGGCACCGAGCGCCCGGATGTTGGCGCGGAGGACCCGCAGCGCCCCCTCCGCCTGCTCAACGAACACCGCGTGCTCCGCCCCGCGGCTGAGCGCTTCCAGCCCGAGTGCTCCGGAGCCGGCGAACAAATCCAGCACCCGCGCACCTGGGACGTAAGGCGCCACGCTGCTCATCCAGGCTTCGCGCACGCGGTCCAGTGTCGGACGGGTGCCGCGGCCCGGGGGTGCGGCGATGCGCCGTCCGCCCCAGCTCCCCCCGATGATCCTCACCGCGTGGCGGGACGCAGATCAACCAGCTTGGCCTGCACCGTGGTGCGACCGTTCCAGGTGTTTTCCTCGACGCGGAAGGCCACGTCCAGCGGCCCTTCGGGAAGGCTGGCAATCCGGTCACCCATCCCGAAGCCGATCGCATCGAGCGCCTGGCCGCCTGAGGCGAGCGCCAGCTTGAGGTGGCCCTGCCCCACCACACGCGGCGTACCCTCTAGGTGCACGCCACGCACGACAAAGGTGGGTGTGGGGTTGCCCATCCCGAAAGGTCCGGCGTGTCGGAGAAGCCGAACCAGCTCCTGGGTGGCCTCGTCGAGACCTAGCTCCACATCGATACGCACCTCGGGAACGAGCAGCTCGTCCGTGAGAGCCGCGCGAGCGCGAGCATTGAACGCTGCACGGAAGCCACCCACCTGGTCCGGGAGGATCGAGCACCCGGCGGCGTGCTTGTGGCCACCGAAGCGGGTGAGATGCTCGCGGCACTCACGCATGGCCTCGAAAAGGTGAAAGCCGGGGACCGAGCGGGCGCTTCCCTTTGCCTCATTCGTCCCATCGAGCGCGATCATCACCGTGGGCCTGTGGATTCGCTCAACCACGCGCGACGCCACGATGCCGATTACTCCGGGATGCCATCCCTCCCTCGCGAGCACCACACCCCAAGGTTCGGCTTCGTACTTGTCGAGTAGCAAAAGCGCCTCGCGGAGCGTTTGCGAATCCACCGCCTTCCGTTCGCGGTTGTCTGCTTCCAACCCGAGGGCAATCCGCTCGGCTTCGTCCGGGTCACTTGTGAGCAGGAGCTGCACCCCGTTCAGCGCTTCACCCATGCGGCCCACCGCATTGATGCGGGGCCCAAGCACAAAACCGACGTCGCCCGCGTTGATGGTCGAGCGCTGTGCAAGGCCTGTCGCCTGAAGCAGTGCACGGAGACCGGGGTTGGGGGTTTGCGCCAGCACCCGGAGACCCCAGCGAACGAGCGTGCGGTTTTCGCCGCGGAGCGGAGCCAGGTCCACTACGGTGGCTATCGCCACCAGATCAAGCAGGGCCTGCAGGCGCTCTTGCGGCAGGCCCTGCTCCTCGGCGAGCGCAAGGCAGGTTTTCCACGCGATGGCGGCCCCACACAACCCTTTATCCGGGTACGGGCAATCAGGTCGATTGGGGTTTACCACCGCGGCTGCACGGGGCAGATCCGGGCCCGGCGTATGGTGGTCCGTGATCACCACGTCTATACCGGCCGCACGCGCGCGATCCACAGCCTCATGAGCGACGATCCCACAATCTCCGGTAACGATCAGCGTCGCTCCAACCTCCTGCGCCGCTCTGATGCCTGCGTCCCCAAGATCGTAGCCATCCTGCAGGCGGTGGGGAACAAATGGTGCGACCCGGGCTCCGAGCATCGTCAGGGCACGCACGAAGATTGCGGTGGCACAGATACCGTCGACGTCGTAGTCGCCGTGAGCCAGGATCGTTTCCCCATGGTTGATCGCGCGCCGAATCCGGGCCACGGCATCCCCCATCCCGGCAAACAGGGCCGGCTGGTGGAGATGCCCCACGTGCGGACGAAGGAACACCTTGGCAGACTCGGGATCGCCATGACCGCGCGCGACGAGCAGCCGGCAAAGCGCTTCCGGGAGCCGCAACTCACGGCGCAATCGCGCCACGGCCAGGGAATCCGGCAGCTCGGGAAAGGTCCAGCGGCGTTCGACGGGGAGTGGGATCGGCATCTCTGAAAGCTAAACACGTACTGTCGCCGCGAGCAACCCGACCGATCGGGTGAACCCAGCGGCCCTAAATGGGTAGAGATAACTTATGGACACATCTAAACTTCCCGCTCCGCTTGCCTCGCTGCTGATGGCCGCAGGCATCCTGGTCGCCATCAATTCGCAGCACGGCGTTTCTGATGAGCGCGCACAAACGGTGGAACCGCTGAAGCTCGATCCGCTCACAGTCGCACCTCCAGCGCCGGCCGGTTCCTGGAAGGCGAGCGCAAAAGCGGAAGACGTGGGCATGAGCCCGGAGCTGCTCCGGCTAGCTGAAAAGGCCGTGGACACCCAGGTGCAGCTCGGTGCCTTCCCGGGCGCGGCACTCGCGATCGGCCGGGCGGACCGTCTGGTCGTCAAGGAAGGCATCGGCAAAGTTGGTTGGGATGAAACCAGAGTGAACCCGGACGCCACCGTCTACGACATCGCCTCCCTCACCAAGGTAGTGGGCACCACGGCGGCCGCGATGTTGCTGGTGGAAGATGGCCGTTTGGATCTGGACGCCCCGGTGTCACGTTACCTGCCGGAATTCACTGGAGGGAACAAGGACAAGACTACCATTCGCCACCTGCTTGCGCACACCTCCGGGCTTCCGGCCGGTGTGACCATCACGGCGAAAACCCCCGACGCCGCACTTGCCCAGGTGATCGCCACCCCGCAGAAGGGGCGCCCGGGCGAGCGGATGGAGTACTCGGATGTGGGTTTCGTGGTGTTGTGGGCGGCAATGGAGCGCGCCGCGGGGGAGCCGCTGGCTCCAATGCTCGAACGCCGCATCTACGAGCCTCTGGGAATGCACTCAACCTCGTTCGGTCCCATTGAGCCCTGTGATGCCTGCGCACCGACCATGATCGACGGCGGAGTGGTGATTCGTGGACAGGTGCATGACCCCATTGCCCGCAAGCTCGGCGGGGTATCCGGCAATGCGGGCCTTTTTTCAACCGGGCACGATCTGGGGCGCTTCGCCGCCATGCTCGCCAGCCGCGGCGAGCTGGACGGAGTGCGCATCTTCAAGGAGGCAACGGTACGCCAGTTCGGTGAGCGGCAGGCCGGCACCGGCAATCGTGGGCTCGGGTGGGAAGCACCTGACCCCAAGGGATTCGGGGCCGCGGGGCTGCGCATTTCGCCCAAGGCTTTCGGGCACACGGGGTTCACCGGAACCTCGCTCTGGGTAGATCCGGATCGTCGTACCTGGGTGGTGCTCCTGGCCAACCGGACCTTTGAGCCGCGCGCGCCCAACCAGATCCAGGCGACACGGCGGCAGGTTCACGACCGCGTGGCCGACGCGACAGACCTGGTTTCTTCCACCCGCAAGTAGCCGCGGCACTGAAGCACCGGTAGCCGCGGGTATCGGGGAAAATCGGGGTCGACGGCGGAAAGCTCGCACAGGTAAAACCGCGACCCCTTTCGGTTCTCCACCACGCGCACGTTCTCGCACGTTTCGCACAGCCCGATCACGCGCGAACTCCCCCGGGGCTTCCAGACCGTTTGCAGCGAGTAGCTCAGGAAAAGGAACGCCGCTCCGAGACCCAAAAGAGCAAAATCCGCCAGAGCGCCTCCAGCTCGCCGAGATCAACCAGGAAGAGCTTGGCCACGACCAGCAGCAGCGTTCCCACCGCGACCCGCTGAAGCAGCGGCCACTCCTGGCGGAGCGCCGTAAGCATCAAGCCCACCGCATACGCTCCCCAGGCGATGGTGACGTAGCCCGCACCGTTGGGCAGCGCCTCGAGCGCCCCCCACATCCAGGCGAGGAACGCCAGGTGGGCACCGTACCGGTACACCAGCATTTCGGAGCGGGAGTGAAGCAGGCCAGAAGCTACCAGGCCGAGAGCGATCGCCCCGAGATCCGACAGGCTCCCGGCCAGCCCAACCGCGCCACCCGCCAATCGGTCGATCAGCCAGAGCGCCACACCGGCCCAGAGAGCATGCGCCACCACGGGTGTGGCGTATCCGCCTGTCCGGCGCGCAACCAGGTGAAGTGCCGTCCCTTCCGCAGCCAGTGCGAGCAGCAGCACGTTGCCGCGCAGCGCCGCTACCAGACCCACCACGCCCAGAGTCGCGGCCGCCAGTAGCTGGGCATTCGCCAGAGGCCGGTGCCAGCGTCCCAGCTCACCGGCCGCCAGCAGGTACAGCAAAGCCGCCCCGAGTACAATCCCGCCCCAGGTCGTATTGGGCAGGGCCCACAGCTGCCTGGACAGCACCAGCGCAGCGAGCGGGGTGGCGAGCGACAGCAGGTGAAAGTGTACCGACGTGCGCTCGTCCCGCGGGTGGCTCCTTCCAGCGGCCCGCCAACCCGGTATGGCGCGAAGCCCAGCTTTCTGATCAGTGCCACCTCGCGCGCCAGCGGGAGCGTCCACAACAGCGCCCAAGCGTACAGGATCGCGGCCTGGAGCAGCCAGCGGTCCTGCACGGCCCGAGCCGGGTCAGATGGAAGGCCGTTGACGTAGGCGACGGCGAAGACGGTCCACCCTCCAACCATCGCCGTCCAAAGAGCAGGCGCCACCCACGGTAGGCGAAGAGCGCCCCCGTCCAGGCAAGCATGAAGCAGGTGTAGGCGACCAGTCCCACGAATGAGCCGCCCCCGGTGTACAGCAGGAAGGGTGTTCCGAGGCCCCCGAGCGCACCCACCAGCGCCAGCACCTGATCGTCCTCGCGGACAGCGAGCCCGAGCGCCAGCAGCGTCACGGCGAGCAGCAGGGCGAACGCGGCCGGATACGCCACCAGCCCGTACAGCTGGAAAGCCGCGAAGCCCACGATATAAAACGTCGCGATGCCCCCGCCGAGCAGCACCGGCGTGAAACGGTGCCGAGTGCGGTCCAGGCGTAATCCCAACCCAAGCAGCACCGCCCCGAGCGCGGCGCCGAACGCGACCCGCACCCACGGGGTGATCCACCCCTGGTCCACCGACAGCTTGAACAGGAAAGCAAGCCCGAAGAGCAACAAGCCTATGCCCAAGCGGTTCAGCCAGAACTCGCCATCCCAAACGAAGCGAAAGGACGGAGCACGCCGGGCGGGGGACTCGGTGGCAGCTACGACAAGGGGTGTCTCAGGGCGCGCGACGGAAAGCGCGCGCTGCAACTCAGTGACTGCGCGCTCCAGCTCGGCGACACGCGCGTGTAGGGATGCGTTTTCGGCGTCCATCGTGAACCTCCTGGTTTTACCGTTCGCCGCTCCCCATTGCAAAGCGTAACAGCACTTTCAGCGGCGAGCAACCTCCCACGCGCCGAGCACCTGGTCGCCTCGAATCGCGTGGAGGTGTGGGTGGAGGTTGACGGATACGCAAACATGGTTCGGAATGACACGCACCCGGTCGCCTGTGCGCAGACGGAGGTCGGTCTTGGAAACATCCATCAGGCCGTGCTCCTCGGACAGGGCGTGCACCGTCACCTCGGGACGATCCAGCAGCGCGCCGTACCCGGTGCAGCCCGGGAGGGGCTCTTCCTTGGCAAGCGCCTTTGACCCGGCATCGATCACCACCTGTCCCGGGATGGCGGTACTGACTACCGTAGCCAGCACGGAGTACGCAACGTTTCCCCAGCCACACGCATCCACGGCAGCGGTGTTGCGGTCGTTGAAGATGTCGATGCCGGGCCGGATCTCCGTCACCCCCTCCACATGATGCGACCGTTGCAAAGTGGGTGTGGAGCCCCCGCTCACCACTTCCGGTTGCAATCGTGCTTCGGCGAGTGCTTCCAGAAACCCCTCAAGCCAATGGGAGAGCGCGTCCACCATTGGGTGCTGGTCGCCGACTGGAGCACGAATGTGCCCCGGGTAAAACATGATCCCGCGATAGCGAATGCCTCCCAGTTCGGCGGCGAGCCGCGCCAGCGATACCGCTTCGGCCGGAGTTTGCACACCTACCCGACGCATTCCCGCGTCAAGCTCGATGAGCACACCCACCTCACGGCCCGCCTCACGCGCAGCCCGCGCCAGTGGGCGGAGGATGTCCCGCGAGTCCAGCCCCACGGTGATGTGCTGACTCGGTACGCTGAGTAGACGGTCCAGCTTTGCGGAACCTACAACCGGATATGCCAGGAGCAGATCGTCGGCGGCGTCTGCAATCACCTCGGCTTCCTGGAGCGTCGCCACCGTGAGTCCGACTGCCCCGGCGCGCCGCTGTTCGACTGCCAGCTCGCGCGTCTTGTGGGTCTTGGTGTGGGGGCGCCACGCCAGGTTGTGCTCGCGGCAGTAGCGCGCGGTGCGCTGCAGATTTTCCCGGACCCGGTCCACGTCGACCACCGCGGCGGGGGTTTCCAGCGAGTCGAGTGTGGGAAATGCCATGGTCATGTCCGTCTGAGTGCACCAAGTCCGAGCGCCGCTGCAAAGTTGTTCGCGCTAAGCGCCAGCGCAACAGCGGTCAACGCGCAGGACTCACTGCGGCAGGACCTGGCGAGTCACTCCGTACTGGATGGGTAGGTTCCGTTCCTTCATCGACAATCGGATCTCCTGCTGCTCCAGGATCAGCTGCATGTACTGCTCGACGGGCGCAACAGCCAGCTCGCGGTCGATCTCTCGCAGCCGGTCTTCCAGTGGGCGAGCGAGAAGGCTGCGCAGGTTGTCCTCAAAGAACTTGTCCGCCGCTACATCCGCGGCCTCCTCACTCCCGCGCAGCTCCTCGATGACGGGCTGCACCTCGGGTGGGAAGCTTTCCAGCCATTTCCCTTCGGCGTCGCGCTGACCTTCCATGTGCAGCAGCCCCTCGTAGATCGTCCGGTAGACGGGATCGCGAAAGTCCTCGGGACTCACGTCGCGTGCTAGCCGCTCCGCCCACGCATCATCCCGCAGGAGCAGGAGGAGCAAGCTTCGCTCCGGGCCGAGCCTTGTTTTGACTGGCTGCGGCGCGCCGAAATCTTCCGTGCGGCGCCCTTCGCGGCGCTCCCGCCGCTCAGGCGCCTGCGGAGGACGGGCGTCGCGGGCGGGCACATCGGCGACTTCGCGCTCGAGCGTGGCTTGAGGCACACCGGTCTTTTCGGATATGCGCCGCAGGTAAACGCCGCGTAGCAGCTCGTCCGAGGCGGCACGAACCGTGGGTATGAGCGCATCGATGGCTCGACGAGTTCCCGCGATTGATCCGAAGAAGTCCCGCAGTTCCAGAATTTGGATCTTGCGGTCCAGCACGTCGACCGCGTCATTCAGATACTTCTTTAGCGCCTCGGGCCCCTTGGAGCGAACCAGCGAGTCCGGATCTTCACCTTCGGGGAGAGTGGCAACCAGCACCTCGACGCCCGCGCGCAGCAATGCATCGCCGGATCGGAATGTGGCACGCAGGCCAGCCTTGTCGCTGTCGTACAGCAGGATGGCACGTTGGGCGTAGCGGGCAATGCGCTCCGCCTGCTCAGCGGTAAGCGCGGTGCCGAGCGGAGCCACGACGTTCGCCACACCATGCGCCGCGAGCGACACATAGTCCATGTAGCCTTCCACCACGAGCGCTGCTTCCGCTCGGCGGATGGCGCCGCGGCTCCATCCCAGGCCGTAAAGCTCCTGGCCCTTGTGGTAGACCAAGCTATCGGAGGAGTTCAGGTACTTGGGAACGGTGTCGTCGAGGACCCGGCCCCCGAAGGCGATCACACGCCCGCCGACGTCTTCGATCGGGAAGATCACCCGTCCCCGAAGCGCGTCGTACGGCTCCCGGCCGGGCTGCTTCGGCTCCTTGACCAGGCCCACGGCTAGAAGCTGATCGTTCCGTATCCCCTGAGCACGGGCTGCATCACCAAAGGCAGTCCATGCTTCGGGTGCCCAGCCGAGCCGGAAGCGCTCGACTACGTCGCTGCCGATCCCCCGCTTTTGCAGGTATTCGCGAGCAACGCACCCGGCGTCGCTATCCAGCTGGCGGCGGTACCAGTCCGCGGCGAAGGCATTGGCGTTGTAAAGGGGCTGGTTGGGGTCTACCTGTGGCCTTGTATCCTGCGGATCCGGGATTTCCACCCCGGCACGCTCGGCTACGTACCGGACCGCATCCAGAAATTCCATCCCCAGATGCTTCATGGGGAAGGCGAAGATGTCCCCCCCCTCTCCGCAAACAAAGCAATGGAAGAAGCCCTTTTGGGGGTCGACACTGAAGTTGGGCCCCTCCCCACCGTGAAGGGGGCACGGGCCACGAAAGGTACGCCCGGCACGCTTGAGCCGGGTGTGTTCACCGACGATCTCCACCAGGTCGCCGCGCTGGCGCACCTCCTCGATCACGGCATCCGGCATTCCCATCAGCCGAACTCCACCACAGTGACACCGGTTCCACCCTCCCCGTGCTCACCCGCGCGGAAGGCGAGTATGCGTGGGTCACCGCGCAGCATCTCCTGCACGCGCTCGCGGAGCGCACCGGTACCCTTTCCGTGAATGATGCGAAACTGGCCGAGCCCCGCCAGAATCGCATCGTCCATCGCCTTACCCATGCGCATCGGCAGCTCGTCCACCCGCAATCCGCGCAGGTCCACCTCTGGATGGGCTATGATCTCGCCGGCCAGGTAGCCACCTCCCACATTTCCGCTGCGCTGTGGCTTGGCGGGTTCCTGATCTCCGGCGGGCAGCAGGCTGAGATCGCTCCGAGGCAGCACCAGCCGCATGCCGCCCGCCTCTACCGTTGCTTTGCCATCGCGGAGCTCCACCACCGTACCGGTCCGGCCCAGCGATCCGATCCGCACCCGTACGCCAGCTTTCACCTCGCCGGCTGGATGCTGCGGCACAGGCGCTGATTTCACCTCGGCCACGGGCGCACGCTCCCGCTGGCGCAGGGCAGCCTGCTCCACCCGCCGCCGGGCCGCCGTCGCCGCCGCCTCCAACGCGGCGTTGCTGCTGGCCGCGTCGCGTACCTCATCAATGGCTGCCTCCACCTCCTGCCGAGAGCGCAGGAGCAGGTCGCGGGCCTGCTGGCGGGCACGGCGCTCGGAGTCCACCTCCCGCTGGCGTAGCGCGGTGCGGCGACGCTCCAATTCCGCGCGGAGATGGTCGGTTTCGGCCAGGCGGATCTCCAGCGCTGCAGACATTTCGGCGAGCCGCTTCTCCGTGGTTTCCAGCTCCAGCGCCAGGCGCGCCACGTCGCGCTCCCCGTGGGGAAGCTCGGCTTCCGCGCGCTCGATCACACCGGCTGGCAATCCGAGCCTGCGGGCGATGGCGAGGCCGTAGGAGCGCCCCGGAACACCCTTGATGACCCGATAGGTGGAGCGTAGCTGCTCCGCATCGAACTGCAGCGACGCGTTGACCACACCCGGAAGCGCCCCCGCCAGCAGCTTGAGCTGCCCCAGGTGTGTCGTGGCCACGGTCAGCGCGCCACGCCCACCCAGCTCTGCGAGCGTAGCCCGCGCCAGCGCCGCACCCTCCGTGGGATCCGTTCCGCTCCCGAGCTCGTCCAGCAGCACCAGTGAGTCGGCGCCGGCACCTTCCAGCGCGCCGCGGATGTTCTTCAGGTGCGCCGCGAAGGTGGAGAGCGACTCTTCGATGGACTGCTCGTCGCCCACATCGGCGAACACGTCCCGGAAGACCGGCAGGCGAGTTCCGGGACCGACCGGGGGAAGCACGCCGCTCTGCGTAAGCAGCGAAAGCAGGCCCATGGCTTTGAGCAACACGGTCTTGCCGCCGGTGTTCGGCCCCGAGATCACCAGCGTGCGCTCATCGCGGCCCATCTCCAGATCGAACGGCACCACCTGTTCCGTGGTGGCGAGCAGGATCGGATGCCGGCCGTCGACCACTACGTACTCGGGGGTAGCAGCCGGCAACACCACCGGGATGGCAGCACCGACGCGCAGGGCATAGCGGCCGCGGGCGTAGAGCGAATCCAGCTCCACCAGCGCCTCCAGCGAGGCGCGCAGCACCGGATGGTGCGGCCGGAGCAGCGCGGTCAGCGCGCGAAGGATACGCAGCACTTCGCGCGATTCCTCCGCTTCCAGCTCCCGCAGCCGGTTCATCATGGCGATGGCGACGGGCGGCTCCACGAAGAGCGTCGCACCGGTCCCCGACTCGCCGTGCACGATCCCTCCCACCTCCCCGCGTCCCTCGCGCCGGATGGGGACCACGTAGCGCCCCTCGCGCAGTGACACCGAAGCGTCCGCTACCCGGTACGCATGGGGAAGCGACGCGGCGAAGGCGGCCAGACGCTCGACAACCCGGGAGCGCAGCGCCTTGCTCTCCCTACGCAGCCGGGCAAGCTCCGGCGACGCGTGATCCTGCACCTCGCCGTGCTCGTCGACCACTCGCCCGATCTCCGCTTCCTCGCGCTGCAGCTGGACCAGGCCTTCCACCAGGGTGGCGAGCAGCGGATACGTTTCGCGCGCGGGGAGGATCACCGCCCGCAGCTCGCGGCTCGACGCCAGCAGCACACCGAGCCCACGCAGCGACGGCGCATCCAGCACGCCCCCTTCCAGTGCAAGCCGAGCCAGCGCATCGCGCACATCCGGAACGGCGGGCATTCCCCAGCGTCCGTCCGCATCCAGCAGCGCGCGCATCTCGTCCACGCGCTCCAGCTCGTTCGCGATCCGGGCAGGATCGGTTCGGGGCCCCAATGCGCGCACCGCCGCCGCACCCAGCATCGAGGCCGCATTGCGGGCAACAATGTCCAGGGCCTGGCCGAACTGGAGGACTTCGAGTGCGTGGGAGTTCATGGTGTGGGGAGTACCCCCAAGCAGGGGAGCGGGTTCGTGGCCTTGACGCCGGGGACATCCCGCCGCAACGTGCAACCATGTACACCTCCGCCGTCGAGGACTACCTCAAGGCCGTGTGGATGCTCCAGCAGGGCGAGTCCCCCGTATCCACCTCGCGGATCGCGGAGCGGCTCGGCCTGACTGCCGCGGCGGTGACCGCCATGGTCAAGCGCCTCGCCGAGCAGCGGCTGCTCCGCCATGAACCGTATCATGGGGTGCGCCTGACGGCCGCGGGAGAGCTGGCCGCGCTGCGGATCATTCGTCGTCACCGGGTGCTGGAGCTCTTCCTGGCGGAAACTCTCGGCTACGAGTGGGACCGGGTACACGAAGAGGCGGAACGATTGGAGCACGCCGCCAGCGACGAGCTCATCGAGCGGCTCGCCCGGCTGCTGGGAGAGCCCGCGCGAGACCCCCACGGCTCCTCTATCCCGTCCGCGGCTGGCGAGGTGGACCGCGTGGAGTATCCTGCGCTCGCCGAGCTTGAGGTCGGCATGGAGAGCGAGGTGGTGGAGGTGCGGATCGAAGACCCGGAGCAACTTCGCTACCTCGGCTCGCTCAATCTCCGGCCCGGTGCGGCGGTGCGGGTCGTCGGCAAGGCGCCCGCCGAGGGGCCGATCTCGCTCGCGGTCAACGGCGCTTCCGCGACCATCGCGCACGCGCTGGCAGAAGGCATCCTCGTGACCTCGGAGGTGGCAGGGGATTTGCGTTCGCGCCCGGCATGAATCTGCTCAAAGCGCTGGTAGCCGCGGCCGCCGTGGGAGTGATCGTGGTGGCCTTCCAGGATGCCGAAACCGGTGGGTGGCTCCCGCTCGGTGGCACGCGGGGGGATAAGATGGACGCCGGCTCACCCGAGCCCATCCTGGGCTACGATGGTATGGATCGCGACACGCTGATCGACTTCCTGGGGTCGGCGGAGCTTGACCGGGCGACGCTGCTCCGCATCCAGGCGTACGAAATGGGGAACCAGGGCCGGGGTGTGGTGCTGGACTCCATTGCGGACCTGCTCGGCTAACTCAGCCGAGCGCTTCCCGCACCAGCCGGTTCAGTTCGCGCCCCTCGAAGCGCCCCTTGACCTGGGCCGATACCATCTTCATGACAGCTCCGAGGTTGTTGGCGCCGCCCGCAATGGCTTCGCGGATCATTTCGCTTACTTCGCCCTCGCTAAGCTGCGGCGGCAGGTAGCCCTGCAGGATCACGGCTTCCTGCTCCTCCTTCAGCGCAAGCTCTTCCCGGCCGCCGGCTCGCATCTGCTCAGCGGCCTCGCGCCGCCGCTTGATCGCCGAAGTCGCCAGGGCGAGCACATCGTCGTCGGACAGCTCGCGCCCTAGCTCGATCTCCCGATTCCTCGCCTCCGACAGCAGAGTGGTGAGAACCGTGGTGCGGAGCTTGTCGCGCTCGCGCCGGGCGGAGTTGAGGTCCGCCCGGACGGTTTCTTTCAGCGTGGTGTCACTCACTCCGGCTTAACCGGGACGTCCGCCTGCTCCAGCGCCAGCTTAACTCCGGGCTTGAGTCCCTCACCCACCTGGCCTTCGGCGTTGAGCTGCTGCGGTGCACTGTCCAGAGTGACCGCGGCGTGCTTGCCGTGCGGATCCTGATTGTCCAGCTCGTCTTCGCTGAAGTTGGTTCGGTTTGCCTCCTGGATCTCCGGGCGCTCCGCATTGCGGGGACGGGAGCCGTAGCCCTCGTCCGCGAACTGGTCCCGGTCCGCCTCCTCCAGCGCTCCGCCGAGAATCGTCTGCGAATCGTCTGGACGATCCGGATCCGTTTCGCGCCCCTGCCGTCGTGATCCCATGCCGATCCTGTTCCCTTCACGTTGTAGGTCGTGGCCGGCGCGCCCGGCGGCGCGGCGCGGCTTATGCTCGATTTCCAGGCGGTTGATCACGCTGTGAACGCCGGCGACGCGTCCGGCGAGGCGCACCGCGTAGTCGGCATCTTCCTCGGTTTCCACGGAGCCGGAAAGCTCCACGATACCCCGGCTGATCGCCCCGATCTCGATGGCGTGCCGACTGGTGGTTTGATCGGCCAGGAAGGCGCCCAGCACCTCGTCTTCCAGGGCACTGATTCCTACCTGCTCTTCGTCTCGGCGAAGCAGCCGCGCCGGGCGAACCCGCCGGGCGACATCCCGCACGCGCTCCGAAAGGTCTTCCCCCAGATCCACGGCCGCCTGCGGCCGGAATCGGCCAGACAGCAGGACCCCCAATGCCAAACCGCCAATCGCGCCCAGACCGAAGGTCAGTGCATTAGCGGTGAAATCGTCGTCATTCCGGTCTTGAAAGTCCCACATAAGCTCCCCGAAAGCCGTTTTGTACCCCCACGCGCAAGCCGCGCGGACGGGACGCCCGGGGTGCAAGTCGCGTTCCAGCTATCGCCCGCCCTCGCGCTGCTTGCGACGCTCCGCGTCCTTGCGTTCACGGGTGGCGCGGATGCGCTCCTGCATCACTTCCCGCCGCTCCCGTGTGGCTTCGTCGTTGCGGATCGCCTGGCGCTCTCGTTCACGGCGGGCCGCATTTTCCTCCTTGTCCCGATCACCGGGCGGAACCCGAATTGGCACGGGAATCTCCACACCTCCAATGACCACCTTGCCGTCGGGACCCACGCCCCAGCGCTTGCCGTTCTTGTCCTTCACGGTCCAGTCCAGTGCGTTCCGTGCCCGCTGCGCTTCCGCCGCGATGCTGTCGTTCGCGGTGCCCAGGCGTACCTCAAGTTGGGCCATGTAGCGCTCGTGCTCAGTGGGCTCGGGTGGGGGCGGCGGAGCCGTGGGCGTCACGTACAGGCGTGGATCGCGGTAGCCGGGCTCAAAAACGCTACCTGCCCCGCCACTCGCGCGCCCAGGGGCCGTCCCAGTCCCACCCGGCACCCCGGCGGCACCCGCGGAAACACCGGCCCGCGCAGCCGGATTGCCGGCCCGGCCGCGTGCGCCGCTTGGCACCACGGGCGCGGGAACACCAGGTCCCCTTGCCGCTACGGGCAGTGCGGGGATGCGCGCCCCCGCGGTGTCCGCTGTTTCGCCTGTCTCACCTCCAGCAGCTGGAGCTGGCACCGCACTCACGCCACTACCAGCAGCCCCGATGTCAAGGTAGGTAAGCTGTTCCTCCTGATCCGGCGAAGTCACAGCAGAGCGGGGCCCGGCCAATTCGCGCCCGATGCGCAGGAAGGAAACCGCCGCGACGAGCAGCAGCAGGTGCGCCACGACTGACACGAAGACCAACCGACGAGGCGTGCGGTGCGCAAACGGCCGGGCCGCACCCCAACGGCGCAGCGGCGCCCGCACCGGGAAGATCGGTTCGGGCGGAGCTTGCGTCTCGGGAGGTGGAGGCAGTAGGGCGAGGACCGGGGTCATACGGCGTTGTACTCCCCCGGAGGGGGGCATTGTTCCGTAAAAGCACGCAGCACAACCGCGCTACAGCACATCACTACGCACGTCCCCTTGCACGGTGCCGAGAAACTCTCGCCGAAAGCGCCAGTTTCCCTCAGCGTCGGCACTCGAACCCAGCAGTGTCGTGGTACCCGAGTTGACCCAGATCACCTCGTCCGCCACAGGCAGCACGAAGGTGAGTTCATGCCCTGTGAGCACGATGCCGCATCCCTGCTCCGCAAGGTGACGAAATGCAGCCATAAGCACCTCCGCGTCCTTGGGGGCGATGCCCCGGAAGGGTTCGTCTGCGAGCAAACACACAGGCGCGCGCAGGAGTGCCACTGCCAGCTCCGCACGTCTTCGCTCACCTCCGGAAAAGCTGTAGGGAAACTGATCTAGCAGAGTGGCGATCCCGAGCCGCTCTGCGATTTCGTTCAGTTGCGAGCCGCCGAAGGTGGCGCTTACCGCCTGGAGGTGTTGCCGCAAGGTGAACGAAGGCGAAAAGAGCGAATGATCCACAGGCAGCAGAAAGAGACCTTGCGCTGCGAGCTCGTGAAGGCGCGGGCGCATGTAGGTCACTTCCCGGAAGCGAACCGTTCCGTAATCGGGCGCGATCCAGCCCGCTGCGATCTTGAGCAGCGTGGATTTTCCAGCGCCGTTGCGCCCGAGCAAAGCCGTAACGGAGCCGGGTTTCGCCCGCAGAAACGCGGAAGATAAGATCTTCCGCTCTCCGTATGACTTGCCGACAGAATCCACCGTGAGCAGAGCTGTCATAGCTGCCTGCCAACGAGGAGCACAAGCTCGAACACAAGAGCTGGAATCGCGGCTGTGACAACGATCTGTGATCGGGAGACACCCAGGTTGGCGAGAAATAAGTCTTCATTGCGCCGGTGCGCGTCCAGGAGGCCGAGCGCGGCCACAATGAGCACCACGGTCAGGGCAGCTCCCGGTGAGAGGAATACCGGGTGCGGCGGCGGCACAAGCCCAAGCAGTTCACTGGCAAAAACGATAGCCACGGCAACAAAGATTCGCACCGCGAGCCACGCAGCTACGGAGCGCCGCAAAGCGGCGGTTGCGAACGGCTGCACGGGGACGACGAACCCCCTCATCGTACCCGGTTGTAAATACGAGCCCGCCTCGCGTGCCCTATCCCGCAGGCTGCAGAACGCGCCCGATACGCTGCGCAGCCTCGCGGATGCGCTCTTCCGTGCAGGTCAGCGCGATGCGAAGAAAGCCTTCGCCGCCGGCTCCCAGCGATTTGCCGGGCAGAACGGCCACCCCCTGCTCCAGGAGCAGGCGGCGCGCGAAAGGCTCGGAAGCTTCACCCTCGGGAAGCGGCACCCATACATACATTGTCGCGCAGGGCATCTGCACGTCGAACCCCGAGTCCCGGAGGGTTTCCACGGCGGCGTCCCGGCGGCGGCGGAAGACTTCGACGTTCTGCGGGACCCAGCTCGCGTGGGAGCGGAGGGCGGCGATCGCCGCGTGCTGCAGAAAGAAGGGGAGCCCTGTATCGCTGAACGACTTCACCCGGGTGAGTGCGGAAATCAGCTCCGGCGAGCCGGCTGCCCAGGCGATTCTCCACCCCGTCATGTTGTACGTCTTGGAGATCGAGTGGAATTCGATGGCTACCTGGGACGCTCCGGGAATCTCCAGGATGGAGGGTGGAACGTAGCCGTCGAAGGCCAGCTCCGAGTACGCGTTGTCGTAGGCGAGGATGATGTCGTGCTCGCGACAAAACGCCACCGCCTCTTCCAGGTAGGCACGCGGCGCCACAGCCGCCGTCGGATTGTTGGGGTAGTTGAGGTAAAGGATCTTCGCGCGCCGGGCGACTTCGGTCGGGATCCCATCCAGGGGGATCAGGAAATCGTGCTCCGGCCGGAGCGGTACGATGTGTGGCTCCCCACCCGCGAGCACGGTTCCCCCGAGGTACGCCTGGTAGCCCGGATCCGGGATGATGGTCACGTCTCCCGGCTCCAGAAAGGCCAGCGGGAGGTGAAAGATGCCTTCCTTGGAGCCGATCAGCGGAAGCAGCTCGCGCATCGGGTCCAGCTCCACTCCGAAGCGGCTCCGCATCCAGCGAGCGATCTCCTCCCGAAACTCCACCAGCCCCATTTGAAAAGCATAGCGCGAATTTGCCGGGTCCATTGCCGCGGCGCGCAATGCCTCCACCGCGTCCGGCGGCGGGGCGAGATCGGCATCGCCGGTACCCAGGTCGATCACATCCACACCGCGGGCACGCAAATCCCGCTTGATCGCGGGAACGTCCGAGAGTGGATACGGCGGAAGGGTTTGGAACTGCTGCGCAAGCTCGGGCATCGGATTCAGCTCTCGGTTTGAGGTAGGTGTTCGGGAATGCTTTCATGGTGAGCCGCCCCCCCGTGACACGGCGGCCTCATGCGGACTTCACCGGGTTCCGGAGCAGACCGACGCCGGGGATCTCCACCTCCACGCTGTCTCCCGGACGGAGGGGACCGACGCCCGCCGGGGTGCCGGTAGCGATCACGTCGCCCGCCTCCAGGGTCATGATCCCGGAGATGTACGCGATCAGCGCGGGGATTCCCCACGCCATCTGGCTTGCGGCTCCGCGCTGCCGGACCTCGCCATTAACCCGGCAGATCACCTCCAGCTGGGACGGATTCACCTCGTCCGGCGGCACCAGGTCTCCTAGCGGGCAAAAGCTGTCGAAGCCCTTCGCACGCGTCCACTGGCCGTCGGTCTTTTGCAGGTCACGGGCGGTCACGTCGTTCAGCGGTGCGAAGCCCGCCACGTACCCCATGGCCTCGCTCTCCCGTACGTGCCGCGCGGTCCCGCCGATCACCACCGCGATCTCGCCCTCGTGCTCCACCTGCTGCGACTCCGGGGGCAGCACGATCGGGTCTCCGGAGTGAACCAGGGCCGAAGGCGGCTTGAGGAAGAGCAATGGCCGTTCCGGCATCTCGTTGCCGAGCTCACGGGCGTGCTCCAGGTAGTTCCGCCCCACACATACGATCTTGGAGGCGCGTGGAAGTGCGGCCATCAGCACGCCTTGAGCACGGTCCGCGCGCCGTAGAAGGCGAGCAGCTCGCCTCGCACTTCGCTCCACGGTCCCCGTCGGACCGGGGCTGGAGGAAGCGAATCCAGAAAAAAGCGTCCGTAGCTCTTGTGCACGATTCTCCCATCTAGAATGAGTACCGCCCCGTGATCCAAGCGCGAGCGGATCAGGCGCCCGAAGCCCTGCTTCAGCCGGATGGCCGCGTGGGGCAGCATGTAGGATGCGAACGCGTTCCCGCCCGCAGCCTCGATGGCCTCCACCCGGGCCGCGGTGACCGGCTCCGTGGGCACCTTGAAGGGCAGCTTGGGAATCACCAGCCCGCGCAGCGGGTGTCCGGGTACGTCCACACCCTCCCAAAACGAGGTCGTACCCAGAAGAATGCCACGTCCCGAGGTAGTGAAGCGCTCCACCAGCTGGCCCCGGGGCGCTTCTCCGTGCACGAACAGGGGCCAGCGCCCGTCCATCCCGCCCCGGCGCAGCTCGCCTGCCGCGTGGCGCAAGGCACGGTAAGAGGTGAAGAGCACGAAAAGGCCGCCGTCGGTGATCGCCGCCATCTCGGCAATGGCACGCGCAGTGGCCGCGTGATGGCGCGCGTCCGAGTCCCCCGACGGAAGCGGGAGGTCCGTGGGCACGGCGAGCAACGACTGCTCCGTGTAGTCAAAGGGGGACGGATGAATCGCTTCGGTGACACGCGGTCCGTCTTCGCCGCCATTGAGCCCCAGGCGCTGACGCACAAAGCGAAAGTTGCCCTGCGTAGCCAGTGTGGCGGAGGTGAGCACCACCGTCGGCACCTTGTCCAGAATGCTTTCCCGCAGAAGAGCTGAAAGATTCAGCGGGGCGGCGCTCAGCGTGATGTTCGCCGACTCCTGGGGATCCCGATCCGGGCGCCGCTCCATCCAGCGGACCATCTTGACGGTGTCCTCACCCGGGCGGAGCGCGAGCCCCAGCGCGTCCGCGGCACCTTCCAGCCGGTTGGCCGCTCCCCGCAGCTCCAGCAGCTGCGCCTCCATGGCTTCCCGAAGCACTTCTTCGCCTGCCACACGCTCGCGCAGCGTTTCCATTCCGCGCAGCAGAGCATCCAGATTGGCGAGCAGCCCGTCCAGGGCGTCACCGAGGCCCATCCGCCACACCGGGTGCTCCGCGAATTTGTCGTCCATGCGCACCGTCAGCTCACTCCCGCGGACAAAGACCTGCTCCAGCAGGGTGAACACGGCGCCCGCGCGGTTCCGCGCATCTTCCAGCGACGGGAGCAGCCGCTCGTCGATCAGGTCGATCGCCGCCTGCCCGAGCAGGTCCCTGCGCCCGCTGGCAAGAGCCCGTGAGGTGGCCGGTAAAAGGCCCTTGCCGCGATGCTCCAGCCGTCGCAGGATGCGGAACAGGCCGCGGCGCGACACCGTGGCACCGAGGTGCTGGGTCGCGGCTTCCTCCAGGTTATGCGCTTCGTCCAGGATCAACCGCCGATAGTGCGGCAGCACCGCGGGGGCGGTGTAGTTCCCCTGCGAGCGGCGCACCGCCAGATCGGAAAAGAGCAGGTGATGATTGACCACCAGCACGTCGGCCGAAGCAGCATCACGGCGCGCGCGCTGGTAAAAGCACTCTTCGAAGTGCGGGCACTTGGCGCGCAGGCACACATCCGACTCGGAGGCAACCTCGTCCCACACCTCCGCGGAGGGGCGGAAAGGCAGGTCCGAGAGCGAGCCGTCCGACGTCTGGTGCAGCCATTCACCGATGGCCTTCAACTCCGTCTGCCGGCCATCCTCGAACAAGACCCCGGAGATCTCCAGGGCGAGCTTCGCCCGACGGACCGACACGTAGTTGCGACGCCCCTTGACCAGCGCGAACTTGAACGGCTCACCCAGCGCCCTGCGGAGCAGCGGCAGATCCTTGTCTACGAGCTGCTCCTGCAGGTTGATGGTGTTGGTGGAAACGACGGTGCGCTCCCGATTGGCCAGCGCCCAGCGAATAGCCGGCAGGAGGTACGCCACTGACTTGCCCGTGCCGGTTCCTGCTTCCGCGATCCCCACGCCGCCTTCATTGTAGAGGTCCGCCACCATACGAGCGAATGCCCGTTGCTGCGGCCGGTCCTCGTAGCGCGGATGGCGACGGGCGAGCGCGCCCCCGGGACCGAGATCGCTTTCGATTCCATCCAGCTCCAGCGGGTCGAGCCGCTCCGCGGCGGGCGGCTCCAGCACAACGTAAAGCTCCGTCGCATCATTGTCGCAGATGGCGAAGCCGAGTCCCTGCTCCCAGAGCTGCGCCGCGACGGCAAGATCCGCTTCGGACGGATTGAGCACCCCGAGGGTGGTTGTGCAGGACGACGCTTCCGGGTTCCGGGTTCCGGATCGCCGCGAGCACCGCCGACGCTTGGCCCCTTGCCACCGCGCGCGGTTCGAGCAGCTCCCCATCCTCGCCCACACGGGCAACAAAGCACACCTCATTGCTCCGCGCCTTGCGAATCTCCCGGCGCACGATCTCGCGGCGGCTGCACCCCAAAACAGCTCGGGGCGCACGAGCGGTGTATGCACAAAAGATTCGTGGCGCGGAGTACCCAACACGGCAGCGGCTACAAGGTTGCGCGGGAGCGAACAACCCGCTCCCCTGAATCTACACCGCGGCGTGCCGGCGCGGAACTGTCTTCGCGTTATCTTCGGGGCAGTGCGCTAACCGATCTCTTCCGCCGGGTCCGCCTCGGCGAGCGACTCCCGGAGCGCCTCCTCATCCGCCGCCTCGACGTCCCCCATCAACACGAAGCCGACGCGTACGGGCTCCTCGGGTGCTTCGGGGCACTCGAAGCGGGCGGCGTAGATGCCGAGTTCCGTCGGAGCGGGATGGCCGTACTGGATCTGCACCAGCCAGCCGCGGCCCTGCTCGTCGCTGAAGATGGCGCGGCCCTGTGCCATCAGCTGGCGGCGAGTTGCTGGGCCAGAGTGTAGGCGTCGTTCCGGGGCATGCCCAATCGCTCGCGAAGCTCCCGAGCTACTCCGCTTGGTGGCATCCCGTCCGCGAGCAGCGCCTGCGCGAGCACCGTAGCGTCATGGGAATCCACCTCGGGCGCCCCCTGGCATCCTTGCCTTCCACTACCACCACGATCTCACCGCGCGGCTCGGTGGCACCGTAATGCGCCGCCGCATCCGCCAGGGTGCCCCGGAACACCTCTTCGTGCAGCTTGGTAAGCTCGCGGGCCACTGCTACCCGGCGTTCCCCGCCTGCGCGCTGTGAAAGATCGTCCAGCAACCGCCCAACGCGCTGGGGGATTCGTAAAGCACTGCGGTGTGGGGGAGCGCGACCACCTCGTCCAGCAGCGCCGCGCGCTCCGACGCTTTTCGTGACGGAAACCCGTAAAAGGTGAAGCGATCGGTGGCAATGCCGGAGGCAACCAGCGCGGCGAGCAGCGCGGAAGCACCGGGAATGGGCACCACCGGATACCCTGCTTCGGCGGCTTCCCGCACGATGCGAGCGCCGGGATCGGAAAGCAGCGGGGTGCCGGCGTCCGATACCAGCGCGATCTTCTTGCCTTCACCGAGCCAGGCGACAACCTGCGCGGCGCGGGCTTTCCAGCTTCGTTGTGCTCGTGAGCCGCAACCAGGCGGCCGGTGATTTCGTAGTGCCGAAGCAGAGTGCCCGTGCGACGGGTGTCTTCGGCGAGAATGATGTCCGCACCGCGCAGCGTTTCCACCGCGCGGTGCGTCATGTCACCCAGGTTACCGATCGGGGTGCTGACCACCGACAGCACGCCCCATGCCGGATCGTACGTTCGCGAGTCTTAGATGTGCTCCTGAATCTTACGCTCCAGCTGAGGCCGGGGCACGGCGCCGATCACCGTGTCCACAACCTTGCCGTCCTTGAAAAAGAGCAAGGTGGAATGGAGCGCACGTTGAACCGGGCGGCGGTACGCTGGTTGGCGTCCACGTCCAGCTTGCCGATCTTCACCTGGCCAGCATACTCGGTGGCAAGCTGATCCAGAATCGGCGCAACCATCCGGCACGGTCCGCACCAGGTGGCCCAAAAGTCAACAATCGAAAGCCCTTCTCCGCCTTCGATCTCGGTCGCAAAGCTGTCATCCGTCACGGTGACGGTGCTGCCGTTTTCCGCCATAATCTAGTCTCCTCAGCTGCGTGAGCGGTGGTCCACAGGGCCGCCGCGGGTTATCGTTGGCTCCGGAATAGACGCAAGAAATCAACCGCGGGGGAGAAATGACCGGACGGATTCTGGATCACGTAGGCGTGGCCGTACATTCACTGGACGACGCTCTGCCCACCTTCGGAGCTCTCGCCAACGCGGAAGGTTCCGGACGCGAAGTGGTGGAGACGCAGGGAGTGGAGGTGATCTTCGTGGGTACTGGAGTGGGGCGGATCGAACTGCTCGCGCCCGTCCGCCCTGATTCCCCGGTAGCCAGGTTCCTGGAGCGACGCGGGCCGGGAATGCACCACCTTTGCTACCGCGTGCCCGACATCGAGCGTGCGCTGGAAGAACACCGCGCCACCGGCTATGAACTGATCGACGGTGTGCCGCGCCCGGGTGCATGGCCATCGGGTGGCGTTCCTCCACCCCCGTTCCACCGGCGGGGTGCTCATCGAACTGCTGGAGGCTGCGCCGTGATTGCCTCCACGCCGATCTGCTCGATGAACCAGCGCCCATGCGGCCCCCGGACCGCCGTAAAGGGCACCGTGTACTCCCGCCGCGCTGAACGAGTCGAACGGGCAGCTGCACCGCCGTACCTGCCCGCCCTGGAACCGGGTTCTCGGCCTGCACGGCAAACCTGGTGTGCTCCAGCACGGTGGCGAGAGCGTACATGCGCGCTCCACATCGGCCGGGGGATCGCGCAGCAGCGGCCCCTGTGCGGTACCGAAAATCCACCCCATCTGGCCGTACTCCTTGGCAGCCGCGTGACGCAGGAATCGCTCGACCGCTACGGTAGGGCCGGTCGCACCGGGAGCCCCCGCGCGGGCGGCACATACGTCCGGCACGAAGCAGCCATGAACGCAACAAGCAGCGGGACAAGCCAGAAAAAGCGATGCGAAAGCACGGTGGGTCGGTGCGGATGAAATGGGCCGGCCCCTGCCGTTGGGGCCGGCCCAAATGCTAGGACCGCACCAGAGGTGTGTCAACCGGCTTGGCGGTCAGGCGCCAACACTGGCGACTGCGCCCATGGCCCGGAACGAAAGCCCGTGTGTCCCGAGCTCGTGGTCCACCACCACGGTGTCGCCCTCGGAAAACTCTCCTTCCAGCACGCGGATGGCGAGCGAGTTCTGCACCAGGCGCTGGATGGCTCGCTTCAGCGGCCGGGCGCCGTACGCCGGGTCGTACCCTTCCGCGGCGATGAACTGCTTCGCCTCGTCGGTGACCTGCAGGGTGATCTTGCGCTCCGCGAGCAGCTGCTGGAGCCGCCGCAGCTGAAGCTCCACGATCACCGAAAGCTCCTCGGGTCCGAGCGGCCGGAACACGATAATGTCATCCACACGGTTGAGGAACTCCGGCCGGAACCCGCGGCGCAGCTCCGCGAGCACAGCCTGTTCAACCCCCTCCCGGGTGTCAGCGTCCCGAAGCAGCGATGCACGCTCCAGGACCAGCGGGCTGCCGATGTTCGAGGTCATGATGATCACCGTGTTGCGGAAGTTGACCACCCGCCCCTGGCTGTCGGTCAGCCGTCCGTCGTCCAGGATCTGCAGCAGGATGTTGAACACATCCGGGTGCGCCTTTTCGATCTCGTCGAAGAGCACCACCGAGTAGGGGCGCCGCCGGATTGCCTCGGTGAGCTGCCCGCCCTCCTCGTAGCCGACGTACCCCGGAGGCGCCCCGATCAGGCGGGCGACGGCGTGCTTCTCCATGTACTCGGACATGTCGATGCGGACCAGCGCCTCGTCCGAGTCGAAGAGGAACTCGGCCAGGGCACGCGCGGTTTCCGTCTTCCCCACACCCGTGGGCCCCAGGAAGATGAAGGAGCCGATGGGCCGGTTAGGATCCTGCATCCCCGCACGGGAGCGCCGCACCGCGTCAGCGACGGCGCGAGTTGCCTCCGGCTGGCCGATGACCCGCTCGTTCAGGTGCTCGTCCAGATGGGCGAGGCGCTCCCGGTCCGACTGCAGCATGCGCGAAACCGGAATGCCCGTCCAGCGGGCGACCACCTCCGCGATGTCGTCAGCGTCCACCTCCTCCTTGAGGTACCTGGCGTTCTGCTGTACCTCGGCGAGATGTGCCTCCGCGTCCTGCAGGTCCTTTTGCAGGGCAGGAATCTCGCCGTACTGCAGCTCGGCCGCGCGGTTCAGGTCACCCGTGCGAGTGGCGCGGTCCACCTCCGTGCGGAGCCCATCCAGGCGCTCCTTCATCTCCCGCATGTCGGTGATCGCCTGCTTTTCCCCCTGCCACTGGGCTTTCATCCCCTGGGAACGCTCACGCAGGTTGGCAATCTCCTGCTCGACACGCGCCCGGCGCTCCCGCGACTCCGGGTCGCTTTCGCGGGATAGCGCCTGCCGCTCGATCTCCAGCTGGGTGATGCGGCGCTCCACCTCGTCGATCTCCTGCGGGAGCGAGTCGATCTCGATGCGCAGGCGGCTGGCTGCCTCGTCGATCAGGTCGATGGCCTTGTCCGGCAGGAAGCGATCACCGATGTAGCGGTTGGAGAGCGTCGCCGCAGCCACGATCGCCGGGTCGGTGATACGCACGCCGTGGTGCACCTCGTAGCGCTCTTTGAGGCCGCGCAGAATGGCAACGGTGTCTTCCACGGAGGGCTCGCCGACGTACACCGGCTGGAAGCGTCGCTCCAGCGCCGGGTCCTTTTCGATGTTCTGCCGGTACTCGTCCAGCGTGGTGGCACCCACCACCCGGATCTCGCCCCGCGCCAGTGATGGCTTGAGCATGTTGCCCGCATCGGTGGAGCCCTCCGTCTTCCCCGCCCCAACGATCGTGTGCAGCTCGTCGATGAAGACGATGAACTTGCCCTCCGCATCGGTGATCTCCGTCAGGACGGACTTGAGGCGCTCTTCGAACTCACCGCGGTACTTGGCACCGGCGAGCATGGCGCCGATGTCCAGCGAAACCACCGTCTTGTCACGCAATCCCTCGGGCACGTCGCCGTTGACGACGCGCTGCGCCAGCCCCTCCACGATAGCGGTCTTGCCCACACCCGGCTCACCGATCAGCACGGGATTGTTCTTGGTGCGGCGGCTGAGCACCTGGATGACGCGGCGAATCTCCTCGTCGCGGCCGATGACCGGATCCAGCTTGCCCCTCCGGGCGCGCTCGGTGAGATCGGTGGAGAAGCGCTGCAGCGCCTGGTACTTTTCCTCAGGGTTCTGGTCGGTCACACGATAGGAGCCACGGACCTGCTGCAAAGCCTGCAGCACGGCATCACGCGTAGCACCCTGGGCGATGAGCAGCTCCCGCGTGGTGCTGCCACGCTTTTCGGCAAGCGCGAGCAGCAGGTGCTCGGTGGAGATGTACTCGTCCTTGAGATCGCGCGCTTCCTGCTCCGCACGATCCAGCACCTCGTTGAGCTCCCGCGAAATGGTTGGCTGCGCTCCACCGGATTGCTTCGGCAGGCGGGCAGTCGCGGCCTGAAGCTCGGTGTTCAGCCGCGCCACGTTCACGCCGACTTTTTGCAGGATCGGGACAACGATTCCTTCGTCCTGTGCGAGCAGCGCTCCGAGCAGGTGTACGTCCTCGATGGCGGGGTTCCCGGCCTGGCGGGCAGCGTTGGCCGCGACCTGGATCGCTTCCGCCGACTTCACCGTCAAACGGTCGAAGTTGATCATTGTCGAGTTTCGAAAGCAGTTGGTGTCTATTGGGCAATCTCGCAAAACCGTACTTGCGAATTGCAGTTAGGCAGAGAAAGAAGCGTGCCGGCCGAGCGGGGTTGACGCGGCCTTTGTGGCAGCCGTATGCTGCCGATGTGGCGAATCTACCCCTTTACGGCAGGTTACTTTGAGCAGACGGATCTGGATGGTGGTGGTGCTGCTTCTGGTTGGTGCCGGCGGAGGTTGCGAAAGGCGAGCGGCCCAGTCGGCGAAGACGATTTCGCGTCAACAGTTCGTCGCGGCGAGCGTGGCGCTTCGGACCAGCGACACCACCAAGGCGGCGCGTGCCCACGCGCTCAAGGAACACGAGGTAACGGAAGCTCAGCTGCGCGCCTTCGTCGCTGCGCATGCAGGAGACACCTTGCTCGCGGGTGTGTGGGATGAGATCGCCAAGGGTGTGGAAGCCAAGCGACCGGAAATCGAAGCGTCCGCGTCGGTTGCTCCCGTGCAGCAAGCCGATCCTGCGCCACCCGAGGTGATACGCAAGCTGCCGCGGGTCATGCAGCCCCGCGCCCGCGTCCGGGTTCTGGTTAAGGAGAAGGATACGGCAGCAACTAGTCGGGGTACACCGGCTCCGGACTCAACGCCTCCGTCGTAGATTTTAGGCACACCGCGCATTACCTCGTGTGCTCATTGGTCCCGCTCCTCCAGATCCCCCCAACGGAGCTTGCGCCTGAGCGTCGGGAAAAACGCCTGTCCTGGGAAGCGGAGCAGCCGTACGGGCGTCGACGAACGGCGGGCAACGATCCGGTCCCCCGGAGCGAGACTGACCGCTTCTTGCCCATCGATGGTGAGCACCAGCTCGGGCGATGGCGGAAGCACCTCCACGGTGATGGTTTCGTCCGCCGGGAGAATGAGGGGGCGGACCGCCAAAGTGTGCGGGCAGATGGGCGTCGCGAGAATGCAGTCCACCAGCGGTGAAACGATGGGGCCGTTTGCCGACAGCGAGTACGCGGTGGAGCCCGTGGGGGTAGCCAGGATGATCCCGTCGGCGCTGTATGTGCCGACCTCCTCCCCATGGGCGTAAACACCCAGCCGGATCACCCGCGCGACGCCGCCTTTGAGCACCGCGTCGTTCAAAGCCAGATACGAGGCGTGAAGGGTGCCGTCGGCGCCCTCCGCGCGCACGCGCAGGGTCATCCGCAGGTCCGTCTTCATTTCGCCGGCGAGCACCCCGTCCAGAGCGGACTCCAGCTCCTCAGGGGACGCCGACGTAAGAAAACCCAGGTGCCCGAAGTTCACCCCGAGGATAGGAACTCCGTACGGCGCGACCATTCGCGCGCCCCGTAGCAGCGTACCATCACCCCCGAGGGTGAGCAGGAGGTCCAGGCTGTCGTAGTCGCCGCGCGCGAGCGAGGGGAAGTCCGGAACAAACGGCCGAAGGGAAGCTTCGTAGCGAAGCTCCAGCGCCCGCGAGCGTGCGTAATCCGCAACCCGGTTCAGCGTCGCGCCCAGCGCCGCATAGCCGGGGTGAGCGACGACGCCGACGCGCACCTACGCGCTTTCGCGCAACTGGGCCGGCACGCCGCCCGCGATCAATGCGCGGGCGCGCTCGGCGATCCCTTCCGGGGTGAGACCCAGCTCGGCCAGGAGGTCTGCGCGTTCACCGTGATCCACGAAGCGATCCGGGAGTCCCAGCGACGCGGTCTCGACACTCGGCCAGCGGTCCGCGATACACGCCCGTACATACGTGCCGAAGCCGTTGACTACGCTCCCCTCCTCAATGGTGAGGGCGCGGGTATGGCCGGGGAAGAGCCGCTCCAGGGCGAGCTCATCCAGCGGCTTGATGAAGCGGCAGTTCACCACCGTCGTGTCGATGCCCTGCCGAGCCAGCATTTCGGCCGCCGCAAGCGAAGGATACACCATGGAGCCAGTGGCGAGGAGCGCAATCCCGGACCCTGCCCGCAGGATTTCCCAGGTGCCGAAGGGTACCGCGGGAATCTCGGATATCGGACGCGGAGCAGCGGGAACGCTGTCGCGGGGCCAGCGCACCGAAAACGGGCCCTGATTCCACCCGATGCCGGTGCGGAGCAGCCCGATCATCTCATCGGCGTCCTTGGGCGCGGTAATTGTCATCCCAGGAACAGCAAGCATGTAGGGAATGTCGATCCCGCCGTGGTGCGTCGGACCGTCGTCGCCGGCGATACCCGCGCGGTCCATGCAAAAGAGCACCGGCAGATCCTGCATGGCAACGTCATGCACGATGGAGTCGTACGCCCGCTGCAGGAAGGTGGAGTAGATGGCGACCACCGGCTTGATGCCCTGCGTCGCCAGACCAGCGGCGAATGTCACGGCGTGACCTTCCGCGATCCCGACATCAAAGAACCGCTCGGGGTGCGCCTGCTGAAAGACATCGGTGCTGGTGCCCGTGGCCATCGCGGCGGTGATTGCGACTACATCCGGGTGCTGCATCGCCAGCTCCGTCAGTGCTTCGCCGAACACGTTCTGGTAGCGCGGCAACCCGCCGGAGGACTTCTTCAGCGGCGCGCCGGTGCGCTTGTCGAAGCCACCGCCTGCGTGCCACTTGACCTGGTCTGCTTCCGCCGGGCCCCAGCCCTTCCCCTTGGTGGTGAGCACATGCACCAGCCGCGGGCCGTCGATCTCCTTGACGTCCTGAAGTGTTTGGAGCAGCAGCGGGATGTCGTGCCCATCGATCGGACCGACGTACCGAAAGCCCAGCTCTTCGAAGATCATCCCCGGGACGAACATGTTCTTGACGGCGTCGTCCGCACGGACCGCAAGCTTTTCGACGTACGCGCCTACGGTGCCCAGCTTCGGGGCAGAGTGCACCAGGCGCTTGGCTTCTTCCCGGACCCGGTTGTACAGGGGGTTGGTCCGGACCTGCGTCAGATAGCGGTGGAGCGCCCCGAGGTTGGGCGAGATGGACATCTGGTTGTCGTTCAGCACGACAATCAGGTCCCGGTCCGTGTCGCCCGCGTTGTTGAGCGCTTCGTACGCCAGACCGCAGGTCATGGAGCCGTCGCCGATCACTGCGATCACTTCGAAATTCTGGCCCTTGAGGTCGCGCGCCGCCGCGACACCGCATGCCGCTGAGATCGAAGTCGCCGCGTGCCCCGCCCCGAACACATCGTACTCGCTCTCGTCCCGCCGCAGGAAGCCGGACAGGCCGCCCCCTTTACGAATCGAGGGGAGCGCTTCGTTGCGCCCGGTGAGCATCTTGTGTGGGTACGCCTGGTGGCCCACGTCCCAGATGAGCTGATCGCGCGGGGTGTCGAACACCCGGTGCAGTGCAATGGTCAGCTCGATGGTTCCCAGATTGGAGCCGAAGTGGGCACCCTTGTGCTGGGAAACCACGTCGAGGATGCGCTCGCGCATCTCGTCAGCGAGGGCCTCGAGCTGGTCCTCGCGCAGCGAGCGCAGCTCGACGGGCGACATGATTTGAGCGAGAAGCGACACGGGTGCGGCTCCGTCCGGGTGTTCTAGCATAAGGTCAGACATGCAGCAATCTAGCCGCTAGCACTGCCGCTCGACAACGTGACGGGCGATTTTCACCAGCGAGGGTGTGTCCAAACCAGCACCCGCCAGTGCCGCAACCGCATCGCGCACCCGCTCTTCCGCCATGGCTCGAGCCCGCTCCATGCCATGCAATCCAGGATACGTCGACTTACCCAGTGCTTGATCTCGACCCGATGACTTCCCGGTCACTTCCGGCTTGCCCTCCACGTCCAGCAGGTCATCGGTGATCTGAAAGGCAAGGCCAAGCGCCTGCCCGTAAGCGGAAAGGGCATCCAGCTCTTCGGAGACCGCCCCTGCCGCGATGCCTCCGATGCGCAGGCTCGTCGCGAGCAATGCGCCCGTTTTTTCGCGGTGAATCCGTTCGAGGCCCTCCGCGTCTATGGGTACCGCCTCGGCTTCCAGGTCCCGCCACTGTCCGCCCACCATCCCGGTGGCTCCGGCCGCGCGTGCGAGTTCGCGTACCAGCTGCCCGCGCGTGACGGCGTCGAGGCCAAGCCCGGCAGCTTCTACGTCGAGCGCCATCATAGCGGCAGGAATCAGTGCCGCCCCCGCCAGCACTGCCGCGGGGGCACCGAATACCCGATGGGGAGTGAGACGTCCGCGGCGCAGATCATCGTCATCCATGCACGGCAGGTCGTCGTGGATGAGCGAGTAGGTGTGGATCAGTTCCAGTGCACATGCGAGCCGCCACATTCCATCAGGGATCTCCTGCGTGCGACGAACCGCGGCATATCCCGCGCAGCACAGCAGCGGCCGCAGGCGCTTGCCCTGACCCTCCAGCGCGTACTCTACGGGTCTGGCGAGCGCGGTCGGCAGACTGCTCGTAAGTTCCATGGCAACCACACGCAGAGCGTGGTCCGCCTGCTCAGCCGCGTGTGCGACGCTGAACGCAAGCTGCGCCCCGATCAAGCGTCACCCCCGAACGGCTTCAAGGCCCACCCATCGCCTTCCGCGAGGAGTTGCTGAACGCGCAGGTCGGCAGCATCCAGCTGTTGGCCGGTGAGGCGCAGCAGCCCGACAGCCTCCTCGAAGAGGGCGAGGGCGTCATCCAGCTCCAAATTGCCCCCATCGATTTCGGCAATGATCTCCTCCAGGCGAGCAAAAGCGCTCTCAAAGCTCGGAGCTTCCCTGGTCACCTCGCCACCTCACAGGGCACGACACCGTCCACGACCTGGAGCCGAAAGCTGGCACCCGGAACGAAATCACCCGCGCTTCGCAGCACCCGCCCCCCGGGATCAAGGGGAACCGCGAAGCCACGGCCCAAAGCGGCGAGCGGCGAAAGCGCATTCAGCTTTCCTGCCTCTTGAGCAATGCGCTCCCGATGCCGACGCGTCAAACCATACGTCGCCTCGACCAAGGTCGTGCGTTCGACCTCGGCTGCATCCCGCAGCTCTGCCAGTCTCCCCTGGATGCTGCTTTCCAACCGGAGCGCCAGCTCGCGGGCTTCGCGACACAGTGCATTTCGCTCCGGAACCGCGGCTTCAGCGGCGGCAGAGGGGGTGGGAGCGCGCAGATCCGCCACCAGGTCGGCGATGGTGAAGTCGGTTTCATGGCCCACAGCTGAAATGGTGGGCACGGGGGATTCGGCCAGGGCACGGGCCACGACCTCCTCATTGAACGCCCACAAATCTTCGACTGAACCGCCCCCTCGCCCGACGATAAGCACGTCGGCACAGCGGGCACGGGCGAACATCCGGATTGCCGCGGCGATTTCTTCCGCGGCACCGTCGCCCTGAACCCGGCAGCCGCACAGCACCACCTCCGTCCACGGCGCCCGACGGCGGATCACGGCCAGCATATCGCGGGAGCGCGGCACCGGAAGCCGAGGTGACCAGTCCGACACAGCGCGGCTGCCGCGGAATCGGGCGCTTGCTCCGGCGCAAGCAGCCCCTCCGCATCCAGCCGAATCCGCAGCCGGTCAAAAGCCAGCTTCCACAGGCCATCCCCTTCGCGTCCAGATCCGAAACCACGAGCTGGAACTCGCCACGCGGCTCGTACAGCGAGAAGCGCCCCAGCACTCGCACCTGCATTCCCTCCGCGGCGTGAGGTCGGGAGTCGACGAGCCTCGTCCTTCCACATCACGCAGCGGAGTTGAGAGTCCGCATCCCGAAGCGAAAGTAGCAGTGGCCGGAGCGGGCGCGGGTGAAGCTGGTCACCTCGCCCGCAACCCACACGGGGCGGGAACAAGCTTTCCACCAGCTCCCGCGCCGCCGCATTGATGGCCGAAACCGTCCAGCTCTCCCGCGGCATCCCAGGCACACCCCGCGAGGAGGCTGCCACCGAGCGTGCCAGCGCTTCGTGCCAGAGCCACGGAGTTGGAAGCAAACAGATCCCAGGTCACCGCACGACCTGCGCCGCGCGTGCTCGCTCCGCAGCGTCGCGTTGAGCGTGTTGCGGAGCAGCATGGCGATGGTCATCGGTCCAACCCCGCCGGAACGGGTGTGATCGCAGATGCTACCTCCGCGATACTCCCTCGAAGTCCACATCACCCACCACTCGGTAGCCGCGAGGAGACGCTGATCAGCGAGGCGGCTGATCCCCACGTCGAACACGGCAACACCGGGCTTCACCCATGTCAGCCGTGATCAAACCGGGCTTTCCCACCGCGGTAATCAGGATGTCGGCCATGCGGGTGTGGGATACCAGGTCAACCGTGTGCCGATGCGTCAGCGTCACGGTGGCGTTTGGGCCGGGAGCCATCAGCAGCGAGGCGAGGTGGCTTCCCGACGATCAGGCTCCGCCCCACAATTACCGCGTGGCGCCCATGGGTGGGGATTTCCTCCCGCCGGATCAACTCCATGATTCCGGCCGGGAGTCGCGGGCGGGAATCCGCGCGGGTCCGCCACAAAGACCCGGCCCACGTTGAGGGGATGAAAGCCGTCCACGTCCTTGGACGGGCGGACGCGGTTCAGCACCGCTTTGGGATCTAGGTGCTCGGGCAATGGAGCTGGACGAGGATACCGTGCACATCGGGATCCGCATTTAGCCGTCGATCACTCCGAACAACTCATCGGCGAACATTCGCGGGCAGACCGAGCGTCCGGTCCCATGCCTGCCTCCCGGCACGCCTGCGCCTTGCCGCGGACGTACACCTCGCTCGCGGGGTCATTCCCCACCAGCACCACGGCGAGACCAGGCACGATGCCAGGGGCCCGAAGCTCCGCGACCTCGGCGGCGATCTGCGCGCGCAGGACACGGCTGATCTCGGCTCCGTTGATGATACGTGCCATGCCGCTACACCCGGCCGAACGCACCTCTGAAGGGCTCGGGCATAGGGAACGCTCACCCGCTCGATGGAGCGCGCACGTCCTGCTGCCGGATCGATCTCCACCACCACACCCTGCAGGTGCAGGGTCGTCGTCCGCCGGCTGCATGCGCTCTCCGCGCGAGCAGGATCTGCCGCTGGATGGAGATGTCAGGCTTCATCCCGATCACTCCGCCGAGTGAGCCGGTCAGCCCCAGGTCCGTAATGGTTGCTGTTCCCCTTGGCAGAAACTCGTTCGTCGGCGGTTTGTACATGTGTGTGTGTCCCGACCACGGCAGACACACGGCCATCCAGGATAGCGCGCGAAGGCCTGCTTTTCGCTGGTCGCTTCCGCGTGAAAGTCAATAACAACGAAATCCGCCTGCTCGCGGCATTCACTGAGCAGCGCATCGGCCGCTCGGAACGGATCGTCCACGGGGGCATGAAGGTGCGTCCCTGCAGGTTGAGCACGGCAAGCTGCTTGCCGGCTACTTGTACGGTCGCGGAGCCGCGCCCGGGGTTGTGGCGGATAGTTCGCCGGCCGCAGCAGACGCGGCTCGCGCTCGAGCACCGGAACGATTTCCTTTTGTCCCAGATGTGATTGCCGGTAGTGATGACATCCACGCCGAGGTCCAGAAACTCGCGAACGATCTCCGGCGTGATCCCGAACCGCCGGCGGCGTTCTCCCCATTGAGAACCACTGCATCAGCACGCGTTTCTTTTCGTACGCAGGAGCGCCTTGACGGTCTTTCGACCGGGACTGCCGATCACATCGGCAACGAAGAGGATTCTCAGCGGGCAATCCCCACCGAACGGGTTTCACGGATCACCACCACCTTGATCTGACCCGGTACTGCAGCTCCGTCTCGATCCGGCGCGCGGTCTCCTCCGACAGGCGCTCCATGTCCTCATCGGAAACCCGGTCCGGCATCACCAGCACACGAAGCTCGCGCCCCGCCTGAATGGCAAAGGAACGCTCCACTCCTGGGAAGGAAGTGGCGATCTCTTCCAGTTTTTCCAGTCGCTTGACGTACGTTTCGAACATTTCCCGGCGAGCCCCGGGGCGCGAGCCGCTGATGGCGTCGGCGGCGGTGACCAGGAACGTTTCGGGATACCGGTGAGGCTCCTCGTCGTGGTGCGCCTTGATGGCGTTCAGCACCGGGTCGGGCTCTCCATGCTTTTTACACAGGTTCCAGCCCAGCTCCACGTGGGTCCCCTCGTGCTCGTGCGTCAGACCCTTGCCGACGTCGTGCAGCAGCCCCATGCGCTTCGCCAGGGTGGCGTTGAAGCCCATCTCCGCCGCCATGTTCCCGGCGAGCAGGGCCACTTCCTTGGAGTGCTGAAGCTGGATTTTGCCCGTACGAAGTGCGGAACTTCAGGCGTCCGAGCGTCTTCACGACCTCGGCATGCACACCATGGATGCCAAGCTCGTACAGAACCTCCTCGGCTGCCTCGCGCATGCCGTTCTCGACCTCCTTGCGACTACGGGCCACGAGCTCGTCGATACGGCTGGGGTGGATCCGCCCGTCCGACACCAGCTTTTCAAGGGCGATCCGGGCGGTCTCCCGCCTCACGGGATCGAATGCGGAAAGCACCACCGCCTCCGGCGTGTCATCGATCACCACATCCACCCCGGTAGCCTGCTCGAATGCGCGGATGTTGCGCCCTTCCCGGCCGATGATCCTTCCCTTCATCTCGTCGGACGGCAGATGCACTACCGAAACGGTGGTTTCCGCGGTGTGGTCGGCGGCGATCCGCTGGATGGCGAGGGAGATGATTTCCTTGGCTTCGCGATCCCCTTCCCGGCGCGCCTCTTCCTTGATCTCGCGAACTCGCTGTGCGCCGGCCGCGCGCGCCTCCTCTTCCATGTTTTGCAGCAGCTCCCGGCGCGCTTCA
Organism: Longimicrobiaceae bacterium; assembly: GCA_030447645.1. Classification (GTDB taxonomy): domain Bacteria; phylum Gemmatimonadota; class Gemmatimonadetes; order Longimicrobiales; family Longimicrobiaceae; genus JAUJOM01. The sequence continues at coordinate 9,030 of JAUJOM010000005.1, read as the reverse complement.
TCGGCACTCAGTCCGGCGAGCGCTTCCAGTCGCTTTTGTACTCCGGCCAGCTTGTCAGCGGCCTCGCGCTCCCGCGCTTCCACGGACTGCTCGCGGCTCTGGAGCGCCTCCGCACGCTTTTCCTGAGCCTGGATTTTGTCGTCCAGCAGGTGCAGCTTGCGATCCAGCACCTCCTGCCGTTCCTGAGCGCGTCGCTCGGAGCGCTCAAGCTCTTCACGGCGGCGTCCTTCTTCACGTTCCCATTCTTCCTTGGAGCGGAACGCATCTTCCTTTCCGGCGAGAATCTCGGCTTTTCGTAGATTTTCGGCTTCCTGCTCGGCGGCCGCCCGGATTCGGGCTGCCTCATCTTTGGCGGCGGCACGCGCGCGCGGAGCCGACTCTGCTCCGCGGCACGGCCGACCGCCCATCCTCCGCGCCCGGCGAGCAGCGCAGCCAGGGCGATCCACAGGATCTCCATGTGATTTATATCTCCCAGCGGGCGAGGCCCGCGATGGACAAAAAAGCGGTGGCAGGGGATTCCCTGCCACCATTGACCGGCACCACTGTGGCGGGGCCGCACGCGAAACATAGGACCGCGCCGGGCGGCGGCGCAACCCCGCGCACTAGCTCACCGGGTCCCTCTCCGCCTCCTGCAGTGCACGCTCCATCCGCTCTGCAAGAAACGCAATCCCGCGCTCCCTGTTTTCCTGCAGGAGACGGATCTCCTCCCTGGCCCGAAATAGCTCGTCGGTGATTGCCAGCGCGGCGAGAATGGCCCGCCGATGAGATTCCAGCGTTCCCGGGAGCGCCGCGACCTTGGTCTCGACGTGAGCCGCAACGGCACGGGTGTACTCCGGCGCGGCGTCAGAGCGAAGCACGTGCTTTTCGCCAAGAATCTCTACCGTCACCTGGTGCCGGGGACTCCGGGTCATCGGTCCTCCTCCAGCGCTGCCACACGGGTAAGCAGTGTGCTCACCCGCTTTCGCGCCTCGACGATGCGGCTCAGGTAGAGTGCATTCTCGACTCGGAGTCGCTTCAGCTCGTCCACGGACCCAATCTCTCCCTCAGTGGGTGCGAGGAGCATGTCGTTCATGGCCTGCCGGAGCCGGTTCACCTCAGCCTCGGCGTCGAGTGCGCGGCGGCGCCAGTGCGCCAGGGAAGCGACGACCTCGTCCGTAGCATCGGCCAGGCGCTCCCACCCCGCGGGAAGCTCACTTGCGGACTGCTCAGCGGCGGCGGATGCCAAATCGGTCCTCCAGGGTCTTGAGCGTTCGGTTGATGGCGGCGTCCACCTCGGCGTCCGTCAAGGTGCGCTCCGCCGTACGGAAACGAAGCCGCCAGGCGACGCTTCGATTTCCCTGCGGAATTCCAGCTCCCTGGAACAGGTCGAAAGGGAAGAGCGCTTCTAGCATGGGTCCCGCGGCTGTACGAATTGCGCTGTCCACTTCCGCCGCAGTGACCCCGTCCGGGATCAGCAGCGCCAAATCCCGATCCACGGCGGGAAAGATCGGTAGAGGGTGGTACGCGGCGGCATCGACCTGCGCGTTCTGCGGGGCGATGGTGACCTCGAGTCCCCACACCGCCCCCCCCCTGGCGGGCAAAGGCCCGCCCCCGCCGAGCACCGCACCATCTTTCCCGCCCACCTGCAAACGTTCGCCCTCGGGTACCCCCTGACCACCGAGTTCGGAAGCGAGATCTTCAAGCAGGCCCTTTAGATCCCATACAGTCCATGCTTCGCCCGGGCTGGTCCAGTGCGCCGGGTCGCGTGCTCCGGTGAACACCGCCGCAAGGTGGACATCCTCGCGGGGGGCCTGACCCTGGCTGTCCGGCAGGAAGACCGTGCCGATCTCGTACAGGCGAACATCGCGCACCGCATGAGCCAGGTTGTGTTCCAGCCGCCGCAGCAAACCCGGAAGCAGTGCGTCACGCAGGCTGCTTTCCTCGGCCGAGAGTGGATTGCGCAATGGCACCCGTTCCGGGGCGGCGGGCGCGAACCCCGCGGTGCGCGCTTCCAGAAACCCCCAGCGTCCAAGGAGGGCATGGAGCCGCGCCTGCAACGCCACCATGGGCTCCGTCGGCACCGCGGACGGGCGAAACGCCGGCAGCGACCCCACGAATGTATCATATCCCCTGCGGCGGGCGATCTCCTCCACCAGATCGATCTCCGTTTCCACGTCTGATCGAAAGCTTGGCACCTGTACGCGCAGCACACTGTCCTGCCGTGCTGTCTCGAAGCCCAGCGGGCGGAGGTACCCGGCGATTTCGCCGGGATCCAGGCTCACGCCCAGTGTTCGGTTCACCCGCTCAGGGTTCAACACCACGGTGGTTTGATCGCGCGCGTCTGCGCCCACGTCCAGAGCAGCTTCGGGTGTCCCACCGGCCAGGGCCACGATGAGATCCACTACGCTGTTCAATGCTCGCGGCAGACCCTCTGGATCAACTCCCCGCTCGAAGCGATACGAGGCGTCGGTCGAAAGCGCCAGACGCCGAGCCGCCCGGCGCACCGAGCGCGGATCGAAACGAGCACACTCGATGAGGAGCTCCGTGGTTGTCTCCGACACTTCGCTGTCGGCACCGCCCATCACGCCCGCGAGAGCAATTGGGCGCTCAGCATCCGCAATCACCAGGTCCTGCGCGACCAGCGTACGCTCCACCCCGTCCAGCGTGCGCAGCGTTTCCCCGTCGCCTGCGCGACGGATGTGTACTTCGCCGCCCTGGAGGCGCGCCAGGTCGAAGGCGTGCAGTGGCTGACCAAGCTCGTGGAGCACGTAATTGGTGGCATCCACGACGTTGTTGATGGGCCGTAGCCCGATCACCCGCAGGCGGGTTGCCACCCATTCGGGCGAGGGGCCGACGCGGGCGCCGCGGATTACCGCTGCCATGTAGCGCGGGCACCCGTCGAGGTCGTCGATCGCGACGCGTATCCCGGCGACTTCACCTTGCCACTCGGCACGTGCTGGCTGCGGACATACGCTCGCGCCGTCAAAAGGAGCAGCCGTGATCTCAGCGACTCCACCCGGCGCAACTTCGCGCGCTACGCCCACATGGGAAAGCAGGTCAGGCCGGTTAGGCGTCACATCGACCACCAGGCGCGCGTCGTCCAATTCCAGCGCGTCCACGAAGCGCGCGCCAGGCTCCCACTCTCCCGTCAACGCCAGCAACCCAGCGTGGTCGCGGCCCAGCCCCAGCTCACGCGCGGAGCACAGCATCCCCTCGGATGCTTCACCCCGCAGCTTGGCCTTGCGAATCTGCACGTCACCTGGTAGCGTCGCCCCTACCGGCGCAAATGGGTAAAACCCACCTGCCTGCACGTTGGGGGCACCGCACACCACCTGCAGCGTCGCGCCCGTGCCCGTGTCCACCGTGCACACCCGCAGCCGATCCGCGTTTGGGTGCTGCCGGACGTCATCCACGCGAGCGATGACCACATCGCCCAGCTCCGCGCCAAGCTCGACGATCTCGTCCACCGGCGCGCCAAGCATGGCGAGCCGCTCCGCCACTTCGCTGCGGCGAGCTGGGGATGCCGGGCGCCATATCGCGGAGCCACCTGTAGGAGATGTTCATGCGAACTGCTCCAGGAAGCGCATGTCGTTCTCGTACAGCAGGCGGATGTCGGGAATGCGGTGGCGGAGCATGGTAATGCGTGCCGGTCCCATTCCGAACGCGAACCCGGTGTAACGCTCCGGATCATATCCCACATTGGCGAACACTTTGGGATGTACCATCCCCGCGCCCATGATTTCCATCCATCCCGTCCCCTTGCAGGCGCTGCACCCGGAGCCACCGCAGATCTGGCAAGATACGTCCACTTCAGCGGAGGGCTCCGTGAAGGGGAAGTACGAGGGCCGGAAGCGGGTGCGGGTAGCCGGACCGAAGAAGCGCCGCACGAACTCGTCGATGGTGGCGCGAAAATCCACAAAGGAGATGCCCTCATCTACGGCGAGGCCTTCGATCTGCTCGAAGGCGGGCGCGTGACTGGCATCCCAGGCATCCCGGCGGTAACACATGCCGGGGACGACCACTCGCACGGGCGGCGCGCAGCGCTCCATGGTGCGCGCCTGAACCGGCGAGGTATGGGTACGAAGCACGACGCCTTCATTCAGGAAGAAGGTGTCGTGCATGTCCGCCGCCGGATGGTCCAGCGGGATGTTGAGCTTGGTGAAGTTGTAGTCGAGCGTTTCCGCCTCGGGACCACTCACGCGCGAAAAGCCGAGATCGCGGAAGATGTCGCAGATCTCATTCACCGTCTGCGTGACAGGGTGCAGGCCACCGCGCCAGCGGCGCCGCCCGGGTAGCGTGAGGTCTTCGAGCGGTCCCAAGGCTTCTGCCGGACCGGCTTCGGCAGCGCGCGCATCCAGCAGTTCCGAAAGCGCCTGCTTGACACGGTTCGCCTCGGCACCGACGACAGGTCGATCCTCGGGTGCGAGCTGGACCACATGGCGCAGAATCCCCGTTAAGCGCCCTTTCCGACCGAGAAGCTCCACACGCAGGCCTTCCAACGATTCCGGAGGGGCCTCCTGCACGGCGACCGTCCCTTCCTCCTCCAATCCCTGCAACTGAGCGATCAGGTCAGCTTTCATGATCGGCAATCTGTGCAGCGGGCAGGCGTTTGGCTACCCCGGAAACGCGAAGCGGCGCCGGGGCAGTGTTCACCGCGGCGCCGCTGGCAATGTGTTCCGGAACGATTATGCGAGCTTGGCGCGCGCGGCTTCGGCGAGCTGACCAAATGCGTTCGGGTCACGAATGGCGATGTCCGCCAGCACCTTGCGGTCGATCTCCACGCCGCCAGCCGGAGGCCGTTCATGAAGCGGGAGTAGGACAGATCGTGAAGGCGAGCAGCCGCATTGATGCGGATGATCCACAGACGACGGAAATCCCGCTTGCGGTTCTTGCGGTCACGGTACGCATAGCGATGTGCCCGCTCGACGGCTTCCTTGGCCGTCTTGTACAGATTCTTGCGGCGGCCGAAGTAGCCTTTGGCCTGCTTCAAGATCTGGTTCTTGCGCCGAAGGCGCGCGACGTTGGTACTTACACGAGGCATGGTGGTTCCTCCTTAGCTCGCCAACAGGCGGTGCATTCGCTTCTCGTCCCCTTTGGCTACCAGCGTGGTGCCACGGAGATTGCGCTTCCGCTTGGGCGACTTCTTGGTCAAAATGTGGCTGTGCATCGCGTGGCCGCGCTTCAGCTTGCCATTCGCGGTCTTCTTGAACCGCTTGGCCGCACCGCGGTGCGTCTTCATCTTAGGCATCGTACTTTATTCCTTTCATACTTTGAGCGGGGTGAGCACCATGGTCATGCTCCGCGCTTCCATCTGCGGGTGCGACTCGACCTTGCTCACATCGGACAGCTCCGAGGAAACCCGCTCGAGCACCTGCCGCCCGAGTTCGGGATGCGCCATCTGGCGCCCGCGGAACATCATGGTCACCTTGACTTTGTTTCCTTCCTCGAGGAAACGTCGCGCGTGCCGGGTCTTGAATTCGTAGTCGTGATCCTCGATCCCGGGGCGCATCTTCACTTCTTTTAGCTCTACGTGCTTCTGCTTCTTACGGGCTTCGCGAGCTTGCCGCTGCTCTTCGTACTTGAACTTCCCGTAATCCATGATCCGGCAAACCGGCGGACGGGCCATGGGCGCCACTTCGACCAGATCCAGCCCCTGCTCTTCGGCGATTTCGAGGGCCCGCTCGACGGGGAGAATCCCCAGCTGCTCTCCCTCAGGGGAGATGACGCGGATGGGACTGATTCGGATCTGGCGATTTACACGCGTTTTCTCGTTTATGACGCTTGCTCCGGTAAAAGAAAACGGACCTGAAAACGATCAGGTCCGTTGACGCGCAGACGCCGCTCCACCACGCCGCGGGGAGTGCATCGCGTGCTTCGGACCCGGCGGCATCGTGCATCGCACGAGCCGAAAGGTGGGGAGCCCGCCGGCTCCCGCTTGGCTAACTTTGCCTGCGAATCTATGGGGATTCGACGCCGACGTCAAGCGTCCGCGCGCGTTTTGCTCCCGGACTCGGGCGGCAAACTCCACCCGCGGGAGCACGGTTTGCTTGCGACCTGCTCCCCGAGCCCGCACAGCCACGGTTTCTTCTTCGATCTCCCGTCCGCCGATCACCGCCATGTAGGGGATCTTTTTGAGTTTCCGCTTCGCGAATGCGGTAGTTCAGCGTTTCGTTGCGTGCGTCGAGCTCAGCCCGAATGCCTTCTGCCCGCAGCTGCTGGACGTATTGCCGGGCGTTCTCCGCCTGTGCATCGGAGATCGGCACCACCATCACCTGCACCGGGGCGAGCCATACCGGGAAGGCACCGCCGAAATGCTCGATCAGGATCGCGATGAACCGCTCGAACGAGCCGCTCACCGCACGGTGAATCACCACCGGGCGGTGCGGCTGGTTGTCCTCGCCGACGTAGGCGAGCTCAAAGCGCTCCGGAGCGGCGTAATCGAGCTGAATCGTGCCCAGCTGCCAGGCACGCCCCAGGGAGTCGGTCACATCGAAATCGATCTTTGGGGCCGTAGAATGCGCCGTCTCCCGGCTTCAGCTCGTAGGGCATGCCCGTTTCTTCGAGTGCCGCGCGTAGAGCCGACTCTGCCCGGTCCCACATTTCGTCCTCACCGATACGCACCTCGGGGCGGGTCGCGAACTTCACCGTTGCGTCCAGCCCGAACGTGCGGTAGTAATCGATGATGAAGTCCATCAGAAACCGAACCTCCTCCGCGATCTGATCTTCGCGCAAGTACACGTGGCAGTCGTCCTGCTGAAACTGACGAACCCGCGTCAGGCCGGAGAGTGCTCCTGAGAGTTCGTTCCGGTGCAGCACATCGAATGTCGTGTAACGAAGCGGCAGCTCGCGGTAGGAGTGCTTGGACGCTGCATAGTAAAGGTGGTGCGACGGGCAGTTCATTGGCTTGAGCGACATGTCGTGCTCACCGGTCTCGGCATCGAGCACCAGGAACATGTTCTCACGATTCTTACCCCTGTGCCCCGACTGCTCCCAAAGCACTTTCGTGTAAAGCAGCGGCGTCTTGATCTCCTGGAACGCTTCGCGCTGTCGCTCGCGCACAAAGTCCACCAGCGTGTTGTAAAGCGTCGTGCCGCGCGGCGTCCAGAACGCGGAGCCCGGCGAGACGGGATGAAACTGAAACAGGTCCAGCTCACGCCCCAGCCGGCGGTGGTCGCGTCGCTTCGCTTCCTCGAGGCGGTGCAGGTGCTGCTCGAGCTCATCTTTGGAAAAGAAAGCAGTGCCGTAGATGCGCTGCAGCATTTGCCGCATTTCGTCGCCCCGCCAGTATGCACCCGCAGTGTTGAGCAGCTTGAAGTGCTTGAGCCGATTGGTGCTCGGAAGGTGAGGTCCCCGGCACAGGTCCAGGAACGACCCGTTGCGGTAGATGCTGATCGTTTCCTCGTCCCCCAGCTCTTCCAGGCGCTCGAGCTTGAGCGGGTCATCCCGGAAAAGCTCGCGCGCCTCCGCCTTGTCCACGACGCGACGCTCAAAAGGATCATCGGCCTTGATCACCGCCTGCATCTCCCGCTCGATCCGCTCTACCTCGTCCGGAGTGAACGGCTCCGCCACCTCAAAGTCGTAGTAAAAGCCGTCCTGGATCGCGGGGCCGAACCCGATGCCAGCTCCGGGCCGCACGCGTCGCACCGCAGTGGCGAGAATGTGCGCGGCAGAGTGACGGAGCAGCTCCAGCGCGTCCTCGCTCTTTTCCGTCAAGATCTCGACCCGGGTATCCTGCTCAATCGGGCGGTCAAGATCCACAACGCGCCCGTCCATCTTGCCCGCAAGCGCAGCCTTGGCTAGTCCCGAGCCGATGGATTGAGCGAATTCACGGATAGTGGTACCAGCAGGCACCTCACGGACACTGCCGTCAGGGAGGGTAACGCGAACAGGATCGGAAGCCACGGCGGCGTTGCTCATTCGAGTCAGGAGATGCTGGACATTCAATTTGGCTGAACCACAATCTCCGCAAAGTTATCCGGAAATGGATCGAACCGGCAACCAGCCGGCTGTGCAAGATCGGTTGACCAACTTGACCAATCGGCGCAGCACGCTAGATTGCTGGGTCTACCAATGGAGTGAAGCCATGTCCAAGACTGTCAATCTATACGACGCCAAGACCCACCTTTCGGACCTGGTGGAGCGTGCGGCTGCCGGTGAAGAAATCATCATAGCCAGGGCCGGCAAGCCACGGGCGCGGTTGGTACCGCTGCCGCAGGCTCTTCGTGAGCCACGTCAACCGGGCGGCTGGGAAGGCCAGATCTGGATTGCCGATGGCTTTGACGATCCGCTCCCGCCGGCGATCATGAAAGGCTTCGTGGGCGAGGACGACGATCTTGGTGAGCAGAACCGGTGAAGTTGCTTCTCGACACGCACGTGTTCTTGTGGTGGCGTGAACGCAACTCGCGGCTGAGGGAGGAAGCGATCAGGTCGATATCCGGGGCAGACCAGGTGTTCATCAGCGTCGCTTCAGCATGGGAAGTGGCAATCAAGGTTGCGCTTGGCAAACTGACAATTCCAGGACCCATCGAACATGCCATCGAGCATAGCCGGTTCAAAAAGCTTTTGGTGACCTTCCGCGACGCAGCCGCAGTCGCAGACCTCCCCTTGCATCATTCCGATCCCTTCGACCGGATGTTGATTGCCCAGGCACAGTCCGAAAGCCTCACGCTGGTCACACACGATCAGAACTTCAAAGCGTACGGAATCCCGATAGTTTGGACGTAAACGCAAAAGCGGCGGGACCGAAGCCCCGCCGCTTTGCTATCTGTGGGACCTGCTAAAGCCGTGCGGCTTAGTACATGTCCCCCATGCCGCCGCCCATGCCGCCGCCAGGCATGCCGCCACCGGCCGCATTGCCCTTGGGCTCGGGCTTCTCCGTCACCACAGCCTCGGTGGTAAGGAGCAGGCCGGCGATGGACGCCGCGTTCTGCAACGCAGTGCGAGTAACCTTGGTCGGGTCGATCACCCCGGCTTCCACCAGGTCCTGGTACTCGTCGGTGCGGGCGTTGTAGCCGAAGTTGGTCGACTCGTTGTTGCGAACCCGCTCAACGA
>JAUJOM010000042.1:19675-21360 GCA_030447645.1 Longimicrobiaceae bacterium | reverse complement strand
GCGTTCTGGCGCGGGGTAAGCGTCGAGCGGTAGATCGCCACGTGAGTGGGTTGTGGTGTTTCGCGCGATGCCTTGCGTACAACCCACCGCAGGCGGTAAAACCGTAGCCTCGGCCTGACTGCCCGTCGGGACGAAGTACTCCAGCTTTCCTGTGAGCCCGTGAATCGATTCGCCGTTCGCTTGTTCCTGCTGCTGTTCTTTGTGGGAGTGATCGCACCTGCGTCCCTCTCTGCTCAAAACCCGGCTGCTCGGCGCACCGGCACTCCGCCGCCCGGTTTCCGCATCGAGGAGGCTACCATCGCCGATATTCACCGGGCGATGGGTGCCGGCCGCCTCACGGCGCGGCAGCTGGTGCAGCATTACCTGGAGCGCATCGAGGCGTACGACAAGCGGGGCCCCGCGCTCAACTCGCTGATCACCCTCAACCCCCATGCTCTCGCGGTCGCCGATTCGCTGGACGCGCGCTTTCGGCGCTCCGGCCTGACCGGGCCGCTGCACGGCATACCGGTCATCGTCAAAGACAACTACGACACTCGGGACCTGCCTACCACCGCCGGGTCGCTGACGCTGGCCGGCTCCATTCCCCCGGATGATGCCTTCCAGGTGCGGCGCCTGCGAGAAGCGGGGGCGATCGTGCTGGCGAAGTCCAACATGGCCGAGTTCGCGTTTACACCCTACGAGACCGTCGGCTCCATGCTGCCGGGCTACACCAAGAATCCGTACGGATTGGACCGGACGACCGCCGGCTCCAGCGGCGGGACTGCCGCTGCAGTTGCGGCCAACTTCGGCACCGTCGGCCTGGGTACGGATACCGGGAACTCCATCCGCGGGCCTTCGTCGCACACCGCGCTGGTGGGGATCCGCTCCACCATGGGGCTGACCAGCCGTGACGGCATCATCCCCCTGTACCTGGACCGCGACATCGGCGGCCCCATGGCGCGGACGGTGGCGGATGCGGTGGCCGTATTCGACGTAATTGCCGGCTATGACCCCGCTGACCCTATCACGGAGGCGAGCCGCGGGAAGCAGGCACGGCGGTACATGGACTCGCTCAAAAAGGACGGGCTCAAGGGTGCGCGCATCGGCATCGTGCGGCAGCTTTCCAACAGCGAAACCACCGATCCGGAGGTGCTGCGACGCTTCGAGGAGGCGCTGAGCGCGATGCGGCGGAGTGGTGCCACCCTGGTAGACATCCGCATCCCGGAGCTGGACACCATCAAGGGCTCCCTCTGGTGCGGGCGCTTCAAGACGGACATCAACGCGTACCTGGCGAGCCTCGGCCCCAGGGCGCCTGTCAAAACCCTGGACGAGATCATCAAGTCCGGGAAGTTTCACCCCAGCATCGGCGCGCGGCTCCGGGGCTTCGCGGAGTTCAAGGGGGTGGAGGAGGACCCGGACTGCCGCCAGGCCGCGGCCAACGTGCCGAAGCTCCAGTCCGGGGTGCGAAAGGTATTGGCGGAGGCACGGCTGGATGCGCTGGTCTACCCCACCTGGAGCAACCCGCCGCGGCTGATCGGCGACCTGAACACCCCGCATGGAAACAACAGCTGGCAGCTTTCTCCGCCGACCGGCTTTCCCGCCATCACGGTGCCGATGGGGTGTGTAGGGGATGGGCTGCCGGTCGGGCTGCAGATCTTCGGGGATGCCTGGTCCGAGCCGCGTCTGATCGAGCTGGCGTACTCGTT
>JAUJOM010000042.1:9056-19575 GCA_030447645.1 Longimicrobiaceae bacterium | reverse complement strand
AGATCTTCGGGGATGCCTGGTCCGAGCCGCGTCTGATCGAGCTGGCGTACTCGTTTGAGCAGGCGACCCGGCACCGACGTCCTCCCACAGCCGTGCCGCCGCTGAAGCGATGAGGACGATCAGCAAACATTTCCTTACTCACATACCTGAACCTTTAAAATGATCCGTATCTTGCCGGTTCGAGCACTGTCATTTGCTGCTCTTGTGGCTCTCGCTCCCACGCTGGTTCTTGCACAAACTCCGCATTCGCTGCACCGGCGGGTTTCATCGCCGCCCGCTATCGAGCCCTGCGGACTCCTGATCAACGCGGCGCTGCGGGACGATGCGGCCTACAAGCGAACGGCGCTGCTGGTGTAGGGCCGGTTCGGCGCTCGCTTCAGCGGCACGCCGGAGGCCAAGCGTCCATCGACCCGGATACTCCAGGAGATGCGCGCGCGACGATTGGCCGAGAACGTCCGCGGCGAGCCGGTGATGGTGCCGCGCTGGGTGCGCGGGCCGAATCCGCCGAGCTGGTCGGCCCGCGCCGCCAAGCTGCCCATGCTGGGATTGGGTGGGAGCATCGGCACCCACCGGGCGAGATCACCGCGCCCGTGCTGGTTGTGGAAAGCGAGGAGCTGGAGCGCAGAAAGAACGAGGCAAAGGACAAGATCGTGGTGGAACATTCCGTTCACCACCTATGGCGAGACGGTGCTACCGCAGTACGCCCGTTGTCCGGCGCCCAGGCCGCGCGGTAGCGAGCTTGGTCCGCTCGACGGCTTCCTTCTCCATGCAAACCCGCATACCGGCGCGATGCGCTACGACACACCAGCGTGGCCCAAATCCCAGCGGGCGCCATCACCGTGAAGGTGCCATGATGTTGCACCGGCATGCAGCAGCGCGGGGAGCGCCTGGTGATCAACCTGCGGATGAGCGCCCGCACCCTGCCCGACGTGCAGTCACGCAACGTGGTGGCGGAGATTCGCGGGCGAGAAAAGCCAGGAGGAAGTGATCGTGCTCGGCGGGCACATCGATTCGTGGGACATGGGCAAGGTGCGATGGACGATGCCGGCGGGAGCGTGGCCACCTGGGAAGCCGTGCGCTTGATGAAGGTGCTGGGGCTGCGTCCGCGCCGCACCGTGCCGATGGTGCAGCCGGACCAACGAGAGAACGGGCTTCGCGGGGCAACGCCTACCGGGACCGACACCGCGACCAGCTCGCCAACCACATTCTCGCCATGGAATCGGATGCGGGCACCTTCAAGCCTACCGGATTCGGCTTCACCGGATCGGACTCGTTCGCGATCATCCAGCAGATCAGCATTGCTGCTCGAGCGGATCGAGGTAGGGCGGATCGTCCGTGGGGGTGGGGGCGCAATATTGGGCCGATCGCGCTGGGGTTCCCGGAATGGGCTCCTCGACGTGATGGAGCCGCGCGCTTCTGGTGCGCCACACCGACGCCGACACCATCGACAAGTCAATCACGAAATGGCCCTGTGCGCCGCCGCCATGGCTGTAATGGCGTATGTGGTGGCGATATGCTGAGCGGCTGCCCCAAGCCATCGCGCATGCGGCTGGGTTCGTATCTTGCCAGAAGGGCGAGATACACGTGCATCCGGTTTCCTGAGAATGCGCAACATGTCTGGACTCGAAGGATTGCTCGCCGCCACACTCTGGTGGGGCGGTACCGATCGAGGAGGTGATCGGGCGGGGTGGGTTCGCCGCCGTATACCGGGCCACCGACGAGCGGCTGGGGCGCACTCGTAGCCGTAAAAGTGATCACCATCGCCGCGTCCGATGACGGGGCACGCGAGCAGCTCCGGGAGCGACTCCAGCGTGGAGCGCGCGCTGTCGCCAGCCTGCCGCAGCACCCCAACGTGGTCACCGTAAGCGATGTGGGTACCGATTTCGAAACCGGGCTGGACTTCCTGGTGATGGATCTGCTGCAGGGTGAAGATCTGGCCAGCTACCTGGATCGCATTGGCAAGCCTCCGCTGGAGCTGGCCCTGCGCGTTCTGCGCGAAGCTGCCTGTGGGGTGGGGGTGGGGCACGAAGCGGGAATCATCCACCGGGGACATCAAGCCGGCGAACATTTTCCTGGTCCAGAATCATGGGAACGAGCCACCGCAGGTCAGGGTCCTGGACTTCGGCATCGCACAAACCGCTGCGGAGGGAGATACCCTTACCCGGCTGACGCAGCAGGGGAGTGCTCCGCTTTCGCCTGCATATGCGTCCCCCGAGCAGCTTCAGGGGACGCGGGATCCTCACCCCCGCCCTCGGACGTGTTCAGCCTGGGTGTGGTCGGCTATCAGCTGCTGACCGGGAGCGTCCCTTCCAGGGGAGCGCACCCCGGCAAACTCCGCCGGCTGGGACCCGGCGCGACGGGATTCGCGAGCACAACCCCGCCGTTGCATCCGCCGTGGTGACGGCGATCCGCCGCGCATTGTCAGCCGAGCCCAGGGACCGGTACCGGGACGCGAACGCCTTTGCCGAGGCGCTGGACTCGGGAGCCCCGAAACAGGACCGGCCGGCCGCGTCTGCTCCCAGTAGTGGCGGCTCCCGCAGCGGCGGTCCCACTCCCGCAGTGGAACCGGAGCACTCCGGATGATGACCGAACGATGCTGGCGCCGCCGCCTCCAGTCGCGGCCCGCCCTCCTCTGCGCGCAAGTGCTCCCCCGCCAGACCTGGACGAGCGGCGCGGCTTCCCTGGGTGGCTCGCCGGCCTGCTGGTGATTGCTGCCCTCGTCGTGGGTGGCTGGTGGCTGCTGGGGCGTGATCGACAGCCGGATGGCGCCATCGACCCCCTTGCCGCCCCGGAGCAGCAGCTGCCCGAGGTGCCCGTGGTGACGGCACCCGTTCAGGATCCTGGTGTGTTCCAGCAAGACACGTTTGCCGGGGTACCCGCTGTGCCGCCTGTCGGAACGACACCCGTTCTCCCGGCGTTGCCAGGCACCCGTTGCAGTGCCGCTCCCCCCGAGCCGCAACCGCCGCAGCCACAGCCACAGCCGCGCCCGCAGCCGCCCCCGGTACCGGACACACTGCCGCCAATCCCAGTGCCGCCGGATACCGCGCCGCCGGACACGCTCCCGCCGCCCCCACCGCCGCCAGGGTGAAGGCCTCGGTTCCTCCTGTACGGAGCGAACGGGTACACCGGGCTGATCGCCCGGCAGGCAGTGGAGCGTGGGCTTCGGCCGCTCCTCGCGGGCCACCTGGAGGCTGTAGGAATACTGGCGACAGAGCTGGATCTGCCGCACGCTGCCTTCGCGCTGGATGACCGCGGTGCTCTGGAAGCGGCCCTCTCGGACGTGCCCCTGGTGCTGCACTGTGCAGGGCCCTTTCGCGCACGGCCCAGCCTATGGCGGACGCCTGCCTGCGCACCCGGACGCATTACCTGGACATCACCGGTGAGATCGGGGTTTTCGAGGCACTCTCGGCTCAAAGCCGGGAGGCTGAGGCAGCGGGCATCATGCTGCTCCCCGGCGCGGGCTTCGGCGTGGTGCCCTCCGACTGCCTCGCCGCACACCTGAAACGGCGGCTCCCCACGGCGACACATCTCGCCCTCGCCGGATCGCTTGGGGATGGGCCGTGGCGGGGTGACGTGTCCACGGGGCACGGTGACCACCATGGTGGAAAACCTGGGACGCGCGGGAGCGGTTCGCCCGGAACGGCAGGGTGATCCATCGGTACCCACCGCCTGGAAGACTCGCCGGATCGACTTCGGAGATGGGCCGGTCTCCACCACCACCATTCCCTGGGGTGACGTGTCCACGGCGGAAGCCGGCGCTGGTATCACAGCACGGGCATCCCAAACATCGAGGTGTACACCCGACGGCGGACGATGTGGCCGCGCCGTGGCATGGCGGCCAGCCGATATCCGAAAATGGCCGGAAAGTGGCTTCTGGGATCCAGCGCCCGTGCAGCGGCTGCCTGGGAACTGATGGCGAAGGTACAGCGAGCGGCACCGAGGTCCGACGGATGCGCAGCGAGCCCGTGGCGCAAGCCGTCTCCTGGGGCGAGGTGGTAGACGGCGATGGGCCAGCGCGCCGTGTCACGGTTGCGTACACCCGAAGGGTACACCCTCACAGCACCGCCCACAGCACGTCGAGCAGCTTCCGGCAGCCGAAAAAGTGTTAGCGGGGCATGTTGCTTGAGATTCCGGTCGAGGGGACGAGCAAACGACCTTCGCTGGCCGAACACGATGCCCGCGAGGATCGGCGTAGTTGCTGTCGATCCTTGAAATTCCCGGTGTGACGCGCGAGGATATAGGGTTCAGGGCAGCTACAACGTCGCTCCGAGCACCGCGAGGCTGCCGTCGCCACACCGCCGGCCAGCAGCGCATAGGGAAGCTGCGTGCGGGCGTGGTCGATGTGGTCCGTCCCGGCCGCAAGCGAAGGAAATGATGGTGGTGTCGCTGATCGGTGAAGCGTGGTCGCCGAAAACGCCGCCGGAAAGCGAAGCGGCCAGGAAGGGTGCCAGCGGCAGCCCCATGGTGGCGGCCGCGGGAATGGCGATCGATCCCGCAGCATGATGGCGAAGGTGCCCCAGCTCGTCCCGGTGGAGAATGCGGATCCCCGCCGCCACCAGGAATACCAGGGGCAGGAACATCGAAAACGGGCGGCAGCACCCCGCGGTGACCTTCCTGGCGATGTAGGCGCCGGTCCCCAGCTTGTTGGCCACTCGCGCCCAAGCCGAGCGCCAGCAGGAGCACGTGTAGAAGGCGATGGAAAGCTCTGCTCGAGGTCTCCCGCCCCCTTCAGCGCCGTGGTCATCAGCTCGTTGATGGTGGCCGCACGCTGCGCGAGCAGGAGGATCCAGGCGACCGCGAGGCCGATCAGCACCGCCCACAACACGCTCGTTGAGCCTGACCCCGTTCCCGCATGTCACCCCACACGCCGGTGATCACCATGGAAATCGAGCATCATCAGCACCATCGTCCCAATGGGGAGGAGCATGTTGACCGCGCGTGGCGGGATCCTGGCCGTCGGCGGCGGACGAGCGCCTCGGGGTCCACCAGGGAGGGGTGGCCGGCCTCGAGGAGCTGCCCCCTGCGCGCGCCGCTCGATTGAGTGAGCGCCGGCCGCCATCGGGCCGGAGGAGTCGAAGCCGAACGGATCTCGCCACGATGATGAAGATACTCCTGCCGTGCGAGGATCAAAAGCGCGGCCAGCGCATAAAAGTTGAGCGGAAAAAGCGGAAGCGACAAATATCTCCAGCGGGCGCTCGACCCGCAATTCTCCCAGAATGCCCAGCACATAGGCACCCCAGGCGTTCAGCGGGATCAAATCCTTTATTGGATGCACACCGGCGCCGAGGTGGAGTCAACCAGGTAGGCGAGCTTTTCCGGAAACCCGGGAAGCGATCGAAGAGCGGCCGCCCGATCGTACCGGCTGCGTCACCCGCACGGTGATGTTGGATTCGATGAAGATAACGACGCCGACGAAGGTCAGGCTGCTGCGCCGTTCCGCCCGCTCGTCACCAGCCTACGGTGCTCGATCCAGCGGACGAACCCCAGCACCCCGCCCGAATGGGATCAATGCCAACGCCTCGACGGTGCCGATCATCCTGAGCGCGCCGATCACCAGGGTGCGAGAATCACTTCGGTAGCGTTCCCCGCATCCCCCAGCACCGCCAGTAGCAGCTGCTCCACGGTCTGGGCAAGCCCGCTAAGCGGATTCCACCCTGCCAGGATAGTCGTCCCAGGCCAAGATGCCGGCAAAATAGACGCGAGGGATCATATAGACCTGCCTTGTCCAGATAGCGAGGAACGATCGCCAGGAGCGGCGGGAGGAGTACGATCCAGACGTCGGTGCTGTCATGGCGGGAACGTAGATCGCGAATCACGGCTTCAGCAAGCCCTTGCCCCGATCGCACAAAAGGTGTTACCGGAGCGCCGGGTGCGCGTCGTCAGCCATTGTCGAACAGCGCGATCTGCCCCCTGGTTGTACGCGCGCGGCAAATCAGGCCGCAGGAGGAAAGGCCGCACCTCGAAGAGCTCCTGCTTCAGCCCCGTTCGCCGGCAAGCCAGGTGGAAGCTCCGGGAGCGGAGGTGCTCCGCGTACACCCTCCCCACGCATTCGAGTGCGAAAGCGTGCATCGTTCCGGGGAGCTTCCCACCTCGGATCTCACGCAGACGATTCAGCACCCAGACGCGCCAGCTCCTCCGTGTGTCGTCCATGGAAGTTTGGCGGAGGATGGAAGGTGCCGAGCAGCCAGTCTTCAAAGAGTGGGGCTACGCCGAGGGGCAGCCGCCGTCGGTAGCGGAACGTACCCGGCCAGCCGCGCTCCAGCATTCGCGGCAGCCTCAGGATGGCGGGCAGCTCGTGGTCGGTGAGCCCCGGATCGCGCCGAACGTACGGGAGCTGCAGCCGTACCCCCACGGGAACGTTGCCAGCATCCGCGAGCTGTCGGATGGCATCCAGCCGACGCGCGGCGACCATCACCCCGACGATTCCAGTGCAGGGCTCCATCACCTCGCTGAAGCCCGGGGTCCAGGGTGGTAACGGACAGGAACACCAGTGCCGCGTGGTGAGCCGCAAGTTCGCTCAACAGGTCAACGTCCCAGGTTACCAGGTGATTCTTGGTGATGACCGCGACCGGATTGCGGGAATTCCGCCAGCACCTCCAGACAGCGGCGGGTGAGCTCCAGGCGGCGCTCCACGGGCTGGTAACAGTCGGTGACGCCGCTAACGGCGATGGTATCCGGCACCCAGCGGCGGGAGGACAATTCATGGCGGAGCAGCACGGGTGCGTCCTGCTTGACCAGAATACGTGTCTCGAAGTCCAGCCCTACCGAAAAGCCCAGGTACTCGTGCGTGGGGCGGGCGTAGCAGTAGACGCAACCGTGCTCGCACCCGCGATACGGATTGATGCTGAAGGTGAAGCCTACATCCGGGCTGTTGTTGCGAGATGATGCTCCGGCTGTGTCCCGGAAGAATAAAGTACGTGGACCGGGATCATCCGGATCGCGTGCTTCGGCATCAGGCAAGAACCAGGTCTCGAAGCGGTTTGGCGGGTTTTCCGCCACGCCCCGTCCGCGGATGGAGACGAGATTCATCAGGATAGCAGGGCGCCGGGTATGTTCGGCTTATCTTCGGTGCAGACGGCGTGCCACTCCCTTTGGGGCGTATCTTGCCGCAATGCGCGAGGATCTTTCTCGCTGCGACGGAGTGCCATGTCAGGATTTGAACGACTGCTGGCCGGCCACGCGCAGTGGACCGCTACCGGATCGAGGAGGTGATCGGGCGGGGTGGGTTCGCTGCCGTCTACCGGGCCACGGACGAGCGGCTGGGGCGCACGGTAGCCGTAAAGGTGATGACCGCCACCGCCGCACCGGACGCGGACGCTCCGGGAGCGACTCCAGGCGATTCAACCAGGAGGCGCGCGTCGCCGCCAGCTTGCAGCACCCCAACGTGGCGACGGTCTACGACTTTGGCAGCGATCCCGAAACGGGGCTGGACTTTCTGGTGATGGAGCTGCTGCGTGGTGAAGATCTGGCCAAGAGACTGGTGCGCGCCGGACCGCCTCCCCTCAAGGTGGCGCTACGCATTCTTCGGGATGCGGCGCGGGGTGTAGCGGCCGGGCACCGGGTGGACTCATCCACCGGGACGTGCCCGGCAACATCTTTCTCGCAATGCGGGATCGCCCGGACCGCTTCCGGGTGTGCGTGCTGGACTTCGGCATCGCTCAGCTTCGCGGCCCGCGGGCGACGACGCTACGCCGCTCACCCGTGGAGCCGCTCCGCTTTCTCCCGCGTATGCTTCCCCGAGCAGCTTCAGGGTGAGCGTGAGCTGACGCCCGCTTCAGACGTCTTCAGCCTGGGCGTGGTTGCGTATCACGTGTTGACTGGAGAGCGCCCGTTCGCTCAGGGAGAAACCGAACCGTGCGGCATCCCTCCAGGCATTGCCGCCGCTCCGCACTGGCAATCCCGCGGTCCCTCCAGCAGTGGAGGCGGTCGTTCAGCGGGCGATGGCGTACACTCCGGAAGACCGCTTTCCGGACGCGCAGGCGATGGCGGACGCGCTGGATAACGCATACGGGCAAGTCCGGGGTGCCGCACCCCAGCCGGCGGCTCCCGCTCCGGTCCCATCACGGGTGGCGGAGTCGGCACCGCGCCCTGCCGCGACACCCGTTGCGCCGCCCCAGCGTCGTGCCTTTCCCATGTGGCTCGCGGGCGTTCCACTCCTGATTGTAGCACTCCTGCTGGCGTGGTGGGCACAGGGAAGGGAAGACCAGCCGGAAACCCGAATCGCGCAGGAAAGGCCCGCCGTAGCGGAGCAGCAGGCTCCGCCGCCATCTCAGCCCGCTCCGACTGAGTCCGAGGGCGTGCCGCCTGGTGTCCCGGTACAGCCGCCTGCCCCTGCCCAGCGTGCAGCAGAAGCACCTTCAGCACAGCCGCTGCCTGGCCCCACCGCGCCGCGAGCTACGCCACGACAGAGCGCACCAGCTCAGACAGCTGCGAGAACGCCTCCATCACCCGCAGCCACGCGTCCCCAGACCCAGCCTCGAACCCCCCCGCCTGCGGCTACTCCGGCCGCTGCCGCGCGCCCCAGCAGTGGCGGGGGCACGGCTCGTAGCGTGAACCGGGAGGGTGAGGCCCTGTTCGAGCGCGGCAACAACGCAGGCGCTGTGGACCGGTTTCGGCGCGCGGTTCAGATGGCGCCGGACAATGCATACTACCGTAACAACCTGGGGTGGGCGCTTTTTCAGATGGGGAAGGTGGAGGCCGCAGCACGGGAGCTGGAGGAAGTGCTGCGACTGGACCCACGGCGGGACATCGCGCACGCCAATCTGGGCGAGGTACGGCGTGCACAGGGCGACATACCCGGAGCAATCGCCGCCTACGAGCGCTTTCTGGAGCTGAACACCAATCCCAGGCGCGAGCAGATCGCCCGGGAAAAGCTGCGTCGTCTTCGCGGCGAGTAGCCTACCCCCTGTACCTCCGCAGGTACTCCGTCCGGTCCCGTACCGCCCGAATCTGGGAGGGCAGCACTTTGACGATTGAGCGACCCGACCAGGGGCGGGAGTAATACGAGGTGAGCACGGCATCGTAGCGGCGGAGCCAGGCCCGCTGGCTTTCCCGAAGCGTGCTCCGCTGGCTAGGACCGAGTAAGGCCATCGCTTCCCGATAAGCGCGGTTCAGCTCCGCATCCGCTTCCCGGTAGTCCTGGTCGAGGCACGCCCGGATCTCCTGCCGGGAAAGCATCCAGAAGTCGTGGCAGAGGTGCGGAAGGTTCTCATGGAACTCCTGCGCTTGCGCTGCGGGAGCAGCTAGCAGAGTCGCAAAAAGGGCGAAGGTGATGGCTGGCATCGCTAAAGGGCTCCTACCGCGCCGCTGCCAGCTCCTGCTTGGCTGCTTCGCTGACCTTTTGCACCTCACTCGCGGGAAGCTCCTCGTAGCCATGGAGGCTCCGGCTGTGAGTGGCGCGCCCTTGTGTGAGGGAGCGAAGTGCTGTGGCGTACTTGTAAAGCCCGGCCTGTGGTACGAGCGCCCGGATCTTTTGATTGCGCCCCGCCGGCTGGATCCCCAGGATCTGGCCACGTCGCTGGTTCAGGTCGCCGATTATGTCGCCCAGGAACTCTTCCGGGGTGAAAACCTCCACCTCCATGACGGGCTCCAGGATGACTGGCTTGGCATTCTCCGCCGCTTTCTGGAAGGCGAGCGAACCCGCCACCCTGAAGGCCTGCTCGGATGAGTCCACCGAATGGTAGCTGCCGAAGTAGCACTCCGCCTCGAAATCCACCACCGGGTACCCAGCTAGAATACCTCGCGCGGCTGCCTCCTGGACGCCCTTGTCCACCGCCGGGATGTACTTGCCGGGGATCACCCCGCCCACGATAGCATTGGTGAACTTGTAGCCTTCGCCCCGCCCGAGCGGCTTCAAACGCACATGGCAGTCCCCGAACTGTCCCCGTCCGCCTGACTGCTTTTTATAGCGCCCCTGCGCTTCCGCGGTGCCCCGAATGGTTTCGCGATAAGGGATGTGGGCCTCCTCCATCACCACGTCCACTCCATGCTCGCGCTTCAAGCGCTCAAGCTGCACTTCCAGATGCAACTCGCCCAGCCCGCGGGCGATGGTTTGCCCCAGCTCGGGTACGTACTCGGTCACGAAGCAGGGATCTTCTTCGTGCAGCTTGTGCACTCCCAGGGAAAGCTTGTCCTCGTCTCCACGGGCCGCGCTCCGGACCGCCACCGCGATGTCCGGCTCGGGAAAGGCAACCCCGTCCATAATCAATGGATGGTTAGGTGACGATAGGGTGTCGTTGGTGTGGGTGTCGCGCAGCCGGGTTACCACCCCGATGTCTCCCGCGTGCAGCATCGGCACTTCTTCGCGCTCCTTGCCCTGCTCCACGAAAAGGTGGGCGAGCCTTTCGGTCTTGTCTCGCTCGGCGTTCAGCACTTCCTCGCCCGCGCGGATCGAGCCTCCAAAGATGCGGAAAAAGGACATGTCCCCCACGTGCGGCTCACTGGTGGTCTTGAAGACCAGGGCGCAAAACGGGTCCGTGTTGAGGCTGCGAAGCTCCACCGGGGTGCGGCGGCCCTGCGC
>JAUJOM010000042.1:7324-8956 GCA_030447645.1 Longimicrobiaceae bacterium | reverse complement strand
CCCCTTCCAGGTAGTGCTCCAGCAGAGTGTCGTCCGTGGCGGCGATGGTCTCGATCAACTCGTTGTAGTAGCGGTCCACCGTGGGCTGCAGCTCTGGTGGGCTGTCTCCCTCTTCGTACTCCCCGGTCTGCGTCCCTGGTTTGTAAAAGTGGGCGCGCCCGGAAAACAGGTTGACGATGCCCCGAAAGTCCTGTCCACTCCCAATGGGAACTTCCACCGGAATCACCTTGGGCGTCAGGTGCTCGCGGACGTCCTGATAAACGCGCTCGAAGTTGGCGTTCTGCCGGTCCATCATCGAAACAAACAGGATGGTGGGGAGGTGGCGCTCTTCCAGCACCTCCCACACCCGCTCGGTTCCCACCTCGACCCCGGCAGGTCCCGAGAGGCACACGATGGCGCCATCCGCCACCCGCACGCCCGCGCGCGTTTCGCCCAGAAAGTCCAGGTAGCCGGGGGTGTCCAGGAAGTTGATCTTGGTGTCCATCCAGTCCGCGTGCGCCACCGACACACGCATGGAGATCCCGTGGGCGATCTCCTCCGGGCTGAACATGGTGAGCGCGGTTCCGTCGGTTGCGGAGCCATGTCGCCTGGACGACCCGGCGGCGTGGCAGCATGCATCGACCAGCGTTGTCTTTCCGGCGGCGCCGTGACCCACGACGACGACGTTGCGGATGCGGTCGGTTGTGAACGGGGCGGCGAGTGCCATGAACACCTCCAGAGCTGGAAGGGAAGGGGATGGGTGGAGTTTGGTACTTCGACAGGGTCCGTGCAAGTTTCGTACAGGAGCAACCTGCTTGATCTCAGGGTGAACCCTGTCTAGCTTCCAGCTTGTGAGCGATTTCTTTGAAGATCTGCGCAGGCGCGAGTTTTCTCGCCTGGATGCCGGCGGCCACGTGTACCTGGACTACACCGGGGGCGGACTGTACGCCGAGTCGCAGGTGCGCGCCCACGCGGAGTTCCTGAACGGGAGCGTATTGGGAAATCCTCACTCACGAAATCCTACCTCGCAGGCGAGCACGCAAAAGGTGGAGGACGCCCGGCGCAGGGTGCTGGACTTCTTCCGGGCCGATCCGGCAGAGTACGAGGTGGTCTTTACACTGAACGCGAGCGGCGCCCTGAAGCTGGTGGGGGAAAGCTATCCCTTCAGTGCACGCTCGCGGCTCCTGCTGATCGCCGACAACCACAACTCCGTTCACGGGCTGCGTGAGTTCGCGAGCGCGCACGACGCGGAGGTGCGCTACGTCCCACTGGATGGGGAGCTGCGGGCCCGGGATCTGGAGGAGAATCTGGCCGGCACGGATCGCGGCGAGCCGAACCTGTTCGCCTTTCCGGCACAGTCCAACTTTTCGGGAGCGAAGCACCCGCTGGAGTGGACGGAGCTTGCCCAAAGCCTCGGCTACCATGTCTTCCTGGATGCCGCGGCATTTGCTCCCTCCAATCGCCTGGATCTTGGCCGGTACAGGCCGGACTTTGTCTGCCTATCGTTTTACAAGATGTTCGGCTTCCCGACAGGCGTGGGCGCGCTGCTGGCACGACGTGGGGCGCTGAGTGCACTACAGCGCCCCTGGTTCTGCGGGGGTACGGTGCGCTTCGTTTCCGCGCAAAACCGCCTGCACCTGCAGCATGTCACCG
>JAUJOM010000042.1:0-7224 GCA_030447645.1 Longimicrobiaceae bacterium | reverse complement strand
GGTACGGTGCGCTTCGTTTCCGCGCAAAACCGCCTGCACCTGCAGCATGTCACCGGGCGAGCGTTCGAGGACGGCACGCTGAATTACCTGGGAATCGCGGCGGTGTCCGCCGGGCTGGACTTTCTTGAGGCGATTGGCATGGAACGCATCAACGCGCACGTGATGGGGATGACCACCCGCCTGCTGCGCGAGCTACAGGAACTGCGGCATGGCAGCGGCACTCCGATGGTGCGGATCTACGGCCCGGCCACCATGCAGGACCGGGGCGGGAGCATCGCCTTCAACCTGCTCGACCCGGAGGGGGAGATCGTTGACTTCCGAACTGTGGAGCAGCGTGCGAACGAGGCGAACATCTCCCTGCGGACCGGCTTCTTTTGCAATCCTGGCGCGGCGGAGTTCGCCTTCGAGTACGCGGAGGAGGACGCGTTTCGCTGCATCAAGACGCTGACCCCGGAAACCTTCACCATCCAGCAGTTCGCCGACTGCATCGGCGAGCACCCGGTGGGAGCAGTGCGGGCGTCCGTGGGGATTGCCAGCAACGACGCGGACCTGGACCGCCTGATGGAGGTGCTGACCAGCTTCCGGGACCGGATTCGGCGCCGCGATGGCCAAACGTTCGTGATCCATCCCGAGTCGCCAGCCGGCTCGCCACTGGATGTGGAGGGTCTTGGGCTGAGCGTTACGGCAGAGGAGATCGTCGGCTTCGTGCACGAAGGGCGACGCAGACACGGTTGACGCATCTGCTATCCCCGGCTCGTAGGCGCTCGATCAAACTTCCACCCCCAGGTTGCGGCGCAGCAGCGCGGTAGGGTCGGGGTCCCGACCCATGAACTCGCGGAACAGATCACCCGAGTCGGCGCTGTCGCCACGGGACAGGATCGCGTCTACGTACGCCTGGCCTGTTTCCCGATTGAAGATCCCTTCACGCTGGAAGCGCGTGAACGCGTCGGCATCCAGCACCTCGGACCAGAGATAGCTGTAGTACCCCGCGGCATACCCCCCGGCGAAGATGTGCGTGAAGCTGGCCAGAAAGCCGTTGCGGGCGAACTCCGGCCGGATGGTGAAGCGGCTCATGATCTCCTGGGCGTAGGGGATCACCTCCCCGTCCCGCGCGGGGTCGTAGCGGATGTGGAGGTCCAGGTCCACCGTGCCAAAGCTGAGCTGGCGCATCTGCGCGTTGGCGCCCATGAAGCGGCGCGCGGCCAGCATCTTCTGGTAAAGCTCTTCCGGAATGGGCTCTCCTGACTTGTAGTGCCGGGCGAACAGGTCCAGCGGTTCCCGCTCCCACGTCCAGTTCTCCATGATCTGCGAAGGAAGCTCCACCCAGTCCGAGGGGACTCGGGTGCCCGCGCGTGCCGCCACCTCCACCCGGGAAAGCAGGTGGTGCAGCAGGTGGCCGAACTCGTGGAAGACGGTTTCCACCTCCCGGTGCGTGAGCAGCGACGGGGTGCCGTCCGGCTGGGGCGGAGTGAAGTTGCCCACCATGAGCCCAACATGCGGCTCCCATTCGTTTTCGCGGGGGCCGCCGGTGAGCAGCCCGTTCATCCAGGCGCCACCGCGCTTGGTTTCACGCGGGAACCAGTCCGCGTAAAACCCGCCAAGGTACGTTCCCGCCTCGTCACGCACCTCGTAAAAGCGAACTTCCGGGTGCCATATCTCCGGGATCGCTCGCTCCGTCACGCTTACACCGAAGAGGCGGCCAGTGATCTCCCACAGCCCCGCCAGCACCCCGTCCAGCTGGAAGTACGGGCGTAGCTCCTCCTCGTCCAGATCGTACCGATCCCGGCGCAGCTTTTCGGCATAGTAAGCAACATCCCAGGGCTCCATCGACTCCAGGCCCGCGGTACGCGCGAAGCGGGTCAGGTCCTCCACTTCCTGGCTCCAGAAGGGGCGGGTGCGCTCCGTCAGGTCTTTCTCGAAGGCGAGCGCCCGCGCACCGCTCCCTACCATGCTGTCTTCCAGGTGGAGGTCTGCGTAGTCGCCATATCCCAGCAGGCCCGCCATTTCCCGCCGCAGCTCAAGGATTCGCGTGATGAGTGGGCGGTTGTCGGTATCGCCACCCGATGCCCGATTCGCATATGCATCGTACATCACCTCCCGCAGGCGGCGGTTGTCCGCGTACTGCATGAAGGGCTGGTAGGAGGGGATCTGCAGGGTGAAGCGCCATCCCTCCATACCCTTGGCTTCCGCGCTTGCCCGGGCCTGCGCTCGTGCCGATGCGGGGAGCCCGGCGAGCTCCCCGGGATCGGTGACCACCAGCTCGAAGGCGTTGGTTGCGTCCAGTGTGTTGTTGGCGAACTGCGTTTGCAGCTGGGAAAGCTCGATGCTGATCGCTTCTACCCGCGCTTTATCTTCCGGGGATAGGTCCGCGCCCGCGCGGATGAACTCACGCACCAGCTTTTCCAGATGCCGACGGCGGACGCCGCTCAGCGCCTGTGCCTCAGGCGTTTCCGCGTACGTTTTCACAGCCTGCCACAGCTCCGGGTTGAGGGGGAGCCGAGCATAAAAGGCCGAAAACTCCGGCAGCACGGTGTCGTAGGCCTCGCGCAGCTCTGGTGTGTTCAGCACCGAAACCAGGTGCGCGACCGGGCTGATCACACGCTCCAGGCGCTCTCCAAGATCATCCAGTGCCTGAATGGTGTTTCCGTAGGTGCGTTCCCCCTCCAGCGAGATCACGGCCTCCAGCTCTTGCCGGGCATCCTCCAGCGCCTGTCGAACAGCAGGAACAACATGTTCCGTCCGTATCTTGTCGAAAGGAATGAGGAGACCACGCGATAGCAGTGGATTCATGGATTTCGTGCGATCTGGCGTACGCCGGTGATACATTGACGTAAAAAGGGCGTTGCCCTAATGCACAAAGTGGGCCCCATCAGCACGCGCGGCGTAATCCTGAGAATTTCTTTCGGTGTGGACTACAAGCAAGGGGGCGGAACCGAAGTCCCGCCCCCTTGCTCATCGCTGCCTGTGCCTCAGCCAGGAGTTACTTCTTGCACGTCCCCTTCTTCTTGTTCTTGGGGGTGCAGGGGGTCGGCCCCGTTTCCACCGGCGCCGGCGCGGGGGCCACCACCAGGCTCTGGAGGAGGTGGTTGTTGGTGGTCAGCGAGAGCTGCACCACGTTCTTGCTGGTCGCATCGAAGAGGGCCTGCTTCACCGTCGCCGGTGCGGCCTGCGGGGCCTGCTCCAGGTAGAGCGCCGCCACGCCGGCTGCGTGCGGAGAGGCCATGGAGGTGCCGCTGCTGCTCTTGCTTCCGTCCACGCTGGCGTGCGACGCCGAAATGATTCCCGAACCCGGGGCGAAGAAGGTCACGCAGTCACCGTAGTTGGACCAGGTGGTCTTCTGGTCGGTCCGGGTGGTCGCCCCGATGGTGATTCCCTCCGGAAGGCCGCCCGGCGAATTGTTGCAGGCGTCGATCCCCACGCCTCCGTTCGGGACCCCATTCCCGGCCGCCATCACCACAGTGACGCCCGAGGCGATCAGGTTTCGGGTGGCGGCGTCCACCGTCGGGCTCCGTTGCGGGATCAGCGAGCCGATCGACATGTTCGCCACCGCCGGCAGCGTCCCGTTCTCCGCCACCCAGTTCATGCCGGCGATGATCCCGGAGAAGGAGCCACTCCCCGCGCAGTTGAGCACGCGCACCGCCACCAGGTTGGTCTTCTTGGCCACGCCCCAGGTCTTGCCGCCGACAGTGCCGGCGACATGGGTGCCGTGCCCCTGGCAGTCGTTGCCGTTCTGCCCGTCCGCGAAGGCATCGAAGCCGAACGTCGCCCGGCCCTCGAACTCGGCATGATCGTAGCGGATGCCGGTGTCGATGATGTAGGCCGTCACGCCGGTTCCAGTGTGATTGTACGTGTAGCTGGTATCCAGCGGGAGCAATAGCTGGTCGATGCGGTCCAGCCCCCAGATGGCGGGCTTCTGCACCTCGGTGGTGGTGACGATCCCATCCTGCTCGATCATGGTGACGCGGGCGTCGAGGCGGAGCGCCTCCAGCACCACGTCGGAGATTTCACCGGCGAATCCGGTGATCAGGCTGTCGTAGACGTACTGGGGCTTGATCCCGAACTCCAGCGCGACCGCCGCCGGATCGACGTCATCCCGCAGGGTGACGATGTAGCGGCCGGGGATTTTCCCATCACTGGTTTCACCAGCTACCAGGTCCGCAGTAGCAGACTGGCTCTCCGGGGCGAACGGCTCGCGGGTGTTGTCGCAGGCCACCAGGCCCGCGAGGGCGAGCAGAGCGAGGGTACGACGCATGCAAATTCTCCAGTTGAAGTAATAGAATGAGCAGTGCTCATATGAAGAATAACAGCAACTTTGCCGGCATGCAAATGGTGTCCAAGTCACTTGTGTGCTCTGTTGGGCGCTGCTGCGTGGGAGAGGTCCTATGCTGCGGGTGGGCACTGCTGCTGCGGTGTCTCCGGCGGTAGAACGAAGCTCCGGCCACTCTCTTGCTCCTGCAACTGCTGCAACTCGCGGCAGATTGCCACTACATCGAAGCTGAGGCGCTCGGCGTGGGCTTCGCGCTCGCGGCGGATTTCCTCGACGATGAGATCGGTCCACATGGCTTCATTCCCCCATGAGTTCGGAGGGCGTGCAGATGATCGGCATCCGGTGTCCCGGAGCCCTGCGGCTGATGGCCATGGACCTATCATCCGTGGTTTCTCACGCTCGGTGCTATCTGCACAGCCACGGGCCGCCCGGCTGTCTATGCCGCATTCGGAATGTTGATGTATTCAACCCGTGAGGAAGGTGAGGGTATGGGTATACCGTCCTCACGCATACCGTCCAGGTGGAACTCGATGGCCTCACCGATGAGGTCGCGCACCTCTTCCTCACTTTCCCCTACCGCGATGCAACCCGGCAGGTCCGGAACGTAAGCTCCGTACCCAGTCGCGCTTTTTTCAATCACAATTGCGTACTGCATCGCTCTTATTTCAGCCCCGCCTGCTTGAGAATACTGTTCAGAGTCCCGGGCGGCATGTCGAGTGCCGGCTTCCCAGCAACCGTCACCATTCCTGGTTTCGTGGGATGCTTGAATTGCCGATGGCTCCCACTGGTGCGTGCCAAGTACCACCCATCAGCTCCGAGCATCTCGAATACCTCCCGTACCTTCATTCCGCGAACCTACCCGAATGCTGATTGAGTGTCAACGCACGAGGTGCAGCATAAATGCAGCGAAATAATCGAGGCTCGGGGAGTGCGAGAGTTCTACGGTTGGAGCAGCGCATCTCTCGTGGTCCAGAAACGCTGAGGATGCGAGGCTCCGAAACCTGCTGCATACTCTGGAGGGACTCCCGCGCTTCTATTCGGCCACGAGTGTGGTGCCGGACTGGTGGTTTCGCTCGCGGCAGCAGAGGGCGACGGGAGAGCTGCGGGCTGGTCTCCTGCCTGAGGCGAGCTGGTGAGTGTGGCGAAAAGCAAACAGGGCTCCGGGATTCCTGGGGCCCTGTAGTTGAGGATTCGATGATGGTGCGCACCGCAAGGGCATCGTGATTGCGGCTACGATCTGTCGCGGGAGGCGCCGCCTTCCGATTGCCGATCCACAACCAGTGCTACGATGCGACTCGCGCTCAACTCGGTTGTAATCCTGTCCGCCACACTGCTGCTCGGTGGGTGCGGCACGGCGCTACGCACGCCAGGGACCGCAGTGCCCGCGATACCCCCCCTTCTCAATCCGGCAAGTGAGCCGATGACCCAAGCGGCACCGGCTGCCTACAAGGTTCTGTTTGAAACCACGGAAGGAGATTTCGTGGTGGAGGTATACCGCGGCTGGGCACCGGGGGGGGCAGATCGGTTCTACAACCTGGTTCGCCACGGGTACTACGACCAGACGTATTTTTTTCGTGTCTGGCCGGGCTTCATCGTTCAGTTCGGGATTCATGGAAATCCCGTGGTTGCGGCCGTGTGGCGGGAGGCGGCGATTCCCGATGATTCGGTTCGTGGAAGCAACCGGCGCGGAACGATTACGTATGCTACCAGTGGCCCCAATACGCGCACCACTCAGGTCTTTGTCAACCTGGCTGACAATGCACGGCTCGACCACCAGGGCTTTGCTCCATTTGGCCGGGTAGTGGGAGGAATGGATGTTCTGGACCGGCTACATGGAGGGTACGGAGAACCCCCGCCGCAAGGACGAGGGCCGGAGCAGCGCCGGATTGTCGCAGAAGGAAACACGTACCTGCAGAGCGAGTTTCCCCTGCTAGACCACATTGTACGGGCACGGATTATCGCCCCCTAGCACCTCCGGCTGGTTACACAAAGAGAGAACCCCCTGCGCGATTGCCGCGCAGGGGGTTCCTTAATATGGGGTTTTTATTCACGTACTACGCCGCCACCTTGGCGCAGACTGCGTAGCCAACCACGTTGAACGAGGTGGTGCCGTTGCTGGGTGCGTGAATCTGAGCTTCCCAGGCAGTCCCCGCAGCATTGGGGTAGGAACCAAGAACGGTGTTTCTGATCCCCTTGCTGTCAGTGTTCATGTAACCATCGCCGATGGCTCTCTCCCCGCTCTTGCACTGATTGTGGAATGTGCCCCCCCAAGCTTCGCCACCATCAGCTTGCGCCGGAGAGCCGCCGCGTGTCGTCCAAGCCGCTCAACATGATGAAGCCCCTCCACTACGTAAGCAGAGGGGCTTCGAGTTCCCGGCTCTTTTTTGGAGCCGGGATCAGTCGCGCCGGTGTGTCTATATCTACACTATGAAACTACTTCCCGATAGCTACATAGGTAAGGATCTCATTCGCTTTACCACCAATTATCTCGAACGTCCTCGAGTCGAGGATTCTCACCAACGCGGTGTTGCCGGTGTTGCTAGCACCCATGCTAGTCAGGACAACACCATACGTGTCCGTACCTGTGAACCCTGAAGCCATAATGACTCTCACTGCCGTACTTCCTCCAGCGGCCGTAACGGATCCCTGAACCACGCGGACGGAGAAGGAGGTACCATTAGCACCGTCTTTACCGTTACTACCATCCGCACCAGCCGGACCCTCTGGACCTACTGGACCAATCGGACCCTGTGCACCAGTCGCACCCGTGGCGCCGGTGTCACCCTTGGCACCCGTGGCGCCGGTGTCACCCTTGGCACCCGTGGCGCCGGTGTCACCCTTGGCGCCTACAGCGCCGGTCTCGCCCGTCGCACCCTGGATGCCCTGCGGACCAGCGGCACCCGTGGCACCCGTGGCACCCGTCAGACCGATCGGACCCTGCGCACCGGTGTCACCCT
>JAUJOM010000004.1:138723-156981 GCA_030447645.1 Longimicrobiaceae bacterium | reverse complement strand
TCGCGCCTCGGCGGTGTCGATGTAGGCGCGGTAACCCTCCGGGTCGATGAACGGGTCCACCGGGTTTCTGGCGGTGTCGCGCGCGACGAACTTGCGGTACCGGCCCCACAGTCTTCGCGTGCGATGTCACCCAGATGTCGGCGGGTAGGCTCCGCAGCACGCGGAAGGTGCGCTCGAAGTCGGCCCCCTGTTCCGAATAGCGTCCCACGCCCAGCACCACCAGGCGCAGGCGCTCACGACGTTCGCGTACGCGCGGTCACCGTCGCGGACGGGGAACGACCACGAGGTGCAGCCGCGCGTGTGGCCGCCCGTGACGTGGGCGAGCGCGATCGGGCCGACGCGGATCGTGTGGCCGTCCCTGAACCGGTGGTCGACGCGCGGCCGGGTAGCCGATGATCCCGATCCAGAAGAGGGGCCGCAACGGCAGGAAGATGTCGGGTCGGGTCGCCGCTGGCGGCGATGACGTCCGCATGCTTCGCTCGCCCACACCTGGGCGCCGGACGCCTGCTGGAGCATCGCCAGCCCACCCGCGTGGTCGCTGTGCGGATCCGAGTTGAGCAGCACCTTGATCGTCCTTGACGTCGAAGCCGAGCGTCGCGATGCTCGCCATGATCATCTTCGCGGTCCCGGATAGCCGCCGTCGATCAGGACGTGCCCTCGGGGCCGGTGATGAGGAAAGGGAAGGTTGTCGTTCGCGCCCACGTAGTAGAAGTTGCCTGCGATGCGGAACGGTTCGGCGGGCTGCTGCCCGCCCTTGTTCGAGTTCTCCTTCCACCCGGGGGCAGAGGAGCGACGAGGGCAACAAGGAGAGCGGAAGATCAGCACGCGTCGCTTGGTGAGGACTTGCGTCCTCCCGGTTGTGGGCTCGCCCTCATATCAGCTTCTTCCTTGGGAGCTCCCACGCCTATGTCGGATCCATGGTGAAGACCATAAGGCGCACGGGAACATTGGGCGTTGGGAGACCCGCATTGTCCGCGTATTCCGTCACCGCATCCTTCGTCACGACCTCCGCGCCGAGGTTGCTCAGCGCCCCTCGCCCCCGCTCTGGTCCAGCATCCGAAGCCACGGGCGCCATGTGGCGCCGCTCGTAGTCGGCGCCGAGCGCGACGTAGCCGCGGGCGAACCGCGCGCTCGTCGCCCGTGCGGCCCGTTGTCGGGGGTGTCCACGGTGGAGAACGTTGTGCCCGCACGCCACGCGCGTCAGGAGGCGCTTCGTCATGTCGATGCCCTCGGTTTCGGAGACCGGAGCTGCCCGTGGACACATGCGTTATCGTGAAGCCGAACAGCGGCGGAAAAACGATCACGACAATCGCCGCCCACACGGCAGGGTACGCTCCTTCCATTCTGCCGCGTCACTACGGCAGCCGCGCGCCCGTCCGCGTCGAGCGTGAATGTCAGCGTGGTCGGGCTGCCAGCGACGGAGAACGCCTGGAGGTGTGCGACAGTGCGCGATTCTCGCTGCCGGGGGCTGGCCGCGGTTCTGGAGCGTGATGGCGAGGAGTGCGCCGTGGGCGAGCCTCGTACTCGCCTGTGAGCCTTCCAGCCGCGGGCGGGGGCCGGCTCCTTCGTCGCCGGTAGCGGCGCGGCCGACGGTTCGCGCGCAGCGGTGCGGTTCCCCCAGCCGCGTGAACCTGATGTTGCGCACGACTGGATTGCCGTAGTCGAAGCCCGTGACCTTCCCGCTCCCATCGCGGCGGAAGCGCATCACCATCATGCTTCGCATGTACGTGTCGCGCTCGACCAGCGTGAGGTCCAGCGACTTCTCCGGAGACCGTTCGAAGCGCATCACCAGTCCGTCCTTTCCGGGCAGGATCTCGAAGACGGTCCCGAGCTCCTGGCTCTCGTACCGGCCGTCGAAGGCCTGGAGGTCAGCCGCGGCGGGCGACCAGCGCTGGGCGCGGCGGTAACGGGTCACCCCCTCCATCGACTTGAGCTCGAGCACATCCTGCGAAGGGAACGTCAGTTCGAACTCGTCCTGCGAGCGAAAGAACAGGTCGGCGCGAGGTGAACGGAAGCGGTCCTGCGTCACCGCGACGAGTGGCAGACCGTTGGCGATGCGGAGCCTTCCTCGGCGATGGCAAGGCGCATCGGCTCGCCGGTGTGCTCGTGGAAGAACAGCCCCGCCCTGCCGTCACGTCGACACCGGCCGCGTTCGCGGTATTCGCGGCCGGCGCCTGCGCTCCGGCGCCCGATGCGGGCAGGTACAGGTCGGCGACGCGAGCGGCGAGCGCCGTCGCCGACACCGGGTCGAAGTTGCACGCGACGGCGACTGACAAGCCGTGCTCCGGAACACGTCCCATCCAGGTGCTGAACCCGGCCGCGCCGCCGGAATGCGACACCACCAGGCCGCCGGGGGTGGAGTCGACGATCAGCCCGCGCGCGTATTTCAGCTTCCTCCCATTGGCCAGCCGCGCCGGTTCCTGAAGCTTTCCGGTGACGAACCCGCCGAGCTTTCCGCTCGCCAGTGCATCGTTCCAGACGATGAGGTCGCCCACAGTGCTGACGATCGCCCCGCCGCCCCGTCGATTGCCGAGCCGCATGTACTGCTTCCAGCCGGTGCCCTTCTGGTAGCCGAGGGCGGCGTTCGCGCCGGCCTGCAGGATGTCGGGCACGTAAGCGCTCGACTTCATCCCCAGCGGCTCGAACAGGCGCCCCGCGCGAACTCGGCGAACGGCATCCCGCTCGCGCGTGCCACGATCTCCTTCAGCAGCACGTAGCCGCTGTTGGAGTAGGCCCACTCGTCGCCGGGCGTGAAGTTGAGGCCACGCTGGCGCAGGATCCAGCTGCAGGACGTCGGTGCCTTCCTCGGCCATGGGCAGTATGCCCGTCCAGTCGCGCAGGCCTCCCGTATGGGTGAGCAGGTGGTCCACCGTAACCTTGTGGCCGTAGTCCGGCAGCTCCGGCACGTGCTTGCGGATGTCATCGGTGAGCGAGAGGCGCCCGTCCTGGACGAGTTGGAGCACCGCCGCGGCGACGAACTGCTTCTGCGTCGACCCGATGTCGAACATCGCGTTCGTGCTCAGTGGAACGCGACGCTCGACGTCGGCCAGGCCGTAAGCGCGATTCACCACCACCTTCCCGTGCCGCGAGACGCCGACAGCACAGCCGGGCGTAGCCGGCGTGGCAAAGCTGAAGATCTTGTCGATCTCACCGGTCTTGTCCTGCGCGTAAGCGGGCGTGCCCAGAAGCAGCGCGGTGGCCACGAACGATCGGAGTCTGAGCATTTGAATCTTCCTTTTGTTGAAGCGTGGAGGACGGGGGGATCGCTACCCGGTCAGATGTATCCGAACACGGGTGGAAAGACGATCACGACGATCACTGCCCAGGCGGCAAAGACGGGCAGATAGTCGGTCTGCCATCGTTCGAGGGTCGTGAATGATCCTCGCCCGCGGAGAAAGCGGATGAGGAGCACGGCGGACCATGCCAGATTGACCAGGAGAATGACGTTGAAACCCAGGGCCGCCACGCGGTTCGGCGTGAAGCCGAACTCGTTGATGCGCGCGCCGATGGCCCACAGCGCGACGGCGTCGGCCAGCAGCGCACTGACCACCAGCACGACCTGCACTACATCGAAGACGCCAGGGGCGACCGGGGTCCCGTGCGGAGACGGAGAGTAGAGGAGAAGGCCAAGGACCACCACCAGGAGCAGGTCGAAGCCGATGAGCATGTCGCGCTCCATGTCGATTCCGCGTCCGGTCCACAGCAGGGTGGCCAGAAACGTGACCAGGAGAGCGGCGAAGAGGGGCGTGAAGGCGTCAACACGGGCGCCATGTTCTCGATCACGCTTGCTTGGCCTCCACCAGCCAGGAGGCGACCACGATGGCCCCGATCGCGCCGCACGGCAGCAGCCACGACTCGAAGAAGGGCTCGGCGTCGATCCCGATGGCCTGGAAGAGCAGCGCCATGAACCCCGTGAAAACGCCGCCGCCGAGGGCGATCAGCACATAGTAGATGAAGAACTCGCCCGAGAATCGAATGAAGTCCATGCGGCCCGCAACCTCCCGCCAGCGGCTGCCGGCGTATGCGACGCCCACCACCAGCCAGAGCGCGATCGGCAGGTGCACCGCCGTGAGCAGCTCGGTGGAGCCGAGCTGGGCGAAGGGATAGACGTTGGCGAATACAGCCGCCGCGACGAACGCCACGGCCAGCCAGCGGACGGTGCTGGTGTCGAGCCGCCGCTTCCAAACGAAATAGCCGGTCAGGAGGGGCAGCACGAAGAAGACGAGGTTGCGGGCGTAGAAGCTCTCGTCCTGCCCCCACCGCAGCCCGAAGAGTGTCGGCGCCTTGATGGCGAGCGCCGCCGCCACCGCAAGACAGAAGGCGACGATGGCGTCCGTTCGCGCGGCGGCCTGCGGCTCCCCGGTGTCGGAGGGGGACACCACGAGCTGCTTCCAGAGGCGGTCCGAGTGCTCGCGCGCGAATTCCCGTGAAAGGGAGTCGAGGTCGCCCATGCGCTTCACCGCCACGAGGAACGCTTCATCGGGGGCGAGCCCCGAATCGACCAGCCCCGCTACCTGCTCGCGCAGATGGTCTTCCAACTCCGCTACGTCCACGGAGTGGATCGCCTGTCGGCGGCGGAGGTAGTTCCGCCACTGATCGATCTGCTGCTCGAGTGCTACCACATGATCTAGATCCGCATTGTTTAGACTCCCTGTAGAAGTGGCGCGGCAAACGCCGGGTTACAGGTTGGGAAGGAATGGGAGATCGCCTGCCAGATGCCCCGCAGCGTAGCGTCCACCGCTTGCCACTGCCTGCGTTCCTCGGCGAGCTGGGCCCGGCCCTGGGACGTGATCTGGTAGTACTTGCGACGGCGGCCGCTCTCCGGAACCTCCCACCGCGCCTCGACGTGACCGAGCCGCTCGAGCCGATGCAGAACGGGGTAGAGCATCCGTCCCGTCCACTCCATGCGCCCTCCGGACAGCTCCCGAACTCGCTGGAGGATGGCGTAGCCGTAGCTATCCTCCTCGGCCAGGATCGCCAGGACGATCGGGGTGGAGGAAGCAGCGATCAGGTCCTTGTTGATCTCCATGATGTCACGCGTTGAGCGGCGCTGATGAACTCGAATCCCAGTGTACCTAGCAGCACTATACATTGCGGTGCT
Source organism: Longimicrobiaceae bacterium (assembly GCA_030447645.1). Classification (GTDB taxonomy): domain Bacteria; phylum Gemmatimonadota; class Gemmatimonadetes; order Longimicrobiales; family Longimicrobiaceae; genus JAUJOM01. The sequence continues at coordinate 151,880 of JAUJOM010000004.1, read as the reverse complement.
ATGTATGTCAAGAGTCGCGGGTCAGCGTGGCCAGGATGCGCATCAGCGTAGACTTGCCGGCACCGCTGGGCGCCTCCGAAGCGATCGTGGGGACGCGCACCGTCTGGGTGCCTAAGAAATCGCGAATGTCGCGGGTGGGGACAGGCTGCTGGAGCAAACGGAGAGCGACCGAGGCGCTTCACGCGAAGGCTCGCCGCCGCGGATTTCGAGCCGATGCGCCCGCTCGAGAGTCCAACATTCCGTGCTTCCGGTACCTGCCGGAGGGAGTACGGATGCCAATGTTTTGCAGACCGGGGTCCGGGAGCGTTTGAATGCCGGGGCGAGCGTGGATCACAGCCACCATCCTCGGTGGACCGAAGGTGCTACGGGGGATGCTGATGAACGCGCAGCACCAGCGAGGCGCACCTGGATGCGCTGCTCGATGCCTGCGGGAGGTGGGGCGGGAGCTGCTGGCCGCCTAGCGGTTCCCCAGCGTAGCGATATCCGCGGAGCGTAGGGGTCGGCCGGCGCCGAGCAACTCCACCACGCGCTCCGCACCCGGCTGATAGCGAAGCGCGGTCGCACGCATCCCCAGCAGCAGATTTACGCTCAACAGTGTGCCGGGAACTCCGGTGCGGTCCAGCAGTGATGCGAACTGCGCCGCTGTACCTTCGGCGAAGTTGCGCGCCACCACCACCAGCGCGTCCGGCATTTCTTCGATGGCAGCCGAGATCGCCGCCCGGGTGTGGGCTCCAAGGCTCCACGCCACCTCGGGATATGCGAGTAGCACGCCCTCCTTGCCTCCATGACGAAAGCGAAGCCCGGGCTCCGGCCCCACGTCCCCCAGCTGTGCCTCACCCATCAGGTCCTCGACCGCGCGCAGGACGCGGAAGCGAAACTCGTCGGCGAAGCTGGTGCCCCGAAAGGAAAGGCGGCGCAATTCTTCGGCGAAGCAGCGGTCCGCATCGAAGCTTCGGAACGCGGGGAGCAGGCGGGCTGCCGTGGTCCGATCCACCAGCCCCGTGTTCGCCAGCGCGTCCAGCAGGGCGTGCCCGTTCAGGTTTGGCTCACGGGCAGCCACCGTTCGGAGCGCCTGCTCCATCCGGGTTGTTTCCGAGCCGGGGCTCGGCGTATAAGGAAACGGAGCCGGTCTTCCCGGCAGGGTGGCGAACCAGATCATTGTAGCTGTACTGTCGTCAAAAGGCGTGCAAGACAATGGCAAAACTGCGCTGCCACGTCAAGGGAGAAGTTGCGTCAGTTGTTTACCGCGGTGTCGCCTGGAGCAGCCTGGGCCGGGGGAAGGCGGAGCGGCTCCCGCGGAGCGTCCCACCCCAAAGGCCGCGTCATGGGAGTGTACTCGGCGGCTGTCACGAACCCGAGCGGCTCGCGGATGGCAGCCTGCAACGCGGCAGGGGTGATTTCGCCGGCGACCCGCATCTGCCGCAGTACCTCGTTGCGGCGAGCGCCCACGGCACCCAGCTGACGCTCCGGCCGAGTGATCCGTGGCGGCAGCAGCATCCCGGCGAGCGTGGCTGTCTCCGAGAGCGTGAGCTCCTCGGGGCGTTTGCCAAAGAACTCACGGGCGGCGTGGTGGATCCCGTACACCGGGAACCCGTCCAGCCGTCCCATGTATACCCGGTTCAGGTAAAGCTCCAGCACCTCCGACTTGGAAAGGCGACGCTCCAGCAGCGGTGCCATGAGGATTTCGCGCGCTTCACCCGCGAGGCTACGTCGGAGCAGGTGTACCTGGCGGACCAGGTCCCGCGACAGCGTGGTGCCCTCCACGCCCTCATCCAGCGGCCGCCGGTCCTCGAAGGTTGGGTCCACCACGTTGGCGAACGCCTGCGGCACATACGCCGGGAGTTTCCGGATCGGCGTCCAGTCGGGTCGCCGGACGGCTTCCTGGCGCTGGCGCAGAATGCCACCCAGGATCTGCCGGTCCATCTCCCACGCAAACCCCGATACCCCACCGAGCAGAGCTGCTCCCAGGGCAAACAGGAACAGCAGCCCACGTCGCCCGCGCTTCTGGGTGGATGGGGGCTGTGTCCAGCGTCCGCTGCGGGGTGCTCCCGAAAGCCGTTTGTTCTTGGTTGCCATTGCACGGCGGCCGGGGGCAAGAAGTGTTCCGAGTGTGCCGTTGCCACCGGGGTGCGGCACCATTACCGTTAATGGCATGGAAAGCACGTATTTTCGTCGCGGCTTTGGGCTTAAAAAGCAGATCGAACCGCTCGTGGAGGCCGAGTACCACAGTGCGGTGGTAGATCGGATCCGTGCCCACGGCTATGTGCAGAGGTTCGGAGAAGGGGCCGACCGGATCACCATCCGGCTCGCCGAAGAGTTTGGCTTCTGCTACGGCGTGGACCGGGCTGTGGATTATGCTTACCAGACGCGGGTCCAGTTTCCGGACCGCCGCATCTTTCTGGTGGGTGAGATCATTCACAATCCGCACGTCAACCGCCGCCTGCAGGAGATGGGAATCGTTTTCCTGTACCCGGGCAGGGATGGGGAATTCGATTTTTCCCGCATCGAAGCTGACGACGTCGTCATCATGCCGGCCTTCGGGGTGACGCTGGGCGACTTCGAGCGGTTGAAGCAGCTGGGCTGCGTGCTGGTGGATACCACCTGCGGCAGCGTGCTCAACGTGTGGAAGCGGGTGGAGCAGTATTCGCGCGACGGGTTCACCTCGCTGATTCACGGCAAGTACTATCACGAGGAAACCCGGGCCACCGCCAGCCAGGCGTTCAAGCACGCGGGTGGCCAGTACCTGGTCGTTCGCGAGATGGCGGAGGCGCGGCGGGTGATGGACTACATCGAGGCTCAGCCCGGCGCCATGACCCGCGCGGAGTTTCTGGAGCACTTTTGCGAAAAGACTTCGCCAGGGTTCGACCCGGACCTGCACCTCGGCCACATCGGCGTTGCCAACCAGACCACCATGCTATCGGGTGAGTCGCTGGCGATCGCGGCGGAGGTCGGCAGGTCGCTGGAGCGTCGCTACGGAGGCGAGCCCGGCTTCCGCCTGGAAGACCGGTTCCGCTCGTTCGACACCATCTGCTCCGCCACGCAGGAGCGGCAGGATGCCGTGGTGCAGCTGATGCAGGATCCCGGTGGGGCGCCGGACGTGATGCTGGTGATTGGTGGGTACAACTCGTCCAACACCAACCACCTGGCGGTGCTGTCCGCCGAGCACACGGTGACCTACCACATCGCGGACGCCACCTGCATCGATCCGGATGCGGGGACGATCCGCTTCAAGCCCAACGGCAGCGCGTTCGATGCCGTGGAGATCGAGGCGGAGGACTGGCTCCCCGTCCGGTGGCGCTGGGGCTGACGGCGGGAGCTTCCACACCCAACAACAAGATCGGCGAAACCATCGAGCGGGTGCTGCGGACTCGCGGGCTTGATCTCGCGGAGGTGGAAGCCGTGGGCGTGGCTATCCGATAGAAAACCCAAAACGCCCGCTCGCGCGGGCTTCCCTTCCTGCTAGTGGTGGGCGGGTGCCTGTTGCTTGGGTAGCCGGAAGTTGTGGTTCCAGGTCGCCAGGAGTCCCCGATGCCGGCCACGGTCAGAAAGAACCCCACGATCGTATACCCTACCCGGGCCCCAGCGCGATCAACTCCGCCCCAGGCTACAGCCGCACTGAACGCGTACGCCGCCAGGGCGAGCACCAGGAGGCTCACTCAAACCCGACTATCACCGCGACAGGGCGGCTGGTCACCATCAGCAGCGCGGTTTCGGCGCCCTGCGAATACGCCCGCTTACCCGGAGGGGGTGTTGGCTTGATCTCCTGGAACTCGTCGAACTTCTGGCTTACGGCCCGGTGGCTGCTGCTGTCGTTCTTCATGCTCCACCCTGATGGCTGAGGGCGTACACGTACGCCCCGATGGCGCGTACCTGCTCGTCGGTGAAGCTGCCGCCGCCCTTCGGAGGCATCACGCCCGGATGCTGCTTGGGCTGGGGAACGCCCGCGTTGATGATATTGACGATCCCGTTGAACTCTCCACCCGGAACCCAGAGCCACTGATTGTCATTGAGGGCGGGAGCCATGGGCGAGCCCGCGCCCCCGCGCCGTGGCAGGCGACGCACACGGTGCCATACTGCTTCTGCCCTTCGTTCACCATCTCCTGGGTAACCCCGGCCGGGAGGTTGGCTGCCACAATGGGAGCGGAACCGCCACCGGCGTCGGCGGCGCCCGCGACCACCGGCGGCGGCGCCGGGTGGAGGCCATTGCGATCGTGGGCTGGCCACGATCGACAACCTTGTCGTACCCGCCGTGAGTTTCGGTACCGCACCCGGCGAGCGCTCCGAGCGTCACCAGGGCCGCGGCCGTTCGCCACACTGAGTGTGTGCTACGCATCAATCTCCTCCGAAGCTTGTCGGCCGGCATTATGCGGCGAGCCCAGGGGCGTTCGCAAGGGGTACGCTAGGGCTTTCAGCTACCCTTTAGCTCGACCATCGCCTGACGTGCGGCGCGCTTCATCCGCTCCACCATCGCGTTCAGTCCCACCTCCCGTGTGCCCAAACCCAGCTTGTCCATGATTTGCCGCACGAAATCCTGCGGGACGGCGAGCACGGCTTCGGGGGCTGGCCGTTCAGTGCCTCCGTCAGCATGGCGAGTAGCGCACGGATCGTGGGGCGCTCCGCGGCACGTCAGCCCAGTAGTACATCTTTCCCTCGGAAACCTCGGGGAAGAGCGCCACGGGCGTCTGGCACTCGTGGACGGCGAACTGGGAGCGGTCCAGATGCGCGAAGCGTTCCGGCACGTCGGGAAGCTTGCCCGAGTACTGAACCAGCGCCTGCTTCACCAGGGCGGGGAGAGCGTGGCGAAGCGGCGGAGAATCTTTGGACCCCCTGGGGGATCTCGGTGATAGTTTCAGACATAGATTCCGTACACCACGCCCCAAAAAGCACCGGGCAGCCTCACGATGAGGCCGCCCGGTGAAGTAAACTCCGTGATCGCCTAGATGGTGATTCGGGGAATGGTGAGTGTGTGCTTGGCATTCAGCGCGTCGATCAACGCATTTGCGATGACCTGATGCGCAAGGGTGGATGGCACCCCGTCAAACGAAATCAACGATCAAACCCCGATGGCTGGAGCAGGGCTGGGGCACGTATTCGTGATCGCAGCACCAATCGTAGCCGGATTGCCGGTCTGCAGCGCAGCCGGAAGCGTCTGGCACTTCCGGATCCGACTTGCATCCTGGAGGTTGTTGCTGGCGGCGCAGGACGGCAGTCGCGTCGACATAGATCGATCCATTCGCTTCAGCCCGAGTCCGCAATGCGTTGTTGAACTCGTTGACACGCGCACTGATGGTCGCCGATTCATCGGCGGTAAGCACGTAGATACTCCGGCGTGGGTCACCCACCGGGTAGGCTTCGTTGGAGCAATTGATCTCCGGGAAGTTAACGTCGGATAGGATCTGGATGGAAACCATGTTGCTACTTCCCGGTGTGCCGGGGGCGCAGTTCGCGTTCACCGGCTTGCCTGCAACGCCGCCGAAGCGTCCGCCAGTACCTGCAGCGGCAAGAAGAAGAACGCTCCCAGCTGCAGGGCCGGTGCGACGACCGGGTCCACCACCCCAATGAGGATCGCATCGCGGAGGGTAGGGATCGCCCGTAGCGAATCAGCCATGCCCGCTAGATTGGCCTGAAACGCGCAAGCGGAGTAAGCAGTGCGAGGGTGCCCCCGAGGGCAGCACTGAGCGCGTCGTCGTTGCCGAGCCAGACCGAAACCAAGGTCGGCTGGGCCAGCCGCCTGCGCTGCCTGGATCGGAGTCCGGCCACCTAGGATGAAGGTAGTCAGTGAGTTCGCCGCCGCAGTCATGTTTAAGGCAGATGCGATTGTTGCACCGGGCACTGCGAGGTTTTGGATCTGCCGCGGTGCCGTGGTCGTTCGGAAGAGACACGTTGTACCCGTTGAGGCCGGAAAGCCAGCGGGCGTCACGCGGGTTGCTGCGAACGGCGCGGTAAAAGGCGGCGGCATCCGGGGCGGGTGAGCAACGGGGCCTCAAAGCCAGCACCGGCTTGCTGGGCAAGCAAAACCGGGTATGCACGCAGCTGTGTGCTGTCGTTGATGCCCCCGGATTGGAAGCCAGCGGTGATCGAGTTGCCGATCGACACGTAGCGGGCGAACAAGTCGCCGCCCGCTCGTCTGGGCGTCGTGAGGGTTTCGTCGTCCACACAGCCGGCCGCGAGCGATACACCAGCGAGCAGCAGCGCCAACCTCCCAAGTTTCGAATACATCGTCAAGTTCTCCCTGGATTGAAATTGCTACTGCTGCATCACCCGGCCGAACCGGTACGATGCCGTGGCGCCGAATGTATGGCCTGTCGCGGTGTACAGGCCGACGTTGGTCCTACTCCGCGGACGCGGCCCCCGCCGGTCCGCTTGCTGGATGTTCTGGTACGAGAGGTCTAGCCCGAAGCGCCCGCCCGGTGAAAAGCCGAGCCCCACCGAGTAGTAGTTGCGCTCGTTCTCGGGTAGCAGCGGCGTGCCCGTGGGCGTGGCAGCGGTGTTGTAGCGGAAGCCGCCGCGCAGAACGAGCTGGTCAAGCAGCCGAACTCGGCACCAAACCGGAAAGTGTTGGCGTCGCGGTAGCCCAGGTTGAGCGTCTGATCCAGCAGTGTGTCCTGCCCCGCTGCCTCGCCAGCCACCGGCTGGAAATCCACCTGGAGAATCGAAGCTGGACCAGCCGGTACGCTGGTAATCGCCCACCAGGCGGAGTGCCGGCGTCGCCTGGATCGCGGCGCCCACGACGAACTGGGACGGGAAGGTGATCTGCGACGCAAGGCCACGGTTCACCAGCAGCCCACCGGTGCCGAACTGCCCCGCGACAATCCGGTCAACCGAGGTGCCGCCCGGTAGCTGCAACGGGTTGCTGGGTGCCAGTGTCAGACCCGTGGGGACCGAGCGGAACTCGGCCGTGCCGTCCAGGTCCACTGTGGCCTCGTGCAGGTAACGAACCCCCAGCGACACAGCCTGATTTACCTGAGCGTGTGCACCCAGGTGAAAGGTTACTCCAGTGCCATCACCGGCGAGCTTGGTGTCCGCGAAGTCGGTGCCGAAGGAATACCGAGGTTGGCGAAGGTGAGCCGTTGGCCGGGGATCGGCTGCGTGGGAAGAGCGACCGTGGCGAGGTCGGACGCTGGTTGATCTCGATGCTGGCACGTACCACATCAATACCTGCACCGACGCTGACCCGGTTCGGGATCGCCTGGAACGCGATGGTTGGCTGGATGTACAGCCCTCGAAGCGCGTTGTCATATCCTACGTAGCGGCCCTCAAACGTTTCGGGATTCCACTTGAGTCCAAGGCCATATGGAGCGAACACCCCGATGCCCGCGGCGAGCCCTTTCGCCTACACGGAACGACGCGAAGCCGTAGGGAACGGGAGTGGTTTGGGCGTCACGCTCCACACGGATGTCGCTTACATCATAAGTGAAGGTGTTGCTTGCACGGATCACCGTCACCCCAGCCGATGGCGCTCGGCTGCATGGCGAGCGCGGCGGGGCTGAAGTACACCGCGGACGCGTCCATGCACGGACTGGCGATCCCTGCACCCATCCGGGCGCTCATGCAGGCGCTGTGCTGATCTACGCTGGAGCCCTGCGCGTGCAGCATCGTTCCCCACAGGGATGCCGCAACGGCGCCAATGATCCCCAAACTACGTTTCATACAAGGTTTCTCCTGAGGTCGGTTGAACGGGTAAGGATGGGTGAGACGGGGCCGGTGCCCGATACGATGCAATCTGCTGTGTCCGTCAAAGGGAGGGCACGAGAGGATGACGTAGTCAGCAGCTGAATGTGACTTAGCATCGGGGATGCCTCAACCGGGAGGCAGTGGGAATGATGATACAGCCTGTCCTGGAAGCGGTCAAGCTGGTTGCCGCGGTGCGGGCTTTGCAGCCGCCCCGGGTTCATGAAGCCAAACCTGTTCACCGCCGGAGTCTTCGCCAGCCTCGTCAGCCTGATCGCTTCACCCGGTGCCGCCGCGCAGCAGGGACGCTGGACCCTCAGTGCGCCGAGTCCCCGCGTCTCTTGCAGGACGCCTGTCAAAAATCGGCCGACGTCTTCAACCTCGCCGCACCGCAGCTCGGTCCAGGCGTCGCGGGCGGCAACCCGAGCTTTGGTGGCGAAGGTGCGCTCGGCCGCCTGGGTGCGTGGAGCGTGGGTGGGCGCGTCAACTTCGTCAGGGCTCGCCTGCCGCGCTTCTCGGGGGTGCGCCTGAGCACCGGAGGCGCGCAGTCGACGGACTTCCAAACCGCCGAAACCACCGTCCCGGTGCCCACCGCCGACCTCGCGCTCGGCCTGTTCGGCGGCGTACGACTCGGTGCGGGCGTGCGGGTGGGGGCGCTGGACGCACTGGCGAGCCTTACCTACGTGCCCGACTACCACGAAGAGGACGTCTCGGTGAGCACCAGTGGCCGGCCGGTCGAGTTTGGATACGGAGCCCGGCTCGGGCTGCTGCAGGAGTCGCGATTCTTGCCATCTGTTGCTGTCACCTACCTGCGGCGCGATATCCCCGACAGCGAGGTGCTCGGCCGCGTGAGCACGACATCGGGTGGGGAGCGCAACGATACCATCGGGGTCACTGGCCTCAGGACAGAGACGCACGCGTGGCGCACGGTCGCCAGCAAGCGCGTTGCGTGGCTCGGCCTCGCGGTGGGCGCGGGGCAGGACCGCTACTCGTCGCGGGGCTCTCTCCGCGGCGTGCTCAACGAGAGCACCCCTCTCGGGTCTGTGCGCCTGGAGGCCGAGGAGTATGATTTTCGGCAGCGGCAAACCCGCACCAGCTACTTCGCCGACCTGTCGCTCCATCTGCCGCTGGTCACACTGGTCGGGGAGGTGGGCCAGGTGCGCGGGGGGAGTGTCCCCCGAAGCTTCAACGCGTTCGATGGCAGCTACACGCGTGCGGAGGAGGAAGTGACCTACTTCGCAGCCGGACTCCGGTTGCGGCTCTGACCGTTACGCCACCGCGACCACCACCAGCGTGCCGATCGCGTTGAACATGGCCACAGCGTTGGCGGCAACAAAGATCCGGTTGCGCAGCTTGACGCTGTACACCAGAAACAGGAGGCTCGCCAGGGTTTGCAACGCGAAAAAGAGCGGGTCGATGTCCTCCGGGCCGTTCACCAGGCTCCGAACAAAGGTGTAGGTCAATGATCCGGCCAGGGTGAGACACGCGATCCATCCCACTATCTGGATTGACTTCTTGTCTGAGGCGCGGCGTTGTGGCGGCATCGGGTACCATCTGTTTGCAGTTCGGGTGCTGGGCCACGATGCAGAGCCTGGGCCGCTGGAATCGTTCATGCAGGCAGGTACAGGAGAAACTCACCGGGAGCACGAAGAATGGAGCAGGTGGAGCTGGGGAGGACCGGGCGCTGGATCACGCGGATCGGGCTGGGGGGAATGCATCTTTCCATTCAGGGACGTCCGGAGCGCGAACCCGCCAAGCGTGTGGTACGCCGGGCGGTGGAGCTGGGGGTGAACTTCATCGACACCGCCGACGTGTACTGCCTTGGCGAGGGGGACCTCCACCACAACGAAAAGCTGATCCGGGAAGCCCTGGACGAGTATGGTGGCGGTGACGCCGTGCTAATCGCCACCAAGGGCGGCATGACGCGCCCGGAGGGCCGTTGGGAAAAGAATGGGCGCCCACGACACCTGCGCGCCGCGTGTGAGCGGAGCATGAAAGCGCTACGTGCGGAGGCCATCGACCTGTACCAATTTCACGTCCCGGACCCGGAGGTGCCCTTTGAAGACAGTGTCGGGGAGGTTTCCCGGCTGTTCGCGGAAGGAAAGGTGCTCGCCGTAGGACTCAGCAACGTGGACGTGGAGCAGATCCAGACGGCACAGGACATCGTCGAGATCGCCTCGGTGCAGAACCGGTTCAACCCGTGGGAACGGCAGGATGATGAGAGCGGCCTGATCCGCTATTGCGACGAAAGCCGCATCACCTACCTGCCGTACAGTCCCGTGGGAGGTGGCCGGCGGGTGAAGCTGCTCCGTGAGCACCAGCGGCTTAAGGAGATCGGGGGACGCTTGGGCGCTACGCCAGAGGAGGTCGTGCTTGCGTGGATTCTGTCCAAGTCTCCGCGGCTCGTGCCCATCCCCAGCGCTACCCGCCTGGAAAGCATCGAAAGCAGCGTCCGCGCGGAAGGGATCCGGCTTGACCCCGCCGACGTGGAAGAAATCGAAGACGCGTTCCGCTCGCTTTCGGACTGAGCCATTGACGTAGAAGCGACGTTTGTCGCGGCGGCGGAGGCCGGCAAGCTGGTCTGGCTCACCGAGCCAGGTGGGCGCTACCGGGTTGTGGAGCCGTACATGGTCTTGCGGTCATCTACCGGGAAGCGGTTGTTTCACATGTACCAGGTGGGCGGGTACAGCGCGGGCGGGATTCTGCGCGAATGGAAGAACCCGGAAACGCATGTGTTCGACAGCGCCCAGGTTGTGGACAAACGCTTCGTTCCCCGCGACGATTACAATCCCTTCAACGAGGCGATGTTTCCGGAGGTGGTCTTCGCCTTGCCGACTCGGGACGGCCGGGTGCGCGAGCCGAACGCGGAATGACTCGGACGCTTTCGCCGGGTCCTTTAGGACCAGGCTGGAGGCGTGATCTCGCTCAGCGGGTCTTTGCCCTGTAGCGTACCCTCCGTTCCGAGCAGCCGAAACCGCGCGAAAAGCTCTTCGGCATACCATCCGTCCGCGCGCGTGCGGCGGATCACCTCACGATGAGCAGGGCTGGCGTAGGCGAACGCCTGCATGGTGGCGGTGGTGCGCCACACGCTGAGCGTCGCCTGCCGGATCCAGGGAGCTTCCCCGATGCCGAAGCCGAGGAGGAGATCTGGCCACTCCCGCAGCTCCCGGTCCACGGGATCTACCCAGGACCAGAAGCGCAGAGCGCGACGCAACCGGATCGTGGCGCGTGTGAGCACCACCAGGGGTTCATGGGGGTCAACCGAGCGCGCGCCGTCTTCCGATCCGAACGGCTCCACACCGCTCCACCGGCCGTGGCTGGAAACCGGCTGGAGCCGCAGTGTGTACAGCTCTTCGCCGCGCTTGCGGTACTGGCGCATCACGCTGCTCGTGTCCCGGAAGCGTTCCCAGTGAGCGGCGGAGTCCCACGCCGCGAACAGGCCCCAGGTCAGCGGGTCCGGCCTGGGACTGAACCCGATGCCACTCCCCAGACCCAGCAGCTTCCAGAAGCGCAGGCCCTCCTGGCGGGCGAGCGATGGCCGCTGCGTAGCCATTTGCATCACAGCCAAGGGGGCACGGCGGGGAGTGTAGCGTATCGCCGTAAAGGTGACGAGCGGGATCAAAGCCGCAGCAGCGTCCTGATGTCGTCGCGCATCTGTTCTTCCGGCCCGTCCGGAGCAATCAATACACGGAGTCTGCCGGCGCGATCGATGCCGTACACCGCGTTGGTGTGCATCACGTCCACGTGCTCGCCGCCCCCATGCTCCGCGTAGGCTCCGTACTGGGCGCGTATCTGCCGAAGCGCTTCGGCCTCACCCGTCAGGCCCGTCACCTGAGGACCGAATGGGCGTACGTAGTTGGCGAGCACGGGAGGGGTGTCCCGCGCCGGGTCCACTGTCACCAGCAACACCCGGACGTCGTTTCCGCGGCTGCCCATTGACTGAAGCACCCGGCTGAGCCGGGTCAGCGTGAGCGGGCACACGTCCGGGCAGTGGGTAAAGCCAAAGAAGAGCAGTACCGGCTGGCCGCGAAGCTCGGTCAGATTGACACGGTTTCCCGTGTGGTCTGTGAGGGTGAAGTCCGCAGCCTGAGGCGCACCATCGTATTCGGTGCCGTGAAAGCGAGGTGCACCCAGCTGCCCACATGAAGCAAGCAGCACGCTGGTGAGTGACAGGGCAAGGAGCTGGGTACGTTGGAACATCCGTTCAATGTAATGCTTGCGGCGGGTACGCTGAAGCCGGGCCCATGAAGGACCCGTCTAGGAAACTGCAGGCGCCCGGAGGGCGCACCACCCCCGCCTGCGAGGGCGGCTGCCGTTGCAAGACGGGGCGTTCATCGCCCGGGCTCGTTTGCGCTGAAGATCGCTTGTGGCGGGGGAGACCGGCGTCTACGTTGCACGCGAGCACCGGCCACGGGGAGCACACGAGGAGCAAAGGGCATGGAGCAGGACTTGGAGCGGATCATCAGCCAGGCGTATCGGGACCGGGCGCGGCTTGCGGCGCCGGAGGTCCGGGAGGCGGTGGAGCACGCCATCGCGCTGCTGGACCGTGGCGAGATTCGCGTTGCGGAGCCGGCGGAGGGTGATTGGCAGGTCAACGCGTGGGTCAAAGAGGCGATCCTGCTTTACTTCGCCCTGCGCCCGCTGGAGCCGATGGATGCCGGGGATCTGCGCTTCTTCGACAAGATTCCCACCAAACAAAATCTGCAAGAGCAGGGGGTTCGCGTGGTGCCTCCCGGTGTGGCACGCTATGGCTCGTTCCTGGAGCCCGGATGCGTGCTGATGCCGGGCTATGTCAATATCGGTGCGTATGTCGGCGCGGGGACGATGGTGGACACCTGGGCGACGGTGGGCTCGTGCGCCCAAATTGGCGCGGGCGTGCACCTGTCCGGTGGAGTCGGGATCGGCGGTGTGCTGGAGCCTCCCGGCGCGACGCCCGTGGTCGTGGAGGACGGCGCGTTCATCGGCTCCCGGTGCATCGTGGTGGAGGGGGTGTTGGTGGAGCGCGAGGCGGTGCTCGGGGCGAACGTGGTGCTGACTGCTTCCACGCCCATCATCGATGTGACCCGGTCCGAGCCCCAGGTCACCAAGGGACGGGTTCCCGCGCGTTCGGTGGTGATTCCCGGAACGCAGCCCAAGGAGTTTCCCGCCGGCACCTTTCATGTCCCCTGCGCGCTGGTCGTCGGTCGGAGGACGGAGTCCACCGACCGGAAAACCTCGCTGAACGACGTGCTGCGAACCTTCAACGTACAGGTGTAATGACTGCTGACGCGATGGCTCGAGCCCGCAGGGGCGATGAACGCCCCCTCTACGAACAACGGGTGCCTGGAGGGCGCACAAACCCCGCCCGCGAGGGCGGTTGCCGTTGCCAGACGGGTCATTATATGGGCCCGGCGGTGCCGGAGGCTTAACGATGCGTGATGAACTGGCCCATATGACGCTGGATCTCTGCGCGTTGCCCAGCGAAACCGGCAGTGAAGCAACCATCG
>JAUJOM010000004.1:132319-138623 GCA_030447645.1 Longimicrobiaceae bacterium | reverse complement strand
ATGACGCTGGATCTCTGCGCGTTGCCCAGCGAAACCGGCAGTGAAGCAACCATCGCCGACTGGATTGAGGCTCGCTGCCATGCGAGCACGGGAGGGGCAGGAGTCCAGCGGATCGGCAATTCGATCATCTGCGATCCTCATGGCGCTCATCAGAGCAATCTGCCGAGGGTGGCTCTGGTGGGTCACCTGGACACCGTAAAGTGCGCCGAAGACCAGCCGCTCAAGATCGAGGACGGCCGGGTGTACGGCTGCGGGGCGAGCGACATGAAGGCGGGTGTCGCGGTTATGCTTGCCCTGCTCGACCGCTGGCGTGAGTTAGCGGGTGCACGGCCGGTTTGGGTGTTCTATGACGGCGAGGAGGGTCCCTTTGTGGATAACGGGCTGAACGCTGTATTTGCCAGTGGCGCTCTGCAGGGGCTCGACTTCGCCTTCATCCTGGAACCCACCGATGGAGCCGTTCAGCCAGGCTGCATGGGAACCATGCACGCACTGGTTACTGTTCGGGGAAAGCGTGCCCACGCCGCGCGCCCCTGGCAGGGAGAAAACGCCCTTTACCGCGCCGCACCGCTGCTGGAGCGCTTCGCAGCCCGCCCACGGCGCGCGGTGCATTTCGGCGAGCTAGTTTTTTATGAGGTGATGACCGTCACGCAGGCCCAAACGGAGAACTCCACCAACGTGGTGCCCGATGCCGTCACCCTGAACGTCAACCTCCGCTTCGCACCTGGAAACACCGCGGAGCAGGCCGAAGCGGAGTTGCGGGATCTGGTGAGCGGGGATGGAGAGGTGGAGGTGACTGATCGTGCCCCCGCGGGCGAGGTGGTGACGGACCACCCGCTGCTGAAACCATGGCTCCAGGGCGAGGGACTAGCCATGCAACCTAAGCAGGCATGGACGGACCTGGCGCGCTTCACCAGCCACGGCATTCCGGCGGTGAACTTCGGCCCGGGTGAAACAGCCCAGGCGCACCAGGCGGGCGAGTGGTGCTCGATTGATTCGCTGGAACAGAGCTACGGGGCCCTAGGCCGTTTCTTTGGAGCTTGAATCCGCACCTAGCCGAGATCCCTCCATCGCTGATCCGCGCCATCAACGCGCGGAAGCGGCCGGGCGACATCGATCTTGGGCTGGGTGAGCCCACGCTGCGCCCGAATCCGCGGCCACTGGAGGAGGCGCTGGAATGGGTGCGGGAGAATGGATGTCCCTATTCGCCGAATGCCGGCTTTCCGGAGCTGCGGGAGGCGATCGTTGCTCGCTACGGCATGCCGGGAATGAGCGCGTGTGTTACCGTAGGGTCCGAAGAAGCGCTGTACCTGTCGGTGAAAACGCTGCTCGATCCGGCGCGCGACGAGGTGCTGATCCCGGAGCCGTGCTACCCCGCGTATCCCAAGATCTGCACGCTGGAGGGGGTGCGCTCCCGCACGGTCGGGTTCGATGCCGAATCCGGGTTCGCCCCACGCGCTGAAGTGGTGCTGGAAGCGCTAGGACCTGACACCCGGCTGCTCATCCTGGCATCTCCCGCCAATCCTACCGGCCGCGTGTGGCCGGAGGGTGAGCTTCGCGCGCTGGCCGCTGGACTCTCGGAGCGGCAGGGGCCGCCCGTATGGGTGCTGTCCGATGAAGTGTACCGCGAGCTCTTTTACACGCCAGAGGCGCCGCTCTCTCTTGCCCAGCTATACCCGCACACAGTGATGGCGGGATCGCTCTCCAAGAGCTGCGCGCTGACCGGCCTGAGGCTTGGCTGGCTGATCGGTCCGGCGGAGGTGATCACCAGGGCGGTTACAGCACATGGGCTGTTGAACACCGCAGCCGGGACCATTGGGCAGCGGGCGGCTCTGGCGGTGTTTCGTGAGCCGGCACTGCTTGAGGAGCATCGGCCGCTTTACGCAGCCAGGCGGAGGGTGCTGCTTCACGCCGCCGAGGAGTACGGGGTGCACCTCGTGGCGCCGGAAGGAGCGTTCTACGCCATGGTCCACCTGCCGCGAGAGCGAGCGGCGGAGCGGTTGCTGGAGGAGCATCGTGTGGTGACGGTGCCGGGGCACGCGTTCGGGAGCAGCGCGGACGGGTGGCTGCGCGTCTCGTGGGTGGCCCCCAATGCGGCGCTCGTGGAAGGTCTACGCCGCATCGGCGAGTTCGGGAGCGAGATTGACGCTATTGTGCTCCCCCTCTCCTAGAATTGGGAGAGGGGGCTGGGGGGTGAGGGCCTTCGGCCGCGTCGCGCCTGCGGATCACGGTGCTCAACCGGTTGCGGTTCACCTGGAACGCGAGCGGCTTCCAGCCGCCCTGCTCCAAACGCGACGGCGATCCGTCGGCGGGGCGCAGGGCGGCGAGAAAAGGATCATACTTGGAGCTGGGATTCCACAGAACCCAGCTTTTCAGCCCCGAGTCGTAGGTGGCTTGAATCTGCTGACGAAGATGCGGGCTGCCGTATTCGATGTTGTCCATCCAGGTGGCGCTCATTGCCTGCAGCCAGGGGCGGATTTCCCCGACCGCTTTCCCCTGTTTCTTCACCTCCGCGGTCCGCTCCTGGGCCTCCTGCATGGAAAGGCGGACGATTTCGTAGGGGTGGGCGTTGGGATGCTTGAGACCGTACAGGCCGGTGGAGTAGTGAGATGGATACACCATGGGTAGCACCGCGTCGGCTGCGGCAATCACCTTTTCCCACTGCTGCCCGATTCCCACATCTCCCTCCAAGTGGGTGACGAGCCCGAACACGTCCGCCGTGACGGGCACCTGATATTCCTTCAACCGCTCTTTGGAGTAGTTGATAAAGCTGGCGATGTTGTCTTCGCGTGACACACCATTGGACCCAGGGAATGACATGGTTCGCTGCAGCGCAGGCACTACATCGGGGAAGCGCACGTAGTCCCACTGCACCTCGCTGAACCCCATGTCCAGCGCTTCCCTGGCAATCGCGATGTTGTAATCCCAGATGGTTTTGTTGTACGGATTGACCCATGGCTTGCCCTTTTGGTCCTTCCAGATACCTCCGTTCACGTGCTTGATCGCGAGGTCAGGACGTTTTTCGGCGAGCATGCGGTCCTTGAACACCACGACGCGCGCAATCGGGTAGATGCTGTGCGCCCGGAGAGTATCGAGCAGCTGGGGAGCCACTTCGAGCCCGGCCGCTGGTCCGCGCCGATCTCCTTGGCGAGCGCGATCCCCGTTGAATCGTGCGTGAGGTAGGTATCGGATTCCTTGATGTCGATCACGAAGGCGTTGATCTCGGTTTCGTCCGCGATTCGGATCAACTCCCTCATACGTGAGCGGGAGCCTGCCGCCCACGCATTGACGTACAGGGCGCGGATGGAATCCGGCTTAGCCACGCGGCTGCCGAAGCGCGCCTTGAAGGAAGCTGCACTGTCCGCACGTGCCTTTTCAGCGGTTGCGCGCGCTACCTCGGCGGAATCCGGACCGCGACGTCCGAAAGCGAGCGATCTTCCCGCGGGCCTCTGGCCCCCTCGATCTCCGCAGGCGCCGAGCAGCAGGAAAAAGGCAAGAGGTGCAAGAATCTGCGATGATTTCACGATGCGCTCCGAGGTCGTCTTACTGGTGGGACGAGGAGGCCGCGAGTTTTATGCCCTGCTTTGAGGGCAGCTGGCAAAACGAAGCGGGTCCGGAGATCTCCGGACCCGCTTCGTTTCCGCGAGGGGTGAAGTACTACGGGCGCGGCGTGGTATCGGTCGTGGTGCCGGTGGTGCCGGTGGTGCCGGTGGTGCCCATGCCCATCGTGTCCATCGGGGCGCCAGTAGTGCCGGTGGTGCCCATGCCCATCGTGTCCATCGGAGCACCCATGGTGCCGGTGCCCATGGCCGGATCCGTGGTTGCCGGAGGCAGAACCACGGCAGCGGTATCCGCTCCCATGCCAGCCTCGCCGCCCTCTTCCCGGGCGCATGCGGCGGTGGCTACCAGCGTGGCAATCGTAACAAGCGAGAAAATGCGGGTCTTCAACATTGCGTACTCCTCTGTGTGAAATGTAAGGGCCGAGTCAGTTCGTCTGGCCCGGCATTGCCGTCTCTCCTGAGAACCTACGGACGGCGAGTCGTGTCGGTCCCAACCGTGTCTCGCCGGGTGGTGTCCGGGTTGACGATGGTATCAGTCTGGACAGTGGTCTGGGTTTCGACGATGGCGGGTTGCTGAATCGTCGTCATCGTGGTGTCGACGGTGGTCATCTCGCCCTCACCACCGGCCTTGGTGTCATCCCCGCCACAGGCAGCGGCGCTCACCAGCGCGGTCGCGGCGATCACAGCCCAAAAGCGATTCTTCATGGTTCGATCTCCAGTGCGAAGTTCGGCAAAGACCGCCGTTGTGACTGGTCCTTGCACCCTGCTCATAAGGCAATGGGTGTGCCGAACTCAGGTAAATATGTCCAAGTGGCGCGAAATGGCGTGGTTGCTTAGCTTTTGCTATCCGCCGGGTGCCTCGTCAACCAGGGCCGGCGTGTTCACCGATGTTCAGTGAACAGGCAGTCGCTGTTCAGTGAACGTTCATTGGTCCGGGAGTGTGATGCGCGGATTGTCGTTCCGTACCAAGGTTTTCCTCCTTTTCGCCGGCGCCGCGCTGCTCATCGTGGTGCCGGCGCTTGTACTGATTGCGCAGGCTGTGGAGCGTCAGGTATACGAGCGGGCAACCGAGGAGCTGGCCCGTGCGGAACAACCGCTTGTCGACGATTGGCAGTTGCGGGCCGAGGTGCTTGTCAGTGACGCTTTGGCGCGGGCTGGGGACCGAGACATCGTCACGGCACTTCACGACGGCGACACCACGCGGCTACGAAACGTGCTGCGCCGCCGGCCTGGGCGCCTGGCCCAGGGTCGCGTCGTGCTGGCTGCGGACACGTCCGGAGCGGTTCTGGTCGGCCCTGGGCTAGACTCCACCACGCTGCGTCACGGGCTCTACACGACGACCGTGGTACCGCCACCCCCGGGAGACCCTGACGCCTACCCGCTGCGGATGGCGCTCTGGCCGGTGGAGGGCGACAGCGGGAGAGTGGGGGTTGTGGGCGTGGGAATACGGTTGGATACCTCGGTCGTCAAGCGAATGCAGGGAATGGACATGGCGCTGATCGTCGGTGACTCCATCGTGGCCAGCACGCTTGCCGACAGCGCCGCAGGGGCTCTGAGGACCCTGAACGTGGGTGCCGCACTCCGGCGGGCCACCTTTGAGCTCCCCGGTCTCCCGTACCTGGGCCGTGTGTATGCCCTGGAGCAGGAGGGGAGAGCTCCCGCGGCGCTGCTTCTCCGCCCGGTTCAGGACGAACTCCGCATCGTGGCGGCAATTCGATACTCCGTAGTCGGGATCGGGATTGCGGCACTCATCCTGGCGCTGCTTCTCGCCTGGTGGGTGGCTCGCATCGTGGCCCGTCCCACGCAAACGCTCGCGGATGCCGCAGCCCGGCTTGCCCGCGGTGACTATCGAGCACCGCTGCCAACCGCCGGATCCGACGAAATCGGGCAGCTTGCCCGCGCCTTCGGGGAGATGCGCGCCCGGGTGGAGGAGCGGGAGGCGCGGCTCCGTTCAGCGCAGGCGGAGCTGATTCACCGCGAAAAGCTCGCTGCGATGGGGCGGCTGGTGGCGCAGCTTTCTCACGAGATCAACAACCCGATCTACAACATCCAGAACTGTCTGGAAGCACTGCAACGACGGGGGCGCCGGGATGACCCCAACCGGGAGTTCTTGGAGCTTGCCCAGGAGGAGCTGGCCCGCATGGCTGCCCTGACTCGACAATTGCTGGACCAGAGCCGGCCCGTGTCCGACGCGGCGAGGCCGCTGGATCTGAACAGCGTGGCGCGGCGAGTGCTCGCGCTCGCGGCCACCGACCTCGAAGCTCGCGAGGTGGAAGTGGTGCTGCGCCTTGATCCGGAGCTGCCCGCGGTGGTCGCGCACCCGGACGCCATTCAACAGGTTCTCGCCAATCTGGTTCGCAACGCCGTGGATGCGATGGCCTATGGTGGTGTGCTGACGGTGGAGACCCGGGAGGACGGCGACCACGTGGAGGTGCTGGTGGAAGATACAGGTGGGGGAATCTCCGATGAGCACCTGCCGCATATCTTTGAGGCGTTCTTCACCACCAAGCCAGGCGTCAACGGCACCGGGCTGGGCTTGTTCGTGTCTGAAGGTATCGTGCGCGGACATCGTGGGCGCCTTCACGTGGACAGCAATCCGGGCGCGGGGAGCCGCTTCACGCTTCGCCTCCCCCGCGAGGCCCTGGCCGAACCCGCGGCAGCATGAGCGAAACCGGACGTATTCTGATCATCGACGACGACCGTGCCTTTCGAGTAGGCACGGGGGCGCTGCTCGCCGACGAAGGCTA
>JAUJOM010000004.1:109066-132219 GCA_030447645.1 Longimicrobiaceae bacterium | reverse complement strand
ACGACGACCGTGCCTTTCGAGTAGGCACGGGGGCGCTGCTCGCCGACGAAGGCTACACCGTGGACGCAGCCCCGAGCGGGGACGCGGGGCTGGAGCGACTCCGCGCGGACTCGTACGACATGGTGCTGCTGGACCTGCGCATGGAGGGGCGGACCGGGCTCGGAGTGCTCGAAGAGCTGCGCCGAAGCGGCAACGATGTGCCGGTGGTGATGCTCACCGGCTTCGCCACGGTGGACAGCGCGGTCCAGGCGCTGAAGCTCGGCGCGGACGACTATATCACCAAACCCTGCGACAACGACCGGCTGCGTACCAAGATCCGCACTGTGCTCGCCCGCCGTGAGCCGGTGCTCGGCCCCGGAGCGGCCCGGATCGCGGGAACGGGCACCCGGATGCGGGAGGTGATTCGTTCAATTGCCCGGGTTGCGCCCACGGAGTCCACGGTGCTGCTACGCGGCGCCACCGGCACCGGGAAAGAGCTGGTCGCCCGCGCCATTCATGAAGAAAGTCCACGCCGGGGGCGCCCTTTCGTGGCCGTGAACTGTTCCGCGCTGGCGGAGGGCGTGCTGGAGTCCGAGCTCTTCGGACATGCACGTGGTTCGTTCACCGGGGCTGTAGCGGATCGCAAGGGCCTCTTCGAGGAGGCCAATGCCGGCACCCTTTTTCTGGACGAGGTGGGGGATGTGAGCCCGGGGATGCAGGCCAAGCTGCTGCGCGTCTTGCAGGAGCGGGAAGTGACCCGCGTCGGGACAGCCAAGCCGGTTCCGGTCGATGTCCGGGTAGTCGCCGCCACTCACCAGGACCTGGAAAAGCTGGTGGAGGAGGGGCGCTTTCGGGCGGACCTGTACTTCCGGCTCAAGGTCTTCCAGATCAAGCTGCCGGAGCTTCGCAAGCGCCCGGAGGACATTCCGGCGCTTGCGAGTGCGGCGGTGGCCCGCTGGAATGAGCGGACGCAGGATGCTTCGCGGCGCGTTGCCGGCTTCAGTGACGAGGCCCTGGCGATCATGGCCGAATACGATTGGCCCGGCAACGTTCGCGAGCTGATGACAACCGTGGAGCATGCCTGCATTGTCTGCGATGGCGGGCGCATCCTGCCTTCGCACCTGCCGGAAGAGGTGCGCGCCGGACCGGCCGAGGAGCGCAACGGCGGTGTTGACAGCCGTCCTGGAGAAAGCGGCCGCCGCTACCAGACGCCCGGGCCGGAGATGGAGCGCGAAGCCATCCGGCTGGCACTGGAGGAAGCAGACGGGAACCGCACTCGCGCGGCCACGCTTCTTGGCATGGGGCGCACAACGCTCTGGCAGAAGCTCAAGGAGTATGGACTGGACTCATGAAGCCTTCACACCCGACGCGGCGCGACTTTGCCAAGATGGCCGTCGCCGTCGCCACCGCGCCGCTTCTGGCGGGTTCCCTGGCTGCGCCTGCTGCGGCCTCGCTGGCTACCGCTCAGGGTACTGACCCGCTCGCCGATGCGCTGACCGATTACATCCGGGCTCGCTACGGGTCCCGCCTGTTGCCGGAAGAGCTGACCCGGGTGCGCAGCGCGATCCAGGGAAATCTGCAGGCCGCGGAGCAGCTACGCAGCTTTCCCATCCCCATTAGCGCGGAGCCTGTGTGGACCGTCGGCGCTTATCGGGTGGACGGGGGATGATTCCAGCGGAAACGCTATACCTGCCGGTTCGCGAGCTCGCCTGCCGAATACGAGGCGGGGATCTCGATCCCGTAGACCTCGCCGAAGCGTACCTCAACCGGTTGGAAACGCTTGGACCGTCCCTCGGGGCGGTGGTGGTGGTGACGCGTGAGCGGGCCCTCCGCGAGGCTCGACAGGCACGCGATGAGATCCGGGCGGGGCGCATGCGCGGCCCGCTTCACGGAATTCCCTACGGGGCCAAGGACCTGATTGCCGCGGCGGGCTATCCGACGACCTGGGGTGCGGAACCGTACCGCGAGCAGCGCCTTGCGGAGGATGCCACGGTCGTCGAACGGCTCCGCCGGGCCGGCGCGGTGCTGGTCGCCAAGCTCGCCTCGGTGGAATTGGCCGGTGGAATGGGGTATGCGCAGGCGAACGCGTCGTTTACCGGCCCCACCATAAACCCCTGGAATGCGAGCTACTGGGCGGGAGGCAGCTCCAGCGGACCGGCCGCTGCCGTGGCTGCGGCGCTGGTGGCTTTTGCCCTGGGGTCGGAAACCTGGGGCTCGATCGTCACGCCGGCCGCGTTTTCCGGCATCGCGGGTCTGCGCCCCACCTACGGGCGAGTCAGCCGACACGGTGCGATGGCGCTCTCCTGGACGATGGACAAGATCGGCCCCCTTTGCCGTACCGCGGACGACTGCGGCCTGGTGCTGGAAGCGATCGCTGGGACGGATTCACGGGACCCTTCGACTTCGGATCAGGCATACCGCTACGACAAAGGCGCGAGTGGTGGCATGCGCTTTCGGGTAGGCGTGCTGAAGGGAATCCCAGGGGGCTCGCAGCCCGAGGTGCGGCGCAACTTCGAGGCTGCGCTGGAGCAATTGAGTGACGTGGCGGAGGTGGTGCCCGACATAGCCCTGCCCCCATACCCGTACAATGCCGCCGCGGGTGTGATCATCGACGCGGAGACAGCGAGCGTCTTCGAAGACTTCATCGACAGTGGGCTGGTACACGAGCTGACGGCTCCGGAGGACCTTGGAGGATACGCCGGCCAGGTCACACTCGCCAAGGATTACCTGAAAGCGATGCGCATCCGTACCCCGGCTGCCGCGGCCCTGGACCGCTTGTTCGCGGAGGGTGGATTCGATGCACTCGTCCATCCAACACGCGCCACCGTGGCCTATCCGCTCGGCAAGCTGTTCGATGCTGCCTATCCGGACGTCCAGGGCGGCGGTGAGCCGATCAGCGGCGCCGCCAACCTGGTGGGCCTCCCCTCTCTGGCGCTCCCGAGCGGGTTCGGCTCCGATGGCCTTCCCACCTCCATCTCTTTTACGGGCCGGGCGTGGGAAGAAAACCGGCTGCTCGCCCTGGGCCGCGAGTATCAGGAGCGCACGGACTGGCACCGCCGCCACCCGCCTATTTGATCACCCGATACAGGAGACTAGCATGGCCAGGTGCGAGGTGTGTGGGAACGACTACTACCTGTCGTTTGAAGTGATTGCCGCGGGCAATCGGCACGTTTTCGACAGCTTCGAGTGCGCGATCCACAAACTGGCCCCCATCTGCAGCAACTGCGGGGTCAAGGTCGTCGGACATGGAGTGGAGGCGAATGGCACCTTTTATTGCGGTGCGCACTGCGCTCGCCAGGAGGGAGCCACTGAGGCAGTGGATCACGTCTGAGACGCTGATCTCAGCGGGTGACGTTCAGCGACACGATCTGGGTGCCATCCGGGTGTAGCTCCAGCTGAGTGATGCCGCACGCGGAAATCGCGAAGCGCCGTGCTTTCCGAAAGCCGAGGTCGAGCAGGCGGGCGAGTATCACGCGAATCGTTCCGCTGTGCGTGACCACGAGTGCACTGCCTTGTGCGGGGAGTGCTTTCATCGCGCCGTCGATCCGCAGCGAAAAGTCCCCAAAAGCTTCCCCCCCTGGAGGTGTGCAGGCGGCGGGGTGCGAGATCCATCCTCGAAAGCGGCTCCCGTCACGTTCGCTGCACTCTTCAAACGTGAGTCCTTCCCAGGCGCCGAAGTTCATCTCCCGCCAGCTGGGGTCCGGGATGATGTCGGCAGCAGGATACGCGATCTCGGCTGTGTCCCAGCAGCGGTGCAGATCACTGGTGATGATGTGGTCGAACCATTCACCCTCCAGGCGCCTGCCCAGCTCGGTGGCTTGGGCGACTCCCTGCTCCGAAAGAGGAGTGTCCGTCCATCCCTCGTAGCGGCCCTGCTCATTCCACGCGGTAGACGCATGCCGCACCAGCGTCAGCCGGAGCACACCGCCTCCAGGGCATGGATCAGCGTGTCGTTGTCGCCCGGAGTACGCGCGGCCACCTGGATGTGCTCTCGGAGTCCCAGGGCGGTGCAGTCGCGAACACGGATTCCATGCTCCTCCAGCAGCCGGCTACTCACCGAGGATGCACTGCCCACCGCAGCCAGCAGAAAGTGAGTGCTGGTGGCCACCGTCGGGATACGTAGCCGGGCAAATGCCGACTGCAGCAGTTCCCGCTGGAAGCGGAGGCGGGTGACCGTGCCCAGAATGTGCGAGTCGGCGGCATCGGAGAGCGCCGCAGTCGCGGCGGCTTGTGCGGCGGTGGAGGTGGTCCAGGGCGGGCGAGCGCGTGCAAGCCCTGCAACCACCGGTGCGGCCCCGACGGCAAACGCCGCCCGCACGCCAGCAAGGGCATGGTCCTGAGTGAAAGACCTCAGGTGCAGGACCGCCGGGTGATCCGCAAGCGCGGGTACGCCGAGCGGCTGCGCGGTGAACGCGTCGTATGATTGGTCCAGGACGAGCAGCGAGCCCGCCGCGGCGCACGCATCCGCGAGACCGCGAAGCTCGTCGCGCCCAAAGGGCTGCCCGGTGGGATTGTTGGGTGCGCACAGGAAAGCGAGCCGCGGCCGGTGCTGGATCACCGCTGCGCTGATGGCGGGGATCTCCAGTGCGTACGCCGGAGGCGTCGCCGTACCCTGCAGCACCCGTGCACCGCAGAGCGCGGCGGCGCGGGCATACTCGCCGAAGGTGGGGCCCGGCACCAGCACGGTATCACTGCTCCGCAGGAAGGCGAAGCAGGTCGCGTGGATCAGCTCCGCTGCCCCTGCCCCGAAGGTGATCTCTTCCACCGGACGATCCCAGCGCGCGGCTGCCGCCCGCCGCGGCGCGAGCGCCTCCGGATCGGGGTAAACATCCGGCCGGGCGGCGCGTAGCGCGTGCAGCACCACGGGTGCCGGCCCCCAGGCATTGAGCGTCGTGCTGAAATCCAGCCGGACGCGAGACGACTCATGGGCGCGCGCCGATTCAGCGTAGGCGGGCAATGGAGCGGACAAAACTTCCGGGCGGGGGCGGATCATGCGTATTTAGGGGATCAACGGTCGAATCGGCGAATCTGGATGCGGGTGGCGTATGCACCCGCGGCGATGCTCGCCGGTCCCTCGTCCGGATTTCGGTATCCTTCTCCCTCCCGGTAGCTCCAGATGCGCACCAGCGATGCGCCGCCATCTCCGGGGGTGAGCTGGTACAGGTCCCCCTGTTCGTTGGATCGCGCGTCCGTTGCCCCGCGACAGGGAGCGTCGCACACGGGTCTATCGGGCCCGTGATCCTCGAGGAAGTCACGCCGCCGGAGGTCCCAAACGATGGTACCATAGGCGCGGCTGCTGATGTACACTCTTCCGCGCCCGTCGGCAAAGACACGGCTCGGATCCCTGCCCATTCCCGGAATGGTTTCGCGGAGTTCCGCACTCAAGGGGGAAATCTCACTCAAGCGCCCCCCGAGCGGAGCTACCCCAGCGTTGACAACATACAAGCGGTCGGCGCTCCCAAACGTCATGTCCCGCGGATTGCGTCCGCCGGTCGGTATGGTGGCAAGCACCTCCAGGGTATGCGAGTTCAGCACCGTGATCACGCCCTCGCCCCCTGCATTGTCCGACAGTACGTATGCCCGATCCAGGGCTACCAGGATCTTTCGGGGCCCGGGAGCCACGGCCACAGTTCGCAGAGCGCTCCCGCCGCCATCCCCGAAGGCGATCTGAGCCACGGTGCCGGTGGTGTCCGCGGCCAGCACGGTATCCCGGTTCACGAAAGCCACCGCGGCGACCCGTCCTCCGCCAGGAAATGCTGCCAGGCGATCCGCCCGCCTGTCCCCGCTGTCCACGGCGAGATCGACCAGCGCCACGGCGCCTGCGTCCCCCAGCGCGACAGCCGCATCATACTCCCGAATGGCGAAGTCGGCTGGCGTGGAGGCAGCGGCCTCGGGCAGGGCGAGCGGGCGCTGTTCTCCAAGGTTGCCGAGCTGAAAAAGGAGCAGGGAGCGCCCAGCCGAGTCCAGCACAATCCCGATCTGTCGATTTCGGCGAGTTCCCGCGAGGAACTCCCCGCGCCCGCCCAGTGGGTCGCGGCAGGAACCGAGGCTCAGTGCCAGAACGAGGGGAAGAAGGATTCGCTGAGCTACGGTCATGGTGCGATTAGTCAGACAACGTAAGCGCACCAAGATAAGAGGTTATCGACGTATCAGCGACCCTGGTGGATATCTGCTGCTGGTTGTGCCGGGACGAGGTCGCAGAACTCCCATCGCTCGTCCCGCCGCACGTGTTCCCCGTGCACCCAGCGAACCGGCTCGTTGAACGCGGGCCCGTCGTACACAAAGGTGTGGAACTCGCCGTTCTCTCCACATGGGTCCACCCCTTCCGGGAGGTCGCGCAGCAGTGCGGCATCGAACTCCCGCCCCGCGAAATCCGGGTGCAGCACCTCGGTGTCCACACACGTCAGAACGGCGCGATACCCCCACGTCTGGAAGTCCTCCGCCAGCACGCGAGTATCACGTCCCCACAGGGGAAAGGCGGCAGTCATATCCAGCGGTGTCAACAGCTCCTCACGGTAGCGGCGCACGTCCTCCAGGAAGAGGTCACCAAAGAGAACCTTTCGGATCCCCTGCTCTCGGAACCCTTGCAGAGCAGCGGAGGTGCGCTCCTGGTACTCCGTGTTCCCAGCGCGGGGCGAAATCTCCACGGTGGTGAGCTGGAGACCCAGCGAGCGTGCCTGTGCCTCCAGCAGCGCTCGCCGCACGCCGTGGACGCTGATCCGGTCATACCCCGAGGTGACGGTGGTCAGCAGCGCCGCGATCTCCCATTCTCCGGAGCGACGGATCTCGTGGAGGAGGGCGGTGCTGTCCTTGCCGCCGCTCCAGGACACAAGTGCGCGAGCTTTGGTCATGCGGGAAAATGCAGCCCGGGACGTTGCTCGTCCATCTTCCGCCGGATAAACTCCGCATATGCTTGCGCCAACCCTGATGGTACAGGGCACTTCGTCGGGTGCCGGCAAGTCGCTGCTTGTGGCTGCGCTGTGCCGCATCTATGCACGGCGCGGGGTGCGGGTACTTCCCTTCAAGGCGCAAAACATGAGCAACAACGCCGCGGCTACAGTTTGCGGCGGGGAGATCGGTCGTGCACAGGCGCTGCAGGCGCGCGCTGCAGGTGTCCTGCCCCGGCCCGAGATGAACCCGGTGCTGCTTAAGCCGCTCGCGGATACCCGCTCCGAGGTGGTGGTGCTCGGACAGCGGAACGCGGCGCTGACCGCTCTTCCGTGGATGGAGCGCAAGGCTGCGCTCTGGGAGACCGTTCGGGATGCGCTGGCGAGCATCCGCGCCGACGCCGACCTGGTGCTCATCGAGGGAGCCGGGAGCCCCGCGGAGATCAACCTTCCGGACATTGTCAACATGCGTGTGGCGCGTGAGGCGGACGCGCCCGTGCTGCTGGTCACGGACATCGACCGGGGTGGTGCATTCGCGCACCTGTGGGGCACCTGGGCACTGCTTCCCCCAGAAGATCGGGGGCGGATCCGCGGCTTTGTGCTGAACAAGTTTCGTGGCGACGCTTCGCTGCTCGCTCCGGCGCCCGAGATCCTGCGGGACAAGACCGGTGTCCCGACGCTGGGCGCGATTCCCTTTCTGCGCCTCGAAGCTGCCCGAAGAGGATGCTGCCTCCGTGCCGACCGGGGAAAGGGGGACGGGATACGAATCGCCGCCGTCCGACTGCCGCACCTGTCCAACTTCGACGACTTGGATCCCCTGGCCGCAGAGCCCGGCGTTCAGGTGCGCTGGACGGACCACCCGGAGGACCTGCAATCTGCCGATGCCATCGTGCTTCCGGGGACGCGCAACACCACGGATGACTTGCGCTGGCTGTGGGAGAGCGGGATGGGAGCCGCGATTCGCGCCCGAGCCGCCGCGGGTGCGCCTGTGGTGGGTCTTTGCGGTGGCTACCAGATGCTGGGCAGCTCCGTGGCCGACCCGTTGGGGATCGAAGGGGGAGGGAAGTGCCAGGGCTGGCTCTGCTGAACCTCCACACCACACTGGGCGCGGAAAAAACCACGCGGGTTGCCCGGGGCGCTGGATCGCTACCACGGAACCGTTTGGGGCGCTCAAGAACCGGGACGTGTCTGGATACGAGATCCATCACGGACAGACCCACCTCGGAGCAGGGGCAGAGCCGCTGCTGGAGGTGGCCGGGCAGCATGCCGGGGCTTCGGCTGGTACCGTATGGGGATGCTACCTGCACGGAATCTTTGCTGACGATGCGTTGCGTGGGCTGTGGCTCACGACGCTCCGCTCCAGCGTACCTTCGCAGCTTCGCTGGGAAGCGCACCTGGATCAGGAGCTGGACCGCCTTGCGGATGCCGTGGAGCGCGCGCTGGACATGGCGGCCATTGACCGGATGATCGGGGTATGGGCCACATCATCCTGATTACCGGCGGCGCTCGCAGTGGCAAGAGCGGGTACGCTGAAAGGCGGGCCGGGGAGCTGGGTGGAGGGCTGGTGACCTACATCGCCACCGCCGAGCCCCTGGACGCGGAGATGGAGCGGCGAATCGCTGACCACCGCGCGGAGCGCTCGGCCGAGTGGATCACGGTGGAGGCGCCCCGCCAGGCATGGCAGGCGGTTCGCGCCGCGACCACACCGACGGTTCTGGTCGAGTGCCTGACGGTGCTCGCCGCCAATCTCTGCTCGCGGTCGAAGCGGACGGCGAGCAGGCAGCACAGGCGGCAGTGCTCGCGGAGGCGGAAGCGCTTCGGGATGCGGCGCTTGCTCGCGAGGGAACGACGCTGGTGGTGACCAACGAAGTGGGCATGGGGGTTCACCCTCCTACCGCTCTCGGCGCTGGTATTGTGATGCACTGGGACGGGCCAACGCGCTAATCGCGGCGTCGGCGGAGGAAGTCGTGCTCCTGGTGAGCGGAATTCCGCTGAGCATCAAAACGCCTGGCTAACGCAGCCCGCTCGTCCACCGGCTCGTCGATGCCGGCCTCGCGAAAGGTGCGGACATCGCGGAGCACGGCACAGGCGGCGTCCAGCAGCGGAAGTGCGAGCACCGCACCGGAGCCTTCGCCGAGCCTCAATTCCAGCTCCAGCAGAGGCCGGAGGTCCAGACACTCCAGAACGCGTCGGTGCCCCGGTTCCGCCGAGCGGTGCGAAGCGAGCAGGTAATCGGTGACCGGTGGCGCCAGTCGGGCGGCGACCAGTGCCGCGACTCCCACAATGAAGCCGTCCAGCACCACCGGAATTCGCCGCGCGGCTCCCGCGAGGATGCCGCCCACAAGCGCCGCGATCTCGAAGCCGCCGACCTCCGCGAGCATCGCCAGTGGGTCGAGATCCGCCGCGCGACAGCGGAGCAGGGCCTGCTCAATGGCCGCGGTTTTCCGCGCGAGGGCGGTGCTCCCCACGCCGGTGCCGCCGCCGACGACCTCCCGTGCCTCCGCGCCGAGCAGAAGGGCGAGTAGTGCGGAAGCAGCGGTGGTATTACCGATGCCCACCTCCCCCAGTGCCAGCACGTCGCACGGGCCGGCCTGGAGCACTGCTCCCGCCCCGGCGAGCAGCGCCTTATCGACCTGTTCGCGGGTCATGGCGGACTCCCGGGCGAGATTGCGGGTGCCGCGGGCGATCTTGCGGTGCAGCAGTCCCGGCGCAGCCTCGAAGTCGTGATCCACCCCCACGTCCACGACCAGCAGCTCCGCGCCCACCCGCCGGGCCAGCGTGTTCACCACTCCACCTCCGGCGACAAAGTTGTAGCACAACCGCGCGGTCACCTCGGGCCGGTACGCACTCACCCCTCGGCGCACACCCCGTGATCCCCCGCGAAGAGCACCGCCTGCTTGCGATCCCGCGGAGGGGTGCTCCGTGCCCTGAATGCACGCAAGGCGAATCGCCAGCTCTTCCATGCGTCCCAGGCTGCCGCGCGGCTTTGCTCAGCGCATCCAGCCGACTGCCCACGCGCGTCGCGATCTCCCCGTCTGCGTCCGTGGAACGAACCGCCGCGATCAGGTCAGAGAGCGAGCAGGGCCCAGAGTCGCCTGCCGGATCGGTAAAGGGCACGGGAGCATCGCTGGCAGTTTTTCTCCCCACCCGTCGAAGTGCACCAGATCAGCCAGCCCGATGCGGTTCCGCCATCCGGTGGCCTCCAGCAGAGGCGCCTCGGGAAATTCCACCGGGTAGCCCACGCACAGAAACGCGACGGGGATTACTCCCTCCGGGAGCCCAAGCGCCGCGGCAAGCTCCTGGTTGTCCACGATGCTGACCCAGCCGACACCGATCCCCTCGGCCCGGGCCGCGAGCCAGAAGTTTTGCACGGCCAGGCAGGTGCTGTACACGTCGGTTTCGCGGATCGTGTCCCGTCCAAGGACGTGCGGACCACCGCGACGGGTGTCGCAGGTGACACAAACGGATAGGGGGCGTCCAGGATGCCCTGCAGCTTGAGCGCGGCGTACTTTGCCCGGCGATCCCCTCCAGCGCCGCGCCGCCTGCTCGTTGGCGCGACGGAAGAGCTCGTAGATCTCCGCTTTTCGTTCGGGCGAGCGGACCAGGACAAAGTCCCACGGCTGCATGAACCCCACCGATCCTGCCTGATGGGCGGCGGTCAGGATGCGCAGCAGCGTGTCGTCGGGGATCGGATCCGGACGGAAGTTGCGGATATCGCGTCGAAGCGAGATCGCGTCGTAGACCGCCTGTTTGGCGGCGGGGCAAATTCACCCGGAACCAGGGATTTCATTGCAGCAGACTTGCGCCGTCCTGATCGAAGCAAAGCCGTGTGCAGCAACCGTTCGGCTGCTGGATCTCCCAAGCGCTCGCGCGGCCATTCAAGGGCGTGGATCAGGAGCACCCGGTTCAGGTGCCCGTGGCCGGAAACCAGGATGGTTCCCCCCGGATGGGCAGCAATAATGGCGCTCAACGCGGCGCTGGCCCGCTGTCGCACCTCCTCCAGGGTTTCGCCACCCGGAAAGCGAACTTTCCATGGGGTTTCACGCCAGCGCCACGCCAGTCCAGGGCTGCAATGCGCATGCGCACGCGAGCTTCGTCCCTGCCAGAGTCCATAGGAGATTTCGCGCAGATCCCGAAGAGGAACGAGAGGCGTGCTGCCGTTCCCCCAAAACCGCGGCCGCGGTATCCCGGCGCGGCAGAGCGGTGAAGTGTACGCCGCGTCGAACCGGACGGATTGTAGTGCGTCCGCGAGCTGCGCGGCCTGCTCGCGCCCCCGCCGGTTGAGCGGAACGTCGGTTGTGCCCTGGTACAGCCCAAGCCGGTTCCAGTCCGTTTCTCCGTGGCGGACCAGGTAAACGCTGGTCACAGCTCGATTCCGGCTGGGCGCCGATCCCCTGCTCGCGATAAGGGTGCTTGATCAGCTTCATTTCCGTCACCAGATCCGCCATCTCGACCAGCTCCGGGGTGCGCTGCGGCCGGTGATTACCACATGCGTTCCGCGGGGCCGGTTTCGGATCTCCTCCAGCACCTCTCCCGCCTCCAGCCAGCCGAAGCGCAGCGGGTAGGTGAGTTCGTCGAAGATGAGCACGTCGTACTCGCCTCCACGCAGCGCGTCGCGACACACACGCCACCCCTGCTCGGCGAGTGCGCGGTCCTCCGCGATGTTTTCCGAAAGCCAGGTGAAGCCATCCCCCAGCGGAACGATGTGCACCCCCAACCGCTCGGCCGCGACGTGCTCGCCATAACGGCCATCCACGTTCTTTACGAACTGCCACATTCCTACCTTCATATCGCGTCCCGCTGCACGCAGCAGAATTCCGAATGCCGCGGTTGATTTTCCCTTGCCATCCCCCGTGTTGACGATCACCAGCCCGTGACGCTGCTCCCGGGGAGGGACCCGGTACGGCCCCGGGCGCTTGCGTTTGGGTACAGGTGCCTTGCGGCTGCCGCAGCGGGCGGGGGGCTCGGGAGGGGTGAGAGGGTCGGATCTATCTGTCATCGGGTTGTATCAGGCTTGGGTGAGCACCGGGAGGGGTCCCATGGGGAAATGCTCTGGCACCCCTTCCAGCGGGTCCCCCTCAATGGGTGATCCATCGGGTGCCTCCAGCACAAAACCGGCATCGCGGATCATCTCCAGATCCTTGCGTGCCTCCTGCCCGGCGGTGGTCAGGTAATCGCCAATAAAGAGGGAGTTCGCCGCGTACAGCCCCAGTGGCTGCAGCGAGCGGAGGTGCACCTCGCGTCCGCCGGCGATCCGGATTTCCTGCGACGGGAGGAGAAAACGATACAAGCAGAGGACACGCAGGCACCGGCGGGGATTCAGCTGATTGTGCTCCGCGAACCGGGTACCGGGGATCGGGATCAGAAAGTTAATCGGAACGCTGGTGACCCCCATCTCCCGGAGCGCGAGCGCCAAGTCGATCACGTCGTCGTCTTCCTCTCCCATTCCGATGATCCCCCCGGAGCAGGTGGTAATGCCGGCGGCCTTGACGTTCTCCACCGTCCGCACCCGATCCTCGTACGTATGGGTGGTGACAATGTTGGGGGTGTGCCCCTCGGAGGTGTTCAGGTTGTGGTTCACTCGGTCTACACCGGCCTCGGCAAGGCGGCGGGTTTGCTCTTCGGTCAGCAGACCGAGACAGGCGCA
The DNA here is from genome assembly GCA_030447645.1 of Longimicrobiaceae bacterium. Lineage (GTDB taxonomy): Bacteria > Gemmatimonadota > Gemmatimonadetes > Longimicrobiales > Longimicrobiaceae > JAUJOM01. The sequence continues at coordinate 119,706 of JAUJOM010000004.1, read as the reverse complement.
GATTTTCAGGTCATGACGCGCTTTTACCTCCCGTACTGCGTCCAACACCTTGTTGAAGACCCGCTCTCCGGGCGCACGCCCGGAGATCACCATGCAAAAGGTTCCCGCCTTCAGGCTAGTGGCGCGCGCGGCGGCATCGAGGATCTTTTCCCGCGCCATCAGAGGATACTTCTCGATCTCGGCGTCAGAAATCTTCGACTGCGAACAGTAGTTGCAGTCTTCCGCGCAGAGGCCGCTCTGCGCGTTCAGGAGAAAGTGCAGGCGCACCCGGCTTCCCCAGAAGTGGCGCCGTACACGATAGGCGGCGGCGAGCTGCTCCAGCAGAAGCTCATCCGGCGCGTTCAGGACGGCGCGTGCCTGGTCGCGGGTGAGGATCTCGCCAGCTAGGGTGCGGCCGGCAAGATCGTTCCAGTTCGGGAACTGCACGGGGTTGTTCGTCACAGGTTCCTATCAGTTCGCAGGGATTTCCGGGCGGCGTGGATCAGGGCGTCCAATCCGGCGCTCTCTGCGGCTTCCGCCAGCACATTGATGTCGTGCGGTCCGGGGAGACAAGGGAAGGGAAGCACGGGGAGATCCTGAAAGATCTCGGCCAGTGCATCCCCGTTGGTCTGCTCCACCGTTCCTGCCTCCCCAGGCGGAAGGGAATTCAGCACGATTCCCTGTACATCCAGCCCCGCCGCGCGCGCCGCCCGCACGGTCAGGAGGGCATGATTCAGCACCCCGAGGCGGTTACCCGCCACCACGATCAGTCCCAGCCGCCAGCGCCGGAACAGACTGTCAAAGGCGAGATCCCTGGCCAGTGGAACCAGCAATCCCCCCGCCCCCTCCACCACAATCGCGTCGCGCCCCTCGCAGAGCCGCTCAAAGGCTGCATCCAGGGCGTCTATATCCACGTCCGTTCCCGCGCGCCGCGCCGCCACCCACGGAGCTAAAGGCTCTGGGAGCGTCAGCGGGCAGACGTCTTCCGGGAGATCGTACCCACCCGCCGCGGCGCGGAGCAGGGCGGCGTCGCTCGCCGGATCGCCGGGCGCGACCCCCGTCTCGACCGGCTTCATCCCCGCCACGCGCATTCCCCGCTGCCGGAGCAGCGCGAGCAGGGCGGCGGCAACCATGGTCTTTCCCACACCCGTATCCGTTCCGGTCACTCCGAGCCGGATCACCGCCCCTCCAGAAAGCGCCGGATCACCCTGTACACCTCCGCGATCTCCTCCGGCGTGGTGCAGTAGGGAGGGAGGAGATACACCACATCGCCCAGCGGGCGCAGCAGGACGCCATTGCGGAGGGCGAAGTCGCTCAACTCGCGGCCAATCGGACTAAGATACCCGCCATCCGCCTCCACGTCGAACGCCGCCATGGTACCCAGCACGCGCGGGTGCCGTACCCGCGCGTGCTCCGCCACGTAGGGAAGATGGTGGCGGTGAGCCGCCTCGATCCCTCGTCGTCGGTGCTCACACCCCGGTTCCCGGAGCAGTTCCAGGCTGGCTCGGGCCGCGGCGCAGGCCACGGGATTGGCTGTGTACGAGTGGCCGTGAAACAGGGTGCGGCGCCGGTTCGGGCTGCGAAACGCCTGGAAGATTTCTTCCCGGAACACCGTGGCGCCCAAGGGAAGAAATCCACCGGTCAGCCCTTTGGAAAGGCAGACCACGTCCGGCTCGACTCCCGCGCCGCCGCAGGCGAAGAATGGTCCTGTGCGCCCGAAGCCGGTGAGCACCTCATCGGCGATCAGGAGCACCCCCGCGTTGCGCGTGCGCTCCCGCAGCGTGCGGAGTACCGTCGCATCCCACACGCGCATCCCTCCCGCACCGAGCAGAAGCGGCTCCACGATCACCGCGGCGAGTTGGTTCCCGCGCATTTCCATGAGCTGCTCCAGCGCCGCCACAGTATCACCCTCGGAGGGCTCCGGGAGGCGAGCGACCTCGAACAGGTGATCGCCGAATGGTTGTGTGAACACGCCTGGGGCGCTCACGCTCATGGCGCCGAAGGTGTCGCCGTGGTAAGCGTTTTCGAGCGCGACGATCAGGTTGCGCTTTTCCCCGCGGTTACGCCAGAACTGGATCGCGGCCTTGAGCGCCACCTCCACCGCGGTCGAGCCATCGTCGGAAAAGAACACGCGGGTCAATCCCGGCGGGAGTACCTCGCTCAGCTCCGCTGCGAGGCGGGCGGCGGGCTCATGGGTGAAGCCCGCGAAGATCACCTGCTCCAGCGTCCCTGCTTGCGCGGCGACAGCCTCGGCGATCCGCGGGTGCGCGTGCCCGTGCAGGGTAACCCACCAGGAAGAGATTGCGTCCAGGATGGCGCGGCCGTCTTCGTCGTACAGGTAGGCGCCGTCGGCCCGAACTACCGGGAGCGGCGGCGGCGCTTCGCCGTGCTGGGTGTACGGGTGCCACAGGTGCAGCTGGTCCAGCTCCCACCATGGCCGCGTCATGGTTGCACTCCGGGAACAGTCTCGGAGAGTGCGTCCAGGAATTCGTCGATCTGCTGCGGCGTATGCGCGGCGCTCACGGTGATCCGCAGCCGTGAGGTACCGGCCGGGACGGTAGGAGGCCGCACGGCCCCAACCAGAAACCCCCGGTCGCGGAGCGCGGCGCCCACGCGCATCGTCGGTTCCGTCCCGCCGACCAGCACGGGAACAATGTGGCCGACGGCCCCTTGCGCATCCGTTTCCCGCCCCAGGGACCGGAGCCCGTCACACAGACGGTGGACGTTGGCCCACAGCCGCTCGCGGCGCTCCGGCTCTGTCGTGCAGATCCGCAGCGCGGCCAGCGTTCCGGCTGCGAATGCCGGAGGCGTGCCGGTGGTGAACACCCCCGAACGTGCACGATTCAGCAGCCACTCCCGGAGGGCCGACGAGCCGGCCACGAATGCTCCCACCGTTCCAAGTGCCTTGCCCAGCGTTCCCATGACGACTTCGATCTCCGCCTCGACACCCCAGTGTTCCGCCGCGCCGCGACCGCCCGCGCCCAGCACACCCGTGCCGTGCGCGTCGTCCAAGTAGATCAACGCGCGGTGACGGCGGGCGATCTCCACCAGCCAGTCCAGCGGAGCAAGATCTCCGTCCATTGAAAATACCCCTTCCACCATGATCCAACGCCGGCGAAAGTTCCCCCGATCCGCGCGGAGCATCGCTTCCAGTACGTCCATCTCCCCATGTGGGAAGATGCGTGTTTTCGCGCGCGAAAGCCGACATCCGTCAATCAGCGAGGCGTGATTGAGCGCATCCGAGTAGATCATATCCCCCCGCTCCGCCAGGGCGGGGATCGCACCGAGGTTGGCCGCGTACCCGCTGGAAAAGAGCAGCGCCGCTTCGGTCCCTTTGAAGTGTGCGATCTCCCGCTCCAGTTCCTCGTGCAGGGGATGATTGCCGCAGATCAGCCGCGCGCCCCCCGCCCCCGCGCCCGCCTCCCATGCCGCCTCCGAAATCGCCGCCGCGACCCGCACATCGGATGCGAGGCCCAGGTAATCGTTGGTGGCGAAATCGACGACGGAAACCCCGTCTACCAGGAGTTCCGCGCCGCGACGGCGCGCGACGGAACGGAGGGAGCGGAGCAGGCAATCCCGCTCCAGCGCCTGGAGTCCTTCGGCGAGTTGCTGGTCCAGAGAGAGCGGCGGAGCCACGTCCCGGGTGCTCACGCGGTGCGCTCGTCCATGTGCGCCGTGTCGTTCAGGCAGAGCAGGTGCCCACCGTCCGGATGGAGAGCTAGGCGAGTAATCCCGCACGCGGAGATCTCCATCAGCACAACCTGCATCCAGGCGAAACCGAGTACACGGGCAACAACGTGCCGGATTGGACCTGCATGGCTGAAAGCCAGGATCGATCCTGCGCTTGGAAGCGAGGCGATCCATGCATCGACACGGCCGGTGAACTCTTCAAACCCTTCCCCTCCTGGAGCCGCCTCCTGGTCCGGCGCGGCAATCCAGCGCTCGAAATGTTGCCCATCCTGTGCCAGGCACTCTTCGTACGTGCGGCCATCCCACCTGCCGAAGTCCAGCTCGCGCAAACGCGGCTCCGGTTCGGCGAGGGTACTGGGAAAGGCGAGCGCGGCAGTTTCCGTGCAGCGGCGCCGGTCGCTTGTGAACACCCGGTCAAAGCACTCTCCCTGCAGGCGGATACGCAGCCGAGCCGACTCCATTCGGCCCCGCTCCGAAAGTGGTGGATCGCTGGCACCCTGGTAGCGCCGCGCCTCATTGAGGGCGGTGGTGGCATGCCGGATCAGCGTGAGGCGGAGCATGTCGCTTCCACGGCCTGGATCAGCAGGTTGTTTTCTCCCGGCGTGCGCGCCGCCACCCGGATGTGGCGCGGCAGACCAAAGGAGGTGCAATCCCGAACCTTGATCCCCCACTCCCGCAGAAGCCGCATTCGAACTGCTGCGGCATCGCCGACTTCCGCGAGAAAGTAGTGCGTTTGGGAAGGCAGGATTTGGATGCCAACTCGTGCGAAGGCGGCTTGCAGCCGGGCGCGCTCGTCCCGCAGGCGGGGAAGAGTGGCGGCAAGGTGCGATTCAGCTGCGTCCCCGAGCGCCGCGACCGCCGCCGCCTGCGCCGGAGCCGAGGCCGCCCAGGGTATGCGCACCCGCTCCAGTGCCGTGACCACCGGCTCCGGCCCAATAGCGAAGGCAGCACGTAAGCCCGCCAGGGCGTGGTCTTTGGTGATGGAGCGCAGGTGCAGCACCGCCGGGTGACCCGGCAGTGCAGGCGTGCCGAGCGGCTGCGGGGTGAAGGCGTCGTAGGCCTGGTCCACGACGAGCAGCGCACCCGTTGCGGCGCAGCTGTCGGCGACGTGCTCAACCTCTTCCCGGCTGAGTGCCTGGCCCGTGGGATTGTTCGGCGTGCACAGAATGACAAGCTGGGGGTGGTGCGCGGCGACAGCCGATGCGATCGAGGCGGCGTCCAATGCCCAGGCGGGCGGTGCGGCGAGGTGGTGCACTACTCGCGCTCCGCACAGACTGGCGGCGCGGGCGTACTCGCTGAAGGTGGGCCCTGGCACCAGTACATTGCTTCCGGGGTGGGTGAATGCAAAGCAGACCGCGTGGATCAACTCCGCCGCACCTGCACCAAAGGCGATGGTTTCGGGCGGTACATCCCAGCGTCGTGCCGCCGCGCGCCGGGGTGCGAGCGATGCGGGATCGGGGTACTGCTCAAACGGTGTTTCCACTACTGCACTTCGCACTTCCGGAGCGGGTCCCCATGCGTTCAGCGACACGCTGAAGTCGATGCGGACCGGATGACGTTCATCCTCCGCTCCCGCGGGCCCACCGTGCACCGACCTGGGCGCCTCCAGCACTTCCGACCGTGGCCGTATCATGCCGCGGTGAGCATGGGGGCGAGCATCCCGGCCAGGGCAACGATGCGGCGGGCCCCGGCAAGATCATCCGGCCCCGGCGCGCGGCCCCCGGCATTCAGCACGTAGGCGCCGCGCTTGGTCAGGCGTACCTCCAGCGCCCCTGCCATGGCAGCCATGGGCCAGCCGGCATTCGGGCTGGCGGTCCGGGCTGCATCGCGGAGGGCGTAGCGGAGCGCGGCACTTCCGTTCGCCCGAAGGAGTGAACTGGCGACCACGATCAGCAGCGCGGCGACACGCGCGGGTATCCAGTTCACGGCATCATCCGCGCGAGCGGCCGCCTTGCCGTACCACTCCAGCTCGGGGGTGCGGTAACCCAGCATGGCGTCCGCGGTGTTGAGAAAGCGGTACACGTATGCTGCCGAAAGACCACCAGCTCGAAATGCGAGCAGCGGTGCCACCAGTCCGTCGGACAGATTCTCAGCCAGCGACTCGATGGCAGCACCCGCGATTCCGGTAGCTGAAAGCTCGGACGTGTCACGGGACACCAGGTGCCAACCGAGGAGGAGGCGTGCCGAGGGGAGATCGTCCGCTCGCAGCGCGGCTTCCACCTCCGCGCCAGCCGCGAGCAGCGCGCGCAACGACAAAGCCGGCTTGAGCGCTGCTCCGAGCAGCGCAGTGCACACAGGACCTGGAAAAGCCTTGATCACCCGCTCTGCCGCAGCCGCGGCTCCCAGGGTGATCCCCGCCCCGGCAAAGACCACGAGTGTGCCCTCCAGAAGCGAGGGGATGGGTGCGTTGCTGCGGCGCTGCGCACGGGCCGCCGCGATTCCCCGGCCCATCCATACTGTAGGGTGCGCAGCAGCGGGGGGTTCGCCCCAGAGCAGGTCGAGCGCGAGCGCTGTGGCTTCGGGAACGATCACGCGACAAACGCCCAAAGAGCTGCCAGCTCGGCGGCTTCCCCTGCCGCCCCGCACACATCACCGGTCATCCCGCCGAAGCGTGCGGCCAGAAAGCGCGCGGTGAGCAGCGCGGCTGTGACGCCCATCGCCATCGCCCAGACAGCCCCAAGGGGGAAGTGGAGCAAAGCCCAGAGCGGTAGCAGGATTCCCAGCAGGATTGCCGTGGCTTGCGGCAGTGGGACCCGGCCAGCCAGCGTCGCTCCCAGACCATCCGGACGGGCAGCGGGAAAGCTTCGCAGCGTCCAGACCATTGCCCAGCGCGCGATAGGTGCGGCCAGCAGCGGTGCCCAAAAGGGTCCCGACGCCAGCGCCGTCCACTTGCCAAGCAGCAGCAGGACAATCCCTGCGGCGCCAAAGGTGCCGACGCGCGGATCTTTGAGCAGCGCCAATCGCTGCTCCGGGCTTCGCCCGGGTGCGAACGCCGCATCGCAGCAGTCAGCCCAGCCGTCCAGGTGCAATGCTCCGGTAACGCGATCACGCCGCAAGCGCCAATACCGCGCGTGGAAGTGGGGCGATGGGGAGCAAAGCAGCGCGGCCGGGAGTGCGCCGATCCAAGGCCCCACCAGAGGATACAGCGCCGTGGATGCGCGTAGCTCCTCCGGGGAAACATCGCCACGGAGGCGCACCGGGAGCGTGGTCAGCGTGCTGGCGGCGAGCGCTAGGGAGCGGAGCCGCACGGGGGAGAGCGGGGATGGATGCGCCGTACGCCCACCCCTCACCTGCTAGAACCTTTGGATCTCGATCGCCGTCGGGCCGGCGCCCGCAGCGATGCTGTCCGTGAGCGCAAACGTCCCCGGTGCGTAGACGAACACATATGGGTTCAGGTTTTTGCTCCGGCTCCCGAAGAACGTCTGGTACAGGGTTCCGTTCGCGTCAACCGCGTTGTCGAACGCGCCTCGGCACGAACCATCGGCGAGCTTGGCACAGACCGGATTGTCCGGGCCGCGGACAAAGGTACGGGTCTTGGTGTTCCACACCAGTGTACCGAAGTTGAAGCCGGACACGTAGGCGAGCCCATTGCGGTCAATCGTGATCCCACCCGGAAAATCGCCGAACCCGGAGATGTGCCCTCGTACCTGCAACGTTGACGGATCGATGATCGTCACACTCCCCGGGACGCCGGACCCGAACGGCTCGGAGTTGATCACGTACAGCAGCCCATCCGATCCCAGCGCCGCTCCCTGCGGATTGCGGCCACCGGTCTGAACCGTGCCGAGCACCTGCAGCGTATTCGGGTCCAGCGCGGTCACCACGCCGTTGCCAAGCGGCTTAAAATTCTCGTCGAGGTTGCCGGACACGACCAGCGCACGGTTACCGGTTACGATGATCGTCCCTGGCGCGGGAGCGACGTTCACCGTCTGCGTGATGACGTTGCCTGCCTGTCCCAGGGTCAAGCGGCCGACATAGTCATCGATCAGGTTGGAGACCAGCGCCACCGTGTCGCTCACGAACGCTGAGCCGGTGGCATTCCCTTTGGGGAACTGGAAGAAGCGTGTAATCCGCTGCGTCGGCAGATCGATCAGCGCGACGCTGGCAGCGTTCCCCAGTGGGACGAGCGCCTGCGTCCCGCGGACGGACAGCCCCACCGGCGTCACCACCGTGCTGGCGCCGAAGGGAATTTGCCTTTTCTCGGCGGGGTTGCCCAGCTGAAACAGGGTCAATGCCTTGTCAGTGGAATTGACGACCAGGCCGATCTGCGGGTTGTCGCGCGTGCCGGAGACGAAGCCGAGCTGCGGATCGAACGGGTCGTCACCATTGCAGGCGGCGACTGCCAGCGCGCTGAGCAGCAGGGCGGTTGAGCGATACAGAGTTTTCACAACGGTTCTCCTCAAGGGTCGTGCGGTGAACGAGTCGCCGGTGCGGATGCACGGCGGGGCTCGCGTCGGAGGCGGGCACTCAGTGCCCAGCTCCGGCGCGGATACGGGTAGTCGAGCAGCATGGCTGCGTCGCGATCCAACAGGTTTTCGGCAGAAAGCGACAGCTCGCCTCCCCACGCGCCAGCGCTCCAGTGCCGGGTGAGCCGCGCATCGAACAGAGTGTGTGACGGCAGCCGGTTGAGCCGCGGGTTTTCCACCGTGCGCCTTTCACCGACATACCGGGTCGAGATCTCCGTCCGTACACCGAGCAGCGATGCCGCCGCGCGGCCGCTCGCAGTCCAGCGGGGGCGGTATATTACCTGTCCGGATAGCACGGGCGTATCGTATTCCACCGCGGCACGGCTCAGGGTCGCCTGCAGTTCGGTGCTGCGGAGCGCCGGCAGCGAGGCGCGGGCGCTGGCGTCCCATCCACTGCGGTGCACGTCGAAGTTGTCGGGCGCCCACACGAAGCGGTGGTCCGGCGACCAGAGGATCATCCCGTCCACGTCGGCCCGGTACGCGGCGAACTCCGCATCGAGGCGAGCAGGGCCGAGCAGGAGGTCACGGAGTTCCAAGCTCCCCTCCACCTCCATTCGCACCCGCTCCGGCCGGAGGTTCGGATTAGGGCGCACCATAACCCCCTCCTGGAAGAACTGGTCGGCCAGGGAAGGCGGGGAGTAGGCGCTCCCTACGGAGGCGCGTACCGTCCACCGCGAAGCGCCGCCCGAAGCACCGAGCCGGGGAGAAAGAAAGGCGCGGTCCAGCAGCGTATTGTGGTCCACCCGCAACCCGGGGAGGATCTCCAGGTGGATTCCAGAAACTTCACGGGAAAGCCGCCCCTGCGTCCAGGCCCCGATGAGCGCTTGCCCGTCGGGGGCACCCTCGGCGAGCATGGTGGAGGCAAAGCCGATGCGTCGTACCTCCGCGCCGGCAGCGAGGACATTCGCTCCCAGCAGGGCGGTGGCGGAAACGGACGCACCCGCACTTCCGACCTTTACCTCATCGTCATACGGCACGCCGAAGGGCGGCGCATGATCGTGGTAGGCGGCACGCTGGCGCCCGGCATCGAGCGTCACCGTCCACTCCGCCACGCCCCGATGGCCTGCGGCGCTCACACTACCGGAGAGCCGATCCTGCGCCTGCCGCGCGGTGGCGGCGGAGCGGACGATGGAACCGGGCATCCCCCGCTCCAGTCCGAGCGCCTCGACACGGGCCCGCACCTCGGTTTCTCCACGCCGTAGCGAGCCAGTGGCGAGCCCGTTCCAGCCCGCCGCATCCGCGTTGCGGCGAATGGATTCTCCACCTCCGCCCACCGCCGGCACCGCGTAGGGGAAGTCGCCCGCCACTTGCTGCCACTCGGCGGTGGCAAGTCCGTCGAGCACTGTGCGGCCAACGTCGGCGCGGGTGCCGGCGGAGAGCGCCGCCCCCAGCTCTCCCCAACTCCCCGCGCGCAGGCGCGCACCCAGTTCAGTGCCGGCGGAGCGGCGGGTCTCCACCAGGATCACCCCGGCCATTGCGCGCCCGCCGTAGCGCGCCGACTGCGCGCCGCGCAGCACTGTCACCCTTCCGACTGCCTCCAGGGGAATGGTCGAGAGATCTGCTTCCCCGGTGAGCAGTGAGTTGACTGGGACACCGTCCAGCAGGACCAGCACCTCGTCCGCGCTGCTCCCCCGGATGGAAACATGGGCTGGGGAGCCAGGCCCACCTCTGCGGGTGACAACCACCCCCGCCTGATCCCGCAGCAGTTCGCTAAGTTCGCGGGCACCAGAGGTCTCGATCTCGGCTCGGTTCAGCGTCGTCGCCCCCGTCTCGCTCCGCACAGCGGTCACCCGGATACCTTCCAGCGCCACCGCCTCGGGCTCCAGCGCGACGGATAGCCAAGTGGAGCGCCCATTCTCCGTCTGCACGGGCCGGGTGCTCGTTCGGTACCCGAAGGCCCGGACGCGGACCTCCTGCTCGCCGGGGAGGAGACCGCGAAGGTGAAAGCCGCCGTCCGCAGTTGCTGCGGTGCGAAGTCCGCTCCCCGCCACCTCAACTACAGCACCAGGAATGGGTGCGCCGCTCCCCCGCTCCGTTACCCGGCCGCGGAGTTCGGGGGGGAATTGGGCGTGTAGCGCATGCACGCCGCAGGCGAGCAGAAGAAACAGGAAGCGGAGGCTACGCAGCATCATGGCTCCGCTCCTCCCGGTGCTCGGCCCATGTTCCCGTCAGGGGGAGTACCTGTGGGGCGCCGGCGTCGGGCCCCGGGCCGGGGTGCGACACGATCCGCACCGGCCAGCCGTAGACCCGCTCCACGTGATCGCGGGTGAGCACGTCGTCGGGTGGTCCTTGGGCGGCGATCCGCCCCTGGTCGAGTAGCACCAGACGGTGTGCGTAGCGCGCGGCGAGATTCAGGTTGTGCGTGACGACCAGCACTGTCACACCGCCCTGACTCAGCTTCCGCAGCAGCTCCCAGATGACCATCTCGTGCGCGATGTCCAGCGCGGCGGTGGGTTCGTCCAGCGCCAGCGCGGCAGGCTCCTGTGCCAGGGCGCGTGCCAGTCG
>JAUJOM010000004.1:41722-108966 GCA_030447645.1 Longimicrobiaceae bacterium | reverse complement strand
GCCAGAAACGCGGCGCCGAGCAGCACCGATGCCGGAAGCAGAAAGCGATAGTTGCTCCCCCAGAGCAGGCGGACCGTATGCGGGATGATCAATCCAACAAACCCGATCACACCGCTGGTCGCCACCGAGGCCGCCGCGACCAGTGACGCCGTGCCGTACGCGGCCACCTTGATCCGCTCCACGCGCACACCCAGGTACGCCGCGGTATCCTCACCCACTGCGAGCAGGTTGAGCGGGCGCGCCAGCGCGAGCAGAAGGAGGATTGCGGGCACCAGATACAGGGTTAGGGGGCCGATCCCCTCCCACGAAGCGCCACTGAAGGAGCCCATGATCCAGAACATGGCGGCCCGGTACTGTTCCAGATCCGCGAAGGTGAGCAGAAGCAGAATGCAGGCGTTGAAGAACGCGCCGACCACCACGCCGGCGAGCAGGAGCACCCGGGTATCCAGGATGCGTCCGACGCTCCGGGCGATCCCAAAAACCAGCCCGATCGCGAGCAATGCCCCCGCGAACGCGGCAAGGGGGAGCGCCAGCGTGGAGACCGCAGCCAGGCCGAACACGGTTGCCCCCACCGCTCCCACGGCGGCACCGCCGGAGATGCCCAGAATGTACGGTTCGGCCAGCGGGTTGCGGAGCAGGGCCTGAAAGGTGGCGCCACTCGCCGCCAGGGCACCTCCCACCATGGCGGCCTGCACCGAGCGCGGCAGCCGGAGCCGCTGGACGATGGCCACCGTGGTGGGGTCCCCCACACCACGCACCGCGTCCACGATCTCCCGCACCCCGAGCGACACTGCTCCCACACGAATACTCGCCAGCAGCGCCACCACAACGAGCCCGGCAAGGCCGAGCAGCGTCAGGACGGGGGAGATGCGCTTCAACGCCCCGCCAGCTCCGGGTACAGTGCGTCCCGCAGGGCACGCGCTGCGCGGCCCAAGTTGGGACCCGGGCGGTTGACCAGCTCCGTCGGCACGCGCACCACGCGCCCCTCGCGGACGGCGCGAAGCTCTCGCCATCCGCTGGTGGTGCGGAGTACCTCCAGCGAGCGGACGGGGTCCTCACCCTCCGGGAGGACCACCACCTCGGGCTGGCGCCGTACGATCTCCTCCATTGCCACCGTTGGCCAGTCCGCGGTCACGTCGGGAAAGATGCTGCGCCCGCCGGCCAGCTCGAGGATCTGCCCGACAAAGGTGCGGGGACTCGCGGTCATCGGTGGGTCGGTGGAAACCACGTAGAACACCGATGGCGCGGGACGTCCCTGAACCGATGCGCGTACCGACTCCAGATCGGCCCGAATGGCCGCGGCTACCGAGTCGGCCGCCTGACCGTGACCGGTCAGCCGTCCAAGCTGGTCGATGCTGCGGAACACGTCGGTGGTGTCGTCGGCGGCCAGGGTGAAGACCGCGATGCCGAGCGCTTCCAGCTGAGGCCGCAGTCCCCGGCTTCGGTCTCCCTCCCAGGCGATCACCAGCTCGGGCCGGAGGGCGGCGATCGCTTCCAGACTCGGGTTCAATCCGCCGCCCACGGAAGGGACATCCACCACCTCGGGTGCCACATCGTAGCGGGTGCGCCCGACAATCTGCCCCCTCGCCCCGAGGGCCAGCAGCGTTTCGGTTGCACTGGGAATCAGGGAAACCACGCGGCGCGCGGGGCGGGGGAGGCGCACCTCGCGGCCGGAGTCGTCGGTGGCGGCAACGGCGCTGTCGCGGGGGATGGCTCCCTCGGTACGCTCGGGTGCCTCGGAGCAGCCCGCGGCAGTGGCAAGCAAACAGCAGACAGCAACAGCGATTCGAAACAAAAATCCCGTCCTTCTCCGGGGAAGAACGGGGGATTCCGCGTGGGCACGTGCCAAACAGGGGCTACGGCGCCGAAGCGTACCCCCGCGCCCCTCCCTCGAGGGGTGTTGATGCGGGCGCGCACGGGGCCGGTCTCCTGGCTCGGGGCAGCCTCGCTCGCCTTCCCAGGAGGATTGCTCCCAGTGGCAAATTGAGCGGGCGGTGTGATAACACCCCTTACAGTGGCGGGGCCGCGCCGGATTTTCACCGGCTTCCGAAAGGCCCCGTTCGCGTCTATGTCGTACGCGAAGCTAACCCAGTGGAGCAGGGATGACAAGCGGGGCTGGTCCGTTCCTTGATAGGGCCGAGCGGCGTGAGCTTCACATGGTGGTTCGTGGTGGTCGGCGTGCTGCTGATCGGGATGGCGCTCGCCGACTCCCGCTTGAAGCGGCTGCCCCTAACCACCGGGATGCTTTATCTGGCGGTGGGCGTCGGCCTCGGTCCGCTGGGAATGGGGCTGGTACATATGGACCCCGTGCGGAATGCCGCCCTGCTGGAGCGGGTCACCGAAATCGTGGTGATCATCTCGCTCTTTTCGGCGGGGCTCAAGCTGCGCACCCCCCTCTCCGACAGGCGGTGGATCGTCCCGGTGCGGCTCGCGTTCGGATCCATGGTGGTGACCGTTGGGTTGATCGCCCTGATCGGGGTGTACCTGCTCTCTCTCCCACTGGGGGCCGCGGTGCTGCTCGGCGCCATCCTGGCGCCCACTGATCCGGTCCTCGCCTCGGACGTGCAGGTGGAAGAGCCCACCGATACGGATCGTCTCCGCTTTGGATTGACAGGGGAGGCGGGACTCAACGATGGGACTGCGTTCCCCTTTGTGATGCTCGGGCTGGGGCTGCTCGGGCTTCACGAGATCGGAGCTTACGGATGGCGGTGGTGGGCGGTGGACGTGGTGTGGGCAATCACCGCCGGCCTCGCGATCGGGGCGCTGTTGGGCAACCTGGTCGGCCGGCTGGTGCTTTATCTGCGCCGGGAGCACCGGGAAGCCGTCGGCGTGGACGACTTCCTCGCGCTTGGTTTGATCGCACTGGCGTACGGTGTGGCGCTGCTCTGCCATGCGTATGGCTTCCTGGCGGTGTTCGCGGCCGGGCTCGCCCTGCGGCGCATTGAGCGGCAAAGCACCGGGGTGGAACAGGCACCGTCGGAGGTCCAGGCCGTCGCTGCTTCCGAAGAAGCGGAGTCCGCGGCGGTGGACCCCGAAAAGGCCCCGGCATACATGGCGCAGGCGGTTCTCGGCTTCAGCGAGCAGCTGGAGCGGATTGGCACGGTCACGGTGGTGGTGCTGATCGGAGCCGAGCTTTCCGCCCGCTACATCGCCCCCGAAAAGTTCTGGTTGGTGCCCCTGCTGCTGCTGGCTGTGCGGCCCCTGGCGGCCCGCATCGGCCTGCTCGCCTCGGACACCAGCCAGACTCAACGTGACCTGATCTCCTGGTTCGGCATTCGTGGGATAGGCTCGGTTTATTACCTGATGTACGCCATCGAGCATGGGCTGCCCGAGGCGCTGGCTGAGCGGCTCACCGCGTTGACGCTGACGGTGGTCGCGGTGTCGGTGGTGGTGCACGGCATTTCCGTAACGCCGATGATGAGATGGTACGGGCGGCTTCGGGATCGTGGCTCTCCGGAGGCCGCGTAGGCCGGGGAGTGGTTCCGCGGCTTGCGGCCCGCGAGCCCCCCAGGGTATCATGCCTTGCAGCCAATCGGCGCCACCTTCCCCGACAACCCAACGCTCGATGGCCCCGGTCGCCTTATGACAGTCAAGCTCCAAAAGGCCTGGGAAACCGCCCGTGCCAGCTACTGGTTCGTTCCCACGCTCATGACCATGGGAGCCATGGCCCTGGCGTTTGGAATGCTCGCCCTCGATACCGACTACGGGCATGAGGTGGTGGACGATCTGGGATGGATCTTCTCGGGGGGACCAGAGGGGGCTCGCCAGGTGCTTTCCACCGTGGCGAGCTCCATGATTACCGTGGCCGGTGTCGCGTTTTCGATCACCATCGTCGCTCTGTCGCTCGCGTCGTCACAGTTCGGTCCCCGTGTGCTTTACAACTTCATGCGCGACACCGGCAATCAGGTCGTCCTCGGTACCTTCATCGCCACCTTCATTTACTGCCTGCTGATCCTGCGCTCCGTACAGGGAGAATTCGAAGGCTCCTCGTTTGTTCCGGCGATGTCGGTAACCATGGGCGTCATGCTCGCGGTGGCGAGTCTCGGGGTCCTGATCTTCTTCATTCATCATACCGCGATCTCCATCCAGGCACCCCAAATCATCGCGGCGATTCATCACGATCTACGCAGTGCGATCGACCGGCTCTTTCCCGCGGATGTCGGCGAGCCGGTCGGTCCGTCCGTGGGAGAAGACGCGGAGCCGGAAAACTTCGAAGTGGAGTCCGAACCCCTGAGGGCAGCTAAGAGCGGGTACCTGCAGGTGGTCGATGACGACAGGCTGATAGCGCTCGCCAGGGAGCACGACATGCTGCTCCGGCTGGAGTGTCGACCGGGTCACTTCGTCACTCCCGGGCAGCCGATCCTCCGCGTTTGGCCGGCGGATCGTCTTGCTGATGAGGTCCGTGATGAGCTATGCGAAACCTTCGGGCTCGGCCCGCAGCGTACCCACGTGCAGGACGCGGAGTTCGCAATCAACCAGCTGGTGGAGATCGCCCTCCGTGCCCTTTCAACCGGCGTAAACGACCCGTTTACCGCCTTCAACTGCATCGACCAGCTGAGCGCGGCGCTCAGCGTCGTGGCCGGCCGCGCACTTCCTTCGCCTTATCGCCGCGACGACCAGGGGACCCTCCGCGTAGTCGCCGCGAAGCAAATCACCTTCGGTGGGTTGGTGGACGCGGCATTCAACCAGATCCGGCAGAACAGCCACACCGTGCCGGCCGTCACCATCCGGCTGCTGGAGGCGCTCGCCTCCATCGCCCGGAACACGGGGCGCGAAGACTACCGGGATGTGCTCCGGCGCCACGCTGAAATGATTCGGCGGGGCAGCCTGGCCGAACTTGCGGAGGAAAACGATCGGCGGGACGTGGAAGAGCGCTACTGGGCGGTGCTGGAGGCGCTGGACCCGAACTGGGCGGCCCCATCCGTAGCTCTACGGCCTCGCCCGGTTCTTGTCGATGATAGCTAGCAGGATCAGGACAAACGCGAGCAGCCGTACCCCGTAAAGCCAGGTCACATCCTCGAAGTATTGGGTGGTGAGGGCGAGCGCCAGCCGCTGTGCGGCGAGCAGCCAGAATGCCAGGGCAAAGATGACGAATAGCCGGTCGCGCGACTGCCTCCAGTAGCGCAAAAAGAAAAGGCCCGCGACCAGGTACCCGGTCACGATGGCGCCGGACATGAGCTGGATCATCGCCCCTCCTCCCAAACCAGCCCGTACAGCAGCAGCGCTAACCCAACCAGCACCGGCACCGCCCGCCAGACAGCCAGGTCCACCGTGGGCACCACTCCCAGGTCCACGAAGAGCAGCAGATTGTTGAGCGCCATCCCCAGAAACGCCAGCCCGCTCCAGAGGAGCAGCCGCACATGGGTGTTCCAGAAGCCACGTAGCAGAAGCACGGCGCACGCGAAGCTGGTCAGGGCACAGAGGATGTAAACCACGTTCGCCACGTCTAGTCCTCCTTCGGGCGGATGCGGAAGGCGTCCGCGAACACGGAGATGTGATCGGTTGGCTTGGAAAAGATCAGGTTGGTGACGGTGACCCGCCGCTCCGCGTAGCTGCCGGCCAGATCGCGGACGGTTCGCTGGAGTTCCGCGGCTCGCGGCGCGAAGCGGTAGGTGGGGTCCGACGCTTCGGAAACCGACAGCAGGCCGCGTGCATGCCAATCCGCCAGCCGCCGCCCCGCCGATCCCGGATCGATGTGTAGTTCCCTGGCAACCGTGGCGGCGGTCCACTCCTCGCTGGAGCGGTCGTGGAGCAGCAGCAGTACCTCCAGCTGCTCAACGGAGTTGATGTGCTCGGCGATAAACCGCTCAACGTGCCTCGGGATTCCGCTTTCGGTCACCAGTCCGTGGGTATGAGGAATCTGCGTCGGGCGCGGTCAAGGTAAGGCGAAGACACCCATTCCGCCAACCGCGCGGATCGGGGTCCCTCCACCTACGCAGCCTGCCCGGCCAGTACCCCCTGCCTCGGTTCCTCTCAGGTAGCTGGTGAGGCTGCGAATTTTCTGGATGACTCACTACGCGGTACGCGATCACCTCTGGTACTTTGGGACCAAGGATGTGGTGAGCGATGCTGGTTACAACAGGAGCCTCTGTTGAAACAGTACGTTGGGCTGTAGTTTTCGGGCCGGGCTCTTTCTGCCCATGGGAGTGGAGGTGCAGGTGAGGTGCTGAGGCGTCACAAAGCGGGAAGCTCAGACGTTTTCTAGGAAGCGGTAACCAATCATTCACTTGTTCCAGAGGAGAAATCCCATGAGTTCGCTACTTCGTGTGGGCGCCGTCCTGATCGCGTTCGGCACCGCGGCGGGATGCTCGCGGGATTCGGTCCCATTGGAGCCTTCGCTCGACGCGGTAGGCAGCTGCTCCTCTCCCGCTCCGCTGCTTGGAACGAAGACCACGGCACCCGGCTACATCATCGTCTACAAAGAAGGAACGAGCGTACAGGAAACAACACAGGAGCTCGCAAAGAAGTACAACTTCACACCGCGGCACGTATATCAGTACGCTCTGTTGGGGTTCTCCGCAGAGCTATCGGATGAGGCCCTCGCAGGGATTCGCTGTGAGCCGGTGGTTCGGAACGTATCGCACAACGCTATGGGCTCGATCGCCTGAGCACCTCAGATATCCTCCACGAGCCGCACTCCGACAGTTTCGTTGCTGCCGGGGTGCGTGCCGGATAACTTGAGCAGTACAAATCATCCTGCATTGGCCTTTGACCCGAAGTTCGGAGGACCCCTGTAAAGCACCTCAGCGTTCTCGCCGGCCTACTTGCCCTCGGCGGCTGCTCTGAAGCCCCGCGCGCCGGAAATTACGTCGGCAGTCTTGCTCCGGTCAGCAGAAAGGTGCCCACGCCTACAACCACCAGGGCGAGCCATCCCAGCAGCGCCGCCGCGATGGCCTTGCCGGTGCTGAAGTCCAGCGCCTGCCGGATGGCGATAATCCCGGCAATCAGGATCCAGATCGCCACCGCGAAGCGGATCACGCCGCCGAGCACGGGGATGATCCCCAGCGCATAGAGAACGCCGGGAGACTGGGCGAAGCCGAGTGTCCGCAACAGTTCACCCCACGTGGCTGTTCCTCCGAGCAGCTTGTCACCGATCAGGTAGGTGACGCCTGACCAGACCAGCCAGCCGATGAACGCCGCGAGCAAACCTCCGATGATCCCACCCACACCCGCGTTGATATTCCCAATCGCCGAAGCGATGGCGACGATTGCCACCACCATAGCTGCCTGACTTGTGGCGGTTTCATCGGCCTCGACCTCTTCGTACAGGTCGACGTTCAGTGATGCCGCGCGCATCATGCGATTGGCGATGCCCTGCTTCCCTGCCTGCGGGTGAACGGGTTGAACATCCGCCATGCTGGCCTCCGGAGCGGGGTGAGAACGGTGAATGCCGCAACATACGCCGATCTTCCTGTCATGACAACAAAATCAACGCATTGGCCGCGCTAAATCCAGCCGCTCGCCGGCAGCAACGCGTGCAGCCGGGATCACCCGGGGGGCTCCACCACCGACGCGGACGCGCACCTGCCGTACCCCAGCAGGGAGCGTCACCTGATAGTCCGCTGTTGATTCAGGCGTATTCCCGATCCGAATTCCGCTGGGCAGCACCAGCAGATCGGCCGTCCCTCCCTGGACCTGAACCGTCACTTCCGGCACCTCGCCTGCTTCGAAGCGTATGGCTCCCCCCGCCTGGTAGCTGGCGATATCCAGCTCGACTTCCACCCCGGTGGGCGTGAACTGAACGCGCGTGCCTGCCTCCGGGGCGGAGGGTGTGAGAGGTGTAGTCCACAGCTCCGGCTGTGTGGGCGCTGCTAGCTCGGTCTGACCAATCCCGAGCAAGTCGGCCACCCAGGCGCGTACCGGCTCGGCGAGCAGTGCTGCACTGAGCACTACCAGGACAGCCGCCGCTGCACGCAGCCAGGGCGGGGAAGCCTGCCCGCGCTTCCCGGTGCGCGTGGCTGCCAGCACGTCCGGCTCCGGTGCGGCGGGCGTGGTCTGGGCGAGCAGCAGTGACAGCCCGCGCGAGCGACGGCGGAGCGATTGCAGCCGCTGGGTGCACGGCTGGCAGCCGCGGAGGTGGGCATCCGTGCGCTCCTGCTCGGCCGGATCTCCCTCCCCGTCCAGGAATCGCACCAGATCCCCATCGGATACGTGCTCGTTAGGCAGCAAAGTCAACATTTCAGATGTCCTCCTCGTCCAGGCGGAGTTCGGCGGCAAGCTTGTCCAGTGCCCGCGCGATCATGGTCCCAACCGATTTGGTCGTCGTGCCCACCGCTTCCGCGATCTCGCGGTGGCTGAATCCTTCTTCACGCATCAGCAACATCGTACGGTCACGCTCCGGCAGGCCTGCGAGTGCCTGCTGCACGACTCGTCGGCGCTCGCCGGCAGCCAACCTCGCGTCGGGAGCCAATGGCGCGTCTCCCATGGGTGCCCTGTCGGGCGCCTCCTCCAGAAGCCGGCTGCGGCGGCTGCGGGTCCGCTCGGACTCGCGTGCGGCGTTGGTGCCCACGCGGAAAAGCCAGGCACGGGTTTCCCCCGGTTTCGGAGGGCGCTCAAGTAGCTTCACGAATGCCTCCTGTGCAGCGTCCGCGGCAACGTCCGGGTCGCCCGTCCATCGGGCCAGGTAGCGGAAGAGGGCCGTGTGGTGCTCCGCGAATAGGGCAGCGACATCCATCCCTCCTCAGAAGGCGATCCGGAAGCCAAAGAGCGGCAGAATAGGCATGCCCGGAAGGAACTCGTCCCGGCCAGGACCTCCGAAACGCTCGCCGTTTATGATGCCACAGCTCTCCGGACAATCGTCGAACCTCATGTACATTCCCCCGTTGGAACGGTTGAGGGCGTTCCGTACCTGCAGATATGCTCCCAGCTCCCAGCGCCGAAAGCTGTGGTTCCACTCCGCTAACACGTCGAGGCTGCCATACGCCGGCCCGCGGCGAGAGCTTGGAGCTTCGGCACGCGGTGGCTGATCGGGCTCGAAGAATCCGCCCAGATGCACGCGCGTGTACGGAGCCCCACTTGCGGCTGTGTACGCGGCGCCAAGCCGCACGGAGCTCCCCAGGCGAAGCATGGAAGTGGCATCGAGCACATGGCGCCGCTCGGTGGGCGCGGGGTACCGCAGGCCCGCGGCCTCTAGCTCGGAGATGCCGTAGCTGTAAGCCAGCGATGCCGTCCAGCGCCCGGTCAACCGTCGGGCGGAAAACTCGATTCCGCGCGCTTCACCCTCAGCCATCACAAATAGCGGGCGGTTCAGAACGATTCCCGGTGTGGGATCGGGAACTGCCAATCCGGATTGCCAGCGGCTGTAGGCATTGACTGCCGCAATCCAGCTACTGCCAATCCAGGTTTCGGCCCCAAAGGTTGCAATATCGGAGCGGATCGCGGGTATGCTGTCACCTGCGAGCAGCCACAGGTTCCAGGTGGGGAGCTCGAAGCCGGAATCGAACCAGGCGGTCCTGCCACTCAGCGATTGTTCATACTGGTAGCCGCGCCCCAGTCCCGCCGACAGAGATACAGCAGTGCTTGTCTGATAACGGGCCGATATGCGCGGCGCCAGGCGAATCGGTCCGGCGTTGCGAACGCCCTCCCCGAGCTCCATGCGAATACCGGCATCCACCGTGACCGGCTGCCACGGCTTCCAGCGGCGCTCTCCCCAGAGCACTCCCACGGCCAGCAGGGAGTTCATGGCGAGTGTGTCTTCCAGCACCTCGCCGAGATATGGGTTGAGGCCTGGACCCTCGTAGTTCGAACCGTGCGCTTCAAGTCTGTAGCCCACGGACCAGGGCGCACCCGGCAGCGCCCATTCACTCCCTGCGGACCCGAACCAGATGCTGTTCGCACTGTTCGGGAGCCGCCCCTCGTCGAACGGGATATCCTCCGGAATGGGGCGCTCACTGATACGGGAGGCGAAGCGGCTCAACCCCACCGTGTGGCGCGCCTGCCCACCTGCGAGTGGCGCTGCCAGGGTGATGCGGCCCGCCTTGTTTCCCCACACGATCCGGTTCCCGTGGATAAGGTCGGGAAGATCCCGCGCAACCTTGTCGTACTCCCACAAGCCACTCACTTCCAGGGTGCGTGTGGAATCGATCTGGTAGTCGAATCGGCCCGCTACGTCGGCGAACGAGTAGGGGAGCGCTGTGTACGGCTCATCCGTCAGTTTCTCGATTCCCAGCGTGAGCCAATCCAGGTAGGTGCGTCGCGCTGCGATCATCCAGGCACCCCGGCCATTCAAAATCTCTTTGTCCAGCGCCAGCCGGGCGCTGACGAGCGACAGTTCGCCAAAGCCCCGTAGCCCCTCACCCCCCCCGCGTCGTGATTGCAGGTCCACGAGCCCTGCCGCTCCGCCTCCCGCCGAAGCAGGCTGGACGCCGGGGTGAAACGATGCGGCACCGACCGCGTCCGGGTTCACGCCGGAAAACATGCCGAGCGCATGGAGCGGATTGAAGAGCGGGAGGCCGTCGAACAGGACACGGCTATGGTCCCAGGGGGCACCGCGCGTCCACAGCTCCGAGGTGTAGTCGTCCCGGGTGGTCACCCCCGGAAGGCGTTGCAGGGCGCGAAACAGGTCGGTTTCTCCCAGCGTGATCCCTTCAGTCACGTCGGCGTGGGTAACTGCCCGAACGTCACTGGAAAGGTGCCGGCTCTGCCGCATGCGTTCAGCCTGTATGCGAAGGTCCCCCTCCAGCGCACGCGGAGCCGCGCGAGCGTAGGTGTTCGTGCGCGACGTCAGGGTTGACGCGGGCGCGGAGACTTCCAGCGGCTGCAGCGCCACCGCCTCCATGTCCAGACCGACGGAAACCCGGGAATCCCCAGCGCCCCGCAGATCGACACCGACGCTGGTGGAACGGTACCCGAGCCGCTGCACATGCAGGCGGTACTCGCCCGGGGGTACGTTGGCGAAGCGGTAGCGCCCGGCACTGTCGGTAACCGCAGTGCGCGTGGCCTGGATGAACGCGGATGCACCGGGACTTGGCGCCGGAAAGGCACCGCCGGTGCGAGGCTCCAGGACCACCCTCGCGCCACTGAGCGGCAGTGCGGAGGCAGCATCGATTACTAGTCCTGAGATCGCACCGGCCGGCCGCAAAGCAGGTGTCTGCGCCTGCACGGCGCGGGTTCCCCACAAGAAGCAAGCGATCAGGACGAGTAGTCGGGCCAAGTAATGCTCTCGAAAATGGTATTGCGATGCACGGCTCATGAACACGAATGCATGACGGACGCTGTTTCTGACAGCACGTAACCAGAACTGCCTCTGTGTCAGAGAACAGGTCCGCTGCGCATTGATCTTTGCGCTGATGGCATTGTGCCCCGGCTGCCATCCTTTTCTCTCCAGCTCCAGGAGCACCCCAGATGCGCCCCCAACCTGCGTTCCGCCCATTGCTGGCGGCATTGATGATCACCGCCAGCCCCCTGGCCGCACAAGACGACGCTCCAGCCCGGCTGGAGCTTCCCCTGCTCGATGCCCCTTACAACTTCGCGCATGGATACCGGGCGCCGAGCATGCAGCAATCTCTTTCCGTGACCACGGGCTTCTACGAGGCTTCGCATTATGGAATCCAGAAGGCGTGGGGTGAGCGGAAGTGGCTCGCACGAGGGTCCATTCTGCTCTTCGACTACTTCACCTTCACCCTGCCGTTTGGCGGCGTCTGGCTGCACGAGGAGTACCACCGTGCGGTGATGGGGCATCGTGGAATCGACAGCTTCAACGACGTTTACAAGTTCAACGTGTTTGCCGAAGCGATCGCGGTAAGTCGGGTCAAGGATGAGGATCTGATCCGCTTGAAGCGTGATCACCCTGCGGAGCAGGTTCGCCTGGGTGCGGCAGGAATCGAAGGCGAGCAGCAACTGGTGCTCCAGCTGGAGAAGAACCGGTTCTTCCGTGGCACGCGAGGGTGGCACCTGCCGCTTTACTGGCTGACCACCCTGGGCAATTGGGGGTATGTATTCAGCGGTACCTTCCCGGAGGTAAACGAGTGGACCGAGGAATTCAACCAGCAGGACGGCGCAAACGTCCCGGTTCGCGACTTTACAGGGCATGACTTCACCGCCTGGGCGTACGACCTCTTCCGTCCCGGAGAACCCTACGAGGCGCGTGGGGTGCACCCCTCCGGTGTCGGTATTGACCGGTACCGTAAGCCGGCGGATCTCACGGCGGAAGAATTGGACTTCCTGGAGCTGCAGGGCCGCCTCGCTCTGCTGAACTTCCTTGACCCCAATCTGTTCGGCATCTACGGATTCACGTTCACAAGCCCGTTCTCCGGACGCCCGACGAAGGTGAATGCGAGAGCGGGGCACATGCTGACGTCGTTCGGCTACACGGTAGACGCGAACATCTTCCTGAAGCAGGAGGACCTCAACCTGTTCGTCGTGCTGCATAGCTACGCGAACGGCGCACGCCGCTTTCCGGGTGTGGACGCGCAGGTGCTCGATCTGCCCGTTGCCATTGGCGGCAAGCAATTCATGGTGTCCCCCAGAGCAGCGATGTGGCTGCAGCCCCAAGACCAGCAGTTTCGGCCCACGTCCGGCACTGTGGGAGGACTTGCGGCAATCCGGGTTGACCACCCGCTCGCAGCCCGTTTTGGCTCGTACATGGAGCTTGAAGGCAAGACGGCCGGGTGGGTGGCGGGCAACGTACACCTGGATGCCAATCTCAGCCTGCGGCTAGGAGTGACATCCTCGCTTCGCTGAACGGGCCGGTGCGGCTTTGTCAGAAAAGCCGCAGCTCCATCATTCCACTGTGACCGCGGCGGTCCCGCCACGCACCCAATCACCTGTACTACAGGAGCTGTATCATGAAAGCACTCGCCCGCATCACATTCGCCTTCAGCCTGCTAGCTGCCGCCTCCTCCGTCGCCGCGGTCCCCAGGGCGCAAGCGCAGGACATTGCCCGCAATAGCGTCTACATCGAGCTGCTTGGCAATGGTGGGCTCTACAGCCTGAACTACGACCGCAAGATCACAAACAATGTAAGTGCTCGAGTCGGGCTGATGGCGTTCGGCGGCGAAAGCACCGATGGGGATCGGATCGGCCTTTCACTGGTGCCCCTCATGGCCAACTACCTTGTGGGGAAGCATAACCATCGGCTCGAGCTCGGCGGCGGTCCGGTGGTGGCGTATGCGGCTGGCAACATCAAAGAGCACGGCATTGGTGAGTTCTCGGACTTCGGCCTGCTCGGGACCGCCACTTTTGGGTACCGTTATCAGCCCCTGCGAGGCGGCTTCAATTTCCGGCTCGGTTTTACACCCCTATTTTCTACGTCGGATGTTGCGCCCTCTTTCGGAGTGAGCTTCGGCTACGGATTTTGATGTCGAGGCGTGTGTCCCGGCAGTGGGGACACACGCTTTCACTCACGCGCATCGGAGGCGGATTGAACCTGGTCACCCTTACCCTGCTGATGGCAACTCTAGTCGCGTGCAGCCGCGAGCCCACGGCAACGGCGCTCCCCGAGGATCCCTTGGAGCTAGGACGAACCTACACGGGCTGGCTTCACACCGGGGAGGTTGAATCCCTGTGGGCCAGGTTCTCGCCCGAGGCGCGCCAGATCTTTGGCAACACTGCGGGTCTACGGCGCTTTACCGAGCAGGTCCGGAAGGATGCGGGGAGTGAACGTGTCATGATGGATGAGCGGCTTACTCCCTGGCTCGGCTCCCAGATCTACAGTCGCGTGGCTGGGTTCACCAAGATGTCGGCCCCGGTGCTGGTGCAGTGGACCTTGGACTCCAAAGGCCTGGTGCTCGGGCTGCTCGTACAGCCGATGGAAGAGCCTGCCCCCAGCCAATTTCTGCAGTACCAGACCAAGGCACCACTGCGGCTCCCATTCTCGGGGGAGTGGTTCGTCTTCTGGGGTGGGCGCGACGCCATTGACAACTATCACGTGGTCGCGCCGGACCAGCGCTTCGCATACGATCTGCTAATGGCAAAGAATGGCCGGACACACACCGGGAGCGGCTCACAGAATACCGACTTCTTCTGCTTCGGCCAGCCGATCCTGGCTCCGGCAGATGGAGTCGTTGTGGAGGCTGTGGATGGTATCGCGGACAACGCGCCTGGCCGAATGAACGCCGTCGAGCCTGCGGGCAACCAGGTCGTGCTGGACCACGGCAGCGGCGAGTTTTCATTCTTTGCGCACCTGCAGCGCGGGAGTGTTGCGGTCCAGCGCGGCGCGCGGGTGCGTACGGGTGCCATGCTCGGCCGCTGCGGTAATAGCGGCCACTCCAGCGAGCCGCACCTTCATTACCATCTACAGAACACGGCGGAGTTCGGGCGGGGTGCGGGGCTCCCCGCGCAGTTCAATCACTACATCGCGGATGGGAAGCCAGTGGAGCGGGGGGAGCCTGTGCGCGGGCAGCTGATCCGCGCGCCATGAGCGCTCGACCGAATGCCTACAGCAACCACACGTCAAGTCAAAAGGCTACGCGGAAGCCGATCAGGGGCAGGATAGGCAGGCCGGGGAGAAATTCATCCTGCTTCTCAGGCGTGCAGCTTCCTGTTGCCCCGCCCCGACAGACGTAGTCTTCACGGAGTCCGAGATAGCGGCCGGAATTGGAGTGATGAAGTGCGTTCCGCACTTGAAGAAACGCCCCCGCCTCCCACTTGCGGTATTTGCGGGTCCAGTCGACGAGCAGGTCCAGGCTCTGATAGGAGCGGGTACGGAGCGCACCCGGAGCCCCGGTCCAGGGCTCCTCGCTCCAGCTGCACGCGCCCTCTGCGTTACAGCGCGTGGAGCCGCGGAAGATGCGGGTGTACGGCGCGCCGCTGGCGGCGGTGTAGGCGGCACCCAGGCGCCAGCGTGGGTCGAGCCGCATCAGCGCGGTCGCATCGAACACGTGCCGCTGGTCTTCCGGGGCGGGGAAGCGCAGTCCCCCAGCCCTTCGGTCGGAGCTGCTGAAGCTGTAGGCCGTCGATGCGGTCCAGGGGCCCGCGAGTCGCCGCACTGACAGGTCCACTCCCCGGGCGCGGCTTTCGCCCGTGACGAAGAGTGGGCGATCGAGGGTCGGACCTGGAACGGGGTCCGGCATGGCGACGCCTGTCGAATGCCGCAGGTAGGTAGTGACAGAGGCAATCCACCCGCCGATCCAGCTTTCAGCGCCGAGTGTGGCGATGTCGGCCCGCAGCGTCGGGACGCTGTCTCCCGCCAGCACCCACAGGTAGTCGGTGCGGAAACCTCGCTCGGGACTGGGTCCCGCGGGTGCCACACTTTGCAGATGCTGGAAGCTTCGTCCGACACCGCCCGAAATGGAGGTGCCGGGGGTGAGCTGATATCGGACTGCCAGGCGAGGTGCCCAGTGCAGGCTTTCGCGCGCGGCGGAGCCTGTCTCCAGGCGTAGCCCGGTCTCCAGCGTCAAGGCCTCCACTGGCTTCCAGCGCCGGTTTGCCCAGAGCGCGCCGGAGGTGAGTCCATCGTCACGGTGCAGCCCGTAGGCAGCCGGCTCCAGGGGGGTGAACGGAGTGGGGCGAGGCCCGCTGAAGCGGACGTATTGCGAGACGAGCTGGTAGCCGGCGGACCATGTCGCGGAAGCAAGCGGCTGGACCTCTCCCTCCAGCGCGCCATACCGAATCCCGTTCGACAGCTGCTGGGCGGCGATGTCACGGTGCACCGCTTCGTGACCAAACCGCCAGTCCCAATCCTTTCCCCAATGGGACACCGAAGATCCGAATCCGCTGAAGCCCACGGAGTGCCGCGTGCGCAGCCCACCTACCGGGATCTGGAGGGTTGCCCGCGTGGCGCCCGCGCCCCACCGCGCCGCGACGGCGTTCAGGATGTTCGGGTTGTCGTTGCCCACCGCATCGTGCTGCAGCAGACTGCTGATCTCGATGGCGCTGTTGGCTCCGATCCGGTAATCGTAGCGTGCGGTCAGGTCGGAAAAGCTGTAGGGGAACTGATACGTTCTGTCGCGGCCCAGGATGCTTTCGGCGATCCCCGTCAGCCAGTCCAGGTACGTCCGCCGTCCCGCGATCATCCAGGAGTGGCGCCCGTCGCCGCTTCCACCGTCGAGGGCCAGCCGACTGCTGGCGAGCGACACTTCTCCCAGTCCGTGAAGCTCGCCGTCCTGGCTTCCCGCGCGGGTCCGCAGGTCGAGCATCCCCGCCGCTCCGCCGCTCGCCCAGGAGGGCTGTACACCAGGGTGCAGAAACGCGGCACCCACCGCGTCGGGATTGATGGCCGAAAACAGTCCCAGGCCATGCAGGGGGCTGAAAAGCGGCAATCCGTCGAAGTACACGCGGGTGTGGTCCCAGGGGGCACCCCGGATCCACAGCTCCGCCGCGTACTCGTCCCCGGCACTCACGCCGGGCAGCCTTTGCAGCGCGCGGAAAAGGTCCGTTTCTCCCAGCGTGACGCTTTCCACCACGTCGGAGTGGGTGACGGCGCGCACGTCGCTGCTCAGGTACTGCCGCTGCCGGACGCGCTCGGCGGCGATCCTGGCATCCCCCTCGGCTTCCGGAGAAACCGTGCGCTGATATGTGCTTGGAGCCTTGCGTGCCGCCGGGGCGGACACCTCGATCGGCTCCAGTGCCACCGGCTCCACGACCAGTCCTACCGACACCCGCGAGTCGCCCGCGCCCCGCAGCTCCACACCCAGCGTAGTCGCGCGGTAGCCGATGCGCTGTACGTGCAGGCGGTACTCGCCTTCCGGCACCTGGCCGAACCGGTAGCCCCCGGCGCTGTCGGTCACCGCGCTGCGGGTAGCCTGGATAAAGGCGGAGCCGCCGGGGGCGCGCACCGGAAACGCGCCCAGGTCGCGCGTTTCCAGCACCACCGCGGCACCCACGAGCGGCATCGCGGTCGCGGCATCCACCACCCGCCCCGAGATGGTGCCGGCCGGTACCGCGCCACGCGTTGGCGTCTGGGCGCTGGCGGGCAGTGTACCCAGAACGGTGCAGAGAACCAGGAGCAGCAGCAAATACAAGAGAATTCCTCCAAACAAGGACGGTCGTATACGGTGCTCAACCCGAAATGCACCAGCGGCCCGGTTTCTGACAAGCGGCGCGGCGGTGGGCACGTGTCAGAAACCCGGCGCGTGATGCATTGTACACCGGGTCGCATGGTGCGGCCCACATTTCTACTTCCACTGGAGAAGCAAAACGATGCCGCGCACCTGGTCCTTGTCCATCCTGCTGTACTCGCCGTTCTCTTGCTCAGCGCCTGCGACAACCCGGTTGATCCCATGACCAGGGTTTCAGGCGATTATCGAGCGACGGCGTTCAGCTGAACGGGGACACGGTCAAGTTCAACCACAGCGCCGACACCCTCATCCGCGACATGGAGTTCCGGGTGGAAGGGAGCCGCCTGGTAGCGGAGGAAGCTTTCGGCGGGGGCAGCGTACGGGTGGTACTCGAAAAGCGGTAGGCGCTGGGCCCATGAAGCGCCGGGCCCATAAAGGACCCGTCTGGAACCGCGACCGCCCTCACGGGCGGGACTTGGTGCGCCCTCTGGGCGCCTGCTGTTCACAGGCGGGTCGTTCATCGGCCCGCCGGAACAGCGGCTACCTTGAAATCAACCGGAGACTCTTACTCGAAATCTATACCCCATGCATTACGTACTTGTACTGCTCATGGCACTGTTCCTTCATGCACCAACTCCGGCTGTGGGACAGGGAGTGCTCACGGTGGAGCCGGGAACCCGCGTTCGGGTGGTTTTGGCCCGTGGCTCCCGGAGCATCTGGAGCCGGCCGCAGATCCTGCAGGGCACCGTCACTTCGCTGAATGCGGATTCCATCTCTCTGCGTCTTGACGCCGGGGCGGGCCCCGTGACCCTGGCAACTGCATCCATCGCACGGCTGGAGGTTAGCCGTGGAGTACCTTCCCGGCTGGAAAGCGCGGCATGGTCGGGCGCGGTACTTGGCGTGCAAGGCATATCATTGTGGCCGGCTGTGCGCGATAGGGACCTCAACAACTCCGACTCCTGGAGCAGGGATGTGCTCGTGGGTGCCGCGGTGGGTGCGACCATCGGGGTCATCGTTGGGGCACTGGAGCCGAGGGAGCAGTGGCGGCGCGCGCGAAAAGGCCCCGCACCTGGCGAGTTCACGCTCCCCGAGCCCATTCCCAGTCCTCGCATCGCCGTTGGTGGGGGTGCGGCGCTGCTGGATGAAGGGCGCGGCTCGGGGGCCGGTCAGCACATCCAAGCCATCGTGCGTCTGACGCCCCGCACCAGCTTTTTGAACCTCAGAGGGGAATTCCTACACGCCAGATCCTCCCGAACTCGCCAGTATGGGGCGTGGATCAGTGTGGCTGGGGATGCCCCCTTCACCTGGGGCCCCCTTCAGCCCTACGGGATTCCCCTGGGGATCGGCGTGTACCACCGGGAGACTGGCGGAGCGATCGGTGACACCACCCAAAACACGGGCTTCGGCGTGAACTCCGGTGGCGGGCTCCGGACCCGGGTAGGGGATGCGCAGGTGTTCGCGGAGGTGCGGGTGCACACAATAATGGAACGTGGAGGATATTCGGGATCTGTCCCCCTTACGTTCGGCATCGCCTTTTGAGTTGAGGAAACGCCTGGCGTTGACAGCGCCGGCCATGGGGAGTACCGTAGCACTGAGATGAACACCCCAAACGATGCTCCCGCCAAAGGCGTCAAGAACCGGGCAGTCTCGCTGAAGCTGTGGGTAGTGCTCGCACGGGCGCACGCCGCAGTCGAAGCGCATGCCGCCGCCCACGCAGCGCGCCATGACCTGACGCTCACCGAGTTCGGCATCCTGGAAGCGCTGTACCACAAGGGGCCGATGCTGCTTGGCGAGGTGCAGCGCCGCATCCTGGTTTCCAGTGGCGGAATCACCTACCTGGTGGACCGGCTGGAGAAGCGCGGCCTGGTGGAGCGCCGCGCCTGCGCGGAGGACCGCCGTGCCCGCTATGCGGCGCTTACCGAAGCAGGCGAAACGCTGATCGAGCAGATCTTCCCGGAGCACGCCGCCTGCATCGAGCAGGCACTGTCGGGGCTGAAACGCAAGGAAAAGCAGCTGGCGGTGGACCTGCTGCGCATGCTCGGGCGGACGGCCGCGGAGGAGGAGCGGGGAGCGTGTTCGGGTACATAGATTGCATGAGGTGTGAATCTCAGCTCTGAGAATTGCTCACACCAACACGGAGTATGGCATGCCCACCAATGTCCTGATCACCGATAGCGTAACGTATTCAAAAGTGAACAGGCCCATGGCCAGCAGGGGTTCGAGACCAACCTACTGACCGCGCCATGAGCCTGTCCGAGAAGCGTAATGGAATCGATGTGCAGACCGAAGGGGAGGCCACACCTCTCCGTAGCTGAGGACTACCGGAACTGGATCGAGGCGGAGATCCGAGGCGCTGTGCTGGAGGAGATCCTCGCGGAGCTGGTTTCCCACCTCGGTGCTGCTCCCGGAGAGCGGACCGATTCTAAGAGTCGGGTGGTGCGCTGGACGTCAGGCCGGGAGGTCAGGATGGAGCTGATGAGGGGGGTGAGCACGAGGAGAGTGGGCGATCCCCGAGGTCACCGACAACGAGCGATCTGCGGGACGGCATCAGGTGCTTAGTGTGCTGGTGGCCATCGGAGACTCACGAGGGCGTTCGCGAGGTGCTGGCCTGCGGAGCTGGGGGAGAGCTCCGACGCGGGATGGGGTGCGGCTCGTGATCAGCGATGCGTGCTCGGGGCTCAAGGCGGCGGTGGAGGACTTTCTGCCTGGGGCGTCTGGCGCAGGTCACAAGGTGCCGCAGTGGCGGCAGCGCTCGATCTGGCACCAGGAGAGTGATACCACTGGCGCTCTCTGGCGAGCACTGGAAGATGCTCAGGACCAACAATCCACTGGCGATGCACTGGAACGAGTGGGCGAAGCATGAGCCCCTCCTGGGTGACGGCTCGCCTGGAAGCGGATCGTCAGCACCGCGCCATACCAGACCGCTCCGAGCGGCCTGGAGACACACCGTGATCGAGACCTTTTACACACAGAGCCGCTACCTCCACCTTTACAGCATGGCCACGTTCATCAGTCGCGCGCGGTCGAGCGCCGGCGGTGAGCGCGATGTGCTGGCAAATCGGCGACCACGGATGGCCGAGGCGCGCAAGGCACTGGTCCTACAGGACTATATCCGGCACGCTCGCCGATGAGTGAGATCCCCGAGCTCCGACGATCTTCCGGGGCAGACGGATCGCCTGGGGAACTCCGACGCGGTACGGCAACATGGCGGTCCGGTCGCGTTCATTGATCTCGGCTGGCACCTCGCTCAAGGCGCCGGGGTCAGCTCAAAAACCGCTCTCCACCTCGGCAGGGTCGACGCCGCAC
The DNA here is from genome assembly GCA_030447645.1 of Longimicrobiaceae bacterium. Classification (GTDB taxonomy): domain Bacteria; phylum Gemmatimonadota; class Gemmatimonadetes; order Longimicrobiales; family Longimicrobiaceae; genus JAUJOM01. The sequence goes on along the minus strand of JAUJOM010000004.1, from coordinate 88,723 downwards.
GGATGAACCCGCAAATCTTGACCACGGATGGGATCGGCGGCTGTATCCCGGCAACCGGAGCCGGATGGCCTGCGCCAGCTTCCGCGCCTGGCACCAGGGCACCTCGCCAAGGTCGCCCGGGCGCTCAAAACCATCAAGCAGGAGGAGCCGCTGAACGACGCACAGAACCAGTGAGGCGCCTGGCCACCGCGCGGTTTGAACTACACAGGCTAGCAGGTTTCCACTGGGTAGCTGGACTCTGCTTCAACCTCGCTGATTCCGCCAGCTGGGAACCCAACTTGCACGAATCGGGTCTTACAACGCACCTTCTTAAGCGTATTCCCGAAACCTTTTCATGGAAGGTTGTTTGATGATCGACCCGCGTTCTTACGTTCGGGCATTGTGGGCAGCACCCATTGTGGCGCTGGCGGTGGGGTGTGCTCCCGCCGCGTCCGTTGCTCCGCTGCAGCCCGCAGCGGCACCGGTTGCCGCGACTCCGGCGGCACCCGCGCCCGCCATGCAGCTGTCGGACACGATCCGCGCCCGGCCGTTCGATGCCGGCCGGATGTGGACCTTCGACTTTCCGCCGCTGGACTACCTGCAGCGCACCTACAACTTTCGGCCCAGCCAGGCGTGGCTGGACAACGTGCGCATGTCGGCGCTGCGCTTCGCCACCTGGTGCTCCGCCTCGTTCGTGTCTCCGGAAGGATTGGTGCTGACCAACCATCACTGCGCGGTGCCCACCCTGGCGGACGTGCAGCGCACCGGGGAAGACCTGCTCACCAACGGCTTCCAGGCCAACACGCGCGCCGCCGAGCGCCGCGTGCCCAACCTGTTCGTGGAGCAGCTGGTCACCATCGAGGACGTCACCGAGCGGATGACCGCGGCCTTCGCCGGCCAGGGCACGGAGCAGGAGCGCTTGGCACGCCAAACGGCCCTGCGCAACGAGCTGCAGCGCCCCGACTCCGCCAACCGGATGCGCTACCAGGTGGTGGAGTTTTACAACGGCGGCCGCTACTCGCGGTACGGTTACAAGCGCTTCGACGACGTGCGGCTCGTCTTCGCCCCGGAGCAGCAGATCGCCTTCTTCGGCGGGGACCCCGACAACTTCAACTATCCCCGCTACGCGCTGGACATGGCGCTGTACCGGGTATATGACGAGAACGGCCGCCCCTTCCGCGCCCCCAACTACCTGCGCTGGAGCGCGCAGGGTGCGCGTGAGGGCGAGCCGGTGTTCGTGGTGGGGAACCCCGGCTCCACGCAGCGGCAGTTCACCAACGCGCAGCTCGAGTACCTGCGGGACGTGCAGCAAACCTCGCAGCTCGCGGTGCTGCGTGCCCGGCGCGACGCCATCCGCCAGATCGGCGCCCAGAACGAGGCCCGCCGGCTGGAATTGCGGGACCAGCTCTTCAGCATCGAAAACAGCATCAAGGCCATCGAGGGCCGCTACCAGGGCGCCCAGGACCCGGCACTCTTCGGCCGCAAGGTCGCCTTTGAGCGGGATTTCCGCGCATCGGTCGCCAAGAACCCGGAGCTGCAAGGGCGTTACGGGGCGCTTTGGGACTCGCTGACTGCCATTCAGGCTGAAAAGCGGCAGCTTGCCCCCGGCCTGCTTTACAACGCGTACCTGACCACCGGACCCCTGGGCCAGGCGATGGCGCTGGTACGCGCGGCGGAGATGCCCAACAATCCGCAGTTTCGTACGGCCGCGCTGGCGGCGGACCCGCGCTCGCGGGAAGAGCAGACCATCGAGCTGGCGGCGCTGCTCCGGGTGGCGCAGCAGAACGTCCCCAATGACCAGGTCCTGCGCACGGTGCTGGCCGGCCGGACACCGGACGTGGCGGCGCGCGAAATCGTGAGCGGGTACACGCTGGCGGATACGACGGCGCGCCAGCGCCTGCTGGCGGGTGGAAGCGCCGCAGTGGCGGCATCCAACGATCCGGTGCTCCGGATCGCGCGTGAGGTGCTGCCCACGGTGAACACCCGGCAGCAGCAGATGGCGGCGCTTACGCAGCGGGAAACCCTGCGCCGCAACGAGCTGGGGCGTGGCTTCTACGCGGTGTACGGCACCGCCGTGCCACCCGACGCCACCTTCACCCTGCGCCTGGCGGATGGTGTGGTGCGCGGCTTCGAGGCGAACGGCACGGTGCATCCGCCCAAGACGACCTTTTACGGGCTGTACAACCGCTCACTCGGCTTCAACAACCAGGGCGACTTCAGCCTGCCGCCGCGCTGGGCCCGGCCCGCGGCCGGCTTCAATCTGCAGACGCCGTACAACTTCGTTTCGACCAACGACATCATCGGCGGCAACTCGGGCTCGCCGGTGGTCAACCAGAACTCGGAGGTGGTGGGGCTGGCGTTCGACGGCAACCTGGATTCGCTCCTCCACGACCGCGCGCCAGCGCCTGCTGGCGGGCGGAAGCGCCGCGGTTGCGGCATCCAACGATCCGGTGATTCGCATTGCGCGCGAGGTCCTGCCCACGGTCATGACCCGGCAGCAGCAGATGGCGGCGCTTACTCAGCGGGAAACCCTGCGTCGCAACGAGCTGGGTCGCGGCTTCTACGCGGTGTACGGCACGGCCGTCCCACCCGACGCCACCTTCACCCTGCGTCTTGCGGACGGTGTGGTGAAGGGGTTCGAGGCGAACGGGACGGTTCATCCGCCCAAGACCACCTTCTACGGCCTGTACAACCGGGCGCTCGGCTTCAACAACCAGGGCGACTTCAGCCTGCCGGCGCGCTGGACCCGGCCGGTGCCCGGCCTGAACCTGCAGACGCCGTACAACTTCGTTTCGACCAATGACATCATCGGCGGCAACTCGGGCTCACCGGTGGTTAACCAGAACTCGGAGGTGGTGGGGCTGGCGTTCGACGGCAACCTGGATTCGCTCCCCGGCAGCTTCATCTTCGATGAAACCCGGAACCGGACGATCTCGGTGCACTCCGCCGGCATGCTGGAGTCGCTGCGCAGTGTGTACCGGGCTCAGCACCTGGTGAACGAGCTGATGAGCGGCCGGACCGTCGCTCCGCGCACCACCGCGGGGAGGTAGGCCCTGCTCACCTTTCAGCACCGAATCCCGAGCGGCGCGCGTGACGGCGCGCCGCTCCTTGTGCTGCTGCATGGCCGCGGCAGCGACGAGCACGACCTCCTGGGCCTGGCGCCGGGCCTCCCCGCGGACACCATCCTGGTGGCTCCACGCGCACCCTTTCCCGGTGCGCCGTGGGGCTACGGGTCCGGCTGGGCATGGTATCGCTTCCTCGGCCGAAACCGCCCGGAGCCCGCCAGCTTCACGGCATCACTGGAAGCCCTCGCGGAGTTGCTGGCTGAGCTTCCGGGGCAGCTCCCGGTCCAGCCGGGACCGCTCGTCCTGGGCGGGTTTTCGCAGGGCGGCACCATGAGCCTCGCATATGCGCTGAGCAACCCGGGAGCGGTGCCGCGGGTACTCAACTTCAGCGGCTTCCTGGCGGACCACCCGAGCGTGCGTGCCACACCGGAAACGGTACGCGGCACCCGCTTCTTTTGGGGACACGGAATGTACGACCCCAGCATCCCCTACAGCCTGGCGATCGAGGGGCGGGCGCTGCTGAACGCGGCGGGCGCGGACCTTGCCACCTGGGACGGTCCCATCGGCCATGGGATCGCGCCGGAGGAGTTAGCCGCGGCGGTGCAGTGGATCGAAGCGGAAACGAGTGAGCAAGCCGATACATAGAGGAGTACAGCAAGCCATGGATTCAAGCCCGAACAGGGAAGTTGCCACTCTGGGCGCAGGGTGCTTCTGGTGCGTCGAAGCGGTGTTTGACGAGCTAAGGGGGGTCGAGACGGTGGAGTCCGGCTATTCGGGTGGCCAGGTTCCCAATCCCTCCTACGAGCAGGTTTGCACCGGGCGCACCGGGCATGCGGAGGTGATTCAGGTCACCTTCGATCCGGAGGTGGTTTCCTTCAGGCAGATCCTGGAGGTGTTCTTCACCGTTCACGATCCCACCACCCTGAACCGTCAGGGGGCCGACGTGGGCACGCAGTACCGCTCGGCAATCTTTTATCACTCGCCGGAGCAGAAGGCCACGGCGGGGCAGGTGATCGCGGAGATGAACGGGGCCGGGATCTGGAACGCTCCCATCGTGACGGAGGTCGCCGAGTTTTCCGAGTTCTTCCCGGCCGGGGAGTACCACCGGGACTACTACCGGCGGAACCCGAACCAGGGGTACTGCCAGATCGTGATTGCACCCAAGGTGGCGAAATTCCGGAAGAAGTACCTGGCCAATCTCAAGAGCTAGTCCAGAGCGGTTTTCCTCAGGAGGGCTGCGCGCGTGCTTCTTCGATGAGATGAATGGGCTGGCCTACGATGCCCAACACTTTCGGGAGCTGAGCTGTACCTGTTGAGGTAGCCTATTCCACGCGTGCTCCGGGTGACCTATGCCGCTCCTCGCCGCTCCTCTGCTACTTTCGCTTTCACTGGTCGTCCAAACGCCGGGCGACACCGCGCGCGCCGTCCATCTGCTGCAGCGCGCCACCTGGGGCGCTCGCCCGGCGGACGTACCCAGGTGCTCGCGCTCGGCCGGGACAAGTGGCTGGACCGGCAGCTCCATCCCCAGCGGATCAACGACTCCGCGGTTCAGGCGCGGCTTGCCGGGTTTCCGGCGCTCGGCATGAGCGTGGCCGAGTTGTATCAGGCCTTTCCTCCGCCGAGTGCCGCACGACGGCAGGCACAACGCAGCGCCAATGGCAAGATGATGGCGGACAGTGCCCAGGCGCGCCGCAAGCAACCCGGGCGCGCCCAGCTTACCCGGCCGAACATGCGAATGGCGGATACGGCTGTGATGCGGGCAGTCCAGCGACCCAGGGGGCGAAAAAAGGGCCCTGAGAGCCCCGCCGCGCTGGCCCAGCAGATGATCGGCGGCAAAGTGACGCGTGCCGTCGTCACCGAGCGGCAGCTGGAAGACGTGATGACCGACTTCTGGTTCAACCACTTCAACGTCTTCTGGGGCAAGGGGCCCAACAAGTGGCTGGTGGCGGACTATGCGACATCCTGCGCACCGCGATCCGGTTCCGCACGTGTTCGGCGGTTCCCCGGTTCAGTTCGAGGACCTGCTGCGCGCCGGGCTCCCGGTGTCGGATGGCCCAGCACCCGGCGATGCTGTACTACCTGGACAACTGGCGCAGCGCCGCGCCGGACAGCACCGCGCACCACGGCGTTGCTGAAGGCGAGCTGCCCGCCACCTTGCCCCAGGAGTTGTCCGGGCGGCGCATGCCGTTCCGTGGCGAAGCTCAACGAAAACTACGCCCGCGAGCTGATGGGCACCAGCTGCGGCACACGCTGGGCGTCAACGGCGCTCGATCTGCTCCTCCTGACACGCAGCAGGACGTTGTCGCCGTGGCGCGCGCCTCCGCCTCTCCACCAGGCGCATTCACGGGGGACCAGGTGGACGATCCGCGCGGAACCAGGGGGCGGGGCAGGGTGGCGCGCGCATGGGATATGGCCGGGGGGCACGAATACGCTTCTGTCGGACCTCGACGCCCGCCGCAGCACATCGACGATCACCAGTCAATCCGCTTGTGCAGCCTTCCGAGAGCCTCGGCGATGCACGACCGCGGACTATGCCAAGACCGTTCTGGCGCGTCGCAGCACCCGGCGATGCTGTACTACCTGGCAGGGCGCGGCAAGCAGGACGGTGATGAAAACTACGTCCTTGCCCTGCTCGCCCGACACCCGGCGACCGCGCGCCCCGTTGCCACCCAGCTGGTGCGCCGCGTCGTGGCGGATCCTCCACCCCCGGCGCTGGAGGACCATGAGGCGGGGGTGTTCCTGCGCACCGGCGGCGACCTGCGCGAAGTCACGCGAGCGCTGTTCACCGCGGAGGAATTCTACGCCGCCCGCCACCGCGAGGCCAAGGTGAAGACCCCGTTTGAACTGGTAGTGAGCGCGCTGCGGGTCACCGACGCCACGGTGGCGAACCCACGCGGCGTCATGCAGACGCTGCGTACCTTTGGGCACCTGCCGTACTACCAGACCGCGCCGACGGGATACCCGACGATGTCCGAGGACTGGACCAATAGTGGCGCGATGCTGAACCGGATGAACTTCGGGCTGGCCCTGGCTTCCGGCCGGGTCCCCGGGGTGCGCGCGGAGATGGCCCCAGTGCCGCTGGATGCGCTGATCGCGCGGGTGTTCGCCGGAGCGCCTCGCCCGCGGCTGGCCCAGGTCATCCAGCAGGAGCTCGCCGGGCAGGGAGGTGCCCCCCGTGCGCTCGGCCTGGTGCTGGGCTCGCCGGACTTTCAACGTCGCTGAGAGGTCGCCATGAATCGTCGAGTTTTCATGAAGCAGGGTGCCCTGGCGCTGCTCGCGATGGGGCTGGAGCCGGACTTCATCCGCCGCTCCCTGCTCGCCCAGACCAGCGGTGCCGCGCGCCGCAAGACGCTGGTGGTGGTGTTTCAGCGTGGGGCGGTGGACGGGCTGAACATGGTGATCCCGTTCGGCGACCCCGGCTACTACGCCGCACGGCGCTCCATCGCCGTCGCCGCCCCTCAACGGGGCAACCCGGCGGGAGCCACGGACCTGAACGGATTCTTTGCCCTGCACCCCTCGCTGCACCCGCTAGCCGAGCTGTACCGCAAGGGTGAAATGGCGGTGGTGCACGCCGTGGGCTCGCCGCACCCTACGCGCTCGCACTTCGAGGCGCAGGACTTCATGGAGACCGGCATGCCCGGCGCCAGGTCCGAGCGCGAAGGGTGGCTGAACCGCGTCCTGCAGCACACAGGGTGCTCCGGCCCGGGGTGCGACGGTCGCACCCTGGCCGACCCCAGGGCTCACGCGCGGGACCACGCCGTCGGGCAAGTGGGGCTCGCCGCCGGATCGCACCCGGCGCTCCGTGGCGTGGCGCTCGGAGCGGCGCTGCCGCGGATGCTCCAGGGGGAGCACCCCACCCTGGCGATCCGGGATCTGGAGCGCTTCGGCGTGGCCGAGGGGCGGGGCGGCGCGCTCGGCGGCACCTTTGAGCGAATGTATGGTGCCCGTCCCAAGGGCGACATCGTGTCCGCGGCGGCGGAGGACGCCTTCGAGGCCGCCGCCATCCTCCGGGGCGTCAATCCGAGCCGCTACCAGTCGCGCGAGGGCGTTCGGTACCCCGCGGGCGAGTTCGGACGCTCGCTGCGACAGATCGCGCAGTTGATCAAGGCTGACGTGGGGGTGGAGGTTGCATTCGCGGACCTGGGCGGCTGGGACACTCATGTCGCGCAAGGCGGGACCGATGGTCAGCTCGCGCGCCGACTCGCCGAGTTCGGGCAGGGCGTGCGTGCGCTGTACGACGATCTGGGCGACCGCATGGAGGACGTGGTGGTGCTTACCGCCTCCGAGTTCGGACGCACGGCGGCGGAGAACGGCTCCGGGGGCACCGACCATGGTCACGCCAACTGCATGCTGGTGCTCGGGGGCGGAGTACGGGGCGGCAGAGTCCTGGGCGATTGGCCGGGGCTGGCACGAGAGCAGCTCTACGAGGGGCGGGACCTGGCGATGACCACGGACTTCCGGGACGTGTTCGCCGAAGTCGCCACGCGGCACCTCGGTGCGGAAAAGATCGACCGGGTATTCCCCGGCTATGAGGTGGAGGTGCGTCGCTTTCGGGGCGTGCTTTCCGGCTAGCGCCGTGGCGGAACGCTCTTTCGACTCTCTGGGTATCTTCTGGTCTACATCACCTCATGCTTACCTGAACTCCCAAGTCTGATGATCGTTTCCGCGTTCGCGCTGCTCGCACTGATGCAGCAAACCCAGCAGCAGCCCTCGCAGGTGCAGGTTCCCCCATCACCCATCGCCCGGCTGGTGGTTCACCCGCACGACCGCACCATGATTGCGGGGGACACGCTGCGGCTGCGGGTGGAAGCGCTTGATGCCAGCGGGCGGCCGGTCCCTAACGCGCAGATTCGCTTTGCGCAGGCGGGAGCAGGTTTTGAAGGAGTCGTAGAGGCCGATGGGCTCATTCGCTCCGGCTCCACGGGCGTGATGCCGGTGGGGATCGCAGCCGTCGTCCCCGGAGCCGCTCCGGTGGTGGAGCGGGTGCAGATTCGTATGGTGCCGGGTCCAGCGGCTCGTGTCGAAGTCGCACCGGCGAATGCCAGGCTTGCGGTCGGGCAGCGTATCCGCCTCACCGGGCGCGTACTTTCAACGGCGGGGGACGAGCGGCAGGATCGCATCGGGTACCGGAGCAGCAACCCCGCTATCGCACGGGTGACTGAGCAGGGACAGCTGGTGGCAGTGGCGCCGGGGCAGGCCCGCATCACCGGAACCGCGGGAAGTGCGACGGCGGCGGTTCCGGTGACGGTGGTGGCGACTCCCATCGCCTCGGTCCAGATCACGCCGTCCAGCCGGGAGGCACGCACCGGAGATGTGATCCGCTTCCAGGCTTTGCCACGGGATGCGGCCGGAAGAGCGGTGACTGGGTTGACCCCAACCTGGAGCGTGTCTCCAGGTAATGGGCAGGTCAACGCGGAGGGTGCGTTTGTCGGCTACGAGCCCGGCGAGTACGTCGTCATGGCGAACTACGGCAACCGCAGTGTGGACGCAGTGGTGCGCCTCACCGCTCGCGACGTTCGCCGGCCGCTCACGGTTGTAGGGCGGCTCCCACGCACTGCCTTCAATACGGAAGAAGTTTGGGTGCACCCCAACGGCCGCTTCGCCTATCTGGGAACCGGTGGGGGTGGTGACCGCCTGTACGCGATCGACATCTCCAACCCGGCGCGCCCGACGATCACCGACTCGCTGGTGGTGGATGCACGCCGGATCAACGACCTGATGACCACACCGGACGGCCGATTCCTGGTCTTCACTCGAGAGGGGGCATCCACCCGGCGCAACGGCATCGTGATCGCCTCGCTGGAGGACCCCGCCCGGCCGAAGCCGATCGCGGAGTTTACGGAAGGGGTGACCGCCGGTGTCCACTCGGCGTTCGTGTATCAGCAGCCCAGACATGGGACGCACGTGTACCTCACCAACGATGGTACCGGTGCGTTGCACATCCTCGACATCAGCGATCCCTCCAAGCCCCGTGAGGTGGCGCAGTGGCGCACGCCCCGCTCGGAGGCGGGGCGCACGCTGCACGACGTGGACGTGCGGGACGGCCTTGCGTACCTGAGCTACTGGAACGACAACCTGGTCATTCTGGATGTGGGGAACGGAATCAAGGGTGGCAGTCCCTCCAACCCGCAGCTCGTGTCCCAGTTCAAGTATGATCTAAACGCGCTGTACCGGAACGTGGAGGCCGCGGGTGGCCCGGGCTTCATTCGCGGGACCCACACCGCATGGCGGCACAAGAACTACGTCTTCATCGCGGACGAAGTGTTCCCGGCGATGCCGGTGGCAGGTGCCAGGGACGCGGCGGCCGGTCGAGCGTATGGGCGATTGCAGGTGGTGGATGTCAGCGACATGGACAATCCGCGCTCCGTTGCCTGGTACGAGCCGGAGTTTGGCGGTGTGCACAACATCTGGATCGACGGCGACCGGCTGTACATGGGCGCGTACAACGCGGGCTTCCGGGTGTTCGACATCTCGGGCGAACTCCGGGGAGACCTGCGAGCCCAGGGGCGTGAGATCGCCCACCTCCACACCGCCGACATGCAGGGGCGGGTGCAGAATTCGGCCATGACCTGGGGTGTGGTGGTGAAAAACGGGCTGGCCTACGTAAACGACATGCACAACGGCTTGTGGATCGTTCGGGTGGAGCCGCAGCCGAGGGGGGTTGCGCAGTAGGGCGCGCATCACCAACATTTTAGCACAAGAGCGTGTATGTATAGGAGTGTGGAGCTGCAGCTCCACACTCACCCGCTTGACCGGAGCGATCCCGTATGCGAACCCACCCTTGCTTCACCGCCGCCGTCCTTTTCGGAGCACTTGTCGCTACTGCTGCATGCGACCGGGGAGCCACCGAGCCCGGAGCCGCAGAGCTTTCGACCAGCGAGCTCGGCGCCCTCGCGCCGCAGTTCGATGCGCTCGCCTTCGCCATGGCGAGCTTTGTCGTCCCGCAAACCATTGACCGCGAATTCACCCATACGCGCGCGTGCCCCAAGGGAGGCACCACCACGCTGGCCGGCCGGGTAACAGGGGAGGCGGATCGGGAGACCCGTACCCGGACCAGTGAAATGAAGGCCATCAAGACGGATCAAAATTGCTCCTTCGAGGCAGGCCGGAGCGGAGTCACGGTGACGGTGAACGGTAATCCCAATGTCGTGCTTCAGCACAACATGAAGATTGTGAACGCGGCGCCGAGCGGGCTTCAAACGTCGAGCCAGAAGGGGAGCTTCACCTGGAAGCGGAGTGACGGAGCATCCGGCAGCTGCACGGTTGACGTCCAGTCCGTATTCAACCCTGACACGAAGACACACACGGTTTCCGGGACCCTGTGCGACCGCCCGATAAACGGGGTCCGCAGTCGTCCTTGACCGGACTCTTTCCGCGCGAAACTCCAGCGGCTCCAGAAACATCTGGAGCCGTTTTTTGTGCCCGAAGGCACTCATCTTGCAAGTTCCATTGGCTCCAGTGGTTGAAGGCATGGTGCTTCAACCGTAAACCAGATGCGGAGAATCGCATGAAGAGAATCTGTTCGTTAGCAATGGCCGCCGCCATTTCGATGGGCGCGGCTGGCGGGGCGCAGGCGCAGGTAAGCTTGTTTGACTTCAGTGTGTATGGCGGTGGCGCGATCAGCAGCAGCTGGTTCGAGGTTGGCGACAAGGGCTATGGGCCAGGCCTGTCACCGATCTTCGGTGTGACCACCAGCTTTTTCGCCACTCCCCAGTTCGGGCTCCGGCTGCACGGGGCGTACATGCCCTCCGGACTTCCTTTTCCGGGTGAAAACATCTTCGACCGCCCGGACAATGGCGGCTACCCACTCAACAACTACTTCTACGATCTGGACTTCGTCTTCCATCCATTCCGTGACCCGACGGGAATCACCAATTTCCTGGGAGCCTCGTACTTCTTCCTGGGCGGCGGCGGTTTGACGACTCGGGTGATCGGGTCGGGTGAGCGCAGGTTCGCGCGCACGGTGGGCCAGGGTACCGCCGGTCTCGGCTTTACCCTGTTGCCAATCACGCGCAACATCGGTCTGTTCACGGAGTTGGCGGCTCACGTATACGACTCGCCCATCGACGACGACGACGTGGGTTTTGTTCTGCCGCCCACCACACCCCGCAGGCTTATCACGCTCAACCAGACACCGACCGAGGTGAACGACCGGTATGCCGTCACCACCCGTCTGGTCGCCGGGCTGAAGTTCACCTTCGGCGGGAGCGAGCCAGCACCGGCTCCTGTCTTCGTGCCCGCACCGGCTCCGGAGCCGGTACGGCAGGAGATGGCTCCGGTTCGCGTGTGTGTTGTGGAAGCCGGGGAGTTGCGCGAGGTGGATGCGATGGTGAACTCCGCTACGGGTGATACCCTGGTCAACCAGCGCCGCTTCCGTGACGTATACCCGGGCACGACGGGGTACGCGGCGGGCCAGGACTTCTACATCCGCAACGAGGCGATTACCCTCAATCGCACGCGGTACGTGCGCTTCGGTCTGACGCGGATCGTCCCCGCCACGGCGCTGGCGCGTGCGGGCGAGTACCAAGGAGTGCCACTCTTCCGCGATCGCGCGTCGACGGGAACAGCGGAGGTGCTGTACGTGCCCGTGCGGACCGGCTGCGAGTTCCAAACTTACCAGCGGGAGCAGGCAGTCCGAGGCGTTCGCGGCTAAACGCTTCTCGCTGATCCAGACATGCGGGGTGTCCTGAGCAGGGGCACCCCGCTTTCGTTTGCCCCTTGCCTTCGAGCGGGTTCTGGGTGAAATTTCAAGCTGGGCAATCGACCGGCATTCGGTCCCTTCCGCCCCAGTTTGCCTCTTTCACCACCCACCTCACCAGATGTCTAATCTCGCCTTGGCGGCGATCCGCCGGGCGGCCGTGCTCGCCCTTGGGCTCGCCGCCTGCTACCCGGAGGTCCAAGCCATGCCGGCATCCGCGGGAACGCCGCCGCCGGAAGAGCCGGCTGCAGCTGCAGAGCCTGGCGATTCGCTCCCGGTTCTGCCCGGGCTCGAGGTGCTGCTCCAGGACTCGCTCCATCTGGTCCGGGGCAAGCGCGTGGGCTTCATCACCAATCAAACGGCGGTAGCCTCGGACGGGCGGAGCGCGATCGATCTGCTCTTCGGTCACCCGGAGGTCAAGCTCGTAGCGCTTTACGGTCCCGAGCATGGGCTGCGAGGTGGGATCGGGAGTGGTGAAAGCATCCGCACCTACCGCGACCAAGTTACGGGTCTGCCGGTTTTCTCCCTGTACGGCGCCACCCAGCGCCCGACAGCGGCGATGCTACATGGAGTGGATGTGCTCCTCTTCGACATGCAGGACATCGGAGCCCGGCCGTACACCTACGTGTGGACGATGGCAATGGCCATGGAAGAGGCGGCGAAGCAGGGGATCCCCTTCGTGGTGCTGGACCGCCCCAATCCGATCACGGGAACCGTCCAGGGACCGCTGATGGCCATGGAAATGAGGAACCGTGGGCAGGCGATCACCGGCTACTACCCGGTGCCCCTGCGCCACGGGATGACCGCGGGCGAGATCGCGCGCTACATCAACGCGGAGTACAACATTGGGACGAAGCTCTCAGTGGTGCCCGTTCAGGGGTGGAGGAGTGATGAGTGGTTTGATCGGACCCGTCTGCCGTGGATCGATCCCTCGCCGAACATTCGCAACCTGGACGCGGCGCTGGCGTTCTCAGGACTGGTGATGCTGGAAGCCACCAACCTGTCCGTGGGGCGGGGAACCAGCGCGCCGTTCACGTACGTGGGTGCCCCTTACCTGAACACCCCGGAGCTGCTGCGCCGTGTGCGTGGCTACCACCTGCCCGGGGTGCGGTTCGACACCGCCTCGTTCACGCCGCGGGGTACGGAGTGGATGCAGTTCCGCAATCAGCACGTGCGCGCGATCCGGCTGCGGATCACCGACCGGGAAGCCTACAAGCCGGTGCTCACCGCGCTGGTCTTCCTGGTGGAGATCCAGAGGATGCACCCTCAGAATCTCGGCATGGGGAGCATGCTGCAGATGCTCGGCAGCAGGTGGGCTCCGGAGGCGGTGCGTCGGGGTGATGATCCTCGCGAGATCAACCGCCGCTGGGAGGCGGAGTTGGCCGAGTGGGCGAGCGTGCGGGAGCGCTACCGCCTTTACCCAGGCGGGCGCTGTGTTACGCCAGGAACCCCGGCTTGCGCAGCAGCCCGGGGAAACGGGGATCGGAGCGCCGGGGGGCGAGTCGGCGGGTGACCTTGAGGAAGAGGGCTAGAGGGGAGCGTCCGCCGCGCGTTTTGGCTGAAAACTTGCAAGATGTCCGCCTCCCCTCGTTGTTCACCTTCCAGCTTTGGAGGAACACATGGACTGGGAAACTTCCACAGGCGGTTCTGGCGGCGGCGGTAGCTCCGGTGGTGGAGGCGGCTACGGCGGAAGCGGTGGTGGTGGTACGGGTGGGGGAGGCAGTAGCGGTGGAGGCGGAGGCACTGGTGGCGGTGGCAGCTCAGGTGGTGGAGGCGGCACCGGCGGCGGTACAGGAGGAGGAACTGGTGGTGGAGGAGGTGGAAGCACCGACGGTGGGGGTTCCGGAGGAGGAGGCAGCTCAGGTGGTGGTATGGGCGGAGGCGGCTCGTCCGGCGGTGGTGGGGGCGGCGGCAACGCACACGGCGGGGGCGCTGGCGGGTAATCTCAGCGCTTTTCGCTGATCATGGAGGCCCGGTCCCAGGTAGGATCGGGCCTTTCTTGCTGCCGCGGAAACTTTCCGGGTATCGCGTGCGTACGGGCCTGTGCGAGTCCCACTCTCCGCCCTTCCAACAAGACAAGCCCGCATGCTGCTGTCACTCGTTGCCGCGCTGACGTTCCAAGTTCAATCCGCCGATACCACCAAAGCTCCTCCGACTGCCACTGCTCTAGCCACGGCGTATGCGGATCAGGGTACCCGCGACCTGGTGCAGCGCGCACGGGAGCGGCGTGATGCCATCGACCAGTCGATTCGCGGGTACCGCACCCTCGCCAAGGAACACCTTTCCGTAGGCGTTCGGGCAGTTGGCCGAGATCGCATACTTTACCGACAGGAAACGGCTGCGCGGATCGACTGGCGTCGCGATGGGCCGATCCGGGTGGAGATGCTGGGTGCCCGGGACGTATCGCCTACCGGCAAGGTTGAGGTTCCGGGAGGACTCGGCAACTCGCTCCCCGATTTCGTATTTGAGCCGAGCGCGCGCTACCTGCTGATCGGAGTAAACGACTCCAGCTTCACCAGACATCCGCTTGCGCGCGGTAGTGAGACCGATTATCGCTTCCGCTCCGGCGACACCGTGGCGATACGGCTCGGAAGTGGGGCCGAAGTGCGGGTGGTCGAGCTGCGGGTGATTCCGCGCCGTCGCGATCCGAAGCTGATCGACGGCTCGCTCTGGCTGGATGCGCGAACCCACGCAGTCACTCGGGCCCTGTACCGCCCGGCTGCTCCGTTCGAGACCGGTGTGAGCTCGCAAAAAACGAATAATGGCAGATCCATCAACATCGGCGTCAGGACCGCGGGCAGGCGGCGCGGAGGAATTGCGACCGTGCTTCCACGCGCCCGGCTGGAGGCGCGGTACATCACCGTCGAGTATGGATTGCACCAGCAACAGTGGTGGATGCCTCGCATGATTTCCCTTGAGGGAATCGCTGAATTTGGCTCGCTGGCGGCACCGCTCCGGTTGGAACGCACCTACTCTGACTACACCGTGAATGCCGCAGCCATCGAACCAGGTGAGATCGCTGCGGCGGATTCGTCCGGTACGTGCTCAAAGGGTTCCAAGAAATGCACGTGCACGGACGACAGGTGTCGGCGCTTCGAGGTGCATGTCCCTGCGGATTCGGCTGAACTGCTCGCCAGCTCACACCTGCCGCCGTCCATCTTCGGCGACGGGGCCAGTGCCTTGAACACCCGTGAAGCGGACGAGCTGATGGCGGAATTGAAGCGGATCGCCCCATCGCCCTCCGTCCTGGCACTCGGGCGGCCAGATTTGGTGCTTGAGGCGGGGCCGAGTGTTTCCAGGTTCAATCGCGTCGAGGGCTTGGCCCCGGGGGCACGTGCAACCCTGGAATTTCAACCGTTCTCCCTGGATGCGACAGCACACATCGGCACCTCGAACTGGCGGCCGAGTGTTGAAATGGGTGTCACTCGAGCGACGGCTGCCGCGGAGCACCGCATCGCAGGCTACTCCCGCCTTTCCGCAGTTGATCCTGGCAGCCGGGCACTGGGGATCGGCAATTCAGCGTCGGCGCTGCTATGGGGGCGGGATGACGGCGAGTACTTCCGCGCGGCGGGAGTGGAGCTGACGGGCGCTCCGAGCCGGACGGAACGCCCGTGGTACGGCTGGCGCGTCTTCGCGGAGCACCAGACGGAGGCGCCCGGGAAAGCGAACTGGAGTCTTCGCCACCTTGTCGACCGCGACTATCAGTTCCGTCCCAACATCCGGGCCGACCGGGCGGACCAGCTCGGTGCCGCACTCACGCTTCGTACGTCACGGGGGCTCAATCCGCTGGGTTTCCGCTGGGGTACGGCGTTGGAGCTGGAGGGCGGAGCGGGTACATTCGGGTATGTTCGACCCTCGCTCATAGCAAATTCCAGTGTGCCCCTCCCGGGGCCGCTCGTCGGAGCGGTGGAGTTCGCCGCGGGCACGTCACTCGGTGATGTGCCCGCTCAGAGCCTGTGGTATCTCGGTGGGCCCGCAACCCTGCGGGGGTACGGCGCGAATGCTGCCAACGGGGACGCATTCTGGCGCGGACGCGCGGAAATCGCGAATGCGTTTCCGGCCGTACGCTTGGCGGTGTTTTCGGATGCTGGATGGGCTGGAAGCCGGAGCGCCTTCACGCTGGACCGCCCGCTGTGGTCGGCAGGGATTGGCGCCAGCGGCCTGGATGGTCTGATTCGCTTTGACATTGCACGTGCGCTGGTCGCGCCGACCGGGTGGCGCGCGGACCTGTACTTCAACGCTGCCCTGTGACAACCGAATACAATGATCCGGCGGGTGCCCGGGTTGTTGCACTGCGAGATGCGATTGGCCGCGCTGACGACCGGCTGGGTGCCGATGGCGTGGTGTCGCTGAGTGAGATCTACGGTGAGGTGCACGCCGGCCTGGAGGGTGTCCAGGCCGGCGATCTGGCTGATGCGGAGGAGATGGTGCGCACCCAGCTTGAAGCGTTCCTGCGCCGGCTCCGCGTACTAATGGAAAATCATCCCGGTCCCATACCGACCACCGAGCTGGACCTTCCTTCGGACGCTCGCTTTCTGCGCGACATGGCCGAGTTCCTCACCCGCAAGTACGGCCTGGACAACGCCCCCTGAGTAGTTGTTGCGTTCAGGGACCAGCCGAGCGTCAGCAGGACCCCGCCGACACCGCACCAGCCGAGCGCCACCACCGCCGCCGGTCCACCCGCGGCGTGCTGCGCCAGCAGGAAACCGCAGGTGAAGTACAGCGCCGCCAAGGTCCAGCACGCGCCCCGGACGAAGTGCACCGAAAGGTTCATTTCAGCGCTCCTGGTGCCGGTATGCAGCCGCGATTACGCCCGCGGTTCCGATTCCCAACCAGAGCAGCGCCGCCCGGATCCAGGCGTGGTAATCCGGTCGATCTATATGGCGGATGATGGTTGTTCCGTCCCGACGGCTAACTTCCGTCGGCACTTCGGTCGACCCGGTCAAGGCCACTTCCAGCCCCAGGTTGCCTTCCCAAACGCTTCGCACAGCCGCAGCGAGCTCATGGAGCTGTGCGGCCTGGAGAATACCATTGAGCAGCACGAACCCGAGCACGATTCCAGCGAACCAGCGCCAGGGGTGGTCGCTAGACAGGACGATGGCGGAAGCCAGCAGGTACCCGACCGTCGCGGCTACGAAGGGATGTACCCACCTCCACGCCGGAATAGGTTGTCCCCGTTCCAGGCCGAGGTCACCGCCCGTGATCAGCGCCATCAGCAATCCCCAGAGGAGAAAAACCAGCATAGCGATCATGAACCACACCCAGCCGGAGGTGCTCTTGGTGAGCGTGTGCACACCGCGGTCTACCGGCATGCTCCAAAGATAGGAGCGGCGGCTCGGCTCCTCGCTCTTCCAGATGCTGAGCGGCACCAGAAAGCCGAGGAAGATGGCAGGGATCAGCATCTCCGGCTGAAGGTCGAGGCTGGCGCTGTGCGTGGGGTTCTGACGGGCTCGGAAGATTGCCACCAGTGCGAGAATGGACAGGCCCGCGATGAGCATGCTGAGCAGCGTCGCCTCGGGCCGAACGGCGACGCCTGCGGCACGGAACTGCTCGCGCGCGACTGCCTGCCAGCGTGGAGTGGGATGAAGAGCTTGGGTGGACATGGGGTTCAATCCTTTCGGCTGAGCAGGGCGATAGCGGCATCTTCAAGGGTGAGCGGGGCGGCGTCGCGGACGGTGGCTCCGGCGTTCGCCAGGTGCCGGGTGACTTCGGCCTCCTCACCCCACACACTCCACTGGATTTCGCGGCCAATGCCGCTGCGGCGTACCACGGTGCCGTTCAGACCCGGCACTTCGCTGAATCCATCCGGGACGTCGGCCCGGTAGCGGCGGAGCATGCGGTGCAGCTCGTCGCGGCGGAGCTGCGCGGTTAGCTTGCCATCGCGCATCACCCCCAGGTGGTCGGCGAGGCGATCCACTTCGTGCACCAGATGCGTGGAGATCAGCACCGTGGTGGGTGTTTCACTGATGTGCTCGACGAGCAGCCCCAGGGTCTCGTCGCGCATCACCGGGTCGAGTCCATCGGTGGGCTCGTCCAGGATGAGCAGGCGCGGCCGGTGGGCGAGTGCCATCGCGAGCTGCACCCGGCGCGCCTGCCCTTTGGACAGCTTGCCGAACTTGCGGTCGAGCCGCAGGTCTNCACGCCGCAGGTCGAAAGCCCTGGCGAGCCGTTCCGCGTACTCGCGATCCCAGGTGGGGAAGTACGTCGCGTGGTGCTCCAGCTCCAGCATCCAGCCGTATCCGTACGTGCCGCTCAGGTACGTAGCCAACTGCTGTGCACGGATGCTGGGGCCGTTCGCCCGCGGCCTGCAGTCGCGCGGACCCTGCATACCGAAGACCTCGGCCACGCCGGAATCCGCCCGACCAGATCGAGCAGCGTACGCAGCGTGGTGGGTTTTGCCCGCGCCGTTGGGTCCGGGCAGCACGTACACGGCCCAACCGGATGACAGAAGGCACCCCGAGCGCGCATATCCACGCCGGGATGAAGATCCAAGGCGGCCCCTCAGTCGGCGTCTCGGCCAAAACGCTTGCTCAGCGCCTGGGCGGCAACGGCGAAGGCACGCGGCCGGGCACCTTCATTCGCGAGGGCCACTCCGGGAAGCCAGGCGGGTGGGGAGGACGGATGCCATCAAGCGGCTCCGCCGTGGGGACGGCGTGTCGGCGGACTTCGCGGATACTGCCAATCAAAACGGAATCAATACCATGCACGGGAGGTGTCCGCTCCGATGCTTCACGATGTCCACGGGCTTCGGTGAGAGACATCGACCAGCGCGTTGCGCTCGGCGACACCGCGTCGCGAGGGCGCGGCTCCTGGTGCTCGGTTCGAGACGTGGTGCAGCTTGACGCGGGTGACGTGCTCGACCAAATCTTGTCGGTGATGAAGGTGCGCCTGGCCACGGCGGACGCTCCGCAAACCATCGCCCCGGCGCGCTCCAGCTCGATATGCCTCACGCGCGCCACGGTGTGCGACTCCCCGAGCCGGCGGACGTGCTGACTCCGCAGATCGGCCGCCGAGCTGGCGTCGACGCGGGGGCGGTGACCTCTCGGGTGCACGCGCTTACCGGCGTGCTCCAGCAGGCGCGCCGAGTTCCGGAAGGAGTGTCCCGCAGCATGTAATCGAGGAGGCGCTCGAAACGGTCCGTCCTCGTCCATGATCTGGGTGCGGACGTGGACTTCCACCGGGCAAACGAGCGTCGGCGGTGTGGCTGATGCCGGATGGGCAGAGCGACAACTTCGCCGCGATCTGTATCCGGAGGCGAAAGGTCAGAGCACAGCTTGCTGGGCGGTATCGATGCACCAGTACGCCGGTGTCCGCAGAACCCAGAAGGAACCTGAAGTCCTCCCTTGCACCGATGGGCGGCGCGTTCGGTTTCGAGCTCGTTCTTCTGGACCGGGAACCGCCGCGGCACTGCTCTCCGCCGAAAAGGCTGATGACGGATCCGCTCCGAGGCGCGCCGGTTCTTGGAAACCGAGCTGGCGGACGGACCCGTAGCGGCAGAGGAAATCAAGAAAGCCGCGCGGAACGCCGGGATCGGGGAGCGCACCCTCTGGACCGCCAAGGAATCGGCGTCAGCCCGGGCTGGCTCGAAACATTGGGAGGTACACCGCGCGATGAGTCTACCCGGAGATTCAGTGGACCTCCTGGAGAAGGGGAGCGATGAGCATCGCGCGCTGAACGCGCCGAAGAAATCCGGCGCCGGATTGTCCGCGCGACGCCCGTATCACCTGGAAGGTATGGCAGCGCGTTGAGAATCGTGCTGGCTTCCTTCTCCGATGCGCTCGCAAAGCCTGGATCAGCTGCTGGCGTCCGGGACCGGTTAGATTGCTGCAGACCAGTTCACAACCTATGAAATCTCTGCTCTCGACCTGGATCGCGCACGCGCGTTCCACGTCGGCTACAAGCCCGACCCAATGCCCCTGGGGGATGATGACCCCGTACCCGGCTGCAACTGTAGCCAGCCGGTTTTCAGGCACCCAAAAGCTCGCGACGTCGCGAGATTTCAACCGCTGAACGTGGACGTCGCTCGCGCGCTCGGATGTGGCGGAACATCCGGGATTCGTGGGCTCAAACGCAGCGGCCGGAGCTATCGGGGCCCGTGCCCTCTTCACCAGGGCACCGGGCCGAACTTCATCGTCAATGCTGAGCGGGTCTCTTCCACTGCTTTGTCTGCGGCGAGGGTGGGGATGTCATCCGGCTAGTGGAGCGCGTGAGGGGCTATCGTTCCCCGATGCGGTGCGGGAGCTTACCCAAATGGCCGAGCAATGGACTGACGGCCTCCGCTGTCCGGATGCAGGCCGAACTCCACGACAGCGAATCTGTCGCACCGACAGCCGGCGTCGAAGGCGTCGATGGCAACCGTGGTTCGACACGGCGGCTGCGCACCGAGCTGACGGAGAACCGTGTGCGCTGGATCCGCGAAGACCTGAATTGTACCGATTTGGCAAGGAATGAATCCGCGGGCCGCCCTGGATGCTTTTGTCGCTATCGCGGCCAACTGCCTGGAGTTCGGTGGCGTAAGGTCACCTGAACCGAGGTAGAACAATGGCCGCGACACTTTGACAGCGGCGGTCGAACAACTCACCCACGACGTGGAAGCGCTACCCCGAAGCGCTGGAGCCGCTCACCGCCCGGCTGCGCACCCTGCAGACCGCGCTCCGCGACCTCGATTGCCCCGGCAAGGTGCCGCGAGTCGCCCGCCGCGGCCGGAGCCGGAGCCGCATGACTCCGACGAGTTTATGCAGAGCTGCCCTGCGGGCGGGGCTAAGCATCACCCCGTTCAAGCCCCGCCGCATAAGCCGTACCGATGAGGGTTTATGCAGACCCGCATCGATGCCCGCGTGTAAGCCGGGACGTACGGGCCGGACCCGCATCGATGCCCGCGTGGCGAGACGCGGCCAGGAGACCGCGACACGCTCCGGCCTACACCCAAGGGATTGAACGTCGGAATTGACGATCTCCCGCCCCTGCTGGCGGCGCTGCAGGCGGCCGCAGCGGATGGACTCGCCTCGGGACTCCTGAAGCCCGAAGCATTCACACGAGCCGGGCTGAGTGTCCAGGACACTGAACAAAGAGAGGCAGCATGAACGGAATCCAGCAGTGGGTCCGCTTAGCCCTGGACCGGGCGGCAGCGGCCAAGACAGAGGAAGAACTCAAACAGGCGCTTAAGCGGGGCACGGACCCGAAGGCCGCTGAGCAAAACCTCGGGCGCATCGAAAAGCGCTTCGACAGCCTGGTCGGCGTCGCGAAGAAAGGCGCCGCGGCAATGGCCGGGTTCTTCGCCCTCCGGCAGGTCGGTGCGTTTGCGGCGGAGATGTTCCAGCTTGGAAGCGCGGCCGAGGAGACCGGCAGCAAGTTCGCCACCACATTCGGAGGCGCCTCCAAGCAGGTGCAGTCCTTCATTGATGACTGGGCGCGGCTTGCCGGGTTGAACCGCACGGTCGGCCAGGAAATGACCGCCACGGCCGGCGCAATCGTGCAAGGTATGGGCATGTCGCAGGAAGCCTCGGCAGCGTTCTCTGAGCGCATGCTCCGGCTCGCGGGTGACATGCAGTCATTCCACAACGTGCCCATTGGCGAAACGTTCACGGCGATCAAAGCCGGCCTCGTGGGCTCGTGGGAACCGCTGGACCGCTTCGGCATCGTGCTCCGGCAAGCCGATGTAGATACCCGCGCGCTCACTGAAACGGGCAAGAGCAACGCATCTGCCCTAACGCAGCAGGAGAAGGCCGTCGCCGCACTCTCCCTCATGTACGAACGCGCCGGGCCTGCCTTGGGTGACTTGGAGCGCACTCAGGACAGCACCGCGAACCGGGCAAGGGCGCTGCAAGCCGATTTCCAGAACCTCAAGATCAACCTAGCGAACGAACTGATGCCCACGTTCGCGCGGCTGGTGCAGTTCCTAGACGAGAACCGGGGCTCCATCACCACGTTCGGACAGCAGGCGGCGAAAGCCGTGGAGGTGATCGGTGCGGAGCTTCGGGCGTTCGCCCGCGACCTAGAAATGGTGGGCAACGCATGGCGGGCGCTCAACAATGCCTTTGCGCAGGGCGCGTCGGTACCGGGTCCGCTGGGCGGTATCTTCCGGCTCCTGGGCGCAAAGACGCGCATCAAGGGCACGGGCACCACGCAGGACATGCGCTCCGACAACGAGCGCGAGCGAGCCCTCGGCACGAGCGCGGGAACAGCGGGAACCACGACACCCCCTAAGCCGACCACGGGCACCGGGACGGGCACGGGCAGGCGCACCTCCACCGCTGCAGCCAACCGGGCGGCCCGGGACCGGGCACGCGAAGCCAAAGAGGCAAAAGCTGCGAAGGAAGCAGAGGAAGAGCGACAACGTGCGTTGCAGGACCGGGAAAAGGCAGACAGAGACTTTGGTCTAGATCCAGACCGCCCCCGGCTCAACAAGGGCGGAAGCAACCGCGGGTTTGCAGTCACCAACATCATTTCCGCATACGACAAAGAGCAGGAAAGACTGGGCGTGTTCGCGGACGTGTGGCGGGAAAAGCACCGCGACATGGAGAACGCGACGCAAAACGTCGCGGCGGGGATCATGGACTCCTTTGGCCAAGCCGTCGAGATGATGATTACCGGCGCCGGATCCATCGGCGACGCATTCGTCGGCGTCGGTGCCGGGATTGCTCGGGATATCCTTGGGGGCCTGAAGCAGCTCGCTACCGGCAAGGTAGTGGAAAACGTCGCGTGGGCATTCGAGAAGTTCGCACACGGCAACATTCCGCAGGGTACGGCCTTCCTCCTGTCCGCGGCAAAGTGGACCGCAGCGGGAGGGGTAGCGGCAGGGCTCGGGGGTGCCATGGGCGGCATTGGGCGCGGGGGTGGAGGCAACGTGCACCGCGGCGGAGGTGTCTATGGACGCCAGGCGTCGGAAAGGGTGGAAGTGCGCCCGCCCGAGGTGCACGTCTACAACAACTTCACCCTGGACCCGACGAACCCCAACACCGCGCGCTTTATCTACCGAGCGCAGAACACGGGCGTGGAGCTGGCCGGTCGTCCGGACTGGGCCAAGAAATGAGTACTACCCGACTAGACCCAGCCGCAATGGCCTGGCTCGACAGGCGAGGCGCCGGTGCCAGCGTACGGGAGGCTGCCAAGCCCAGCGTAGCACTCCGGCTCACCTTCCGTGCGCTCGGGGAAATCGGGGAGCGTATGCGGGCGGCTCAGCTGGACACCCTGGTCGGCGCCACCGTGGTCACGGAACTCGGCAAGCAACTGCTCCGGGGTGGGCGCATGGACCCGGAGGGCTTACGGCTCGCACGCCGCTTTCTGGAGCGAAACCCGGAGCTACTCCCGCACCTGAAAGCCCAGTCCGCAGGCTTCGCCGACCCGAATGTCCGCGAATGCTGGAACAGTCTTCTAGCCCGGATGCAGGCAGCACCCAACACCCAACCCAAGAGGCAGAAATGAGCACAACCACCACACCCGAGCAGGAACTCGAGGCGCTGCAAGCTCGGCATGTAGAGCTAACCGCGGAACTGGCAGACCTCGACCAGCAGATCGAGCAGGAACGCGAAGGCATGGGGCGGGCCGTGGCCAAGGGCCAGGACGGCAGCGCACACCGGGCCAAGGCGCGCGACCTCGGAGAGCAGGCCGAGGGCATCCGGCGGGCACTGCCGATCGTGGAGGCTGAGATCGAGGACGCACGCGCACGGAAACGGCAGGAGGATATCGCTGCGTCTCTGGCGAAGCACGACCGGACGATTGAGGCAGCGGCAGAGGCATACAGAGAGGCAGACCGTGCGCTGCAGGAGTTCGCCGAAAAGACGTTCCTTCCGCTGATGCATNATGATGGTGGGACAGGAGCAGCCGGACGGGGGTGCCCTCAAGCTGGGCGCGACAGTGGAGCTCGCCTACGTGGACCAGAGCCGCGACGCACTGAACGGGAAAAACAGCGTGTGGCAGGAGATTTCGGGTGGGCAGGACATGCTCAAGCTGGGGCGCGGCGAAGTGAACTCCCGCGCCTACTGCGGCTGGTTCGGCTTCCGGGGCTCGGACCAGCAGAAGCCGGTCAAGGTGCTGTCGGGTGGGGAGCGCAACCGCGTGCACCTCGCCAAAACGCTGCTCAAGGGGGGCAACCTGATCCTGCTGGACGAGCCCAGCAACGATCTGGACGTGGACACGCTGCGCGCGCTGGAGGACGCCCTGCTCGAATTCGCGGGGTGCGCGGTGGTGATCAGCCACGACCGCTGGTTCCTTGATCGTATCGCCACCCACATTCTCGCTTTCGAGGGCGAAAGCCGGGTGGTGTGGTTCGAAGGAAACTACCAGGAGTACGAGGCGGACAAAAAGCGTCGCCTTGGTCCCGATGCCGACCAGCCGCACCGGATCAAGTACCGTAAGCTGGTGCGGGCTTAGTACACGTTTGACTCACTCGCTTCTGCTCGGCCTGGCTGCACTTACCCTGCTTGGGTGGATTGGACTCCTGGTGCAGCTGGGGCTGGGGCGCAGGCACATGCGGCAGCTTGCGGACGTGCCGCTCCCCGAGAGCGGCACATTGCCTCGAATGTCGGTGATCGTCACCGCGTTCAACGAGGAGCGCTCCATTGTGGAGGCGCTCCGCTCGGTGCTTGCACAGGAGTACCCGGATTTCGAGGTGATCGTAGTAAACGACCGCTCCACGGACGCGACCGGTGCCATTCTGGACCGGATGGCCGCTGGAGCGCCGCGCCTGCGGGTTATCCATAACCAGGAGCTGCTGCCGGGCTGGCTGGGGAAGAACCACGCAATGCAGCGCGGGGCAGATGCCGCCTCTGGCGAGGTTCTCCTTTTCACGGATGCGGACGTGGTGCTCGCGCCCACCGCTGTTGCTCGAGCGGTGGGGTACCTGCTACGAGAAGAACTGGACCACCTGGCGATTGCACCGCACGTCACCGCTCCCGGACCGCTGGTTGGGATGTTCGTGGGCACCTTCGCAATCTTTTTCAATGTGTACGCACGCCCGTGGAAGGCACACGATCCGCGGAGCAAGGCGCATATCGGTATTGGAGCGTTCAACCTGGTCCGTGCGGAAGCATACCGGCGGGTGGGAGGGCACGCACCCATCCGGATGCGCCCGGATGACGACATGAAGCTCGGCAAGCTGATCAAGCTCACTGGCTTGCGGCAGCAGTTCCTGGTAGGGCGTGACATGGTTCTGGTGGAGTGGTATCCGTCGCTCGGGGAAGTGGCGCGGGGTTTGGAAAAGAACTCCTTCGCGGGGGTGGAGTACAGCGTTGCCCTCCTGGTGGTATCTAGCGCCGCCATGCTCCTCTTCAACGTGTGGCCCTTCGTGGCGGTATTCATCACGGCCGGGCTGACGCGCCTGCTTTACGCGGGTACCGTGCTGCTCATCCTGGTGGTCTGCGGAGGGGGGATTGGCGAGGGTGGGGGGAAGCCGTGGCACGCAGTGGGTTTTCCATTCGCCGCACTGTTCTTTCTTTTCGTCCTCTGGCGCTCCACGCTCAAGGCATTGCGAAACGGCGGTATCGAATGGCGTGGCACGCACTACCCGCTGGCGCAGCTGAAGGCAAACCGCATCTAGCTCCATCTCTCCGCTTCCGAAAGGTACGCCCTTTGCGCTTTCGCCCGACCTATCTCTAGCTCAAGGAGGGATGCATGGCTGGACGTTTGGAAGACAAGGTGGCGATCGTCACCGGGGGTGGCGCGGGGATCGGCGAAGCGATCTGCCACAAGTTCGCCAAAGAAGGGGCTCGGGTGGTGGTGAACGGGCTGCCGGACGACCCGGTTGAGGACGTGGTGAAAGAAATTCGCAAGCAGGGCGGCAAATCGGTTGCGTACCTGGGCGATGTGTCCATGGAAAGCGTCGCAGAGGCGTGCGTGCAAACCGCCCTCGACGAGTGGGGCAGGCTTGACGTGCTGGTGAACAACGCAGGCGTATTTCCGGCAACGGGAGTGACGGAGGACTTTCCCATAGATGCGTTTGACCAGCTGCTGCGAATGAACTGCCGGTCCGCCTTCCTGATGACCAAGTTCGCCCTGCCGCACCTGCAAAAGACGCAGGGCAACATCGTCGGCGCCGGGAGCGAGGCCGGGTTGATCGGGATTGCCGAGGTGACGCCGTATGGTGGGACCAAGGGATGGATGCACGCGTTCATCCGGGGTGTGGCGGTGGAGCAGGCCAAGCACAACGTGCGAGCGAATTGCGTTTGCCCAGGCCCAATCGACACTGCGTGGACGCACAAGGACACCGGTCCGATGAACACGCGGATGGAGAAAATGATGATTTCCGCGACACCGCTTGGCCGACGCGGCACACCCGAGGAGATCGCCAACGTTTACGCCTTTCTCGCTTCAGACGAAGCGTCCTACATAACCGGGGCGCTGGTGTCCGCCGATGGTGGGATCAGCATTGCCAAGGGACCCGTCGGTATGGAAGCGGGCAAGGACACGAAAAAGCAACCGGAGGGCGAGCTGGATCTGGAGCACTCGATGGATGGCCTGGAAAACAAGGAATACCACCGGGTGTCGTAGGTCACACCTGAACGACGACGGGAGGTGTCACGTGGCGTACCCGATCCTGCGACGTACCGGAGCTATCTTGGTGGCTGGCGGCCTGCTGAGTACCGCGTGTCAGCAGGAGGCAGCGCAAACACGGGCAGCGGAGTTGTCCACCGCGGATACGTCGGCCGCGGCAGCCGCGGCGGTACCTCCGCCACCTCCCGATGCGGAGCCGTTTCAAACCACGGACTTCCGCCGTGGCAAGGCCGCAGGGGATAAAAAGATCGAGGGTACCCTGGACGCGATCGCGCCCGATTCCCCGGATCTGGATGGGACCTATCTGCGCGTGCGGCTTTCGGGGCTGGATCCCGGACCGCACGCCTGGCATCCACAACGGTCCCTGTGCCGACATCGGCAGGATCATTGTCGCCTTCACACCCACGGATTCCATCAGGGCATCGGCGAGTCAATCGTGGCCGACGCCAAGCGGCCGGGTCGGCACAGTACCTTCGTGCCGACGGACATGCTGAGCCGGCAGCGCATGGAGAAGCGCGCCTACAGCGTGCGCGTGCACGAGCGGGATGGGCCCGATCCCGGCCAATCCATCGCCTGCGCCCGGCTCTAGACATGCGTTAGCGTTGTTGCACTCCGTCGGAGGAGACTCATCTTGGATACGGGGCCTGCAAAACCCGACACTTCCGGAGTTTCCCGCATGAACCAGCTCGACATCCGCCTGCTCACGCTTGCTGCCTTCCTCGGGGGCTGTGCCACCGCAGCGCCCCGAACCCGGCCACCACGGCTCAAATTGCCGTCGCGCCTGCTCCCGCGACGCCCAGGCCTCCCGGCCGCGGGTAGTTTCCCACATGCACACCATGCACGGCGATGTGCGCGAGGACCCCTACTTCTGGCTCCGGGACAAGAACAACCCCGCGGTGATCGCCTACCTGGAGGCGGAAAACCGCTACACCGACGCGATGATGGAGCCCACCAGGGCGCTCCAGGGAAAGCTTTACCAGGAAATGCTGGGCCGCATCAAGCAAACCGATCTTTCCGTCGCCACCGCCATGGTCCCTACTACTACTACACGCGGACGGTGGAGGGGCAGCAATATACCGATCTTCGCACGCAAGCGGGAGCCTGGACGCGCCCGAGCAGGTGCTGCTCGATCAGAACGAGATGGCCAAGAGGCACAAGTACTTTCGCGTTTACGCCATGACCGTGAGCCCTGACCACCGGCTGCTGGCTTTCAGTGTGGATACCAGCGGCTCCGAGCACCTCACCCTGATGGTCAAGGATCTCGCCTCTGGGAACCTGCTCCCCGACCGTGTGGACGACATCCACTTTTCGGTCACCTGGGCCGCCGACAACCGCACGCTCTTTTACACCAAGACGGATGCCTCCCAGCGCCCGGACCGCGCGTGCTCCGGCACACCCTGGGCACCAATCCCGCCGCGGACCCGGTGGTGTACCGCGAGCCTGATCTGCTGTACCGCGCCTCCGTCGCCCGCAGCAAGGACGACCGCTACCTCTTCTTCGGCAGCTACAGCAGCAACACCTCCGAGGTGCACTTCGTCCCGGCGGACCGGCCCACCCAGCCGCTTCGGGTGGTGCAGCCGCGCATGGAAGGGTGGAATACTCGGTGGAACACATGGATGGGCGGTTTCTGATCCGCACCAACGAGGGTGGAGCCACCAACTTCAAGCTGGTGCAGGCGCCGGTGAACAACCCCGGGCGGGCGAACTGGAAGGACCTGATCCCGCACCGGGAAACAACCCTGATCGACGGGCTGGATCTTTCCGCAACCACCTGGTGGTGTATGAGCGCGAAAACGCGCTGCGGCGCATCCGTATCCGGGACCGCAAGTCCGGAGCGGAGCACTACGTGACGTTCCCGGAGCCGGTGTATACGGCGTTCGGCGGCGGCAATCCCGAGTACGACACCGACACCCTGCGGTATACCTATACCTCCTGGTGACGCCCAGCTCGGTGTACGACTACAACATGCGCACTCGGCAGGGTACGCTGAAGAAGCAGACCGAGGTCATGGGTGGCTACGATCCTTCGCAATACGGAACCGAGCGCACATGGGCGCGGGCGAGCGACGGAACCCGGGTTCCGGTCTCCTCGTCTACAAAAAGCCGCTGGTCAAGGATGGCACCCGGCCGTTGCTCCTGTACGCATATGGCTCGTACGGATCGAGCACCGACCCGGCTTTCTCCTCCAACAATTTCAGTTTGATCGATCGGGGTGTGATCTTACGCCATCGCGCACATCCGTGGTGGGCAGGAGATGGGGCGCGGATGGTACGAGCAGGGCAAGATGCTCAACAAGAAGAACACCTTCAGCGACTTCATCGCGGCAGCCGAGCATCTGGTGCAGGAAAAGTACACCTCGCCTGATCGCCTTGCCGCACGGGGCGGAAGCGCCGGTGGGCTGCTCATGGGCGCGGTGGTGATGCGCCCGGATCTGTTCAAGGTGGTGGTGGCGGACGTTCCCTTCGTGGACGTGGTCACCACCATGCTGGATGCTTCCATTCCGCTGACCACGGGCGAGTGGCTGGAGTGGGGCGATCCGCGCAAGCCGGAGTTTTACGCCTACATGAAGTCGTACTCCCCTTATGGACAACGTCGAGGCAAAGGCATACCCCACCATGCTGGTCACGACCGGATTGAACGATCCGCGGTGGCGTTCTGGGAGCCGGCGAAGTGGGTGGCGAGGCTGCGCGCTACCAAGACCGGCGACAACCCGCTCTTGCTGAAGACCAACATGGGTGCCGGCCACGGGGGGTGCCTCGGGACGCTACGACAATTTGCGCGAGCAGGCGTTTCGCTATGCCTTCATCCTGAATCATCTCGGCATGCGGGAGTAATCCCATTGCTCCTGCGCTCGTGTGAGCCCTCACCCCGGCGCTGCGCTCCACCCCTCTCCCACCTGTGGGAGAGGGACAGCCGAGCTTGCGAGGCAGGGTGAGGGCCCGCTTCTGAAACTTCCCGCGGACTGGCCGCGTAGTCCCTCTGGAAATCTTTTTTTATTCATTCGAGGCACCCTCAATGATCGCGCATCTGCTTCTCCTGGGCAGTACTCTACTGGCACCTGCGCCGGATACCGCGGCGCCCAAAGTCTTGAATGCAGTACGTGTTCCCGCTGGCCAGGCACCGGCGCTCGACGGGCGGCTGGATGATGCCATCTGGGCAACGGCTCCCGCTGCGGCGGACTTCGTGCAGCGTGGCCCGGACCCCGGCAGGCCGGCGACGCAGCGCACGGAGGCGCGGGTTGTGTACGACAACAGCGCCATCTATGTCGGCGTGCGGATGTACGACACCCATCCCGACTCGATCGCCGGCCAGCTCGCCCGCCGCGACGTGAGCAGCGGCTACTCCGATTGGGTTCACGTGGGCATCGACAGCCGGCACGACCGCCGTACGGCCTTCCGGTTCAGCGTGAATCCACGTGGGGTGAAGCAGGACGTTTTTCACTTCGACGATACCAACGAAGACAAATCGTGGGATGCCGTGTGGGAGGTGGCTACAGCCACGGATTCGCTCGGATGGACGGCGGAGTTTCGCATTCCACTGTCGCAACTCCGCTTCAGCCCGAGCGGTGGGGCGCAGACGTGGGGCATCAACTTCGCTCGGGAGATCGCCCGACGCGGTGAGACGGCCTTCTGGTCTCCCGTTCTCCCCAACGTCAATGGCATCATTTCACGCTCCGGCGAGCTTCACGGACTGAGCGGGCTGACCTCGCCTCGTCGGCTGGAGCTGCAACCCTATTCGCTCGCCCGGCTGACCCGGGCACCGGGGGACGCAAGCAACCCGTTCTACCGGGAGAATGACCCCTACGCATCGGCGGGTGTGGACCTGAAGTACGGCATCACCTCGGACTTCACGCTGACCGCTACCCTGAACCCGGACTTCGGGCAGGTGGAAGCCGACCCCGCGCAGGTGAACCTGAGCGCGTACGAAACCTTTTACCGGGAGCAGCGCCCGTTCTTCGTGGAAGGAGTGGATATTTTTCGCTTCGGCATCGGAGCGGGCGACGGCGACTTCGGGTCGGAGTCGCTCTTTTACTCCCGGCGCATCGGCCGGGCGCCGCAGCGCAGCGCTGGTGGGCTGGGGCAGTATGTGGACGCGCCCAGCGCCACGCGAATTCTGGGCGCGGCCAAGCTTTCCGGCAAGACGGCGAACGGCTGGTCCGTGGGCATTCTGGACGCCGTCACCGCGGAGGAGCAGGCCCGCTACATCGATGGCGATGGCAGCGAGCTACGGGCCACCACCGAGCCGCGCACCAACTACGCCGTGGCCAGAGTGAGACGGGACTTCCGCAAGGGGCAATCCGCCGTGGGCGCCGTGCTCACGTCCACCCACCGTGCCCTTCCGGATGATGGCAACCTGAACTGGCTCCCTTCGCAGGCATACGCCGGCGGGATCGACGCTCGGCACAGGTTCGGCGGCGGCAACTACGAGCTTCGCACCTGGCTGCTCGGCAGCCAGGTGGAAGGGGATAGCGCCGCCATTCTGCGCCTGCAGCGCGCTCCCGCACGTTTCTTCCAGCGTCCTGATGCAGACCATCTGCGGGAGCTGTACGAGCCCGGCCGCACTGCGCTGGGTGGGTGGGCGGCCAGCACCGAGCTGTACAAGACCGGTGGTGGTAACTGGAGCTACGGGGGCATCCTCAACGTCCGCTCCCCCGGCTTCGACACCAACGATCTCGGATACCAGCGCAACGCCGACCAGGTGGTGCAGGCGCTGTTCGGCAGCTACTACCAGCCCAGGGCGGGCAAGGTGCTCCGCAACTGGCGGATCGGGGCGAACCAGTGGGCAGGCTCAACCTTCGGGGGTGAGCGGACAGGCCTGGGCGGCAACGTCAACGGCGGTTTTCAGCTCGCCAACTTTTGGAGCTTCAACGGCGGCATCAACCGGGAGATGGAGACCTGGTCCATTGGCGCATTGCGTGGCGGTCCCGCCTTGCTTGCTCCGGGGAACGTCAACGGGTGGATGGGCATCTCCAGCGATTCACGCAAGCGCGTGCGGGGTTCGCTCAACAGCAGTGTATGGCTCGAAGACGGGACCAACGGGCAGTCGTTCCACGTCGGCTCGTCCGTTTCGGTGCGGCCCTCCACTCAGGCCGACCTGTCGCTGGGGCCCAGCTTTTCCCGCAGGACGGACGAGTGGCAGTACGTGCGCCGGGTGGGAAGCGGGGACGCCGCGCGCTTCCAGTTCGCACAGCTCGACCAAACCACGGCCGCGCTCACGGCCCGAGTGAACTACACCTTCACTCCCACGCTTTCCCTGCAGCTGTACGGGCAGCCGTTCGTCAGCGCGGGTGATTATTCCGGGCTGAAGGAGGTCACCGATCCACGCGCGGAGCGCTTCCAGGACCGGTTTCAGCCGGCAGAAGGGAGCCTGCCGGACTTCAACTACAAGGCGTTCCGCTCCAATGCAGTGCTCCGCTGGGAGTACCGGCCCGGGTCGACAATGTTCGTGGTGTGGAGCCAGGGGCGCGACCACTTCGCGGAGGATGGCTCGTTCGCGGCCAGGCGTGACTTCGGCCGCCTTTTCAATCCTGAGTTCGCCCCCAGCACCAATGTGCTGCTGGTGAAGTTCAGCTATTGGTTGAACCTGTGATTTCCAGCTGATCAATGACCAAAGCAACTCTTGCCCTGCTTTGCCTGGCTGTCCCGCTCGCCGCCCAGCAGCCGGAGCGCTTCGCCCTCACGGGCGGCAACGTGGCCGTATACAATCTGGTGGGTGAAATGCGCGTGGAGGCCGGCAGCGGCCGGGATGTGGTGGTGGAAGTCACCCGGGGCGGAAGCGATCGGCAGCAGTTGAGGATCGAGCGGGGACGAGTCGAAGGGCGTGAAGCGCTCCGCGTGTTTGTGCCGGCGAGCCAGATCGTGTATCCACGGATGGGTCGCGGCTCTCGTAGCAACATCCGCGTACGGGGTGATGGTACCTTCGGGGGCGGCGGCATTCGCGGCGGCAATACAGTGACCGTGCAGGGGACCGGGCGCGGTGTGGAAGCCTTCGCGGATGTGCGGGTGCTCGTTCCCGCCGGTCAGCAGGTCACCGTCTATCAGGGTATGGGGCGCGTGCAGGCCGCAAATGTCAATGGGCGGCTTGCGGTGCGGACGCAGGCAGCGGCGGTCTCCACCTCCCGGACCCGGGGCTCGCTGGATGTGAACGTGGGCTCGGGTGCGGTTCGGGTGGAAGGGGCTGACGGACCGTTGAAGGTAGATACCGGCTCCGGCAGCGTCGAGGCGCGCGGTGTTCGGGGTGACGCGGATCTTGATACGGGTTCAGGCAGTGTGCGGCTCGCTGACATCCGGGGTAGGCGCTTGAAGGTAGACACCGGCAGCGGAAGTGTGTCCGGGAGCGGCCTCGCGATATCTGATCTGGAGGTGGATGTCGGCTCGGGCGGCGTGCAGCTCACGGATGTACGTGCTCCCAATGCCAGGGTGGATACCGGCAGCGGCTCCGTTCGGCTCGATCTGGCCGGCGAAGTGCGCGGGGTCAAGATCGACACGGGCTCCGGCGGCGTGACGCTGGGCATCCCAAGCAACACCGGCGCAATGCTGGAGATCGATACCGGCAGCGGTGGAATTGACGTGGAGCTGCCCGCGCGGGTGACGCGCTCCCGGCGCTCTCACTTCAGTGGTCAGATCGGAGATGGGCGTGGTCGCATTGAGATCGATACCGGCTCCGGCGGTGTTCGGGTTCGAGGCAGCTGATCAAGCAAGGCGAGTTTCCGGCGATGTAACAAGGGTCCATCCTGCTCAGGATGGACGCTTCTTTTTCTTGTCAGCCACGCTCCCGACGATCAGCTTTGCCGGTCAGGCTGGATTTCAAGTTCCAAACCTGCCACTCGACGGTGTCGGCAGCAATGAAGGTGAGGTGCGCCATCGGATATCCCACGATGAAAGCAAAGCCGCTTCTGGCCTGCAACCCACGTTCCGACGAGACGCACCTCACAACAGGAACTCGTCTGCGGTCTCATCCGCCTCACCCAGCCCGATGCGCCGGGCCAGCCGCTCCCTCGCACCCGTGGGCAAATTCATCTCCCGCGCCGCCACCCACGCACTACGCTGTGCTGCCTCATACCGGATTGCTTGCCAGCAGGAGTCACAGACCACATCGGGCAAGCGGTCGAAGTCAGTCTCGGGACCCACGCTCTCATCATTGCGGCACAGCGCGCAGCCGAGGCCGGGCTCAATCCCACTCACTCGGCCGAGCAGCCGTTCGTATTCCATGGATGCACGCTCGAGCGCCTCGGAGCCGTGGCTGCGCGGCTCAAAGCAGATCGAGCAGAGGTGTAGGTCTGACTGCGTCTGCCCGTCGTGAATAGTCACGTAGTGAACCGATGGCGGCCGGAGGCCGCACTCGTCGCATATCACCGTCGACTCCTGGTTTCGGTCCTAACCTCACCTCCAGCCAACTCGCTCATGCGAGGGGACAAGCCCGAGTCATGCCACACGAGCGCGAGCAGCAGGATGAACGCGGGCGGCATCGACCCCGCCGTCCAAGGTAAGGACAGGTGGAAACGGCTGCAACGGATCGCCCCCAGATTGCCGGAGCGTGGTGCCTGGAGAGTTCACGGAAACTCGCGGCGCTCTGCCGTCCTTGCCCGGGAACATCTATCAGGACTGGAGCGTTCCATGCGATCATACACGCATCATGTCCAGCGCACAGAAAATCCCATGCTGATTCGCAAGCCGGATGACATTCCTTCGTCCGAGATCACACCGGAGAGTATGTACCTGAACCGGCGGAAGTTCATCAGCACGGCGTCCGGACTCGCGGCGGCGGCCCTGGTGCCAGGAAGCCTCGCCGCCTGCGCCGCGGATAATGACTCGCAGCAGCCGCTGGCGGACAAGCTCACTCCGTACGAGGACGTCACCCGCTACAACAACTTTTATGAGTTCGGGCTGGACAAGGGCGATCCCCAGAAGCGCTCCGGCGGGTTCCGCACCCGCCCCTGGACGGTGACTGTGGATGGGCTGGTGAAGAAGCCCGGCAGCTATGCGTTCGACGATCTGATCCGGCAGCACCAGGTGGTGGACCGCACCTACCGGCTCCGCTGCGTGGAAGCGTGGTCCATGGTGATTCCGGCGGCAGGGGATTCCGCTGGCGGAGGTAATCCGCCGCGTGGAGCCACACCGGCAGCCAAGTTTGTGGAGTTCACCACCGTTCTTCGCCCCGCGGAGATGCCGGGACAGCGGCGAGCCGTCCTGGACTGGCCGTACACGGAAGGATTGCGGATGGACGAGGCGGTGCACCCGCTCACCCTGCTCGCTACGGGGCTATATGGCCGGCCTATGCCGAACCAGAACGGCGCGCCGATTCGCCTGGTGGTACCGTGGAAGTACGGCTTCAAGAGCATCAAGTCCATCGTGCGGATCCGCTTCACCGAATCGCAGCCCCAGACGGCCTGGAATGAGTCGGCGCCGGACGAATACGGTTTCTACGCCAACGTGAACCCGGAAGTGGATCATCCCCGATGGAGCCAGGCCCGCGAACGACGCATAGGGGAGCTGCGCCGGCGCCCGACGCTGCCGTTCAACGGGTATGCGGACCAAGTGGCCGGCCTGTATCAGGGGATGGATCTCAGGCGGTTCTACTAATGTCGGATCGCGCCGGCGCAGCGTCCCCGCCGCAGGTCGCTACCCGGCGTCCTGCTCCCCGCCCTCGCGCACCGAAGCCGAGCGGACAGCGTGCGCTGAAGCCGGCGGCCTGGATTCTGTCACTGCTCCCCTTCGCCGTGCTGGTGTGGCGTGCCGCGACGGACAACCTGGGCGCCGAGCCGGTGGAGGAGGTGCTGCACGCAACCGGGTACTGGGCGCTAGTGCTCCTGCTTGCAACGCTGGCGGTTTCCCCTCTGCGCAAGCTGTCGCGCTGGAACCCGATCATCGGCATTCGGCGCGTGCTGGGGCTCTTCGCTTTCTTCTACGCGACGCTGCACGTTTCCGTGTACTTTGGGGTGGAGCAATTCTTTGATCTTTCCGCCATCATCGAGGACATCATCAAGCGCCCTTTGTCACGGTGGGTTTTTTGGCCTGGGTGCTGCTGATTCCGCTGGCGGCGACGTCCACCCGCGGCTGGATACGTCGGCTGGGAAAGCGCTGGCAGACGCTCACCGGTTGGTGTACCTGATTGCACTACTGGGTGTGGTGCACTTCCTCTGGTCCACCAAGGTGGATGAGGCGGAGCCGGTAATCTTCGCGGTGTGGGATTGCTGGTGCTGCTCGCGTTCAGACGCCAGTGCTCCGCAGGTCCTTCCCGGCACCCGAGTGACCGGGGCACGGCGAGTGGTCGCATCCACGCTGTTTGTTTTCGTTGCCGTTTACCTGGGGATGGTTGCTTTGGTCTGGGCCTTTCAATCCCGTCTGCTGTACTTCCCGGCGCGCGGGCTGATCACAACGCCTGCGGCCGTGGGAATGCCACGCACGGACGTTCGCTTTCAGGCGAGCGACGGCGTACGCTTGCACGGGTGGTACATCCCTACAGGAGCAGGGGGCTGGAGGGCAGCGGGGGACGGTGCTCTTTTCACGGCAACGGCGGCAACATCTCCTGGCTGGCTCCCCGCCATCGAGCCTTTCCGTGATCTGGGCTTCGACGCTTTCCTGATCGACTACCGGGGGTACGGTGAGTGGGGAGAGCCGAGCGAGCAGGGCACATATCTGGACGCGGAGGCAGCCTGGCGATACCTGACCGAGGAGCGGGGATTGCGCCCGAGCGCATCGTGCTGGCCGGGCGCTCGCTCGGTGGAGCAGTGGCCACCTGGCTCGCCGAGCGTCATACGCCGCGGGCATTGGTCCTGGAGTCCACCTTCACCTCCGTGCCGGACCTCGCCTCCGAGCTGTACCCTGGCTGCCGGTGCGCCTGCTCGTCCGCTTCCGCTACGACACGGCCTCGCTGCTGCCCCGTGTAGGTGTTCCCGTGCTGATCGTCCACAGCCGCACCGACGAGATCATTCCCTATGATCATGGGCAGCGGCATTGAGGTGGCCGGGGAGCCAAAGGCGTTTCTGGAAGTGCAGGGCGGGCACAATGATGGCTTCCAGCCCGCATTCCACCTGTACGAGCAGGAATCCGCAGTTTCCTGGACACGCACGCCCCCCGCTAAGGGGTCCCTCCATCGACCCGGCGGTGCTCGGCGGCGGGCCATGTGCCGCCGCCG
The DNA here is from genome assembly GCA_030447645.1 of Longimicrobiaceae bacterium. Taxonomy (GTDB): domain Bacteria; phylum Gemmatimonadota; class Gemmatimonadetes; order Longimicrobiales; family Longimicrobiaceae; genus JAUJOM01. The sequence goes on along the minus strand of JAUJOM010000004.1, from coordinate 52,356 downwards.
GGTGCTGCTATCTTTGTGGGATGCCTGTTGCGCCTTCAGTCAAAAAAGATCCGTCTCCAGCTTCCACGGCCGCTCCCCACGAACCGGAGGTACGCTTCGCCTCCGAGGTGCGCGCGCTGCTCCGGCTCGCCGGACCGATCATCATCAGCCAGCTCGGCGGAATTGGGCTCAACGTGATGGACACGGTAATGGTGGCGCCGCTCGGTGCCCGGGCGCTCGCGACCGTTGGGCTGGCGACCAGCATCCACATGGTGCTGCTCACCCTGTGCATCGGCACCCTGCTGGGAATGTCGCCGCTGGTGAGTCAGGCACATGGGGCAGCCCAAGGTACGGAGTGCCGGCGGGTATGGGTGCAGGGGATCTGGCTGGCGCTCGCCCTCAGCCTCCCCATGGTAGCGATCAGCCTGGCGGGGGAACCTATCGCTCGCGCGCTGGGCCAGGAGCCGCAACTGGCGCACGAAGCTGGGCGCTTTCCGCGCGCCGCCCCCGGAGTGCCGCCGTTTCTGGTTTTTATCGCCTGCCGCCAGTACCTGGAGGATGAGTCTCACCCAGCCCACGATGGTCGTCACCTTTCTGGGGCTGGGGGTGAACGCTATATCGCTAACAGCGCGCTGATCCCCCTCCTGGGACCGGTGGGTGCCGGCTGGGCGACGACAGGTGCGCTGGGCCATGCTCGCGGCGATCATCGTGTACCTGCTCTGCTACCCACGGATCGGGCGGCTGCGGGGTGTGTCGCGACGCCCGGACGGGCCCTCCTCGGACGCATCGCGGGGATCGGAGTGCCGAGCGCGATCCAGATTGGTTCCGAGGTGGCGTTCTTTTCCGCGTGCGCGGTGATGATGGGGTGGTTCGGGGCGCTGGAGCTGGGCACCCATCAGATCACCATCAATCTTGCCTCCACCACCTTCATGGTGGCGCTCGGCACCGGCATCGCCGGCTCGATCCAGGTGGGGCAGGAGATCGGGACGCGTAGTCCCTCCGGTGTCCGCAGGGCTACCGGAGCCACCTACCTGCTCGCCGTGGGTGTGATGGCGTGCTTCGGGGTGCTCTTCCTGCTTGCTCCAAGAGCGCTGCTCGCCTTTACACGCGTGATCCAGCCATCGTGGAGCTTGGGACGCTGCTGCTCGAGTGGCGGCGCTCTTCCAGGTCTTCGACGGCGCCCAGGTTGCCGGCATTTCGGTGCTCCGCAGGGCGGCGACACGCGCGTTCCCACCCTGATCACCACCGTGGCGTACTGGCTGGTGGGGAGTTCCCTCGGCGTACCTGCTGGGCTTCCATACGCATCTCGGTCCGGTAGGTGTGTGGACCGGCATTGTGCTCGCTCTCGCGGTCGCGGCGCTGTTGCTGGGCTGGCGCGCCCATCGGCTGCTCATTCGAGGGGTGGGGCGCATTGCCTCCCCGCAGTGCCCGTGCCGGCGTGAGTCCCGCTCGCGGTCTGGCTGAAAACTACCTTTGGGGTGTGCGTGGTCGGCGCAATGGTTCCCCTGGTCAACGCGGAGATCTACCTGCTTTCGGCGTCCGCGCTCGCCCCCGCCGCCTGGCCGTCCCGCTCATCCTGGCGGCCACGCTCGGCCAGATGGTGGGGAAGGTGGTGATGTACTACGCCGCCCGGGGTGCGGTGAAGCTGCCCTGGCGCTGGATGGGCACGCGATCAGCGCCCAGTGGAGGCACGGTTCCGGAAACCGAGGGACTGGGCGGTCTGGTGCTGTTCAGCAGTGCAGACCGCCGGCTTCCCGCCATTTTATGCCGTGACAGTTGCCTGGGGGCTGCTGCGCATGCGCCTCGCGCACTTCTGGTGGTGGGATTCACCGGGAGGTTGATTCGATTCACGGTTGTGGTCCTCCTCCCCCAGCTCGCCAAGGATTCACTGCCAATGTGAGTGGCCCGATTCCGCAGCGGCAGGCGTCCCGAAAATCCTCAACTGGAGAACGCCCAATGCGCACATCGGAACGCTCGCAATCTGTCTGGAAGGTCGATACATCCCCACCGGAATACCCGCCGCTCGCTGCTGATGCCCGGGCGGATGTTTGCGTCGTGGGAGCGGGCATCGCGGGTATGACCACGGCGTACCTGCTCGCCAAAGAAGGCAAACAGGTCATCGTGCTGGACGACAATGGCGTGGGCGGTGGCGAGACCGCGCAAAGCACGGCGCACCTCGCGAGCGAGATGGACGACCGCTACTACGAGATCGAGCGGCTGCGCCAGGCGAGAGGGCTCGCGCCTTACCTACGCGAGCCACCAGGCCGCCATCGAAAAGGTGGGGAGATCGCTCGCGAGGAAGGGATCGAGTGCGGGTATCGCAGCGTGGATGCGTACCTTTTCCTGGCCCCTGAGCACGGCCCGGACGAGCTGGAGCGGGAATTGGAGGCGGCGCATCGGGCAGGGCTTCGCCGATGCGGAGCGAGAGGAGCGGCTGCCACTTTCTGACTGGGATAGCGGTCCCGCACTGCGCTTTCCCCACCAGGCGCAGTTCGATCCACTGGCGTACACAGCCGGGCTCGCCAGGGCGGTGCAGGCACTGGCCGGACGGGTTCACACCGGCACGCACGTGGATGCAATCGAGGGCGGTTCCCCTGCCCGCGTCCGCACCAGCTCCGGCGCCACGGTCACCGCCGACGCAGTGGTGGTGGCGACCAACTCACCCATCAACGGACCGGGTGGCGATTCATACCAAGCAGGCGCCGTATCGCACCTACGTGATCGGGATGACTGTCCCGGCCGGCGCGGTCCCCGCCGCGCTGTACTGGGACACCGCGGACCCGTATCGCTATGTGCGGCTGCAGCACGGAGACGGCCAGGGAGTCGAGGGGACTGACGTGCTCCTCGTTGGCGGGGAGGACCACAAGACGGGGCACGCTGACGACGCCGAGCAGCGCTTCGCCCGCCTGGAAGCGTGGACCCGGGCGCGTTTCACCGCTGTCGGGGAGGTAGCGTTCCGCTGGTCCGGGCAGGTGATGGAGCCGGTGGACTACCTGGGCTACATCGGGCGCGACCCCGAAAAAGCCGAGAACGTGTACATCGCGACCGGCGACTCGGGCCAGGGAACCACCCACGGTACCATTGCGGGGATGCTGCTGACGGATTTGATCCAGGGGCACTCCAACCCCTGGGAGAAGCTGTATGAGCCCACGCGCCGCGCTGTCGGTACCACCTCGGCGCTGGAATTCGTCAAGGAAAACCTGGATGTCGCCACCAAGTACACCGAGTGGGTGCAGCCGGGGGATGTAGATTCCGAGGAAGAGATCGCGCTTGGTGCCGGTGCCGTGGTCCGGCGGGGTGCCAGGATGGTGGCCGTGTACCGGAACACCTTCGGTGAGCTTCACGAACACTCCGCCGCGTGTACCCACCTGGGCTGTATCGTGCACTGGAACAGCCAGGAGATGAGCTGGGATTGCCCCTGCCACGGCTCCCGCTTCAACCCATCAACGGGCGAGGTGCTCAACGGCCCCGCGCTTACTGCACTTCGCACATTCGAGGAGAAGGAATGAGCCGGCAGCCCAACGCAGTGATTTTGGACATCGACGGAACGCTGATCGACAGCAACGATGCGCACGCCCGCGCTTACGAGGACGCCGGGCGGGAGCTGGGCTTCGACATCCCCTTTAAGCGGGTTCGCCCCCTGATCGGCAAAGGGGGCGACAAGGTGCTCCCGGAGGTGACCGGCATCGAGGAAGACAGCCCCGATGGGGAGCGGATCACCGAGCGCAAGGGAGAAATCTTCCGCGAGCGCTACCTGCCGACATTGAAGCCGCTTTCGGGCGCACGGCAGCTCCTTCACCGCTTTCGGGATGACACCATGAAGCTGGTGGTTGCAACTTCAGCAGGCAAAGACGACCTCAAGGGATTGCTCGAACAGGCGGGCGTGGCCGACCTGATCCAGGATGCCACCTCCGCGGATGACGCCGAAGAGTCCAAGCCCGATCCGGACATCGTGCTCGCCGCGCTCAAGCAGGCCGGCTTTCCAGCGGATGAAATCATCATGATCGGCGACACCCCCTACGACGTGGAAGCCGCGACCCGCGCCGGGGTGCGGATCGTGGCGGTGCGTTCCGGTGGTTGGGGCGACCAGGACCTCCAGGGCGCCATTGCCGTTTACGACGGTCCCCTGGACCTGCTGGAGCAGTACGACGAATCACCCTTCGGCCGGGGTGGCTGAGTCTCGAAGCACACGATGGACGGAGGCGGGGCTGCTCCTGATGGTGGGCGTGTGGGGCGTCAACTTCGCTGTCGTGAAGCGGGCGCTCGCCACCTTTGAACCCCTCGGCTTCAATGCGCTCCGCTTCGCGCTGGCGTCGCTCTTTGTGCTGGCTGTGCTGCGCAGCCGCGGACCCCTGCGTTGGCCCGAGCGGAGCGACGTTCCCCGCTTCATTGGGCTTGGAATCGTCGGCAATGTGCTGTACCAGCTGGGTTTCATCCTGGGATTGGAGCGCACCCGAGCGGGTAACGCCAGCCTGATGCTTTCGCTCACCCCCATCTTCACTGCGCTGCTTTCCGCCGCGTCGGGAGGTGAGCGGCCGGGCCCGCGCAGCTGGACGGGTACGATGATCTCCGTTGCGGGGGTAGCGCTGGTGACGGGAAGCGCCATCCGGCTGGAAGGTACCACGCGGACCCTGGCGGGGGACCTGCTGCTGATCGGAGCCGCGATGGTATGGGCGATCTACACCGTGGGTGCCGTACCCATGGTGCGGCGGTACGGCTCCACCCAGGCCACCGCGTGGACGCTCTGGGTGGGTGCGGCTGGACTGTTGCTGATCGGCTCGCCGGCCCTGGCCCGGCAGGACTGGCGCGCGGTGAGCGCAGGAGCGTGGGGCGGCCTGCTGTTTTCGGCCATCTTCGCCATCGGCCTGGCCTATCTGCTGTGGTACCGGGGCGTGGAGCGGATCGGCAACACCCGGACGGCGATCTTTTCCAATCTTACTCCCGCCGTGGCGCTCGCCTTCGGTGCACTATTGCTGGGTGAGCACCCCAGCGCCCTGGCGCTAGCGGGTGCGGCGCTTACCCTGGGCGGCGTGATGCTGGTTCGTTCCGACGTCGCTCCCAAACTTCAGCCCGTGGAGGCATGATGCTCGTCATCACCACCAACAACATCGAAGGCAAGCGGATCAATCGGTACCTGGGCCTGGTTACCGGCGAAGCGATCCTGGGTGCCAACATCTTCCGGGACTTTTTCGCGGGCATCACGGATATCGTCGGTGGACGAAGCGCCGCGTATGAATCCGAGCTGCGCAAGGCAAAGCAAATCGCCATCTCCGAGATGATCGAGGAGGCACGTGCTCGTGGGGGCAACGCAATCATCGGTGTGGACCTGGACTATGAAACCATCAGCGCTGGCGGCACGGGTGGCATGCTGATGGTGAGTGCCAGCGGAACGGCGGTGGATGTGGCTGAGTAGAAAACAGGTCAGGTCGAAGTATAGGTGGAGTGTAGCTGCTAATAAACAAGGGGCAATGACAAGAAACACGGCGGGAATCGTAGCCGGAGCACTGGCGCTCGGGCTGGGTATCGGCGTCGGTCAGGGGCTGGTTCGCAGGGATGCGCCCTCGGCCGAGCAGCCAGGAGCAATCCAGGCGCAAACGGTACCAGCGCAGGATCGCACTCCCGAGGAGCGGAACGTGATCCAGGTGGCCCGACAGGCTTCACCTGCCGTAGTCGGGGTCAGCCACGCGCGCAGTGCAGGTTCCGGAATCATCGTGCGCCGCGACGGAGTAATTCTTACCAACGAACACGTTGTCAGGGGTGCTCAAACGGTTGAAGTCAGCCTGGCTGATGGGCGCAGGGTGCCAGGCCAGGTGCTCGGGCGTGACCCTAACATCGATGTCGCCGTAGTCCGCGTAAACGCCGGCAACCTTCCGAGTGCTCCGATTGCCGATTCGGACCGTCTGGAGGTGGGCCAGGTGGCGATTGCGATCGGCAACCCACTGGGGCTGGAGCGCACCGTGACGAGTGGCGTAGTATCCGCCGTCAACCGAAGCCCGCGGGAAATCCGCCTGGAGGGCCTGATCCAAACCGACGCCGCGATCAACCCGGGAAATAGCGGTGGGCCGCTGCTCGACTCGCGTGGGCGGGTGATTGGGCTTAACACCGCGATTCTCGGTCAGGGGACGGGATTGGGCTTTGCCGTGCCGATTAATCTGGCGAACGACATTGCGCAGCAGCTACTTACGACGGGGCGTATCTCCCGAACGTATCTGGGGATTGGATACGAAGATATCGAGGCGGAGCTGGCGCGCGTCTACAACCTTCCGGTTTCCCAAGGCATCATCGTTACCAACGTGGATCAAGCAAGCCCCGCGGCCCAAGCAGGCGTCCGGCCGGGGGACATCATCACCCAGATCGACAACACGCCCATCACTCAGGGGGGCGATCTGCGTCGCCTGCTACGCGAGCGCCAGGCTGGACAAACCGTGAGGATCCGGGTGGTTCGCCCCAGCGGCACCGCTAACCTTACGGCCCGCCTGATCGAAGTCAGCTATCGGTGACCGGGAAAGTTGCCGTGGTGACCGGCGCGTCCCGGGGGATCGGACGCGCCATAGCCGAGCGCCTGGCGCGTGACGGCGCTCAAGTGGTGGTGAACTATGCACGGAGCAGCGAGCGGGCGGAGCAGGTAGTTGCGGGAATTCGTGAACAACGCGGGCACGCTACCGCGATCCAGGCGGACATGGGCCAGCCGGAGGAGATCGCGCGTCTGTTCGAGCAGACCGCAGAACGCTTCGGGCGGCTGGACATCCTGGTGAACAACGCGGGTGCGTACGAGGCACGTCCACTGGAGCGAAGCGACGAGGCGCACTACGCCGCTTTGTTCGATGTGAACGTACGCGGTGTGCTGCTGGCTTCCCGGGAAGCCGCACGGCGCTTTGGGGATACCGGCGGGCGAATCATCAACATTTCGTCGGGTGCCGCCCGCGCAGCCGTCCCAGGCGGGGCCGTATATGCAGCGAGCAAGGCGGCTGTCGAGGCACTGACCCGCTGCCACGCCGCCGAGCTGGGGCCGCGCGGCATCACGGTCAATGCGGTTGCTCCGGGTTTCACCCAAAGCGACATGCTGGATGTCGCCCTCCCGATGGATGCACGAGAGGCGATGATCGCCCTCACCGCGCTGGGGCGGCTCGGACGCCCGGAGGACATCGCGGACGTGGTGGCGTTCCTGGCCTCCGACGACGCACGCTGGATCACCGGGGAAACCCTGGGGGCCAGCGGAGGACTGCGCGCGTAGGCCCCCACGCCAGCTTTTCAGCGATCCTCGATGCGCAGGGTCACGGCTCGGGTGCCCCGAGCAGGCGTCTGGCCTCCGGCGGGCCCCATGCGCCCGCCAGGTACGGGTGCACCGGCAGATCAGCCCCCTCAAGGAGCGGCGTATACAGCTCCCAGGAGGCCTCGGTTTCTTCCGCGTGGACGAACAGGGTCTGGTCGCCCGTGAGCACATCCAGGAGCAAGGTTTCGTACGCCTCCGGCAACGGCCCGAACGCTTCCGCATACTGGAAGTCCAGGTGCTGGGTTGCCAGCTCCATCGTCGGACCCGGTGTCTTGACGTCGAAGCTCAGGGCGAACCCTTCGTCCGGCTGGAGCGTGATGTCCAGCACGTTGCGGTGGATCTCGGTGTGGTGGGGCCGAAACACCGAAACCGGCGCGGGCCGAAAGACCACCCGGATGCGCGTGGTTCGGCGTGGGAGCCGCTTCCCAGTGTACAGGTAAAAGGGGACACCCTGCCAGCGCCAGGTGGCTACCTCCAGCCTGAGCCCCACGTAGGTGGGGGTGCGGGATTGGGCGTCCACTTTGGGTTCCTCCAGGTAGCCTTCGTACTGCCCGAACACCACGTGCGCATCCTGAATGGGTGTAATGGCGCGCAGCGTTTTCACCTTTTCGTGCCGGATGGCGTCCGCATCGAATGAGCCGGGGACGTCCATCGCCACCAGGGTGAGCAGCTGGGTGAGGTGGTTCTGCACCATGTCACGGAGCGCGCCCGCCTGCTCGTAGTAGCCGCCGCGTCCCTCCATCCCCAATTCCTCGGCGACGGTGATCTGCACGCTTTCCACGCGGTCCCGGTTCCACAGGGACTCCCAGACCGGATTCGCGAAGCGGAAGACCAGCAGGTTCTGCACGGTCTCCTTGCCCAGGTAGTGGTCGATGCGGTACGTCTGGTCTTCGCGGAAGTACCGGTGGATGAGCTGATTCAACTCCCGCGCAGACGCCAGATCCCGCCCGAAGGGCTTTTCCACCACCAGTCGCGTCCAGCCCGGGCTCCGACTGACTCCGGCTTCGCCAAGTCCGGTGATGGTTCCGGGGAACGCAGCCGGCGGGAGTGCCAGGTACAGCACCCGGTTGCCGGGCAGGCCGTGCTCCCGTTCGAGCGCCTCGATCCGCTCCGCCAGCGCGTGGTAGTCGTCCGGAGTTTCGCCGCCGATGGATTGGTAAAACAGGCTATGCCCCCACCACGTTTCCGCCTCCTCGCCGAGCGCTTCCCGAGCGAGCCCGCGAAAGCCGGCGTCATCGAGCTCGGCGTTGCGGGCGGCGCCGAGTACCAGGGAGCCATCGGGGATCAGCCCACGCAGCGCAAGGTGGGCGTACGCCGGCAGCAGCTTGCGCCGGGCGAGGTCACCCGTAGCGCCCATGATGACCAGCAGGTGTGGGTCGGCCTGTGTTTGCCGCACGGCTCCTCCGTGGTGATTACGTGGGTACTGCGACGGGCTCTGGCTTGGGGCGGATGTACTCTTCCATCCCGGCGCCCAGAGCCAGTGTTCCAAGCACAACCACTGCTCCGGTCCAGAAGGGAACGCCCGGACCTAGATGGTCATACGCCCAGCCTGCACCGATCGGCCCCACCACCCTGGCTACACCCCCAAAGGTTTGCTGCACACCCATGTACAAGCCTCGCTCGTGGGCGGCGATCACCCGCGTGAGGATCGAGGTGATGCAGGGAAAAGTGAAGGCGGTACCTAGGGGTACCAGAGGCACCACCAGCGCAAGCGCCAGGTAACCACGGGCAAGGGGCAGAGTCGCCAGCCCGCTGGCGAGCAGCAGGATGCCGAGCCGGGAAAGGCGAGGCTCGCCGAAGCGCTTCACCAGCGGGCCCAGCAGCCCTGCCCGCGCGATCACGCCCGTCGCGCCGATGTACATGAAGAAAAAACCGATGGTGCGCTCAGTGACGCCGTGGCGGTGCGCCAGCAGGAGGGCCAGCACGGAAGTCATGGCCTGGAACGCGCCCATGGCGATGGCGTAGATCCAGATCAGGCGGGGAGCCGGCTCACCCGAGTGTGACAGCACCCGCCACACCGCTTCACGCGGGCGGGACATCCGCACGGCGGGGTCCGGCACCGTGTGAGTGCGTGACTCAGGCAGGTAGCGCCAGGCGAAGAGCATATTGGCCAGGCACAGCCCGGCGGCAACCAGCCCAGGTGCCGGACGCCCCCATGCCAGCGTCGCCGAGCCGATCACGGGCCCGATGGTCACCCCGAGGCTGGTGGCCGCGGAAAGCCAACCCAGGCTTTTGGCGCGGTTTTCCGGCTCGGTCGCGTCGGCAACGTACGCCTGGATTACTCCCACCGTACCCCCGCCGGCACCCTGAACCAGCCGGGATGCCAGGAGCAGCCACAAGGTTTCCGCGTAGCCGAAGATCACGTACGCGACCGCGGCGGCGCCAAGCCCGATCAGCAACGCCGGACGGCGCCCATAACGATCCGACACCCGCCCCCACAACGGGGCACTCAGCAGCTGTGCGACGCTGAACGAGGAAACCAGCAATCCCACCACCAGTCCTCCGCCCCCGAGGCGCATGGCGTAAAAGGGGAGCAGCGGGACCACCATCAGCAGGCCCAGCATGTCCACGAACGCGGTGATCATCAGCACTACGAGACCGGCAGACATCAGGGCACGGCTCGCAGGGTTCGCAGGATCGGATACGTGCGTGCCCCTTCAAGCGCCTCGTCCAGCACGTTCCAGTTCGCGAACCCGTCATCGGAGCGAGGCTCCAGCAGCGTGAACACGAGCCGGCCCAGGGGCTGGTCCGCCGGGACCACCAGAGTGCCGGCGGGAAGGGTGCTGCGCACCGGCTGGTACGAACCCCAGAGGGTGCGCTCCCGGTGCATCTGGAAGGGGCGCTCGGCGAGGCGGGTGGAGTCGATCCGGAAGGATTCCGCGTCGACCTGCGTGGGGCAGGTCAGGGCGCGAAAGCGAATGCCGTGCGCCTGCAGACGTTCCACCACACCCTCCAGTGCCGGAGGAACCAGGTACGCGGCGGGGACCCGCTCGCTTTCCGTTGCCTCGAAGGCGATCCATTCGGGCATCCGCTCCGGACGGCGCACGTCCAGCCGCCGGAGAATTGGTGCACCGGTGTAGGGGTGCCGTTCGCGCGCCACGTCACCCATCAGGATCGTTGCCGGGGCGGGGGAGCGCTGGTGCGTCGCTCGCAGGGCGAGCCGCTGCCCCACGATTGTGCGCTGGTCGGCCTGCACCACGCTCCGGCGGATGGTACCGGCGTGGCGATGGGCGTAGTCGAGGATCTCCTCCACGAAACGCAGCGTTACCACGATGCGCTCGCCGAAAGGCAGGTATGCGTACGCCTCGCTCAGGATGGCGAAGCGGTTTCGCAGGCCGACGTAGTTGTTGTTGAAGCGGGGGCGGTGGTCGAAGGAGTACCA
>JAUJOM010000004.1:25230-41622 GCA_030447645.1 Longimicrobiaceae bacterium | reverse complement strand
CCCTGCGCGTTGGGGCGCTGCCCCATTCCTCCCACCGGGCCATGTTGCAGCGGGCGATTGCCCAGGGTGATCCGCTCGTTCCCATCGGCGTTGTAGATGGGTGCGATCAGCAGTACCAGCGAGTCCGCCCACTCCGCGTGCTCCCCCCGGGCGAGTGAGCGCAGCAGCATGAGCATCGCCTCCTTGCCTTCTACCTCGCCGGCGTGGATGTTCGCCTGGATGAAGACACGCGTCTTGCCGCTCACCAGCACGGCTTGCGGAGTCGCATTCGCGACGTCGCCCCAGACGGCGAGCGGAAGCGGGCGCCCCTCCCAGGAGTAGCCGAACGTCGCCAGGTGGATCCGCGGCGATGCCGCGTCCACCTGTTCCAGGAAGGCGACTACTTCACTGTAGCGAGTGGTTTCACGGTTGTGGGTGCGCTCAGCCCGGGTTTGCTGTGCCCAGACAGGTTGGGTGAGTAGGAGTCCGAGCAGGAGAATGCAGCGCAAACCGGGCATGCCGTGTGAGTGGTCGGTGTGAGTGAACCCCGCGGTACACTAAACGGGCCACTTCGGCCCCGGCAAGGAACACACCGGGCGCCTGCTACCGGGTTACACAGGATTGGCGGGGCCGATTCGCTCCTGGATGTCGTGAAGAACGTCGTGCGGCTCGACCGGCTTGGCGAAGTAGCGGACAAAGCCGGCACCGTGCGCGCGCGCATCATCACCGGGAATTACCTGGGCGGTGAATGCGATGATGGGGGTGCCTGCCATCTCCGGGTCCTGCCTGATCTGCTCGGCGGCCTGCCAGCCGTCCAGCATCGGCAGGCGCAGATCCATGACAATCAGGTTGGGGCGATGTTCCTGGGCACGGCGAACTCCTTCCCTCCCGTCCTGTGCCTCGATCACTCCGTATCCGGCGTGCTGGAGTAGCTTGGAATAAATGATCCGGCAGTCAGGATCATCATCGACTACGAGAACGGTTTTCCGCTCCACGAGCGCACCCCTGAAGAAGGTGAATGGCTGGGACCCACTGGGAATATATACCGGGTGCAGAGCGACAATGCGCGTGGAATCCGGTGCCAACCCGACACTTGGCGTCAAGGGCACCCGATCGGCTGCCATCGCCCCTCCTTGTGGAACACATCGTGCTCCACTTTGATCCACCGGTCGGGATTGGCAGGCCGGCATTTTTCCGCCCGCTCCTGCCCTGGCGGGCGGAGTGCCTCGCGAAAGGTGAACCGCCATGAAGCACCGTCTCCCCTCACTACTCAGTTTGCTGCTGCTAGCGCCCTTGCTGTTGACGGCTTGCAACGGCGAGGCTGGTCCCACGGACCCAGCTCCGGCCATTGGCGCTTACACGCTGTATCAGATCAACGGAGCAAGTCCTCCGCTCATTGTCGGCCAGGATGTGAGGGGGCGGATCGAAGTGCTCGGAGGCTCGCTCACGCTGCGAAGCGATCGAAGCTACACGGAAACCGGCGACGTGCGCATCCTACCCCCATCGGGATCTCCCACCTCGCCACAAACTAACAGTGCAAGTGGGAGCTTTCGGCTGATCGTCCAGAGAGGGGTGCAAAGGGTCGAGTTCCGCACCCAGGAAGGCAGCGTGTTCTTCGGCACGCTCGCCGGAGACACGATCACCTATGCGATACCCGGCTTCAGCCTCGCCTACGTGAGATAGCTACCGTCTTTCTTGACCCCGCCGGGGATGCGCTATGGCGATTATACTGCGGGGCCGGCCCTATGCTACATGAGCTTGAGCGAGCGTTTCTCGCCTGCGTTCACAGCACGAGCGGTGGCAAAAAGAGCGTGCAGGTGGATGCGGCGGCTGTGGGGCGGGAACTCGGGCTGCGTGGTGAACAAACGCTGCACGTCACGGATCACCTCGCGACGGAGGGGTTCCTGGTACGTGGAGAGCCCGGCCCGTCCGGGGCCGATCTGGTGTGCATTACCCCCGAGGGCATTGACGTTGTACTTGCGGCCCGCGAGGCTGATGTGGAATGAACACGACGCGCTTCGTTGTCACGCGGGATCTTCTGGACGAGGAGCGGCGTGGTGAACTGGAGAACTGGATCCAGCAGCACACCTGCGACGGTTCCAGCACGCGGGAGGTGCTGGAGCGGATCGACCATTTGCCGCTCGCCCCGGTCATCGACCATCTTGTCGTGACTCGCGAGCCACATGCGGAGCGCCATCTGGGCGGGTACCTTTGGCACTGGCGGGTGCAGCCAGCCCGCCGCGGGATCCACCGTATCACGTCGCACGGAGAATGACGGGCTGTTGACCTGCTTCCGGTTGTCGCGACCACACACGAATATCAACTTGATCAAGGCTTTTGCTGTTTTGCTGGTGTTGCTGTCGGGCGCGTGTACGGTGGAACGTCACGATCTGGTGCAGAACCGTGTTCCCGGCGACACTCTCCCGCCAGGCGACACGACTCTGGACCTGCGGTTCGGCGCCGTGTGCCAGGCATACGAGCGGGCCGCCGCGCTGGCCCGGGTGGACACCCTCCCCGGGGCGGAGGGCGTGGAGCATATTCGCGCCGCAAGTATGTGCGAGACCGCAGGCTTAGAACCGGGCGACTTGCCGGCAGCTCCCCGCTGACATGCATTTGAAGCACCGCGGCAGGGTCGCGCTGTTGTGCGCCGTGCTGCTTGGCGAGATTGCAGTCCCCGCTGCAGCACAAACAGGCGCAACCGAGTACGAGGGCGCTGCCGCACTCGGGCTCGCACTCCGTCGGCTCGCGACCACCAAGCGCGTGCTGATGATCGGCGCGCATCCGGACGACGAAAACACCGCGCTCTTGAGCACGCTCGCGCTCAAGCAGGGAGCCGATGTAGCGTACCTTTCGCTGACGCGCGGGGAGGGTGGGCAGAACTTGCTGGGACCGGAGCTCAGGGAGCCGCTGGGGCTGATTCGCAGCGAAGAGCTGCTTGCCGCCCGCCGGCTCGATGGTGCGCGGCAGTTCTTCACCCGCGCCTACGAGTTCGGCTTTTCCAGGAGTGCGGAGGAAGCGTTCCGCCACTGGCCGCGAGACTCGATCCTGGGTGACGTGGTGGCCGTGATCCGCGCCTTCCGGCCGCAGGTCGTGGTGACCATCTTTACCGGTACTCCCCGCGACGGCCACGGTCATCACCAGGCGGCGGGAATCCTGGCGCGCGAAGCGTATGCCGCGGCGGGCAACCCGACGCGCTTTCCCGAGCATGTCCAGCGCGGCCTCACGCCCCATGCACCCGAGGCGCTTTACCAGGCGCTCTGGGGCCGCTCCGAGGGGGGCAATCTGGTTCCCACGGGTGAGCTGGACCCCCTGCTGGGCCGCTCGTACCATCAGGTGGCGATGGCGAGCCGGAGTCGCCACCGCTCGCAGGACATGGGGCAGGCGCAGCTACCCGGGCCGCAGTTCAGCCGCGTGGAGCGTCTTGCGCCGACGCCGGGTGGAAATGGCGGTGCGGCAGCCGAGGGATCCTCGTTCTTCAAGGGGATTGACACCACGCTGACGGCCAGAGCTCGCGGCCGGACGCCCGCGCTGCTTGCGGCCTTTGACGCGCGGGTGGCTCGGCTGCGGCGGGAATTCAACCCGCTGGCCCCGGGTGCGCTGGTTCCCGGCCTGGCCGATGCCCTGGGAATGCTGCACCGGGCGGACTCGCTGCTCGCCGGCGCGCCGGGGGCCGAGAGCAGCGAGCTTCGTTTTCTGCTCGCCGCCGAGATTGCCGCCGCGCAAGATGCGCTCGCCAGGGCCGCGGGCGTCGTGCTGGATGGGGTGGCTGGCGACGAGCGTGTAGTTGCCGGGCAGTCCTTTTCGCTGGAGCTGACGCTCTGGAACGGCGGGGACCGGCCGGTGCGGGTGGCGGCTCTGGCCCCGCTTCTCCCGGCAGGATGGCGGGCCACGCCCGTGGACGCGCTTCCAGCCGCTCCGCTTGCGCCCGGCACGCTGCTGTCCCGGCGCTTCGCCGTACAGGTGCCGGTCGATGCGCCGGCTACGGAGCCCTACTTCCTGCGGCGGCCGCGGACGGGGGACATGTATGAGTGGCCCGTTGACCCGGATACCGCCGGTCTACCCTTTGAGCCCCCGCCGGTACGTGCCGAAGCTCGCGTGGAAACCGCCGGTGTTACCCTCCCGCTGGAGCGTGAGGCCACCTTCCGTGAGGTGGATCAGGCGATGGGTGAGCTGCGGCGGCGGGTGCTGGTCGTGCCCGCGGTGTCGGTGCGGCTTGAACCCGCGGTAGCGATGCTCCCCCTGAACGGCGCTGCCGCTCCGCTGTGGTACCGTTTTCGCCTGGTGGCGGAGGCCCCGGAGGGAGTCGTGGGGGCGCTGCGGATCGTGACGCCTCCCGGCTGGCGGGCGGAGCCCGCGCTTCTTCCGGTCCGGTTCGGCAAGCCGGGTGAAGAGCGCATCGTGGAGGTTCTGGTGCGCCCTGCCACAGGCGTCACCCCCGGCGACTACACAGTAAGCGCCGTGTTCCAAACCGCGGGCGGAGCCCGCTTCACCCGTGGGTTCCAGATCGTCGACTACCCGCACATCCGACCGCGTGTGCGCTATCATCCGGCCGCGGGGCGGGTGCGCGCGCTCGACCTGCGCCTCCCGGCCGGTTTGCGCATCGGGTACGTTCGGGGTGCCAGCGACGAGGTGCCGGAGGCCCTGGCTCGTCTCGGGCTGCAACTGGATCTGCTGGATGCCGACTCACTGGCACTGGCAAATCTGGATCGCTACTCCACAGTGGTGGTCGGGAGCAGGGCCTACGAGGTGCGACCGGATCTGGGGGCCAATCACCGCCGGCTGCTCGAGTACGTGGAAAGGGGTGGTACTTTGCTCGTTCAGTACCAGCAGTATCAATTCGTACAGGGTGGTTTTGCGCCTTATCCGCTGACCATCGCCCGGCCGCACGACCGGGTGACCGACGAAACGGCGCCGGTGCGGCTCCTTCAGCCCCCGCATCCTGTCTTGTCCTGGCCGAACCGGATCACTCCCCAGGATTTCACCGGCTGGACCCAGGAGCAGGGATTGTACTTCGCCCATGAATGGGATACGCGCTACACGCCGCTGCTGGAGATGGCGGACCCGGGAGAAACACCCCTGCGGGGAGGATTGCTGGTTGCCCCTTACGGCAGGGGCACGTACGTATACACGGGGCTGGCGTTCTTTCGGCAGCTTCCGGAGGGCGTTCCCGGTGCATACCGCCTGTTCGCCAACCTGCTCGCCCTGGGAGCAAGGAGACAATGAGGCAGATAATGCCGAAATGGTTGGGAAACGGCTCACCGCAGCGGCGTGGGTACCGCTGGTGGGGGGGCCTGCTGGCCAGCATGGCTGCCTGCATCCTGCTCGCGGCCTGCGGCGGAGACGATGGGCGGGAGACGCTGGTGGTGTATTCACCCCATGGACGAGAGATGCTGACCGCCTTCGAGCAGCGCTTCGAGCAGCTTCACCCGGATGTGGACGTGCAGACCGTGGACATGGGCTCGCAGGAGGTGCTGGACCGATTGCGTTCGGAGAGGGCCAGCCCGCAGGCGGACGTGTGGTGGGGTGCTCCCGCGCCGACGTTCGAGACCGCGGCGCAGGAAGGGCTGCTTGAGCGTTTCACGCCTAGCTGGGCTGGAGCCCTCCCAGCCGATGCGCGCAGTTCCCAGGGGCTCTGGCATGGCACCTACCTGACGCCGGAGGTGATCGCCTACAACAGCGCCGCGGTACCCGCTGCTGAGGTCCCGCGTGACTGGGACGACGTGCTGCACCCTCGCTGGAAGGGCAAGGTGCTGATCCGGGATCCCATGGCGAGCGGGACGATGCGCACCATCTTCGGGATGATCGTTTACCGGTCGGTACGCCAGACGGGGGATACGGCGCAGGGCTTTCAGTGGCTCCGCCAGCTGGACGGCCAAACCAAGGAGTACGTCCTCAACCCGACGCTGCTCTACCAGAAGCTAGCGCGGCGTGACGGCCTGATTACCCTTTGGGACATGCCGGACATCGAGACGCTCAAGGCCAAAACCAACTTACCCATCGACTACGTGATCCCCCGCAGTGGCACCCCCCTCCTGGTGGATGCCGCGGCGGTGGTGAAGGGAACCCGGCATCCGGAGCGGGCGCGCCAGTTCGTCGAGTTCGTAGGGAGCACCGAGGGGCTGCTCCCCGCCACGCGCGAGTTCTTCCGGCTGCCGGCCCGCACGGACTTCCCGGCGGACTCGCTCCCCGAGGGGCTGCGCCGGGCCCGGCAGGAGATCGTCCCCGAGCCCATGGATTGGAAGCTGCTGCAGGAAAAAACTCCTGCCTGGATGCGCTACTGGGACGAACACGTGCGAGGCCGGGGGTAGTGCTCCGACTCGACGCGCTTTCTCGCCGGTTCGGAGATACGGTCGCGGTTTCGGAGCTTTCACTTGAGGCAGAGCCCGGACAGATATTGTCCCTCCTCGGGCCGAGCGGCTGCGGCAAGACGACGACGCTCCGGATGGTCGCGGGCTTCGAGACTCCCTCCTCCGGACGTGTCTGGCTCGACGGGCGGGATGTGACCCGCCTGGGGGCGCAGCAGCGGGGAATGGGGATGGTCTTCCAGAACTATGCTCTCTTCCCGCACTTGGACGTGTGGGAGAACGTCGCCTTTGGACTGCTGGCACGCGGCGAGGCAAGACGGGATGCGGCTCCTCGTGTGGAGCGGGTGCTGGAGCTGGTGGAGCTGCCAGGGTATGGCAAGCGGCGAGTGCAGGAGCTTTCCGGCGGGCAGCAGCAGCGCGTCGCGCTGGCGCGTGCCCTCGCTCCGGAGCCTCCGGTGCTCCTGCTGGACGAGCCGCTCTCCAACCTCGATGCCGCACTCCGTGAGCGCACCCGCACCGAGCTGCGCGCGCTGCTCAAGCGCCTGGGCATGACCGCCATCTTCGTGACTCACGACCAGGAGGAGGCGTTCGCGCTTTCGGACCGCGTCGCTCTGCTCCATCAGGGCCATCTTCAGCAGGTCGGCACTCCGGAAGCGCTTTACACGGCTCCGGCCAATCCCTTCGTCGCCTCGTTCCTGGGGCGAGCCAACTTTCTGCTAGCAACACTGGACCCTGCTGGGAGCTCCCATGCGCGGCTCGCGGGGGGTGCCGTGTGGCCCGTACGTACAGCCACGGATGCTCCCATGCAGCCGGGGAGCGCCGCAACCGTGATGGTGCGGCCCGAAGCGCTGCGCCTGCTGCCTCCCGGGAGCGAGCTTGCTCCCGCGGACCTCCAGGGGTGCCTCGTGGACCGCCGTTTCGCGGGTGCGATGTCGTTCTACCGGGTGCAGGTGGGCGACCGGGAGCTGCTGGTGCAGGGGGGACCGGCCGACGCCGCGCCGGGCGATGCGGTGTGGGTCCGCCCTCGGGAGGGCGCGGTGATCCTGGTGTTCCCGGGTGATGCATCGTGAACCGGCGCACCCTGGTGCTCGCCGCGCCGGTTGTCCTGGTACTGCTCTGGCTGGTTCTATACCCAAACCTGTTCGTACTGGGGGATAGTTTTTCAGAAGGGGGGCGGTTCAGCCTCCAGCACTACAGACGCTTCTGGACGAGCAGGTCGGAAATAGGCGCACTTTGGGCGAGCGTGTGGATCAGTGCGGCCAGCGTGGTGCTTTCAGCGCTCTTGGGGGTGCCGCTCGCGTTCCTCTTCGCGCGCTACCAATTCCCCGGCCGGCGGCTGCTCGGCGCGCTCGCCGCCATGCCGGTGCTGCTGCCGCCGCTGGTTGGCACCATCTCGTTTCTCTTTCTGTACGGCGAAAGCGGATTCTTTACCCGGGGGGTGCAGCTTCTGCTGGGATTGGAGTCTCCGCCCTGGCGGCTTGCAGGGCCTGGGGCGATCCTGCTGGTGCACGCGTACACGATGTACGTTTACTTTTACCTCTTTGTCGCCGCGGGATTGTCGCGCCTGGATGCCGGCTATGCCGAAGCCGCCACCGCTCTGGGGGCGGGCCGCTGGCTGACGCTGCGGCGCATCACGCTCCCCATGCTTGCCCCGGCACTCGGTGGGGCGGCGCTGCTGGTGTTCATGACCTCGATGGCGTCGTTCAGTGCTCCCTACGTGTTCGGTGGGGGCTTCCGGGTGCTGTCGACGCAGATCTACGCCAGCAAGCTCAACGGGGAAGGGGGTTTGGTCGCGGTGGAAGCAGTGGTGCTCGCCGTGGCATCCCTGCTCTTCCTGATTCTACTCCAGCGGTACGAGGGGGCACGCTCCTACACCGGGGCTTCGAAGGGGCTGGGCCCGGCGCCACGCTCGGCGGTGAGCCGGGGATGGATGCTCGCGCTCGGCGCGGGTGCGGCGATCGCCTTTCTGCTGCTTCCCCACCTTACCGTGCTGCTGGTGTCCTTTGTGCCCGAGGGGAGCTGGACCACGGAATTTTTCCCACCCGTTTACTCCCTGGAAAGCTATCGCTCCCTGGTGTCCTCCCCGGACCGGCTGGTTCCGGTGCTCAACTCCCTGCGCATGGCGACGGTGGCTACGCTGGCCAACATCGTGTTCGCCTTCGCGGCGGGGTATCTGCTGGCCAGGCGGCGCTTTTGGGGGCGTGGAGCGGTCAACGCACTGGTGGTCCTGCCGTGGGCGCTACCGGGAACGGTGCTCGCCATCGCTCTCGCCAGCACCTTCGCCGTCCACCAGCCCTGGGCAGGGCAGTTCGTACTGATCGGCAGCTTCGCCATCCTTCCGCTGGCGTACTTTATTCGCAACATTCCCCTGGTGACCCGGGCGGTGCTCGCCAGCTTTCAGCAGCTGGACCCGGCGGTGGAAGAGGCGGCTGCGTCGCTGGGAGCTTCCCGGGTGAACACGCTGTGGCGCGTGGTGCTCCCACTCGTCTTGCCGGGGCTTGCGGCAGGGGCGCTGCTCGCCTTTGTTACCGCCCTGGGGGAATTCGTCGCCTCCATTCTGCTGTACACTCACCGGACCCGGTGAAATGCTCGGGCAGCTGCGCGTGACTTTGGCGGTGCGGCTGCGTGGGGGTGCTGCTGATCGTGCTGGTGGGACTGGTGTTCGTGTTCGGGTATCGCACGGCGAGTGGCGAGCCCCGAGCCAGGGGCGATCGCTCGTTTGCCCTAGGGCGTGTGTGCAAACACGCTCTCGCGGCGCGTCACCCGCCTAACAGAGTGTGTGCGAGATGGGACGAAGCACGTTGTAGTTCGGGCAGGCAGACATTACGTTTCTGAGAACGGCCCGCTAAACATCTGCTCATCCTACAGGCACCCAATGGGATCTCTGCTCGCCCGCTTGCCTCTCTGGACCTTTATGGCCACGGCGGCTCTTTCCACCTGCGCCTATTCGGGTGCAGCCCAGTCAGCCGATCGTCTGCCGGCCGGTTTGCAGGAGAGGTCCTCATGAGGTGGTAATCAATGGCATGCGCCAATGGTACCGCGTGGCAGGCAATGCACCGGCTGACTCACCTCCTGTCGTCTTCCTGCATGGAGCAGCGGTGCAGCAGCGGGATTCGGGTAGTGCTCACTTCGCCCAAATGGTAGGTCCAAAGCTGGAGCGATCGCTGCGAATGGTTTACTACGACCAGCGGGGAAGGGGCCGCTCAGAAACCGCGCCGCGCCCGGGGGCATGGAGGTTTCCACTCGCGCCTCGATCGAAGACATCGAGCAGTTGCGGCAGGCGCTGGGAGTGCCGAAGATCGCGCTCATCGGCCATGCCTGGGGCGGAGCCTTGCGCTGGAGTACGCGGCCAAGTATCCCGAGCACGTCCACCGATTGGCGTTTGTGTCGGGCCTCTTTGACCCTGACTGGCCCTTCCACCAGCCCAAGCTACTCACCATGCCTGTGCTCGTCATCGCGGGCCGACATGACAGAATGGCGCAGCCGGGCCATGCTAACGCGGGGCTGCGCGCGTTTGCCCGTCGGCTGCCGAATGCTCGATTTATCGAGTACGAGCAGAGCGGCCACTTTGTGTACGCGGACGAACCCGCCCGTTTCGCACGCGACGTGATCGCCTTTTTAACGGCGCCACTAAAGGGTGCGAAGAGGTGAGGCGTGATTCGCGGGAACGGCTCCAGGCCAGAGGATCAGAGCAGCGAGCGTGAGCATCGCGAGGAAGTGCACGGCCCGCTTTTCAAAGCGGGTGGCGACTCGGCGGTACTGTTTCAGGCGGCCCACCAACCGCTCGATTCGATTCCGCTTACGATAAAGCGCAGGATCGAGGCGATGCCTGCTGCCGCTCGCCCCCGGAAAGGACGAACGCCATCGGCTGGCCATTGCCTTCTGCCCGCACGTGGATCTTCGTCGAGAAGCCACCGCGCGAGCGTCCGAGTGCCTCGTGCTCCTGACCGCCCACCGCACCGGCAGCGCGCCGGGTGCGCGCGGACGACCGTGCCATCTACGTAGTGCGTCTCCCAGTCGGGCTTTCCTTCTGTTTCAGCTTCTCGCTGGAGTTCCTCCAGCACGCGCTGCCACACCCCGGCGGCGGTCCACCGCCGGAACCGGCTCCACGCGGTTGCTCATGGCCCGAATCGCTCTGGCGAGGTCCCGCCATGGCGCACCGGTCGAAGCACCCAGAGGACCGCGCTCAGGATCGTGCGATGGTGCCGCGCAGGGCGACCGGTCCTCGGACGCTGGGGAGGAAGAAGCGGGGCGAGGCGCTCCCATTGCTCGTCTGTCAGCTCAAGTCGTTTGCACCCGCCGTGCTACCCCGCTTTGCACACAGGCCCTAGCCGCTGCGGCGCATGACATTCATGCTCCCGGGGGATCTTCACGCCGCTTTTGGCGTAAACCCTGTTAGGATTTAAAGTAGCTGTACCCGTGCAACGGGAATGAATGCAACAATATTCTGTCCGAGCTGAAGAAGAGTCAGAAACCCTGCTGGCGCGGCCGGTTCCACTGGAGCCCCAGAAGGAAGAAATCTTAAAGGAGCCGCCCGCCTCCGCTCCACGGGCGACCACGCTCGCGGATCGGCGGCGCATCTTGTCGGGCAGATCAGCCAGATTCGCAAGTTTCCCGTTTCTCCAGCTCTTCGCTTACTACGTGGCGCTGGCCGTCGTCGTTACGCTGCTGATGGCCGCGGTGCCAGCGATTCGGCGCTCGTTCGTGCAACCGATCGTCCTTCCCGCGCTCGCCGGTATGCCGGGCGCGGTGGAGAAGAGCCTGACACTGGGGGTGGAGCGCGGATTGACGACGCTGCTGGTCACTGTGGGCGCCATTGCGCTGGTGCTGCCGGTGGCGTGGGTGTACACCTTCACCAAGCGGCTCCGGTACGACCCGTCGCTGGTGCAGTCCGTGATCATCCTGCCGGTGGTGGTCACCGGGATCCTGCTGGTTGTTCAGCACAGCGTTGCGCTTGCGTTCGCGCTGGCGGGAATCGTGGCCGCGGTACGCTTCCGCAACAACCTCAAGGACCCCAAGGACGCGGTTTACATCTTTCTGGCGCTGGGGATCGGCATCGCCTCTGGGGTGCAGGCGCTGGACGTGGCGCTGATCATGTCCCTGGTCTTTAACATCATGGTGCTGATCCTGTGGAAGTACAACGTGGGATCGATCTACACCGGGTGGCACGGGCGCTCCGCCATGCTGTGGGCGTCGGGGCCGCCGACGGCGGGCTCCAACGAAAATCAGTTCATGTCCGTGGGCGACCCCGGCCTGGTCGTCGCGCAGCTTCCGGAAACCCGCCGGGACCTCAAGAAGCGGCTGACCCAGCAGGTGAATGGAATGAAGACCGATGGCATCCTGCTGGTGCACTCCGCCGAGCTGGAGACAGCTCGTGAAGCAGTGGAAGACATGCTCGGCGAGATGACGCGCGATTGGAGGCTCGCGGAGGTAGTCCCGGGAGAGGCGGGGCACTCGACGGCCGAGTACCTGCTGCGCCTCCGCAAGCGCTTCACACCCGTGGATCTGCTCGGCGCGCTCGATGAGCGGTGGTCCTCGCAGGTCGCCGCGGCGGAGTATGTTCCGTTCAAGAAGAAATGATGCGCTTCGCGCGCGTGGGGCTGGCGCTGGCGGCGCTCCTGTTCAGCGCCTGCAAGCCGGCATACAACCTGGGACGTGTGATCGACGCCGCGCAGCCCGATTCGGTCGCGCTGGATCTGCTGCTGATCGGTGACGCCGGTCTCCCGGCTCCGGGAGGGGAACCGGTGCTGAAGGCGCTGGGACAGGTGGTTTCCTGGGACCCGAAGCGCACCTTCGTCGTCTTCCTGGGGGACAATATCTATCCCGCGGGCATGCCGGACTCCGCGGGCGCCTACCGGGCGGAGGCCGAGCGAATCATCAACACCCAGATCGATGCGCTGCGCTCCGCTGGCGTCCGCGGCCTTTTCGTGCCGGGAAACCACGACTGGGAGGCCGGTGGCTCGGCGGGGTGGAGCGAAGTGGTGCGACAGGAGCGCTACGTCACCCATCGGGGCGAAGGGATGGTGGCCTTCGCACCGGCCCACGGGTGCCCTGGACCGGTGGCGCTGGATTTCGGTCAAACGCTGAGGGTCGTGGCGCTAGATACCCAGTGGTGGCTGCACGCCGGGCCCAAGCCGCGTGGTCGCGGCTCCCCTTGTCGAGCCGGGACCGAGCGAGAGGTGGTGGACTCGATTCGTGGAGTTCTGCGCAGTGCCGGGGATCGGCCGGTGGTGGTGGTGGCACACCACCCGCTGGTTTCGGGGGGACACCACGGGGGGTACTTCGACTGGCCGTCGTATCTTTTCCCTTTGCATCCGTGGGCGCGTATGGGCGGGTACTTCGCGAACCAGGACGTGTCGGGCACCGAGTACCGCCGGATGACGACGGCGCTCTCCGGTGCCTTCGCTGAAAACCCCCCGCTCGTGTACGCCGCCGGGCATGAGCACAACCTGCAGGTGCTGAAGCGAGACCCGGCGCGCTACCTGCTGGTGAGCGGTGCTGGAATCTATGGGCACACCACGGCCGTGCGGGCAATCACCGGCTCGCAGTACGCACGGCGCGCGAGTGGCTTCATGCGGATCACTTTCCTGAACGACGGGCGCGCTCGCCTGGCGGTGCTCGTCGTCGATGCCGCCGGCAAGGCCACTGAAGATTTCTCCATGTGGCTCGATACCCGACCCAGTACCACAGCAACGTGATGCATAGATCAAAGCTGGCTGCTCTCGCTGGATTGCTGCTGTGTACCGCGCAGCTACTTTCCGGGCAGGCCCCCGACTCGGTGACGGTGGTCGCCGGGGCGCAGTACTGGGCCGGCCCCACGAGGCAGCTTTTTCTCGGGCCTGACTACCGGGATCTCTGGACCACGCCCATTCGGGCGGAGGTGCTGGACCCCACACGGTTTGCTGGGGGGCTGACGCCGACCCAGCGTGGTGGTGGCCGGCAAACCCTCTCGATACGCATGCGCGGCAGGGACGGACGCGAGTACGTCTTCCGCACGGTGGACAAGGACGCAACCGGGGGACTGCCGGTCGCATTCCGGGAAACGGCCGTGGATGACATCGTCCAGGATCAAACGGCCGCCAAGCACCCCGGTGCCGCGCTGGTGGTGCCACCCCTGCTCCAGGTTGCCGGGGTGCTCCACGCGCGGCCTCGCCTGGTGGTGATGCCCGACCATCCCTTTTTGGGGGAACATCGTCGGGAGTTCGCCGGCCGGCTCGGCATTATCGAGGAGCGGCCGGACGATGAGGGCGATGGGCCTACCATGGGGGGCGCAAAGAAGATCGCGGGCACCGAAAAGCTGCTGGAGAACCTGGAGGAAAGCTCCAAGCACCGGGTGGATAGCCGCAACTACCTCGCGGCCCGGCTGATGGACATCTTCATGGGCGACTGGGACCGGCACGAGGACCAGTGGCGCTGGGCACGCTTCGACCGTGATGGCGTGCACGTCTGGAGGCCGATTCCACGCGACCGGGACAACGCCTTCGTGGACTACGAGGGACTGCTCCAGGATGTAGCGCGCAGGACGGTCAGCTCTAAGTGGGTCACCTTCGGACCGGAGTACCCGAGCATCGGTGGGCTGACCGCGAACGCGCGGGCGGTGGACCGCAGGGTGCTTGCGGAGCTGCCCAGGCCGGCATGGGATTCGATGGCCACACGGCTTCAGGCGGGCCTTACCGACGCGGTGATCGAATCGGCAGTCCGCCGGATGCCGCCGGAGTACTATGCACTGAGCGGCGTCGATCTGACCCATGCGCTCAAGGCCCGGCGGGACCGCCTGCATGAAGCAGCCAGCAAGTTTTACACGCTGCTTGCGCCCGTTGTGGACGTGCACGCGACCGACGAGCGGGAAGTCGCCGAGGTGGATCGTCTCCCCACGGGTCACGTGGACGTGCGGGTGTACCGGGCCGACAAGGAGAGCGGAAGGAGGTCCTCGGCACCTTATTTTCAGCGCCGCTTCGTTCCTGAAGAAACCCGGGAGATCCGTATCCGCCTGCAGGGGGGCGCGGACCAGGCCATTGTGCGCGGCACCGCCGAGCACAGCATTCGGGTCCGGGTGCTTGGTGGGGGCGGGGATGATGTGCTGGCGGACTCTTCGCGTGTTAATGCGAGTCGTGGCTACACCGTCTTCCATGATTATCGAGGGGACAATCGCATCGTTGCCGGACCGGGAACGCGGGTAGATCGGCGTCCCCCGGTCCAGTCGGAAGAGACCAAGTCGCTGATCAACAACGCGCCGGGCGGGCAGGATCGGGGTGTTACCCGGTCGCTGTTCACGCCCTGGGCAGGGTGGAAGTCCAATGTGGGTGTGGTGGTCGGGGGTGGGCCGAACACGACTCGCTACAGCTTCCAGCGCGATCCGTACGTCTACCGGATGGGATTGCGGGGGCTGTATGCGCCCCAGCACAACCGCTTTGCTCTTGAAGCGAGCGGCGACTTCCGACGGCGGGGCTCGGACGCGCGGCTGGATCTGTTTGCTCGCGCTTCGCAGATGGAGGTGACGCGCTTTCACGGCTTGGGGAATGAGACAGGGATCACCGAGGACTCGGACCTGTACAAGGTGTGGCACACCGAGTACCTGCTGCAGCCCTCGCTCGATTTCCCGGTCGCTTCCGCGGTGAGGGCTTCCGTCGGCCCCGTACTCAAATATTCCGCTCCCGAGCTGCGAGCCGGAAGTCCGGTGGAGCAGCTGCGGCCCCGTGGCAGCGAGGCGTTCGGCCAGCTGGGTGCCCAGGCGGTTGCGGAGTGGGACCGGCGCGACTCCGAGGTTTTTCCCACACGGGGCTTCCGGCTACGCGCGGGCGGCTCCGCGTACCCGGTGGTCTGGGGCGACGCCGCGGACCCCTTTGGCGAAACCCACGTGCGGGGGCACGCATACCTTCCCGTTCCGCTGCCGCTACAGCCGACGCTCGCGGTGCGCGCCGGTGCCAGTCGGGCGTGGGGTGACTATCCGTTCCAGGAAGCGGCCTATCTTGGCGGATCCAGCACCTTGCGCGGCTATCACAGCCAGCGGTTTGTCGGTGACGCGGCCATCTACGGAAACGCGGAGCTGCGAGTGCCCTTGACCCGGGGGTGTATCTGAGTGGGGAGTCTTCCAATCGATGGCATACCGCTGCCGGGGGCGGCCTCTGGTTCCGTGTGCTGGAGCAGCCGTACGCGGCGAGCGTGCTGTATGCGCGGGGGGAGGAGTCCCGCTTCTATTTAAACCTGGGCCTGCCGTTTTGAGCCTGGAAGGATCCGCACGCCCAATCGCGGAGGAGCTTCCGCCGGGAGCGCTGCTCAACATGGAGCTGAGTACCCTCGCCTTCAACCGGCGGGTGCTCATGCTCGCGGAGGACCCGAGCACGCCGCTCCTGGAGAGAGCCCGCTTCCTTTCCATCTTCAGTGCGAACCTGGACGAATTCTTTCGCGTCCGGGTGGCCGGATTCCAGCGGCAGATCGCGGCGGAAAGCAGCAAGCCAACCATGGACGGGGTGTCGCCCGAGGAGCAGCTTCAGGCGATCGGCAGCCGTGCGCGCCGCCTGCTCGAGCAGGCCTACCAGCTGCTCTTCCACAAGCTGCTGCCGGAGCTGGAAGAACACGGGATCCGGGTGCTCCGCCTGGCTGAACTGGAATCCGCCGATCGTGCGTACCTGAAGGAGTACTACAGAGACCAGGTCCACGCACTCTTGACTCCCCTGGCGGTCGGCCCGGGGCACCCTTTCCCGCACATCCGCAACCTGCGGCCCTCGCTGATCGTGGTGGCGCACGGGGCACAGAACGGAGCGGAGCACTCGGGCATCATTGAGACTCCAGGAACCCTGCCTCGTTTCGTGCCGCTCCCGGGGGAGCGCCGCTTCGTCCCGCTGGAGGGTGTGATCCGCGCCAATCTGGCGGAGCTGTATCCCGGGATGAGCGTAGCCGGGGCCTATACCTTCCGTGTGACGCGAAGCGCGGTGCTGCAGCTCGAAAAGGAGCAGGTCACGGATGTGCTGCAGGCTGTGGAACGGGAGATCCGCCGGCGTCCCTACCGTCCCGCGGTACGCCTGGAGGTCGACCGGGGGATGCCCGCGGCAATGCGGCAGCTCCTGCTCAAAGCCCTCCGAAAGGAAGCACGCGAGCAGCACAGCAC
>JAUJOM010000004.1:0-25130 GCA_030447645.1 Longimicrobiaceae bacterium | reverse complement strand
ACTGCCCGTTTCGACGAGCAAAAGAACGTCGACTGGGCCCACTACCTCCAGGGCTCGGGCATCCACGTCGTGTATGGGCGCCCCGGGCTCAAGATCCACTCCAAGATCGCGCTGGTGGTTCGCAGGGAGGGTGAGGGTATGCGTCGCTATCTGTACATCGGAACCGGCAACCTGAATGCAGCGACGGCGGCGGCCTACACGGACCTGGGGCTGCTTTCCGCCGACCCCGAGCTGGGCGACGATCTGAACGACCTCTTCAACGTTCTAACCGGCGACGCGAACCACACGAGTTACCGTCTGCTTCTGGTGGCTCCCTACAATATGCGCCGCCGCTTCCTCGAGCTCATCGACCGGGAAACGGCTCACGCACGGGATGGGCGCCCGGGTCACATCCGCGCCAAGTTCAACGGGCTCGCGGACGGGGAGATGATCACCGCGCTGTACCGCGCTTCGCAAGCCGGCGTCCGCATCGAGTTGATCGTAAGGGGGATCTGCTCACTGCGCCCCGGAGTAGTGGGCCTTTCCGAGAATATCCGGGTGTTCAGCATCCTGGGGCGTTTTCTTGAACACTCCCGCATCTTCCGTTTCGCCAACGATGGGGAGCCGGAGTATTTCATCGGCTCCGCGGACTGGCGCACCCGCAACCTCAGCAATCGGGTGGAGGTCGCCGTTCCGGTGCGCGACCCGGTGCATTGCACCCGCCTGGACGAGATTCTGCAGGAGGACCTGGACAACCCCCGCGCCTGGGAGCTGGGGGCGGATGGGAGCTATTATCAGTGCCCGGAGAACCCTCCGCGCGGCGCACAGCTTTCCTCCTGAGCGGAGGACCCCGTGCGACTTCGCGTCATGGGTCCGCTCTTGTCGGCGTGGCTTTCCGCCTGCACCGCGGGGGATGACGAGCCGCCGCGAGCGAAGGATCTTGCCGGGGAGGAGCCGTGCCGAACGGTGCAGCAGCCGACCGAAGTCCCGGTGGAGATCCGTGAAAGCAGCGGTGTCGCCGTGAGCCGCAGGTATCCCGGCGTGTTCTGGACGCACAACGACTCGGGCAACCACCCGGAGCTCTTCGCCATCGACTCGGCCGGCCAGCTTCTGGCGCGGGTTCGGGTGACCGGTGCCAGGAACCAGGACTGGGAAGACATCGCGCTCGGCCCCTGTCCCGCGGGGGATTGCCTGTACATCGGCGACATCGGAGGCAGCCGAGGCAAGGACGAGCCGCTGGAGATCTACCGTGTGCCCGAGCCGGACCCCGGTGCCTCCGCGACGGCACGGGCCGAGCGCTTCCGCGTACCCTTTCCGGATGGCTCGAGGGATGCGGAAGCGCTCTTCGTGCTCCCCTCGGGCGAGCTGTACATCATCACCAAAGAAGAGCAGCCCGCCCTTTATCGCTATCCGCTGCCCCTGCGCTCCAGGCGGACCGTCGCGCTGGAGCGCGTCCGCAGGGTGGATCTCGGCACCGAGGAACGCGTGACCGGTGCGGACGCCACACCGGACGGAAGGTGGGTGGCGGTACGCACCAACAGCTCACTAATGCTTTACCGCACGGAAACGCTGTTGCAGGGATCCGGTTCTGCGCCGATCCGGATGGACCTCACCCCGCTCGGTGAAATCCAGGGGGAGGGGGTTGCCATCGCCTCGGACGGGACCGTGGTGCTTACCAGCGAAGGTGGGAGCAGGCGGGTGCCCGGTACGATCGCGCGGCTCGCCTGCGCGCTGCGCTGAGCGTATTGTGTCGGAAACTACCAGGAAACCGGAAATGCTAAAGAACATGACTCGCCCCGTGCTGTCGCTGCTGCTGTCCGCCGCACTGGCGACAGCGGCACACGCGCAAACCCGCGTCACCACACCCAAGGAGCAGTTCGGCCATGACATCGGCGCCGACTACGTGCTCCCCAACTACCAGCAGCTGCTCGCCTACTGGAGAAAGCTGGACAGGGAATCCGACCGGATGCAGCTGGTAGAGATCGGCAGGACGGCCGAGGGGCGTACCCAGTACATGTCGATCATCACTTCGCCCGAAAACCATCGGAACCTCGCCCGCTACAAAGAAGTCTCGCGACGCCTCGCTAAGGTTGAGGGACTCGGGGACGCCGAAGCTCGTCGTCTCGCGCAGGACGGCAAGGCTGTGGTTTGGATCGACGGGGGTCTGCACGCCACCGAGGTGCTGGGGGCGCAGCAACTGATGGAGACCGTTTACCAGCTGGTCAGCCGCAACGACCCCGAAACCCGGCGCATCCTGAATGATGTGATCATCCTGGCAGTGCACGCCAACCCCGACGGGATGGACCTGGTGTCCGACTGGTACATGCGCGAAAAGGAGCCCAGCAAGCGCTCCACCGCGGGCGTGCCTCGCCTTTACCAGAAGTACATCGGCCACGACAACAACCGGGACTTTTACGCCTCCACGCAGGCCGAGTCGGAGAATCTGAACCGGCAGCTGTACCATGAGTGGTTCCCGCAGATCATGTACAACCACCACCAGACCGGACCCACGGGCACGGTGATGTTCGCTCCGCCCTTCCGCGATCCCTTCAACTACAACTACGACCCGCTCATCGTCACGGGGATCGACGTGGTGGGCGCGGCCATGCATAACAGGTTTGTAGCAGAAGACAAGCCAGGTGTGACCATGCGCCGCGGCGCCAACTATTCCACCTGGTGGAACGGGGGTCTACGGACGACGGTGTACTTCCACAACATGATCGGCCTGTTGACCGAAACCATCGGCAACCCCACGCCAATGGACATCCCCTTCGTCGCCAACCGGCAGCTTCCGAATGGTGATCTCCCCTTTCCCATCCAGCCACAACGCTGGCATTTCCGCAGCTCGGTGGACTATTCGGTGACCGCCAACTACGCGGTGCTGGATGTAGCCTCCCGATATCGCGAGCACTTCCTGTACAACATCTACAAGATGGGGCGGAACTCCATCGAACGGGGCAACCGCGACTACTGGACAGCGATGCCCAAACGCCTGGAGGCGGTGCGTGCCGCCATGCAGCGCCAGGGCCAGACCGACGTGGACGGGGTGATGAATCCCGGAGGCCAAAGCCGTGACGCGCTGAACCCGGCGGAGTCCAAACGCGCCATGGCAATGCTGCACGACCCCGCAAACCGGGACCCGCGCGGCTACATTCTCCCGGCGGACCAGCCGGACTTCCCGACGGCGGTCAAGTTCATCAACGCGTTGCGAGAAAACGGCGTCGAGGTGCACCGTGCCACTGCACCTTTCCGGGTGGGACGCAAGAGCTACGCGGCGGGATCCTACGTAGTCAAGACCGCGCAGGCATTCCGGCCACACGTGATGGACATGTTCGAGCCGCAGGACCACCCCAATGACTTCCGCTATCCCGGCGGCCCACCCATCCCGCCGTACGACAACGCCGGATGGACGTTGGCGTACCAGATGGGGATCAAGTTCGACCGTGTCCTGGAGGGCTTCGACGGACCCTTCGAGCGGATCAACGCGTGGAATGTCACGCCCCCGGCCGGCCGGGTAATCGGTGGCCAGGCCACCGGCTACCTGTTCTCGCCCCGGGTGAACGACAGCTTCCGAGCCATGAACCGCCTCCTGGCGCGCGGCGAGACAGTCTACCGGCTGACCCGCCCCACCACAGCCGGCGGCATGCGGTGGGAGCTGGGAACCTTTTACGTCCCCGCCCGGGCGAGTACACGTCCAATGCTGGAGCGGCTGGCGACGGAGCTCGGTTTGACCTTTGCCGGCACCAATCAGAAGCCTGGAGGGGAACACCTGCAGCTACGGCCAATCCGGATCGGCCTTTGGGACCGCTATGGTGGCTCCATGCCGTCGGGGTGGACCCGGTGGATTCTGGAGCAGTTCGAAATGCCGTACAAGGTGGTCTACACCCGGGAGCTGGACGCAGGCAGCCTGCGTGACAAGTTCGACGTGCTGGTGTTCGTGAACGAGGCAATCCCGGATCGGGAGGTGGACCCCGGCTTCAACAACGCCCTTTCCGAGGACCGGGTACCGGCCGAATTGCGCAACACGCTGGGGCGGATTACGGTGGCGAACACGGTGCCGCGTTTGCGCGAGTTTCTGGACGGCGGCGGCACGGTAATCACCATCGGGAACTCCAATGCGCTCGCCCGCCATCTGGGGCTGCCCATTGGAAACAAGCTGGTGGAAACAGTGGATGGGCGCGAGCGGCAGCTCCCTCGCGAAAAGTTCTACATCCCGGGTTCGGTGCTACAGGTCCGGGTGGACAACACCCACCCGCTGGCATGGGGAATGGACGAGCGGGTTGACGTGATGTTCGACAACTCGCCGGTCTTCACCCTGAAGCCTGGGAGCAGCGCAGTGAATCGCGTCGCCTGGTTCGACACCAAGGAGCCGCTGCGTAGCGGCTGGGCCTGGGGTCAGGAGCACCTGCAGGGCGGTGTGGCCGTCGCCGAAGCCGACGTCGGGCGGGGCAAGCTTTTCATGTTCGGGCCGGAGGTGCTCTTCCGCGCACAGCCGCACGGCACCTTCAAGTTCTTTTTCAACGGGCTCACCTACGGCACCGCGCAGCGAGCCGCGGTGCGGTAGCCAGCCGGTGTGGTCCGATGAACCGCCGCGCTGCCATGGGTCCTGCTTCAACGTTTCGGCGAAACGCTCATGGGGCTGTCATCTGCTGGTGGCCACAGCTACTATAGGTCGGGAGCGTCGCAGGCGCGCTCGCCCAACAATTAAGGGTGGATCATCCATGTTGCAACTTCATTTCAGGGGCGTACTTCTTGGCGCTTGGGTCGTACTGTTCGCGGCCGGATGCGGCACTCCACCGTCGAGCAACGCTTCCCAGGCGGCTTCCGGTGCCGATACACCCGGCGCCGTCGCAGCGGTCGACCATGCACATACCGCCCAAAACCCCACTATGGTGGTGTACAAGAGCCCGACCTGCGGGTGCTGTGCCGCCTGGGTGGACCACATCGAAGCGAATGGCTTCCGCGTAGAGGTGAGGGACACGGCGAATCTCGCACCCATCAAAGCAAGGCATGGAGTGCCGGGGAATTTGGAGTCGTGCCACACCGCCCTGGTGGATGGGTATGTGGTTGAGGGGCACGTGCCCGCGGACCTGATTGTTCGCATGCTCCGGGAGCGCCCGGACGCGGCGGGGCTTGCCGTACCGGGCATGCCCATGGGCTCCCCCGGGATGGAAGGGCCGTACAAGGACCGCTACGATGTCCTCACCTTCCGGCGAGACGGGTCAACCCAGGTGTACGCCACCCGGTAGGCGATGAACCCGACGGTTGCTGTCCCGTCGGCGCGGGCGGAGCGCGCGGCGAGCCTGCGCGAGCGGCTACGTGGCTTCCCGGCGGAGCTCTTCCAGTTCGACCCGCGGATGAAGCATGGCTGGCTTTCGGACCGCTACTTCATCCGCACCGCACGCACCCTCGCCCACGCGGGGCGTGATCCGCTGGTCACGCTCCAGCTCTTCGCCAAGGATCGCGGGATCGTCGCCGGGATCTACGAGTGCATCCGGCTGCTACAATCTCAGCTCGCGGACGGCCATGACTACCGCGATCTCCAGGTCGAGACTCTGCTGGATAGTGATCCGATCGAGCCGTGGGAGACGGTGATGCACGTCACCGGGCCGTACGGTGGCTTTGCCCACCTGGAAACGCCGCTGCTCGGAGTGCTCGCCCGCCGGACGCTGGTCGCCTCCAACGTTCGCGCGGCGACCGAGGCGGCGAACGGCAAGCCGGTAATCTTCATGTCGCCCCGACACGATGATTGGCGGGTGCAAACGCCGGATGGGTACGCGGCTCAGGTCGGGGGAACGCGCAGCGTGTCCAGCGACGCGGGTGGGGCCTGGTGGGGTGCCGAGGGAGTGGGGACGATGCCGCACGCCATGATTGCGGCATTCGGCGGGGACGTGGTCGAGGCGACACTCGCCTTCACCCGCTACATCCGGCAGTGTGAGCCCGGGGTAAACATTGTGAGCCTGGTGGATTACGAGAACGACGTGGTCCGCGACGCCGTCGCGGTTGCCCAAGCCATGCGGCGCGAGTTTGGGGACCGGGTGCTCGCCGCGGTGAGGGTGGATACCAGCGAAAAGCTGATCGACGAGGCGCTGATCCATGATCCGGAAGCCTGGGGCCGCGAAACGCTGACCGGCGTGAACCCCCGTCTCGTCCGCAAGCTCCGCTGGATGCTGGACGACCAGGGCTTCGACTACGTGGGCGTCGTGGCGAGTGGCGGCTTCACCCCGGAAAAGATCCGCCGCTTCGAGGCGGAGGGGGTGCCGGTGACCGCCTACGGCGTGGGGAGCAGCTTGCTTGGGCACAACAAGGGAGCGGGGGGACTGCTCTCCAGCTTCGACTTCACGGCGGACGTCGTGCGGGTGGATGGAGATCCGCAGAGCAAGGTCGGCCGCGGGTTCCGCACCAACCCGCGGCTGGTCCGGCTCGACTGGGGGGAGGTGGATGCATGAACACGGCTCGCGTAGGCTGGGTCGTGGACGTGCAGAACGACTTCATGCGCCCGCCGGAACAGGGTGGGCGCCTGTACGTCCGCAATCTGTTCGACTCCTCGGATGCCGGCGCTACCCTGGTGGCGGCGCGAATCCGGGAGGCC
The DNA here is from genome assembly GCA_030447645.1 of Longimicrobiaceae bacterium. Classification (GTDB taxonomy): domain Bacteria; phylum Gemmatimonadota; class Gemmatimonadetes; order Longimicrobiales; family Longimicrobiaceae; genus JAUJOM01. The sequence goes on along the minus strand of JAUJOM010000004.1, from coordinate 18,559 downwards.
GTCGCATGGATGCGGGAGCACTGCGAGGTGCTGGTGTACACGGGTGACTGGCACGCGCATGACGATGCGGAGATCGAGCCGGTTGCCCCCGATGCTCGGCAGGGTACCTATCCGCCGCATTGCATGGGCCTGTCGCCAGATCCGACCGAGCGCGAAGGCGCCGAGGTCATCCCGGAGATCCGCCCGGAGAACCCGGCGATCCTCCCCCGCCGCGCCACGCCGGAGCAGGCGCGCGAGGTTGCGCGAACCGCGGTGGCGGAGCGCCGGCCGGTGTTCATCCAGAAGGAGCGCTTCAGCGTCTTTGCAGGGAACCCCGGCACGGGGGCCCTGCTGGAAGAGCTGGAGCGGCAGCTTGGGCGTCCGCTGGAGATCATCGTGGCGGGGGTGGCTCGCGACGTTTGCGTCACCCAGGCGGTGGATGGGATGCAGGAGCGCGGCTACCGGACCGTAGCCGTTCGCGACGCTACCTGGGGTCTTGGCGTGGAAGAGGAGGATGCGACACTCGCACGCTGGGCGGAGGGCGGGCGGGTGGTAGCGCTCCGGGAGCTGACGGAGGAGTCACAGGCCCAGTGACGGCTCGCCCGTACATTCTCGCCGAAGCAAGCTGGAAGACGGTTCGGGAAACGCCCTACGAGGTGGCGGTCCTCCCCTGGGGCGCCACCGAGCCGCACAACTTCCACCTGCCGTACGGCACGGACGTGATCGAGTGCGACCACATCGCGGCGGAAGCGGCACGCATCGCCTGGGAGCGGGGTGCGCGGGTGGTGGTGCTCCCCACTGTCCCTTTCGGGGTGAACACCGGCCAGCTGGACCTGCGGCTCACAATCAACATGAACCCCAGCACACAGCTCGCCGTACTGCGCGACGTGGTGGAGTCGCTCGCAGGGCAGGGAGTACGGAAGCTGGTCCTCGTCAACGGCCACGGCGGGAACGACTTCCGGCAGATGATCCGGGAGCTTCAGCCCCACCATGACGTGTTCGTCTGCACGCTGAACTGGTGGCAGGTGGTGGACGCCCGGCAGTTCTTTGAGGAGCCGGGAGACCATGCGGGGGAGCTGGAGAGCAGCCTGATGATGCACCTCGCTCCCGAGCTGGTGCTCCCCCTGTCGGAAGCTGGCGATGGAGCGGCGCGGCGCTTTGCTATCGGCGGGCTGCGCGAAGGCTGGGTGTGGGCTCCGCGCCAGTGGACACAGGTCACGCGGGATACGGGCACCGGCAACCCCGCTGCCGCCACTCGCGAGAAGGGCGGGCGGCACTTCCGGGCAGTGACCGAAAAGATCGCGGACTTTCTGGTAGAGCTCGCCGCGGCCGACGTCCAGAACCTCTATGAGTAGCCAGGCGGTGCGGAGCATCTGCGTTTTTTGCGGCTCCAGCCCGGGTGCGCTTCCGGACTACATCGAGAGCGCGCAGGCTCTGGGGGGTGTGCTCGCGCAGCACGGCATCGGGCTGGTGTACGGCGGTGCCAGCGTGGGCGTGATGGGTGCGCTGGCGGACGCCGTGCTCGCAGCCGGTGGGAAAGCCGTGGGTGTGATCCCCCGTGCCCTGTGGGAGCGGGAGGTCGCGCATACTGGCCTGACGGAGCTGCACGTGGTGGAGTCCATGCACCAGCGCAAGTCGCGCATGGCGGAGCTGGCCGACGGCTTCATCGCCCTGCCCGGCGGAATCGGCACCATGGAGGAGCTCTTCGAGGTGTGGACCTGGGCGCAGCTGGGTATGCATCGCAAGCCCTGCGGCCTGCTGGACGTGGCGGGCTACTATGAGCCCTTGATCACGTTTCTCGACCACATGGTCCAGCAGCAATTTCTCCGTGAGCCACACCGCTCGTTTTTGCTCTTGGACCAGGACCCTCAGGCCCTGGTCGAACGGTTCGAGCACTACAGTGCACCGCCGGTCCCGCAGTGGATCGATCGGGCACAAACCTGATAACACCACCACATCCAGGAGAGTTTCATGAGGCCATCCCGCATCGTGCTCGGCACCCTGCTTACAGCTTGCCTGCTCTCGAGTGCTGTCGCTGCTCAGCAGCCCCAGGGTACCACCGTGCTCCGGGCCGCGCGGCTCATCGACGGCACCGGCGCGGCACCCATCCAGAACGGCGTGGTGGTCGTCACCGGTAACCGGATCGTCGCGGTGGGTCGGGAGGGTACGGTGAGCATCCCGCAGGGCGCCCGCGTCGTGAACCTGGCCGATGCCACCCTTCTCCCCGGCTTCATCGACATGCACACCCACCTGGTCGGGCGGGTGCTGGGAGACCCGGGAGCAGACCTGGCGGCAGTCAAGGACTTCCCGAGCTACGCCGCCATCCTGAGCGTACCCCACGCGGAAAAGACGCTTATGGCGGGCTTCACCTCGGTGCGCAACGTGGGCGCTGACAACTTCCAGGATATCGCACTCCGCCAGGCGATCAACGAGGGCCGTATCCCCGGCCCGCGCATTCAGACCGCCGCACACAGCCTGGGCATCACCGGTGGGCACTGCGACGAGAACGCGTATCGGCCCGGCCTGATGGATGGCGACATCCGCACCGGCATTGCCAACGGGCCGGATGAGGTGCGCGCCGCTGTGCGCTACCAGGTGAAGTATGGGGCGGACGTGATCAAGACGTGCGCGACCGCCGGGGTGCTTTCCGAAGGGAGCGCCGCGGTCCAGGCGTCGCAGTACAGCCTGGAGGAGCTCCAGGCAATGACCGAAGAAGCCACCAAGCTGGGCCGCAAGGTAGCCGCCCACGCGCATGGCACCGAGGGGATCAAGACCGCGGTTCGAGGCGGCGTCGCCTCCATTGAGCACGGCTCTTTTCTGGATGCCGAGGGTGCGCGCTTGATGGCGCAGCGGCGCACCTACTTCGTCCCCACATTGATGGCGGGTGAAGCGGTGGAGCGCTTCGCCAGGAACGGCGTCCTCAAGGGTCATCGCGCGGACAAGGCGCTTGCCGCCGCGGAGGCGATGCGCCGGGCGATCCGGCTAGCCGTGGCCAACCGGGTGCCGATCGCCCTCGGGACGGACGCGGGGGTGATCCCCCACGGCACCAACGGCCATGAGTTCACCCTGCTGGTGGAGTGGGGTGGGATGGCGCCCATGCAGGCGATCACCGCCGGCACCATGAACGCTGCCAGGCTGCTCGGCTGGGAGGACCGTGTGGGCTCGCTCGCTGCGGGCAAGCTCGCCGACATCGTCGCGGTGCCGGGCGATCCTACCCGCGACATCCGTGCAATGGAGCGCCCGCTCTTCGTGATGAAGGACGGGGTAGTCTACCGACGGCCCGGGTAGTGACTGCCGGGCTTCCTTCGGTCTGCCTGTGCCCTTATCATTCACGGGTGAGTAGAAGCCTCCTCCCCCGGCCGCATCCCGGCCGATGATCGCTACGACGTACGGCACTCCACTCAGTAGCACCGCCCAGGCTGCACCGCGTAAGGTCTACTCAGTGTCGCTGATCGTCCGGCGCGCGGATGCGGTGCTTCGGGAAAAGGCCAAGCTGCTCTGGGTGCGGGGGGAGGTGTCCGGCTGGAAGCGGATGTCCAGCGGGCACTGCTACTTCACCCTCAAGGACGACCAGGCGGAATTGTGCTGTACCCTGTGGGCCAAGGCGGCCCGTCTCCTTCCCACGCTCCCGGAGAACGGGATGGAGGTGGAGGTCTTCGGCCAGCTCGGTATCTACCCTCGCAAGGGGCAGTTCCAGCTTGATGTTTCCCGGCTGGAAAAAACCGGCGTCGGCGGATTGTGGGAGCTGGCCAAGGGGCGCCTGCTGAAGCAGCTCCGCCAGGAGGGTCTGCTGGACGAGGACCGCAAGCGCCCACTCCCTCCACACCCGGACTGCGTGGGCATTGTCACCTCCACCCAGAGCGCGGCCTTTCACGACATGCACCGCGCCCTCCGCCGCAAGGCCTGGTGGATGCCGGCGCTGGTTTCCCACTGCGGGGTAGAGGGCGCGGAGGCGGCCCCGGAGATCGCCGCCGCCATCCGTCGCTTCGGCACCCGTCGGGACCGCTGCCCGGCTGACGTGGTGATCGTGGCGCGGGGCGGGGGGAGCATGGAATCCCTCTGGGCCTTTAACATGGAGCCCGTCGCCCGTGCCATCGCTGCCTGCCCGGTGCCGGTGATCTCGGCCGTTGGCCATGAAACTGACTACACCGTGGCCGACATGGTGGCGGATGTGCGCGCCGCCACCCCCACGGCAGGGGCGGAGCGCGCCGTCCCGGATGGGCGGGAGATCGCCGCCTGGCTGGACGAGTTCCGCCAGGATGTACGCCGGCGGATCGGTCGCGCCACGGAACGTCGCGAGGAGCAGCTACTGCGGCACTACGATGCCGTCCAGCGAGCGATGTCACGCCGGGTGGCGCTGCTCGGCTCCGAGACCGAGGCTGCTGCCCGCCACCTGGGTGCGCACTCTCCCCGTCAGGCGCTCGCCCGCGCCGAAGAGCAGGCACTCCGCTCCGAGGAAGCCTTGCACGCTGCCATGGAACGCCGCCTGGAAGGGTTGGAGCGGGAGCTTGCCGCCGGCGCTGAAGGCCTGGACGCGCGCAGCCCCCTGCGTGTACTCGCCCGCGGCTATGCGGTGGTGAGCGACGCCGAAACGGGCCATCTCGTCCGGGACGCGGAGGAGGTCCAGCCGGATCAGCAGCTCCGCGTGCGTCTGGCCCACGGCGAGATCGCCGTGCGTGCCGAAGCCGAGCCGGTCCTCGCCCCCACTCACCCTTCCTGACGCGATGCACGCCAATCAAGCCGAGCCGGTCCTCGCCCCCACTCACCCTTCCTGACGCGATGCACGCCAATCAGCCTGACCAGCTTATCGAGCCCACCGTCCTCGCGGACACCGTGGGAGAGAACACGCCGCCGCTCCGTTTGGGTGTGGTGCTCGCCCGCCTGGACCAGATCCGCCGCGAGCTGGACCGCGACGACCTGGACCTGGAGGATCAACTGGTGCTATACCGTGAGGGCGTCACCCACGTGGCCACCGCACGGCGGATCCTGGAGACGAGCCGCGCGGAAGTCGAGCTGCTGGCGGAAGAAGGCGAAAAAGCGTAGAGGAGTAGGGCTGTCCTTGCAGTGACTATATCCCAGCTCGACAGCGTTCTCTGGCAACGGTTCGGCTTCTCAGCATTTCGCCCCGGCCAGCGCGAAGCCATCCAGGCGCTGCTGGAGCACCGCGGCGCACTTGCCGTCTTCCCCACGGGTGGCGGCAAGTCGCTCACCTACCAGCTCCCCGCGCTGCTGCTGGGAGGCGTGACGGTGGTGGTATCGCCGCTGATCGCGCTGATGAAGGATCAGATCGACGCCCTCACTCGGCAGGGGATCGGCGCCGCACGGCTCGATAGCTCCCTTTCCGCGGATGCAACTCGCCAGGTCGAGGCGGGAATGCGGGACGGCAGTCTCAAGCTGCTCTACGTCGCCCCCGAGCGGTTCAACAACGAGCGCTTCCTGGCGCAGCTTGCGCGGATCCGCATCGCTCTATTCGCGGTGGACGAGGCGCACTGCATCTCGGAGTGGGGGCACAACTTCCGTCCGGACTACCTGAAGCTCGCCGAGACCGCGCGTGAGCTGGGCGCCGAGCGCGTCCTCGCCCTGACCGCCACTGCTACACCCGCAGTAGCGCGGGACATCTGCCGCAGCTTCGGAATTCCGCGAGAAGCCGCAATCGTAACCGGCTTCCACCGGCCCAACCTGTTCCTGCGCACCACCCCTGTCCGTGCCGCGGAGCGGGACGCACTCCTGCTCGCCCGCTTCCGGGAGCGCCCGGTCGGCACCGGGATCGTCTATGTTACCCTGCAAAAGACCGCCGAGCGCATCGCCACCCTGCTCCGCGAGGCCGGCATCGCCGCCCGCGCGTACCATGCTGGCATGACCCCGGAGGACCGCACCGCCACACAGGAGTGGTGGAAAATCTCGCCGGGTGCAACCGTGGTGGCGACGATCGCCTTCGGGATGGGGATCGACAAGCCGGACGTGCGCTACGTCTACCACTACAACCTCCCGAAGAGCCTGGAAAGCTACAGTCAGGAGATCGGGCGCGCGGGGCGGGATGGGCTGGCGTCGATGGTGGAGATGCTCGCCTGCCTGGATGACGTAGCCGCGCTCGAAAACTTTGCCTATGGGGACACGCCGACCGATGAAGCGCTACAGGCCCTGCTCCATGAAGTGCTCGCGCCGGGCACAGAGCCGGCGTTCGACGTGAACCTGGCCGAGCTTTCCAGCCGGCACGACATCCGCCCGCTGGTGCTCCGTACCGCCTTCACCTACCTCGAGCTGCTCGGGGTTCTGCGGCAGGGCACGCCCTTTTACGCGGGCTACTCCGTGCGGCCGGCGGAGCCGGTGGAACAGCTATTGGGGCGCTTTAAGGGCGAGCGTGCTGGGTTTCTAAGATCGGTTTTCGATGGGGCCCGGAAGGGCAGGGAATGGTACGCGCTGGATACCGTACCTCTTGCCGCCACGCTGCGCCAGGACCGGGACCGGATCGTCCACGCGCTCGAGTACCTGCGCGAACAGGGCTGGGTGGAGCTCAAGGTGTCTGACGCTCGGCAGCGCTTCACTCGTCTGGTATCCGTACCCGACATCCCGGGGCTGGCAGCCGAGCTTGCGGGGCGATTTCGGCGTAGCGAGCAGGGCGAGGTGTCGCGCGTCGCGCAGGTCGTGGATCTGGTCACCCATCGCGGCTGCCAGACCAACGTACTGCTCCGCTACTTCGGCGAAGAGCGGGATGGGCCGTGCGGCCACTGTACCTTTTGCGAGACGGGCAAAGCCGCGGCTTTCCCACGCGCCCTGCCGCCGCTGCCCATCGAGCAGGTCCTAGATGTGGCGGAGTTTCGCCAGGTGTGCGAGGCCCACCCCACGCCATTGGGTGCGCCCCGTCAGCAGGCACGCTTTCTGGCCGGCTTATCCAGCCCCGCGCTCACCCGCGCCAGGCTTGGCAAGCACAGGCTGCTCGGTGCCCTGGAAGGCCGACCGTTCGCGGCGATTCTGGCCTGGTGTGAGGGAAGTGCTACGGTGTTGCCTCGGCACTGAGCGCCGCCACTTCCTTCTCCGCCCTGGGATTGGGCAACGGCCGGATTGCCAACTCCACCGGGGCGGACAGGCTCAGCGCCAGGTCTACTTTCTTCGGCCGTAGGGTGAGCGCCCGCACCGGGATCTGGCTGGTCTGCGAACGGGCCGTCTTGAGGAAGAGCCCGAGGACTTCGCGATTCACCTTCTTGGGGTCCACCCCGCTGGCGGCGAGCTTGTCGTTGATGCGCTTGTGCATGTCCGCGCTCGCGAAGCCGTACACGTCCGGGTGGACCTTGAGGCGGCCGTTCTGGACCTCCACCACGGTGTAGATGATCTCCGTCACTACGCGCCCGGTCAGGTAGACCTCGCGTGTTTCTTTCGGGTTGCCTGCTAGCCGCACTGCTTCCGCGTCGCTGATACCCTGTGGCTCATAGCGTGCGATCAGACGAGCGAGCGCCAGCACGTCCGCGTTGCGCATCCGGACGCACCCATGGGATGCGGGACGGCCCAGGCGCCCCTCACTGGGGGTACCATGGATGTAGTAGTCCGGGTCCCGGAAGAAGATCTTGGCCCTGCCCATTGGGTTTCCCGGTCCCGGGGGAGTCACCTTCCGCTTCGCGGCCCAGGCAGCCTCAGGTGGGTGCCACCACGGGTTCCACACCACGCGGCTGACGCGGTACTGGCCCGCGGGCGTCTGGTGCTTCCGCATTCCCACGGATACCGGGTAGTTCCGGGTGAGCGTTCCCCCTTCGTACACGTGCAACCTTCCTGCGGGAATGTTGACGACGAGGCGGAGTTCACGGGGGCCAGGGGCCGGCTGCTGGGCGGCCACGGGGGTGTACAGCGTGACCGCGAGCAGGGCTCCGGCCAGGGCAAAGATACGCGCTTTCATGATCCCTCTTGAGTCAATTCTGGGTGGTGCAATGGGTGCGAATATCGTACCGCTGGCGCTCCGGCTTGATGAGCGCCAGCGGGGTGCTGAAACAAGCATTGCGCGAGGTGAGTGCACGGCGTATTTCCGGGTGTGGTCATTGCTGCGTGGACACTTGATGCTGGAGGACGTGTGAAGGCTTCGCTGTTGCTGCGCCTGCTTCTGCTCGCCCCACTAATGGCTACTGGTGCCTGTGCCGCGCCCGCGCTACCGCTACCACCGCCTGCACCTCCACAGGCCCCCGTTCTTTCCCTGGAGGGCGGGGATACCGCCATCATCGACCGGCTCCGCAACCAGTGGGTCGCCGCGGGGAGCGTGCTGGATCTTTCCACGCTGGCTGCCAGCTACACGCCGGATGCCGTCATGGTGGCTTCAGATGGCACGACACTGCGCGGGATCGACGCAATCCAGGAGCGCTGGGGGCGCTAGGCACCCACCAGCGGGAGCGCGTCCTACACGACCGCCGCACTGAGCATCGCCGACAATCTCGCCTTCGAGACGGGACTCTTCACCGTCCGGATCAACCCCGGCACCGGATCGGCGTACCGAACCACTGGCAAGTACAACACGGTGTACGCGCGCCAGCCGGACGGCGGATGGAAGATCCGCTCCAGCGTGTTCAGCGCCGAGCCACCCGTTCCGCCGGCACCCGGGGCCGCCTCCCGCTGGACGGTGGAGACCACCCTCGCCCGCTACTTTGGCGCGATTCGCGCCTCCAACACCCAGGCCTGGGCCGGGACCTTTGCCGCTGGGGCGCTGGTCTACGACATCCCGGGCAATCCCGCGCAGGCGGGGCGCATTGGCCTACGGCAGTTCTTCACCGCTCACCGGGGGATGTTCGACTCGCTGAGCCTTACCGAAGACGACGTCGTGATCGCGGGGGACAAGGCCGCCGTGAAGTGGACGGGCCGCGGGGAAGGGAAGAACGGACGGCAGGTCCGATTCCAGGGTGTCAACGTATTCGAGGTTGGTCCGGAAGGCAAGATCCGGCTGGCGTGGAGCTACTGGAACCCGGATGCTGTCATCGTGCAGTTTCAGCCAGTCGCCCGCTGACTGGGCCCCACCGGACTTCGCGGATCACCGCGGTGCCGGCCACGCAATCCCTCAACGTGCCTGAGTCTTCGCACGTCACCCGGCGAGGCAGCCGATTCCGTTCGGCTCCACGTATAGCACGTCACTGGATGAGCGCAGCTGGGGAAGGGAATGGTCGGGTAGCTCCCCCGAAATCCCGTTGATGAAGTCGAAGCGGTGCGTGATTCGCCCTCCCAGCTCGCGAAAGCGCTCGAGGTCCGAATCGCGAAGCGGGCGGGTGTAGCCGACGTTCACCGGCAGGTCATAACGCGCCGGGTTCGGCACCTCGCGCACGGTGATCCAGTGCCCGGTGGCAATCAAGTCGGGGATCTGGTTCCGATTGATTCGGGCACGCACGGCGGGGACGTTGAAGGGATACAGCACGGCTCCCCCACGGGAAGTCACTGCCTGGAGGTGCGCTGCCTGGGCACGGTCCATCGGGTCCCTGTTCGATTTCCGCCCGAAGAAGATGTCCACCAGAACTCGCTCGCTCCGCGACCGCAGTTCGTGGTTCGTTCCGCAGGGCGTGGCAAGGTAGTCGCCAATGGATAGCTTCGCGGGATCCAGGCTCCGATCCGGTTCCGGCAGCGTGTATTCGTCCCCTTCACCCCCAAACAGGGAATCCGCGCAGCCAGGCACGGCAACGGTGGCAAGAACGAGCAGCGCGGCGTAAAGCAGTCGGGGCATTGAGCTGTTTGCGTGCGTCGGTGGTCGGAAGGCCTGTTGAGTGGCACATGGACGCAACTAGAACGCGCGAGGCAGCCAGGATCTGACATCCGGTGAGCTCCGGGAATCCTCTCGGCTCAACCCGGGTATCAGCAATCCCGCGCGACGACAATTCGTGCCGCACACCCATTGAGCCGCCATGTTTGCTGATTTCCGCCGGCCTTGCTTCTTCCTCGCTCTGCTACTCATTGCCTTCGTCCAGCCGGCGGTCACGGCCGAGCGTCACACTCCGCTCGAGATCGCCGGCCAGGTTTTCTCGGCCGATGGCACTTCGGTTCAGGGACTCCGATTCTTGCTGCGCGCCGCCTCGTTCGCGGATTCGGTTGACGTGGATTCGGCAGGGCGCTTCTCGCTTGTGCTTCCGGCACAGCTCCCCGATGAGGTGTTCGAGCTCTCGCTGGATGCCGCCGACCGCGCGTTGCGCAGGTTTCATCCCGCGCTGGTGTGGCTGCGGCGGGAAGAGCTTGCCGGAGAGCAGCGGTTCATCCTGGTACCCCGAGAGTGGGCAATTCCCCGCGGCAGTTTCGCGGGTGCCGCGGTCCCGATCAGTCTGCAGCGGGCGTTCACGCCTCCGTGCACCGGGTGCTCCGCCTTTTACGAACGTGCCGGCACCCGTACGGCGTTCCTGGCACGAACCCCGGTCCAGAGCTGGCCGGAAGCACGGTTCCCCCTGCGCGTGGCGTTCGACCGGGAAGACGTTTCGGAGATGTTTACCGCGCGCGACTCGGTGGAGTTTTGGCGTGTAGCGGAAAGCATGCACCGGGACCTGGGGAGCGAGCTTTTCCGGCCCGTCCGCTACGAAGAAACACTTGCGGGCGAGGGGGAAGGCGAGCCGGAGGACGTGATCCTGGTGTGGGTCGATCCCACGCTACCCTACTCCGGGCTTGGCACCGCCATCTCCGAGGGGGGAAAGATCGTCTACGGCGCGGTGCGCCTGCGTCGGGCAGGGCTTGCTTCGAGCAGGGAAGCTCCGGAACTCGTCACGCACGAGCTGGTGCACGCGCTCGGCTTCGGGCACACCTGCGCCTGGCGCTCGGTGGTGGCGGACCCTACGCGCTGCAGGTCCATGCGCTCCCCCTCGCTCACGCCGGAGGACGTCGCCTACATGCAGCTGCTGCGTCGGGTTCGGGAGTTGCAGCAGGCGCACCGGGCGCGATGGGGAATAGAGACGGCGCTGGCGGGTGAGCGTGTGCTCACCTTGCGCCTTCCGCTGGAGCCGCAGCGCCGCTAGGGGCCGAACCAGCTCTGGGAGTCGCGCTTTTCCAGATTGCTGGCGATGTACCAGGCGTAGCACCCCACCAGCAGAAGCACGAAAAGTACGGCAGTCCACGCCTTGCGTGGTGACATGTTCAGCATGCCCGCCTCCGGTCAGTTCCGAATCAGTGCCTGCTCCAGCAGCTCCGCAAGCTGCTCATTGGAGAGCGCCGCGAGCAGCACGGTGTGGGGAATGGGAGCGGACCAGACCCGCCCCTCGGCTTCAAACACCACTGCCTTGACCCGCGGGTCCACACCCAGTCCTCCGCTCCGCTCCATCGGGGCGATGCTTACCTGGTACGTCCTTCCCCGGGCGCTGAAGACGCGGGGGAGGATGGGGGCGGGCATCACGCCCCGACCAGAGGATGGCCGCAGTGGGGGCAGACCGGCTCGAGTTTGGAAACCTCTCCGCCACAGTTCTGGCAGGTGACCGGCGGCAGCTCCTCGTTGTCTGCTCCGGGCAACTCGTGGCCCTCGGTGTCGCGGGTCGGCTCTTCCTGGTGCTTCGCGTCGGATCGGTCTTGTATCATGGTCGGCGGCTAAAGGGGTATGCCGGTCGTGAACCAGGCAAGCTTTGTGCGCGTGAGAGTACCGGACCCAGCGGGTGGTCACTCCAAACCCGCCGGGCCGTTCGCACGAATGCTGTCGGGGCGCTGGGGCAGGCGCAGGGTGAAGGTGCTGCCGCGCCCGGGTGTACTTTCCACCGCGATGTCGCCGCCTAGAAGCCGGGCGAGGTCGCGGCTCACCGGCAGCCCCAATCCCGTTCCTCCGGCGCTCCGCGTGTTGGTGTCTTCCAGCTGCTTGAACGGCTCCCAGATCGCCTGCAGGTTCTCCGGCGCAACGCCAATTCCCGTATCCCGCACGCTGAACAAGGCATGGTCGCCGTCGAACCGGATGTCAAAGGCAACCTCGCCCTGATTGGTGAACTTGACCGCGTTGCCGAGCAGGTTGACGAGAATCTGCCGGAGCTTGCCCGGATCGGTGTGCAGCGCCACCGAAGGCCCGGAGCCGGGTCCGTGGAAGCGGAGCTGCTTGTCCTCGGCGAGCGGCTCGACCACGGCGCACACCTCGTCGACCAGCTCCTCCAAGCTCACCTCCCTCGTGTTCACCGTTTCGCGCCCCGCTTCGAGACGAGAAAAGGTCAGGATCTCCTCGATAACCGAAAGCAGGTGCTTGGACGCGAGCCGGATGCGCTCCACCTGCTTTTGGGCCGCTTCGGGAATCGGCTCCGGGATTCCAGCCAGTAGCAGGTCCGCGTAACCGGTGGTGGCGTTCAGCGGGGTGCGCAGCTCGTGACTCATCGTCGCCAGGAAGTCGCTCTTCGCCCGGCTCGCCGCTTCCGCCTGGTGACTACGTGCCTCCAGCTCCCGGACGGCGGCCTCCAGCTCGCCGGCCGTTTCTTCCAGCGCACGCTGATGCTGAACGCGTTCCGTAATGTCGCGCATGAAGCCGGTGAAGACGTGCCGGTCTCCATCGAAAAACTCTCCAAAGGAGATTTCGAGCGGTACCTCGGTCCCGTCCTTCCGCAAGCCTGGAAGCTGTACTCCGCACCAGGGCACGTGCTTTTCTCCGGTTGCCACATACCGCTCCACCCCGCTGCGGTGGAGTGCCCGCAGCCGCTCCGGCATCAAAAGCGTCATCTTTTGTCCCACCATCTCAGCGGCGGAGTAGCCGAACATACGTTCCGCGGAGGGATTCACCGACAGGATGACGCTATCCTCGTCGATTATAACAATCGCATCCGGCGCGGTCTGAGCCAGCGCCTGGTACGCTTGGTCGCTGACGTGTGGGCGGGTGGGAAGCATTGGGTGCGAGGTACTGCGTAGAAGCCAAAGAGCCACGAGCACGGCCCTTCCAGCGGAGAGCGTGCGGAAACATACGCTAAGGGTACATGGGTGCGCGCGCAAGCGGATTGCTCAGAGCGCGATGCACTTGCCACCCTGGACGGAGTAGTGCTATCAGTCAGCCGCACAGGATGATAATCACCTTTTTCGTGACTTTGCTTTGACGGAATCAAGAGGGACGGCCTCCCGCGACTTCATCCGTGAGATCATCGCCCAAGACCTGCGCTCCGGAAAACACGATCGTCGCGTGGTGACACGGTTTCCGCCCGAACCGAACGGGTACCTGCACATCGGGCACGCCAAGTCCATCGCGCTCAACTTCGGCATCGCCGCCGAGACGGGCGGACGCTGCCACCTGCGCTTCGATGACACCAACCCGGAGACGGAGGACATCCACTACGTGGAGTCCATCATCGATGCGGTGAAGTGGCTGGGCTACGACTGGGGTCCGCACCTGTACTTCGCGGCGGACTACTTCGACGACATGTACTCTTACGCCGAGTTCCTCATCCAGCAAGGGAAGGCGTACGTGGACAGCTCCACCGAGGAAGAGATCCGCGAGCTGCGCGGCACCGTCACCGAGCCGGGTCGCCCGAGTCCATACCGCGACCGATCCGCAGGGGAGAGCCTGGAGCTGTTTCGCCGGATGCGCGCGGGCGAGTTCCGGGACGGGGAGCACGTGCTGCGCGCCAGGATCGACCTGAGCGCACCCAACATGCTGCTGCGTGACCCGGTGATCTACCGCATCCGGCACGCGCACCACTACCGCACGGGCGACAGGTGGTGCGTGTACCCGCTGTACGACTACGCACACCCCATCGAGGACGCCATCGAGGGGATCACCCACTCGCTCTGCACCCTCGAGTTCGAGAACAACCGGGCGCTGTACGACTGGGTGGTGGAGGGCTGGCAGGACTTTGAGCGCTCACGTGGGCGCGTCCCCTCCCTCCCGCGCCAGTACGAGTTCGCGCGCGGCAACCTGGAGTACACGGTGGTGAGCAAGCGCAAGCTGCTGGAGCTGGTGAAGGGCGGCCACGTGAGCGGCTGGGACGACCCGCGCATGCCCACCCTCGCCGGGCTGCGGCGGCGCGGGTCACGCTCGAGGCGATCCGCTCCTTCTGGGAGCGCATGGGTATCGCCAGGACGGAGAGCCGCATCGAGATTGCTTCGCTTGAATTTGCCATCCGGGACGATCTGAACCAGCGCGTCCCGCGCGTGCTCTTGCGTACTCCGCCCGCTGCGGGTAGTGATTACCAACTATCCGGAGGGGGCAGACCGAGGAGCTGGACGCGCCGTATTACCCGCACGATGTCCCCAGCGAAGGGTCACGCAAGCTTCGCTTTTCCCGCTTCCTGTATATTGACCGGGAAGACTTCATGGAGGAACCTCCCAGGGGCTACTTCCGGCTGGCACTGCGGAGGTTCGACTCCGCTACGGCTACATGATCACCTGCAGCGAGGTGGTTCGCGACGAAAGCGGTGAGATCGTCGAGATTCGGTGCACCTACGACCCCGAGACACGGGGCGGGAATGCACCGGACGGCAGGACGGTGAGGGGAACGATCCACTGGGTTTCCGGCGGAGCATTCGCTGCCCTGTGAGGTCCGGCTTTATGACCGCCTCGCGGTGCCGAATCCGACGAAGGCGACCAAGACTTCAAGATGTACCTGAAACCCTGAGTCACTCGTGGTGCTGGAGAGCGCGCGGATCGAGCCCAGCGTGGGTGGGGATGCAGCGGGAAGTCGTTACCAGTTCGAGCGGCAGGGCTACTTTTGCAGCGACGTGGTGGACTCGTCGCCTGACGCGCTGGTGTTCAACCGTCGGTTACGCTGCGCGATACCTGGGCAAAGGTAGCGCAGGCGGGGCGATCAGCAGGAAAGTACCGGGCAGCCGAAGCCGAAGGCCAAAGGGCGCACAGGTGCGCGCGAAGCCATGCCTGAGTTAGCGGAGGAGGCTGCTCGCTTCCAGAACGAGTTCGGCCTGGCTCCGCATGAGGCGGTGGTGCTCGGCCGCAGCGAGGGGATCGCGGGGCTCTTGAAGCCACCATCCATCTCGAGCAGGCCGAAGGCCGTAGCAGGCTGGATCATCAACGACTTGCTCCCGGAGCTGAAAGCTTCAACGGGATCAATACGAGATTGCCTTCGCCCCGCAGGATCTGCACGCCTTGATCGGCATCGTGGACGAGGGGATGATTTCACGCCGCGCCGGCAAGACCGTGTTGGCCGAGATGGTGCAGGCTGGGGAGATCTCCGGGAGATCGCCGAACGCTGTGGACTCCGGCAGGTCAGCGATCCGGGTGTATCGTCGCCGGCGGTCGAGGAGGTGATCGCCGCCAATGCGGACAAGGCCGAAGAGTACCGCAAGGGAAAAAGTGGACTGCTCGGGTTCTTTGTGGGACAGGCGATGGCACGAACCGGGGGAAAGGCGAACCCGGAGGTGGTAAAGGGGCTGGTGGAGCGCCGGGCTCCAGGACGGGTGAAAGAAACTCCTCGCGGCGAAGAATCATACGCGGGGGAGCAGCGCTTCCACGCCGCGTTGCACTCCTCTCAGGGTCGGGCGTCGCCCACGGCCACCGGCTTGGGCTCTTCGGTATCTTCCAGGGGTCTTGAGCACGTCGCGCCACGCAGCGGCGGCCGCTTCCGCGCACCCAGTAGTCCATCCACGCCATCTCACTCACTGATTTGACGAGCTGATTGCGGGGGTCCGGGATGCCATGGGTTTCGCCGGGGTAGACGTACAGCTCCGTGGGTACGCCCAGCCGCTTCAACGCCATGTGCAGCTCCTCCGACTGTGGGCTCGGCACCCGCGGGTCACCTTTGACGACGTGGATCATCGTGGGCGTCTTGGCATTGCGGATGTACTTGAGCGGCGACTGGTTCCAGTATGCATCGAAGTCCTCGTACGGGAGCTTGTCGCCGAGGTAGAACTGCCGGTTGCGCTGCACGTCGCTCTGGGCGTACATGGAGATCCAGTTGGAGGTTCCCGCACCGGAGCTGATCGCCTTGAAGCGGTCGGTGTGCGTGAGAATCCAGTTGGACCAGTGGCCGCCGGCGCTCCAGCCGAGGACGCCCATCCGGTTGCTGTCGACTACTCCCTTGGCGATCAGCTGGTCGACGCCGGTCATGATGTCCTCGTACCCGTTCTGGAAGTAGTTGCCGACGATGTCGTTCTTGTGAGCTTCGCCGTAGTTCGTGGACCCGCGGTAGTTGGGCTTGAGCACCGCGTAGCCGGCGCCGGCATATACCTGTGAGCCGTAGCCGCCGTTGAAGCCGAGCACGTCGGCAGCCGCGGGGCCGCCGTGAATGGCGACGATGAGCGGGTAGCGTTTGCCGGGTTGGTAGCCGACCGGCTTAACCAGGATGCCCCCCACCTGCTTCCCATCCGCCGACGTCCAGGTGATTTCTTCTTCTTCACCCAGCGCGAACTGCCGGGCCTGCGGGTTGGCATCGGTGAGCTGCCGCCATGCCCCGCGGTTCGCCACCTGCTGAACAGAGGGGACGGTGAAGAGCGTGGGAGGCGTCTTCGGGTCGGCGTAGCTGATGATGATCCGCCGGGAGTCGTCGTCCTGCATCGCGTTCAGGGACGCCCTGGCGTTGGTCACCTGGCGAACGCGTCCGGAAGCAACGTCGAGCGCCAGGAGCTGGTTGGTAGCGCGAATTCCCTCGTTGAAGTAGATCGTCCTGCCATCCCTGGACCAGAAGCCGACTGTCACGTCGCCGTCGAACCCTGTTCCCAGCTTGCGCCACTCGCCACCCTTTTCGGTGGTGCGCCGCAGATAGACGCGGGCGTTCTTCATGTTGTACCGCGTCATGTCGTCCGACGCCGAAAAGGCGATCCACCGGCCGTCCGGCGAAAAGCTGGGGGTGCTTTCGCCTACTTCGACGTTATTGGTGAGGCGCTCGATCCGTCCGGTGGCGGTCTCCAGCAGGAAGTTGTCACCGTGGAGCCCCTGCTCAGTGATGTTTCGCTGGTACCGGCCCGCCGAAATGCCGCGGAAGGCGACCCACTTCCCATCGTCCGATACGTTGAAGTCGGTCACGGTGATGGTGGTGTCGCGGGTAAGCCGCGTCGCTCGCTTGGTTTCCACATCCAGCGCCCAGAGGCTGGAGCGCGGCGTTTCCAGGTTGCGCACCGCGACGTTGAACTTCTTCTCCACCCGCAGCTTCTCGTCCTTATCGAGGGTGTCCGCGGTGATGAAGTAGATGCGCTTGCCATCCGGTGCCCACTGCCAGAGACCGACGCCCGCGGCCTGCTTGGTGAGCTGCACCGGCTTGGCCGAGTCGATGCCGGCGACGGGGAGTGCGTGAAGCTGCTCCTCGTCCGGCTTGCCGCTGCGGTAGACGAGCCACCTGCCGTCACGGCTGAAGGCCGGGGTGGAAACGCCCTCCTTGGCGTCGGTGATCTTGCGAGCCTCGCCCCCGTCCGGACGCATCATGTACAGCTGATTCTGGCCGCTGGCGCTGGCGGGCGCGTCTCGATTGGAGCTGAAGACGAAAAACTTGCCGTCCCGCGACCAGCGCGGCGCCGCTTCGCTCTTGTCCCTGGTGAAAGTCAGCTGCCTGGTTGATGGAACGCCCTGCTCCGTCGAAACGATGTAGATGTCGGTTTGCCGCTTCGCCTCCTTCCAGTCGGGAGTCGAAAGCGTGTACAGCATCCACCGCCCGTCGGGGCTCGGTGTCGGCGCGCCGATCTGCCGCATGTGCTGCACGTCCAGGAACGCCATGGGACGCTGCGCACTGCGGACCTGCGCGGCCGCCTGGACAGGTGCCAGCACGCCCACGGCAGTGAGCGCGAACAGCCGGAAGCTATGAACGCGGAGAAAGCTCATTGTATGTCCTTGCCAGCTTTGGGAGTGGATCGGGGAGAGACCCGCTAAACATGCACAGAGAACCAGGTTGGGGCAAGCTTTCGATCGCATGCTGACGCAGTTGAAGCTGGCGGGTGTGCTCCCGCCGACTCGCATCTCAAACGAGCGATCCGCAAGGTGGCGCAGTGGGAACTTTCTAGCGGTTCCGGGTAAGCACGTCGGTTCGTGGGCGGCGCATGCGACCGTCGCACCAGATGTCCTCCGTGCTGCTCTTTCACCGGGAGTAATTTGATGAAGCGGTATCTGAAGCTGGGCCTTTTACTGATTCCGACTCTATTGGTGTCCGTACGGTCGCCACTTGCGGCGCAGGCACCCAAAATAGCTTACGTGGATATGGAGCGTGTGATCCGCGAAGCACCGGGGAGCGCGGAAGCTCAAAAGCAGTTACAGGGAGAAGCAGAGCGCTCACGTGCGGAGTTGGGCAAACTACAGCAGGAGTTACAGCAGATGCAGGCCGACTTCCAGAAGCAGGCCTCGTCTCTCAGTGCCGCTGCGCGGCAACAAAGGGAGCAAGAGTTCGGCAAACGAGTCACGGCCTTTCAGCAGAGGACCGGGGAAGCTGAGGCGAGTTTCGCGAAGCGGCAGCAGGAAATCACGGGCCCGATCTTCAAGCGGGCTGCCGAAGCACTGGAAGCCTTCCGGAAGCAGGGTAGCTATGCCTTTATCTTCCATGCGGCTTCGGCCCCTGCCAGAGATCCAGCGCTGGATGTCACGAACCAGGTGCTGGCCCGGTTGAGAGCAACGCCCTAGCGAGCGGAACCAGGCGAGACAGGTCTATTCGCGTGCGTGGGGGGAGGATGCCTCACCCCGCACGCGCACTGCTCACGCGGATGCGAAATGATCCAGCCAGCTTCCGACTTCTGCTCGCCAGAGAGCGTGGTGTTGCCCCGGG